>CAZBLM010000001.1:0-67950 GCA_964492675.1 uncultured Sulfurovum sp.
CTTTTATTTCCGAATTACTGAATTAGTTTTTGTCTAGTTTTTTGGGGTCATTCCAATGTTTTTTTTATTGGTTTGAACCCAAGGTGGGGCTTGCTCTTCCCAATTCATATTATAAAAAATAGCAGTACAGTTTTTCTCAATATATCCACATATTAATTGAACTTTTCCATTAAAACAATGCAAATTAAACTCTGGAAGTTCTCCATTTCTATCTTCTAATAGCTTTTCAACAATGATAGAAGGTGTTATATGCTTATATTGCCATTCTTTTGAAGTATAATAAAAGTTTCTAGAGAGCTTCTTTTTTAAGTGTTTACGAATCGTTTTCCAGTCAGCATCTTGTTTTTTTTAACAACAACACTTCCTGCACTGTCATGGTTGGTCTTAATAATAAAAGGTTCATCAGGTAAATTCTCAGGTTTAATATTTTCAACATTTTCACTATGATATAAAAGAGGGATAAGGTATTTTTCGCCAATTACAGTTTTAATATACTCCCTGACAGCATATTTGTCTGCACATAGTGTATGTAAGGGAGTACGCTCATAAAGTTTCAGCCATTGCATTTTTTCATTGAATGTCTTTGGTCGTTTAAGATCAAGTTTTTTACCAAACCTTCTTTTGTATTTCCATTTTAAAAAGATCTTGTCTGGTAATATATATTGACTTAACTTCATGTGCTTTCTACTTATATACGCTTGATAAGCTTAGTCTCTTCATATACTAAATTGATGATCTTCCAGCCATCTTTATTTTTTAAAAGCGTTACTATATCAACACCTTCTCTTATCTCGGCATCAACTGTTAAAGTATAATTTGCTTTCACTATAGCGATATTACCATATTCATGTGATTCGACATGATTCCATTCCTCAATGAATGTGTCATTTTCATTACCATATTCAATTTGTTCAGGCATTGCTTCATCAATGTATGTTGTCGAAGAAAGTTTAGAAGCTTGGACCTTTGTCATTGTTGCATGATCATCAAATAGTGTTCTCCATGCAGTAAAGTTTTTTTGCGAAAATAATTTTGGATAGTATTCTATAAATTGAGATAAGGTTTTGACTGGAAATTGTATTTGGGTGTGACTGTAAGTATTATAATTTTGCACTAACTTCTCCTCTTATACAATGACTATTTAATATACTTCCAAAAAGTATATTGTGCATAAAGTTTTGAAATAATAAAGCCATCCCAACCATCTAAAAAGCCTTTTTTTAAGATAAATAGTTTAAAAAATGTCCAATAAGGATTGAAAATGGCTTTAAATATATTTCTTTTTTTATGTGTGAGTGATGAGTATTTATTTTGTTTTTCTATAAATTCATCGATATTGCTATAAGCCAGATGTGTCATATGGTTTTTTAAATATCCGGGTTTACTGTTTAATTGGACACTCTCATGTACATTGACTGCATTAAACCTACCTGTCTGTTTATTGAAAAGTCTAAGACTATAATCTGGGTATAAACCACAGGTTTTAATGTCCTTACCCCAAAAGTTATTGAGTCTTGCTACAAAATAACCTTCACTAAGTGGGTTTTTTAAAATTTCCAGAATTTCTTCTTTTAGCTCTTTGCTTATTCTTTCATCACTGTCTAATACAAAAACCCAATCATTAGATGTATGATCAAGTGCTTTATTTTTTTGTGGACCAAAACCAAGCCATTCTTGGTGAAAAATTTTTGCACCTAGACTTTTGGCTATGTCACATGTGTTATCTGTTGATCCACTATCAAGAAGGACCACTTCATCAGCAAAAAGAGCTGATTTGATAGCTTCTGTTATGTAATTCTCTTCATTTTTACTAATAATCACTACAGATAATTTATGAGACATTATTGATAAAACTCTTGGTACCATTTTGCAAATTGGTCAACACCATGTTGGATCGAAGTGTCAGGTTTATAATCAAAGTCGTTAATAAGACCACTTACATCAGCATAGGTTGATTTGACATCTCCCGGCTGTATAGGAAGAAATTCTTTCATAGCTTTTTTTCCTAAAGACTGTTCCAGGGCTTGAATGAAATCCATGAGCTGAACAGGGGCATTATTACCGATGTTATATACTTGGTAAAGTACTTCTGTATTTGGATTATCGATGACTTTGATACATCCATTTACAATATCATCAATATAAGTAAAATCTCTACTCATATCGCCCTGATTAAAAACTTTTATAGCTCGGTTGTTTAAAATAGCATCACTAAACAGCATAGGTGCCATGTCTGGTCTTCCCCATGGACCGTATACTGTAAAAAAACGAAGACCAGTAGTAGAAATACCAAACAAATGTGAATACGTATGTGCCATTAGTTCATTTGATTTTTTTGTTGCAGCATAAATAGAGATGGGCTGATCTACTTGATCAGAGGTTTTGAAAGGTTGTTCTTTATTGAGTCCATAGACAGAAGAACTGGAGGCATAGGAGAGGTTCTTGATCCCATTTTGACGACATCCTTCCAGTATATTCATAAAACCCTGTATGTTGCTATCGATATAAGCATGCGGATTCTCTAAGCTATAACGTACGCCTGCTTGTGCAGCAAGATTACAGACGGCATCAAATTTTTCTCTTTGGAACAATGCTTCCATTGCCTCTTTATCTGCAAGATCTAATTTAATAAAGGTATGTTTTGGGAAAAGTGTAGAAGAGACAGGCTTCTGTTCCTCTATGTTAGTTTTATCAATACCTAACTCTTTTAATCTCCCATATTTCAAATTCACATCATAATAGTCATTGATATTGTCGATCCCAATGACCTCGTCTCCACGTTCAAGCAGTTTTTTTGCCAAATGGAAACCAATAAAACCAGCTGTTCCTGTTACTAATATTTTCATTTAACTGTCACTACCAAAGATATCACGAGTATAAACTTTACTCTGAACATCTTCAATATCATCTGATATTCGATTTGCCACGATCACATCACTTATTTTTTTAAATTCTTCTAGGTCTTTCATAACCTTAGAGTGAAAAAACTCCTCTTCATGAAAGGTCGGTTCATAAATAACAACTTCGATACCTTTAGCTTTAATACGTTTCATGATCCCTTGAATCGCACTCGCTCTAAAGTTATCAGATCCTGCTTTCATTACCAGTCTATAGATACCCACAACATTAGGATTTTTATCGGTAATACTTTTGGCTATAAAATCTTTCCTGGTAGTGTTAGAATCAACAATAGCACCAATGATATCACTAGGCACATCAGCGTAGTTAGCTCGAAGCTGTTTGGTGTCTTTTGGTAAACAGTACCCACCATAACCAAATGATGGATTGTTATAGTGTGTGCCGATACGAGGATCCAGCCCAACACCTTGAATAATATCTTTTGTATTTAACTCATGAGATTCTGCATAAGAGTCCAACTCATTAAAATAGGAGACTCTCATAGCAAGATAAGTGTTAGAAAAAAGTTTAACTGCTTCAGCCTCAGTAGAATCTGTAAGTAAGATATCAATGTTTTCTTTGAGTGCCCCTTGTGCCAATAGATCTGCAAACACCTTAGCGCGCTCACTTTTTTCACCCACAATGATACGACTAGGATAGAGGTTATCATGTAGTGCGCTACCCTCTCTTAGAAATTCAGGAGAGAAGATAACATTTGTGGTATTAAACTTTTCATTCACAGACTTTGTATAACCTACAGGAACTGTAGATTTAATAACCATCGTTGCCTCAGGATTTATCTCTAAAACATCTTTGATAACGATCTCCACAAGTTTAGTATTAAAGTAGTTGGTATCAGGATCATAATCAGTAGGGGTTGAGATGATGACATAATCCGCATCTTTATAGGCTTCTTCTTTATCTAAGGTAGCACGGAAGTTAAGATCATCACGAAGCAGATACTCACTGATCTCTTTGTCTTCAATAGGAGAGATCTTATTATTAAGCATTTCTACTTTTTCAGGGATGATGTCTAGGGCAATAACTTCATTGTGTTGTGCGAGAAGTACTCCATTAGAGATGCCGACGTATCCTGTTCCTGCGACTGCTATCTTCACTATTTCTTTCCTTTTTCATAAAAATAATTCGTTGCTTCTACAAAACCATCTACTGATCCACAGTCAAAGCGTTGACCTTTAAATTTATAGGCAATGACTTTGCCTTGTTTAGCTTGCTGCAGAAGTGCATCCGTAATTTGGATCTCTCCACCTTTTCCTGGTTTTGTGTCACGTAGGATATCAAAAATATCGGGTGTAAGAATGTATCGTCCGATGATGGCCATGTTGGTTGGTGCATCTTTCGGATCTGGTTTTTCTACCATATCAGTGACTCTGTAGGTATCGTTGCTGTCATCTACTAAGTTACCTGCAATGACACCATATTTATCTGTTTTATCCATCGGGATCTCTTCAATGGCAACGACGGAACATTGATACTTTTCATAGATTTCGATCATTTGT
The DNA here is from genome assembly GCA_964492675.1 of uncultured Sulfurovum sp. Classification (GTDB taxonomy): domain Bacteria; phylum Campylobacterota; class Campylobacteria; order Campylobacterales; family Sulfurovaceae; genus Sulfurovum. The sequence continues at coordinate 4,419 of CAZBLM010000001.1, forward strand.
TTTAAAACACTGTCATTTGCATGTGTACAGAGATCATCTGCCAATATGACAGCAAAAGGTTCGTTTCCAATGAGGGTTTCACCAGTTAGTATAGCATGTCCCAGACCTTTCATTTCTATTTGTCTTGTGTAGGAGAAAGTACATTGGGTTATGAGAGAACGTATATCATTTAAGAGAGGTTCTTTGGAAGTCCCTTTGATCTGATGTTCCAGCTCATAAGAGATGTCAAAATGATCTTCTATGGCTCTTTTCCCTCGACCTGTGATAATGGCCATGGTATTGAGGCCTGCTTCAACAGCCTCTTCAACACCGTACTGGATAAGTGGTTTGGTAAGTACTGGAAGCATCTCTTTAGGAGTAGCTTTAGTCGCAGGTAGGAAACGCGTACCATAGCCTGCAGCGGGGAAAAGACATTTTTTAATCATAATAAACTCACATATAAATATTTGTAAATTGATTGTATCTAAAAGCTAGTTAATGAAGCATTATGATCCCAGTTTTTTCTTTAAGATGATCTTACCAGCCTCTACTCCTGGTTGGTCATAGGTGTTTACATCCATAAGTTCACCCACAAGAGAGGTGAGCAGTTGATAATAAAAAATAAGAGAACCTATATTGTAGGCATCTACAGCAGGGATATTGATACTGTCAATAGGGATATTCCCTTGTGCCTCCAGAGCTTCGATGACAGAGTCACATTGCATATTGATCAGTTTTGAAAAAGAGATATTGTTGAGGCTGTCCAGTGATTCTAAGTGTGGCAATGTTGTATTTGGTATGTAGATATCATCTTTAAAGTCATCTATTTTGATAAATGTCACAGATTTGTTTCTTGTACCTTGCATAATGAGTTGAAGAAAAGAGTGTTGGTCTTTAGGTCCGATAAGGCCAATGGGTGTGAGTCCTACATGAAAGGAACTATGCCTTTGGTGTTTCCCTAAACTTTCTCCCCAAAGCTGTACATACCATTCACAAAAGTATTTGAGTGTTTCTGAATATGCAAAAATACAGTTAATATCATACTGTGCGTGATTTTTTGCGTAGTAGACCGCTTTCTTAAGGAGCGTGTTTTTGAGATATCCATCATTAAAAAAGCTTTGTTTTATGTTTTTGGCACCAGATAAAATGGCCTGAATATCTATACCGCATAATGCCAGGGGAACCAGTCCTACTGTAGAGAGTACCGAAAATCTGCCACCCACATTATCTTGGATATACAGTACAGAGGCATGGACCTCTTTGGCATATTTATCAAGTTGAGAATTGGGATCGGTTATAAAAGTATAGGCTGAAATATCACTTTGGAGTGAGTATATATATTTATAAATGGAGAAAGTTTCTACAGTGTTTCCTGATTTGGAAATAACTAGAAAATGTGTTTTTTTAAGATCCAATTGAGAGAGCAGGGTAGTGATATTGATGGGATCGGTACTTTCAAAAAGAAAAAGGTTTCGTTTAAGATCATGGGTTGGTTTAAGGAATTCATAAATAGCTTTAGCACCTAGAGAACTTCCTCCAATACCGATAATAGCAATGTTTTCTATGTGCGCCGGTATTTTCTTTGCATAGTTTACAATAGGTGTAATATCTTGATCAGGAAGGGCATAATATCCTATAGATTTTTTTTCTTTAATAATGGCATTTAGTGCATGATCCTGTGCTTTTGGATGATCAGATGTAAAATAGAGTTTGTTTTTCATAACATCTCTTTTGCTTGGATAATAAGACGATTGATTTTTTCTTCATACTCGTTTGCAAGTGTCTCATCTGTCGATTCAAAACGTGTTACGAGTACGGGGGTTGTATTACTTGCTCTTACCAGTCCCCAGCCTTTTTCAAAATTGATACGTACACCATCTACATCGATGATATTGATGATGGTAGGAAAATCATTTGGAGGATTCTTGAGGAGTTCTTTGACTTTGTCAATAATAGCAAACTTCTCCTCTTCAGTAGTCTCAACTTTTAACTCTTCGGTTGAAAATACTTGGGGTAAAGCATCTATCTCTTGGTCAAGATCAATGCCATCAGCGATGAGCTCCAACATTCTAAGTGTGGCATAAATGGCATCATCATAGCCAAAATAACGATGTTTAAAGAAGATATGACCTGAGACTTCACAGGCAAGATCAGCATTGGTCTCTTTCATTTTCACCTTGAGATTTGAATGTCCAGTTTTATACATAATGGCTTTAGCCCCGCGACGCTCAAGTTCATCGTACATGACCTGTGAACATTTGACTTCCCCAATGACTGTAGGTTTCTCCATCTTCATGGCATAGAGTAAGGCCATCTGATCACCTTTAATGTTATGTTTATGGGTTAATACTGCAATACGGTCTGCATCTCCGTCGTAAGCAAAAGCAATGTCTCCATTCGATCTTAAAGCTGCTTTAAGATCGATAAGATTTTTTTCAACGGAAGGATCAGGATGATGGTTAGGAAACGTACCGTCCGGATCAAGAAAAAGGCCATCATAAATAAAGTTAAGCGCATCAAAAATATCAGTAATAACAGTATCTGCAACACCGTTACCAGCATCTATGATTATCTTTTTAGGAAAATTTTTCAGGTGTGCAAATTGTTTTGTCATATAGTTGATATAAGGTGTTTTGACATCTATATCTATCTTTGATGTATTATCTTCTATAATAAGGTCCTGATTGGCAATGATCTCATCTCCTAAAGCATAAATATCATTCCCAAAAAATGGACTTTTATCAACAGTCATTTTAAAACCGTTGTATTCACTTGGGTTATGTGATCCTGTGATCATGATAGAAGCATTTGTCTGTATTCCATCAAAATCAATGTAGTTACTATAGTAGTTTACAGGTGTGGCAACCATACCCATATCTAGAACTTTACACCCTGCTGCATTGAGCCCGGATGTTAGGTAATCTCTCAAAACAGGTGAGTGTGAACGTGCATCATACCCAATAGAGACAATATTGTTTTTTCCAATTTTCTGACCCAGGTGGTATCCTATGAGTTTTACTGACTGTTCATTTAACTCTTTTTCATAAATACCACGAATATCGTATTCTCTGAAAATTGAAGATGGTATTGACATATATTGTAACCTTAGTAAAATTTTTATAAGTATAGCACAGGGGAACTACGTAGAACCCTTTAAAACCTTAACTTCATCCCACCGTAAAAGCTGTCATTAAAGGTTTTATTGTTGTTTTCATAGTCTGTATCTATATGACGATAACCTGTATATATATGTATACTGCTGATAATCTCCATAAGGGCTTCTGCTCGGAATTCTGTGTAGCTTTCCCCGTCACGAAAGGTAAGTACTGAGGGTGCATATGCCAATGTTGTTGAGAAAGAAGTGGTAGGTATGCTTTCACTGAAAGGTAGTCTATACTTTGCTGTGCCATAAAAAGGGAGTGACATAAACTCATCTGCCAAAACAAATTTTGCACCTAAGGCAAGTGAGAGTCCATCTACACCCTGTAGACTGTTTTCTCCACTTACTCCCAGTGTAACAAGGTTATCTTGATCGGTATAGAGATAAGAACCTTCTAAAGTAAAGGTTGTACTGTCAGAATACTCTGCATCTGCATTAAGATCTATAGATGCTTGTAATTCCAGATCTTCATTATTAATATTAAGTCCCAAACCATTTTGTGCATATAGAAAGCACAAGGAAAAAAGAGAAGTAAAGATGAGTTTTTTGAAGTACATGAGAAGCCTTTCATATTTATTCATATAATGATAACATAAATTTTTAAAAAGTTTAATCTGCAGGTCTGTAGTTCTTTTCTTTCTCTAGTCTTTCTTGTTTCATTTTCTCTTTATAGGCTTTTTTCTTTTCATGCATCATTACAGCATCTTTCAGATCTTCTTCATTGTCATGACGTACGGCATCTGTAAATTTATTTTGATCATCAAACTGACCGGTTTTTACCGCCCAGATCAAAGCTATAAGCCCAATGGCACCTAAGAGTGTTGATATACCTATCATTAAGATGACTATACTTTCTGACATAAATTATTCCTTGTTTTTAAATTTTAAACGTTTGATACGTAGAGAGTTACCAACAACCACTAGTGAACTTAAACTCATGGAGAGTGCAGCAACAAGTGGTGTAACAAAACCTAAGACAGCAAGTGGAACAGCTACAACATTATACAATAATGAGAAACCTAAATTTTCTTTGACTGCAGTATAGGTTCTTTTGGAGAGTTTATAAGACTCATAGATACTTATGGGTTTTTCATCTAAAAGGACTACATCACTTACAGAGATAGCAACATCCGAACCATTTCCCATAGCGATAGCAATGTCTGAAGAAGCAAGAGCAACTGTATCATTAATACCGTCACCAGCCATAACAACTACATGTCCCTCTTCATGAAACCGGTTTATAACTGCAGCTTTGTCTTGTGGAAGAAGTTTAGCATGTACTTCTCTAATACCTACTTGACTTGCAACTTTGTTGGCACTTTGTTCGTGATCACCTGTAAGCATGACAACTTTGACACCTAACCCCTGGATGTTTTTTATGGCTTCTTTTGCACCTTTTCGTATGGTATCTGTAAGTTCGAATGTGGCTATCAGTTGATCTTCTATAGCAAAGAAGAAAAGGGTGTTTTCTGTTTTTGCATTTACCGAGATGTTTGAAGCTTGAAGCAACTTGGCATTTCCGCCTATAAGGCTTTTATCTTTGTATCTGGCATGTATACCTTTGGCTTCAATACTTTTAATATTATCAAGTGTAAGTTTTTCAATGTTTTCATAGTTCGCATCAAGATAGGCCATGATACCTTTAGAGATAGGATGGTTTGATGTATTTACAAGAGCATAGAGCATGGAAGGATCAAAGTTTTCTTTTATATCAGCCTTGACAACAGAGGGTTTACCTTCTGTAATAGTTCCGGTTTTATCTAAAGCAAGGATATCAGATTTTGCCATGGTTTCAAGAAGTGCAGCTTCTTTAAATAATATACCTCTTTTTGCAGCCATAGAGATACCCACAAGTGTTGCCATTGGTGTTGCCAACCCTAAAGCACAAGGACAAGCAATGACGATGACGGATATACCAACAATAAGCGCTTGCTCAAAGCTATCGACCCAAAAATACCATCCGATAAAAGTAAGCAATGCAATGATAAGTATGATGGTAGAAAAATATCCTGAAATAGTATTTGCAAGTTGTTCCAAACGAGGTTTTTTAGTAAGAGAATCTTCTAGTAAGTTTACAATGGAGCTTAGCATGGAATTTGAAGCATCTTTTGTGGCTTTATAATGTATGACAGAATCTAGACAGATCGAACCACTGAGTATAGTGTCATGCTGTTTTTTATAAATAGGTTCATTTTCTCCAGTGAGTGAGGACTCATCAAAAGATCCTTCTCCCCATGTAACTTCACCATCAATGACCACTTTTTCACCAGGTTTTAGCTCTATGACATCATTGAGTATGATATTTTCTATACTTACTAAGGATTTTACACCTTCTTTTAGCGTCGTTACTTCAGTGGGAGTACTCCCCATAAGTCCATCCAGAGTATCAACAGCATGTTTTTTACTCAGGACTTCAAGGTATTTCCCAACTAGAACAAAGGTTATGATCATTACCACTGAGTCAAAATAGACCTCTCCTCTTTGTGTGATCATCGCATAGATGGAGTAAATATAGGCAGAAAGCGCACCTGAAGCAACTAGTGTGTCCATATTGACAATATTGTTTTTATACCCGTAGTAGGCACCTTTGAAAAAGATCCATCCTGAGTAAAACAGTACAGGGGTTGCCAAAATAAACTCTGCAACATTCAGTATATCCTTGAAAGATTGCTGTATACCTGAAAAGTACCCTGCATAATGTGCAACAGCCAACCACATGATATTCATAGATCCAAATACAGCTACGAGTATACGGGTATAGTAGGTCTTACGTGTTTTGATGGCACGTTCTTCCTGAAGTTTTGGGTCATAAGGGTAAGCGTTGTAGCCGATGGAGCGGATAGTTTCTATGATGTGAGAAAGCTTGACAACACTAGGGTCCCAGATGACTTTGGCTTTGTTGGTGCTATAGTTGATACTGGTTTCTATGACACCATCGGTTCGGTGTAGGACTTTTTCATTCAGCCAGACACAGGCGGAACAGTGGATACCTTCTATAATGAGGTTGATCTCATAGAGTCCATCCTCATTAATATGTATGTATTTGTTTTTGAATCCTTCCAGATCAAATTTTTCCAGATCATCACTTTGAGGTACTGCAGGATGGAGGGTTGTATCTCCTAACTTATCATAAAAAGTATCTAAGCCCTCAGCATTTAAAAGATGATAGACACCCTGACATCCCTTACAGCAGAATGAGAGTGTCTTATCATTCTCTTTTTCTGTGATCATGATCTCTTCGGAAAAGGTAAGGTTACAGTGTGTACAAGCTACGTCTGACAATAGACTTCCTTATAAGAGTTATTTATTGGGCTTATTTTATCTAAAAAGAGTAAAATTCACCTATGGAAAATGTACTTATATTTGCACTTATACTATTATTGGCAGAACTGTTTGAAGCGTATACCCAACGTTCTGAAACACTTTTGGGTGTATTGGAAAAGTTGTATACGTATTATGAAAAAAGTATCTTTCTATTTTTTCTGATGCAGCCGGGTTTTTATTTTGTACTTTTTATTGTTCTTCTTACAGGAGTACTGAATATAAGTATGATCTTTCTTTTAGCTATTAAAATCTTTGATATGTTTTATAAACTAGAGTTGATCAAAAAAGTATTTATCGAGCGTGAAGTATCTGCTGAAGTAGCGCAAATGTTAGAATGGAAAATACCACCACTCTTTTTCCTTATAGGTGCATGGATGTATCCATCGTTACTCTATTACTCTTTGTCATGATGTGAAACATTGACTTTTTATTTAAAGGTGAGTATAATGGCACTACTACACATTAACACACTAGATAATTAATGTAATCATCTTCAGAAAAATCATACCCAAAAACAAGAGGACTTATGAGCGATAATAAAAAATCTTCCAATGGAAGTAACCCTAACAGAAATAAAAGAACCCACGTACCTGTTAAAGGTCATAAAATAGAAGACCTTCAACAACTTCCTCTTACGCAACTTGTTACTATAGCAGAAGAAGTAAAAGTAGAAAACCCAAATGAGTATCAAAGAAAAGACCTTATCTTTGAAATCTTGAAATCTCAAGTCTCTCAAGGCGGGTTCATTCTTTTTACAGGTATTTTGGAAATTTTACCGGATGGTTATGGTTTCTTACGTTCTGAAGATGGAAACTTTGCAAACTCAAGTAACGATACGTATGTAAGTGGAACGCAGATCAAACGTTTTGCACTAAGAAACGGTGATATCGTGACAGGTCAGGTACGTGCACCAAAAGAGCAAGAAAAGTATAATGCACTTTTAAAGATAGAAGCGATTAATTACTTAGCACCGGAAAAATCCAAACAAAGACCACTGTTTGACAACCTTACACCGCTTTATGCGATGGAACAGCTCAAACTTGAATACAATCCGATGAAAATGACAGGACGTGTACTTGATCTCTTTACTCCTATTGGTAAAGGACAAAGAGCATTGGTCGTTGCCCCTCCAAGAACGGGTAAAACAGAACTTCTTAAAGAGCTTGCCCATGGGATCACACATAACAACCCTGATGCATCTTTGATGGTACTCCTTGTAGATGAGAGACCTGAAGAGGTAACAGATATGCAACGTTCAGTGAAAGGTGAAGTTTATGCTTCTACTTTTGACCTCCCAGCACAAAATCATGTAAGAACAGCAGAAATGGTGATTGAAAAGGCAAAAAGACGTGTTGAGATGGGATTGGATGTTATTATTTTACTAGATTCAATTACTAGATTGGCACGTGCTTACAATACAGTTACACCTAGTTCAGGAAAAGTACTTTCTGGTGGAGTGGATGCCAACGCTCTACATAAACCAAAACGTTTCTTTGGTGCAGCAAGAAATATTGAACATGGTGGTTCTTTGACAATTATCGCTACAGCACTTATTGAAACAGGGTCACGAATGGATGAAGTGATCTTTGAAGAATTTAAAGGTACAGGAAACTCAGAAGTTATTCTTAGTCGTCATGTATCTGAAAGACGTATTTACCCTGCGATCGATGTGACGAAGTCAGGTACAAGAAAAGAAGAACTTATGGTAGATGCAGAGACACTTCAAAAAGTATGGGCACTTCGAAATGCTATGCAGAACATGGAAGAGGTAGAAGGACTGAAGTTCCTTTTCTCTAAAATGATGAAAACAAAAAGCAACGAAGAGTTCCTTAATATGATGAACGAATAGGTTACTATTGTGCGCATCGGTGTATTTGACTCTGGTTTGGGTGGTTTGACAGTTGTTCAAGCCATGACCAAAGTGATCAAAGGTGCTGAGATCTTTTATGTTGCAGATACCAAAAATGCGCCTTATGGTGAAAAAACACCTCAGGAAATTTTACAATTTTCCTTAAATATTACTAAACACCTCATAAATACCCATGAAATAGACGCACTTATCTTGGCATGTAATACTGCAACTTCTTCAGCTATTAAGCATTTACGAGAACAGTATCCTGCACTTATTATCATTGGGACGGAACCGGGTATCAAGCCCGCTATTGAAAATACCAAAACAGGGAAAGTAGGTGTTCTGGCTACACCTGCTACACTTAAAGGCGAAAAGTATCAAGAACTTGTGACTGCCTTGTCAAGTGAAAAAAGTGTTACACTGTTTGAACAGGCATGTCCAGGTTTGGTAGAACAGATAGAGAAGGGTGAAATACAAAGTGCTCAGACCAAAAAAATGCTTCAATTATGGCTTGAACCTATGCGTAAACAAAATGTAGACACTATCGTTCTAGGATGTACACATTATCCTTTAGTAGGTGAGATGATCACTGACCTGATGCAGTGTGATGTAACACTAATTCACACCGGTAAGGCTATTGCTAAACACCTTTTGCTTTTAGGCAGTGAAAAGGGGCATGTAAATGAGGGTGAACTACCTATCTCTATTTTTGCAACAGGTGAGATCAAACATAAAAGTATTGAAAATATTTTGGAACTCTCCAAAAAACCACAACATATTACCTTGGCATAAAAGCCCTATAGGGCATTAGTTTTAATTATTTTTAATTATTTTTTAAAATAGCGATTACTATAAAGTTAAGTATGTTGGAATATTCCCATACGGTTTTTAGAATCTAAATATTGTATATATACCCATTGTATTTAAAAGGAGATATAAAATGAGATTATCTTATGTGACTGCTCTCGCTATTAGTACGCTTATTGCCAATGCTAATATTGTTGAGATAACAGAAGGTATACCTTCTGTTGAGGTGAAGGCAGATGGTAAAACATATAAAATAGAACGTACGCAGAAACAGGATGCTTATTTAACAAATACGTTTGCGTTAACATCAAGACCCTCACCACCATTTTTCATTGAACCGTTTGAGGTAACTGATGGTATTGAAACGTATGGAGAGTTGGAAGTATTGGACTTTATTTCTAATAATAAAGGTATTTTTATTGATGCAAGGTTGGCAAACTGGTATGCAAAGTCTGCTATCCCCTCAGCAGTAAATATACCTTTTAAACTTTTCTTATCCAATACACCGGAGCGTACTAAAATACTTCAAGACCTAGGTGGAGAAGGTAGTGGTGAAAGTTGGAATTTTACGAATGCAAAAAGTATACTTCTTTACTGTAACGGTGCATGGTGTGGACAATCACCTACAGCTATCAATGCATTGATAGAGCTGGGATATCCAAAATCAAAAATGAAATACTACCGTGGTGGTATGCAGTCATGGCAACTTTTAGGGTTGACAACAATTGTGCCTAAGGAGACAAAATGAGAATTTTAGCATTACTATTAGTATGGGCAGTAACTGCATCTGCAGGTCAGTTTGATAAAGTGAAGATCACACCTGATATCTCTTATATCTATGTATATCATAAAGGGAAAGCGGTTAAAGTACATAGAACGCAAGATACAAAAAATAAGTTGACGGGGGAATATGCAAAAGTATTTAGACCAGGTCAAGATATCCAGCCTATAAAAATGCATCAGGATATTAAAACGATAGCAGAAGTTGAACTATTGCACTTTATGAAAAGAAAAGTGAATAAGAAAAAAGGATTATTGGTTGACTTGAGACCTAAAAGTGCTTATAAAAAAGAGACGATCCCAGCTTCTGTAAATATACCGGCATCTGTTAAAGATAATCCTGCTAAATTAAAAAAGATCATGAAGATCTTTGGTGTGAAAAAATTGGCTGATGGTTCTATAGATGCTAGTAGAGCACTTGAAGTTGCCTTTTATTGTAATGGATTATGGTGTGATAAATCGTCAGAATTCATAAAGACCTTGTTAGATAATGGATATCCGGCAGATAAAATGTTGTATTACCGTGGTGGATTCCAAATGTGGAAGATCTTAGGGTTTACAACGATCGTTAATAAGTAAGGAGGAAGAGAATGAAAAACCTATTAGAAAGTTTTGCAATCCTGCTTGTTGGAGTTTTATCGCTACTTATTGTATTTCTAATCGTACAATATAATACAATTGAAGAGGAAGCTGCAGAAGAGATCGTATTTGCTGCACCTGTACAAACAAAAGAGAGTGAAAAAGCTAAAACCGAAAATTACCTTGACAGTTTGGAAGGCTATGGTGAAGATGTTGATGTTCAAGTAGATGCAACACAAGAGAGTAGTGCAAATACAGTGGCAGTAAGATCTGAATCAAGTGATGATGAATTAGGTTCTGCAGTTGATGATACATCTAAATCATCATACATGGAGAATTTAGAAAACTATTCTGCTCCTGATGTAAAAGTTCCTGAGCCTGAAAAGGAAAAAGTGGTAGCGGAAATACCAAAGGACCCTTCAGATCCGGAAAAACTTGCAGAAGAAGAGATAGAAGATGAGATCGGAATGGCGATCGATGCGGCGTTAGATGATCTTTAAGAGATAGGTGCTACTTTTTATAGTAGACCTATTGCTTCTTTTACTTTTAACATTTTGGTAGAGGCTATGGTGCTTGCTTTTTTAGCACCTTCTGCCAAGATATCATTTACCTCATCTAAATGGTTGAGGTAATACTCACGTTTTTCCCTAGCTTCACCCAATTCTTCCCAGATCAACTCTTTAAGATATTTTTTAAAATGACCATATCCCTCTTTACCACTTTTGTATCGTGCCTGTAATTCAAGTTTTTGTGATTCATTTAAAAAGAGAGATGCCAAGGCATAGATATTATCATCTTGCCACTCTAATGGTTCTCCAAGAGGTGTTGAAGAAGAGACTATTTTATTACATCTTTTTTGTAGAGGTTTCTCGTCCATAAAGAGGTCTATGGCATTACCGTAAGACTTAGACATTTTCTGACCGTCTATACCTGGTATGGTCGCCACATCTTCTTGTACCATATGTTCAGGGATTGTAAAGATCTCTCCATATTCATTATTGAACTTTATGGCAATATCACGGGTCATCTCCACATGTTGTATCTGGTCTTTTCCTACAGGTACGGTTTGTGTATCAAGCATTAGTATATCTGCTGCCATAAGTACAGGGTAAGAGAAAAGGGCATGGTTTGCTGTGATACCTTTAGCTACCTTATCTTTGTAAGAGTGTGCACGTTCAAGCAGTCCCATAGGTGTGAACTTGGAGAGTATCCAGTAGAGTTCAAGTACTTCAGGTACATGACTCTGTACCCAAAAGGTTGTTTTTTCAGGTTCAATACCTAAAGAGAGGTAGTCCACTGCTGCATCAACAGTGTATTGTTTAAGTGTTTGGGCATCTTTAGAAGTAGTAAGTGAGTGATAATTGGCAATAAACGTAAAAAGTTCATGTTCTTCCTGAAGTTCAACCATAGGCTTCATCGCACCAAAATAGTTTCCTATATGAAGTTTTCCGGAAGCTTGGATTCCTGTAAGTACGCGCATATTTTAATTCCTGCTATAATTTTTCAAAATTATAGCAGGAAAGCGTTGAGCGTTGAGTGTTAAGAAAGTATAAAAATACTAGTATTCTTCCTCTTCATCAACTCTTTGTCCTCGCTTTCTTGCAACGATGTCTAAAGGTACACCTTCAAAATCAAACTTTTCTCTAAAGAAATTAGCCAAATAACGGATATAAGAGAAGTGTAGGTATTCTGGTCTATTTGTGATCAGTGCGATCTTTGGTGGTTTTGTTTCGTACTGTGTTGCAAACTTTATATTTACTACAGCACCATGATGAGATGGGACATGGTGTCTTCTTATAGCAGCACGTAAGGTATCATTTAGATCTGCAGTAGAGATACGACGTTTATACCGTCCGTAAATATCTACGATCTGGTCAAGGATCTTGTTTACACGTAAACCAGTTTTTGCAGAAATGGTGATAAAAGGCGCATAATGTAAGAACTTGAGTTCATCACGTATGTCATCTACTACCTCTTCATAGGTTCTATCTTCTTTTATATCCCATTTGTTAAGGACGATGAGACAAGCAAGCTTATGCTCTTCTATGAGTCCTGCAACTCTCTCATCGAGTTCCGAGACAGGTTTTGTAGCATCCAGCATGAGTAGTACGAGATCTGCTTTTTTTAGCATTTCGGTTGTTCGTCCGAGTGCATATTTTTCTATACCTACAATTTTTGATCTTTTTCTGATACCTGCAGTGTCAATAAAAGTGATCTCATGCTCATTATGTTCTATCTTCTCATCTATGGGGTCAATGGTGGTTCCCGCAACGTTAGAAACAACAGAGCGTTCTTCACCTACAAGTGCATTGAGAAGGGAGCTTTTCCCTGTGTTGACACGCCCAATGATAGCGACACGTATCTCATTATCAACTTCTTCTTCGTAGGAACTGTGTACCTCTTCAATGATCTGTGCAAAAGGGTCGATTTCAGTATCTTCTTCAAGTACAAGTCCCTCTTCCTCGATTGGAGCAGGAATATGCTCTTCCATCCAGGCATAAAAATCATTAAAATAACGGTTATGACTTACAGACATAGGAAAAGTTGCATCTGCACCAAACTCTAAAAATTCCCAGTATCGCTCTTCTTCTTTATCATTGTCTATCTTGTTTACCACAAGTGCAAGCGGTTTATTCATCTCTTGGAGTTTATAAAAAAGCTCTTTGTCTTCTTCATCCGGTATCGTTTTCCCATCTACCATATAAATGATGATATCAGCTTCTTGTGCAGCACGGAGTGAAAACTCAGCTACTTTGGTAAAGAGTTCAGAAGAGTAATCTATCCCTCCTGTGTCAAGTACTTCAAACTCACGATTCTGTGAGATGGTTACAATACGTTTTTTTACATCACGTGTGGTACCTGACATATCTGAAGTAATGGCATCTCTTTGTCTGGCCAAACGGTTGAAAAGGGAACTTTTTCCAACATTAGGACGTCCTACGATGGCTACTTTTTTTAGTTCTTGCATAAATAATTCTTTCTTTAAATAATTGTGGAATTATAACATGTTTTCACTAGGCAGTTGTTCTACGTAAATAGATTGTGAAGGGAAAGCAAAACTTGAGTTGTTTTCTTCAACAATTTTCATGATTTTCAAATGTATATCTTCACGTATATTTAAGTATTTCTCCCAGTTTGCTGTTGAAGTGAACGTATAGATAAAAATGTTGAGTGCGGAGTCTCCAAAAGATTCAAAATTTACTAAGAGAGTCTCTTTTTGCGAGATTTGTTCATGGTTATGTAACATGAATTTTATCTCTTCAACAATTTTACTCATTTGTGCTTCTGTTGTATCATAGGTGAGGCCAATACGCATTTTAATTCGTCGTACCCCTCTTCTTGAAAAATTTTCTATAGGATTATTTGCAACAATGAGATTTGGTACAGTGATGAGTGATTTTTGAAAAGAACGTATTTTCGTTGTTCTCATACCAATATCTTCTACAGTACCTTCTACACCATTAACTTTTATCCATTCACCTATACGAATGGATTTGTCTGCAAGTAATGATAATGAACCAAAAAGGTTTGCAGCAGTATCTTTTGCTGCAAGTGCAAATGCAAGACCACCTATACCAAGAGAAGCAAGAAGTGCAGTGACATTGATACCCCATATCTGTAACATGGCACCTAACCCTATACCTGCAATGAGTATCTTGATGATCGTTAAAAGAAAGTTTCCAACCTCTTTATAAAGATCATCACTAAAACTTTTAGCTGCTTTGTGTACAAGTTCTCTTAAAGCTTCTGTGATCGCCAAAATGGCCCAGAAAATATCATATACTATTAATGTGTTGAGTATATTTTTAATAAAGTCAGTCTCAATAAAGATAAGTAAAAAGAAAAGATGTAACCCTATAATAACAAATGCAAAGCGCACAGGACCTTTCAGTGCAGAGATAATACGGTCATCATAATAGCTGTTTGTATGTTTTGCAAGTCTTTGTAGTACTGTACTGACTATAAAGGTGAAAAATTTTCGTAAAGCTAAAAATAAAAGAAAAACTAAAATAGCGGCGATTAGATTGGCAAAAGGTATACTAAAAAATGTATGGGATAAAATAGGAAATTTTACATAAACAGGTATAAGTAATTCTTGTACCGTAGAATGGATACCCATATCGAGTCCATCGATCATATTTAAAGATCCTGTGGTATTTGAGTCAGTTGTATTTATATCTGTATTAGCCATTAGCATTTCCTTCACAATTTATTCACGGTATTATAGTAGAATTATACATAAATAGCTCAGAAGGGTATACATGCTAAAAAGTATAGTTTTTATCATAGGATATAGTATCGCAATTTGCAGTGTATCTTTAGCAGAGACCATTGAAGCAAAATATAATGTAAGTTATGGGATCTTGGGCCAGATAGGTACGGCCAAGGCACTTTTGAAAAAAGATCAACAAACATACAACATAGATATCCACCTAAAAGCAACGGGCTTAGCAAAGGTACTGAGTAGAGGACGTAAAGAACGTCATATTTCTAAAGGGCATATTGAGAATGGGTTAATGATAAGTGATCTCTATCAGGTGATCAAATCTCAAGGTAATACAGTACACAATAAAGAGTATTGGGCAGATCACAAGAAAAAAAGAATCATTAAAAAATATAAAAAATATAAAAATGGAAAACTTGTTTCTCAAGAAGAATCAGTACTTGAGTTTTATGCAAAAGATGATTTGCTAACACTCTACTTTAATCTTAATGCATCCGTAAAAGAAAAACACAAACCTAGAACATATGTGTTTAAAGCTGTAGGAGCTGAGCGGCAAAAAGGTAAAGTTTCTATGATCATCCCTAAAAAAGATGATCTGCCGAAATATATTGAAGCGTTGGGAACTGATTCGGCATGGTATGCCACTGCGATCATACATCAGAAAGTGTTTTCTAGCAAAGAGGGTAGATTACTGTTAGGTGTGGCAGAAGATGGTATTGTCAATAAAACTGTACTTAAGGATGTGATATTTTTTGGGGATATCACAGGCGTCAGGATTAAATAGGGTTTGCATGTAAAACAAAATCTATCATGGCTGTAATTATGCTACACTTCCACAAAAACTAAGAGTAGGATCATTTTGAAAACATTCATCAAAAATATGGACAGAGGTATTCTTTTTATGCTTTTGGCATCCTTTAGTTTTGCACTCATGGGCGGATTTGCCAAAGTGGTGAGTCAGACCTTACCCCCTGTTGAAGTGACTTTTTTTAGAAATATTTTTGGTGTTGTACTTGTAGGTATCGCTATTTGGAAAGTACCATTAAAACAGACAGGCGGAAAACCATTCTTACTTTTTTTTCGCGGTTCTATGGGCTTTTTAGCCTTGTTGGCTTATTTTTATATCATGGCACATATACCACTTGGAGAGGCGGTAACTTATAATAAAACTTCTCCTATTTTTGTAGCTATATTTGCATATCTGTTTTTAAATGAAAAATTACCTAAAAGTGCTTTGTTGGCGATCATTATAGGCTTTGTGGGTATTGTTCTTGTTGCACAGCCTGAAGGTGGATCATTTGACAAATATGATCTCTTGGGTATCTTCTCTGGTATCGGTGCAGCATTGGCATATACTTCTATTCGTGAGCTAAGAAAATATTATGATACACGTGCTATTGTCATGTCATTTATGGGAGTGGGAACTGTTGCACCACTGCTCTTGATGCTTCTTACCCCTTATGTAGATCCTCCTAGAGACCTTGATTGGATGTTTGCAGAGTTTGTAATGCCTCAGGGGATAGAATGGATGTATGTAACCGCGGTAGGGATTTTTGCTACGATGTCACAACTGCTCATGACAAAAGCTTATGAATTGACCAAGGCTGGTATAGTTGGTACCATAAGTTACAGTAACATTGTTTTTGCAGTTGTTATAGGGGTGATGTTGGGTGATCCTATACCGGATATTTGGACAACTTTGGGTATAATTTTAGTTATCTTATCAGGGTTGCTTGTCGCGCTGCCAAAAGGACAAAAATGATACTTATTGCCGGACCATGTGTATTGGAATCTCGTGACAATGTTATGAAGATAGCAGAGTCATTGAACAAGTATCATGAAGATTGTACTAAAGAGTTTTATTTTAAAGCAAGTTTTGACAAAGCAAATCGTACCTCTTTGGACTCTTTTAGAGGGCCTGGACTAGATGAAGGTTTAAAGATGCTTCAAGAAGTAAAAGATACCTTTGGATATAAGATACTGACAGATGTACATGATTATACACAACCTGCAGCAGCAGCTGAGGTAGCAGATGTGCTTCAGATCCCTGCATTTTTATGTAGACAGACGGACTTGTTGGTAGCAGCTGCAAAGACTTCCGCAGTGGTAAACATCAAAAAAGGGCAGTTTTTAGCACCTGCAGCCATGGAACATTCTGTGGCGAAGGTTTTAAAGACCAGAGGTTTTGACGGCGAAGTAAGTTATGAGAATGCAAAGAAATTCAATGTTTGGTTGACAGAACGCGGTTCAAGTTTTGGATATGGTAATTTGGTTGTAGATATGCGTGGATTGAAAACGATGAGAGAGTTTGCACCCGTAGTATTTGACGCAACACACTCTGTACAACAGCCGGCTTCAGGAGGTGCTACAAGTGGAGGTGACTCAGCTTTGGTGCCATACCTTTCTCGTGCAGCAGCAGCTGTGGGAGTGGATGGTTTCTTTTTTGAAACACACTTTGATCCAAGTATCGCTTTAAGTGACGGACCAAACATGATAGAGTTGACAAAGTTAGAGGCACTTATAGAGCAGATAGATGCCATTAGGACAATTGTAGAGTAATAGTTTTAACTCTTTCCTATGCTTTACATGGGAGTGCATATTTGAGCTCAATAAATGATTTTATTTATTGAGTTGATATATGCGTTATATATCGGGAGATATAAAATGAAAGCAGCATTAAACACTAAAAACTAAGGAAGAATAAATGGCAATAGTAGAAGGTAACTTACAGGTAGATAAGAGTAAAAAAGTAGCGATCATCAATGCAAGATTTAACCACTTCATTACAGACAGACTTGTAGAGGGTGCACAAGATGTGTATGCAAGACATGGGGGAAATGTAGATGATCTAGATCTTATCTTGGTACCAGGTGCATTTGAAGTACCGTTTGCACTAGACAAAGCATTGGCTTCAGGTAAGTATGATGCAGTATGTTGTTTAGGTGCAGTGATCAGAGGGGCAACACCTCACTTTGATTACGTGTCAGCAGAAGCAACAAAAGGTGTGGCTACGGTGACTATGAAACACGGTAGACCGGCTACATTTGGTGTATTGACAGTGGACAGTATTGAGCAGGCTATCGAAAGAGCAGGTACAAAAGCAGGAAACAAAGGTGGCGAAGCAATGGCTGGACTCATCGAGCTTATGAACTTGTATACTGCATTAGAGAACTAATTAATCCTAAGAGAAGTTAAAAGGAAATAAATGGCAACAAGACATCAAGCACGGACAGCGGTTGTAGGATTACTCTATGCGTATGATCTGGGTAATCAAAATATCGCAGACTTTGCAGATGAGATCTTAGAAGAAGACAAGATACGTAATAAACAAAGAGAGTTCTCCCATACACTTTTTAAAGGTACTATAGATAATCTTGAGTTGTTAGATGCTGAAATACAGAATCATCTTACAGATTGGGATTATGACGGCATCGGTAAAGTAGAAAAAGCCATAATGAGACTCTCTGCGTATGAAATTTTAGTTGCCAAGACAGATAAAGCTATCATTATCAATGAAGCGGTAGAACTTGCGAAAAAACTTGCAGATGAAAAATCACCGCAGTTCATTAATGGTGTATTGGATGCACTTGGAAAAGAAAAAGAGAACTAACGTGACAGCACCAACAACGAAACGAATGACCATTGAAGAAGCCATTGAGCTCATAGAGCATGCTGATCTTAAAACACTTGGCAAGATGGCACTTGCACGTAAAAAAGAGATGCATCCTAAAGGTGTGACGACGTTTGTTGTGGATAGGAACATCAACTATACCAACATCTGTTGGGTAGATTGTAAGTTTTGTGCTTTTTATACCCATGCAAAAAAAGAAGATGCTTACATCCTGACTTTTGATGAGATAGATCAGAAGATAGAAGAACTTTTGGCTATTGGCGGAACACAGATACTTTTTCAAGGGGGTGTACACCCAAAACTTGAGATAGAGTGGTATGAAGACCTGGTTGAACACATACACAATAAATATCCTCAAGTGACCATTCACGGTTTTTCCTCTATAGAGATAAATTACATTGCCAACCGCTCAAAAATAACAGTACAAGAAGTATTAAGTCGTTTAAAGGCTAAAGGTCTCTCTTCTATACCGGGAGCAGGAGCAGAGATACTCAGTGACAGAGTACGTGATATCATTGCACCAAAGAAGCACGATAAAGACGAATGGCTTGATGTGCATAGACAGGCGCATAAACTTGGCATTAAGTCTACTGCTACGATGATGTACGGTACGGTGGAGACCACACGTGAGATCGTGGAACATTTGGATTATGTACGTCAGTTACAGGATGAAACGGGTGGATTTAGAGCCTTTATTATGTGGTCGTATCAAAGTGATAACACACAACTTAAACGTGAGCTACCAACTATCTCAAAAACTTCATCCAATCTTTACCTGCGTTATTTGGCAGTGGCAAGACTCTTTTTGGATAATGTTCCGAACATTCAGAGTTCATGGGTGACACAGGGAAGCTACATCGGTCAAATGGCACTGCTATTTGGTGCAAATGACTTGGGATCTACCATGATGGAAGAGAATGTTGTTTCTGCAGCAGGTGCTAAAAATGAGATGAATCAGGATGAGATGATCAAATTAATACGTGATGTTGGTGAGAAACCTGCAAAACGTAATACAGCGTATGAAATACTTGAAAGATTTTAGTTCTAAGTTTTATAGAAGTTCCTTTTACTTGAATTGAGGCATTGTTTCTCTCTTCATTTTTTTAGAAAAAAACGAAGTAAAAAAAGCGTTTCTATTCTCGAATCGCTTCGCTTACAAGGTCGTTCATAGTGACAAGGCACACTGTCGTGTGATTAATTAGGAAAGTAAATGAAAAAATTATTTATGGCATTATTACTATTACAAGGAGCCTTAATGGCAGCAACAGTCAATGAAGTAAACATAAAAGATACAAAAATACCTGTCATCTTTGAAGAGGGAAAATATATCCCTATTGTTTCTATGCAATTAGTATTTAAAAATGCGGGGCATTTGTCTAACACAAAAGACGGTTTGGCAGATCTGGCCGCAAAAATTTTGAATGAAGGTACTAAAAAAGAGGGTAGTGTAGGGTTTGCTACAAAGCTTGATGCGCATGCAGTTGATCTGCATGCAGGTGTGGGACGTGAGAGTTTTGTGATAGAACTTTCTGCACTTAAATCTGAGTTTGCTTATGCTGTAGAACGTTTGGAAGAACTTTTAAAAGACCCTAACTATACTAAAGAAGCTATGGATCATGTAAAACGTCAAAAAATTGGCTGGCTGACACAAAAGAAAAGTGATTTTGACTATATTGCAGCAACTGCTTTACGTAGTGAACTTTTTAAAGGTGAAGCATTAGGGAGACCTTACTCCGGAACAATTGAAAGTGTAGAGAGTATTTCTTTGGAAGATGTCAAAACATTCATCACTACACATTTGGGTTATAATAATGCCATCGGTGTTGTAGGTGGTGATATTAGCTTTAAAGAGGCAGAAGTATACCTCAAAAGAGTACTTTCACTCTTCCCCAAAGTAGAGACAAGAGAAGTTAAACGTATTAAAGCTTCAGATAAGAAAGAGGTGTTGCTGATCGATGAAGATACACAGCAAGCCTACATCTATTTTGGTGCACCGTTTAATTATGCGTACTCAGAGAAAGACCAATACTTAGCAAAGATTGCAGAGTACTTGCTTGGCGGTGCAGGTTTTGGAAGTCGTTTGATGGAAGAGATACGTGTCAAAAGAGGACTTACTTACGGAGTATACTCATCACTTAGACGTACAAAACCAGTCTCTTACCTAAGTGGATATGTGCAAACAAAACTGAGCACACAGGATGAAACCAAAGCGTTAGTGCAAAAAGTTGTAGATGATTTTATAAAAGAGGGAATTACAGCTGAAGAACTTGATAAAACTAAAAAGTTTCTGTTAGGTTCAGAGCCACTCAGAACAGAAACACTTTCGCAAAGATTACATAGAGCCTACAATGATTACTATTACGAAAGACCATTGAATTTTTCTAAAGAGCAATTAAAAAAAATTGAGTCTGTAACACTTGATGAAGTGAATACCTTTATTAAAGCACATACGGAATTGTCTGACATATCTTTTGCTATTGTCACAAAGAAAGATGAACATAAAATAAAATAATATGTCATTTTGACATATTATTGCAACACTTTTAAAATCTACAGTATAATTTATCTAGCGAATGAAATGAGGTAGATAATGGAAGAAGCCAAACAACTGTTTAAAAAACTTAAGATACATACTCTGCTTGATTTGGCACTCATCACACCTACTTCCTATAATGACACAACACTCTCTTTAAAGCCCGAACTTGGTAAAGTCAATACATTGGAAGCCAAAGTAGTAGACAGTAGTATCTACGGTGGTAAACTACGTGTGACATTTAATCTTACACAGACAGGAAGACGTCTCTCCTCAACTTTTTTTAGAGTAACACCTTACCACCATAAGCTTTTTGAAGTGGGTACCTCACATGTTATCCAGGGAAAGCTTGAAGAGTATAAAGGGTATCTTCAAATGTCACAACCCAAATCCATCAAACAGATAGGAAAGATAACGCCTAAATACAAAACCGTACTTAAAGAGTCTGAGATAGCTTCCCTTATGGAAGCCTATGTCAATGAACAAAACCTTTATAATGAAGGTTTAGACTCTAAAGAAGTAGCTACCCTTATGCATATACATTTTCCAAAAAGTATGGAAGAGGTCTATGAAAGTAATGCGTTTAAAGCAGAGTTTGTCTCTGTACTTAAGTTTATAGAAGCCTATAATCATCTTAAAAAATTACGTGGAAAAAGAGCAGATTTTCCTGCACTTCATGCATTAAATGGTGATATGGGAACTTTTATAGAAAACTTACCCTTTACGCTTACAGAAGAACAAACTGCTGTCATCTCGCAGATACAAAATGACTTTATGCATGTAGAAAAAGCAGCCAAACGTATGATAGTAGGAGATGTAGGTTCAGGTAAAACGATGGTGATCTTGGCTTCAGTAATGATGGCACTCCCATATAAAAGTATTTTGATGGCACCTACATCACTGTTAGCATTGCAACTTTATGAAGAAGCATGTAAACATTTGCCAAAAGAAGTGAAAGTAGCTCTTGTGATGCAGGGGAAAGATAAAGGTGATTATAGTAAAGCTGACTTTATCATCGGAACACATGCTTTGCTTTATAAAGACGATCTACCCGAAGCTTCATTGGTGATGGTTGATGAACAGCATCGCTTCGGCACAAAACAAAGAGCAAGTTTGGAAGCATTGGTAAGTTCTGGTGAGAAAAAACCACATTTTTTACAGTTCTCAGCAACTCCTATACCGAGGACACAAGCGATGATGGAGTCAGAGTTGTTGGATGTCTCTCTCATCACTACAACACCTTTTGAGAGAGAAGTATTGACCCAAACTATAGGAAAACAGGATTTTCCAAATCTACTGACACATATAAAAGAAGAGATAGTCCAAAAGCATCAAGTACTCATTATCTATCCGCTGGTTGAGGAGAGTTCGGAAGTACCTTATCAATCTCTTGAAGAGAGCAGTGCATTTTGGGAAAAGAATTTTGATGATGTCTATGTAACACACGGCAAAGATAAAAATAAAGAAGATGTTTTACTGGAGTTTAGAGAAAAGGGCAACATACTTTTAGCCACTACAGTGGTAGAAGTAGGTATCTCATTACCTAGACTTACTCTCATAGTCATAGTAGGTGCTGAAAGGCTTGGATTAGCTACTCTACATCAACTTCGTGGACGAGTAGGCCGCAATGGCTTAAAAAGTTGGTGTTATCTCTACTCTAACAGTCAAAACAACTTTAGACTAGAACAGTTTTCTAAAACAACCAATGGCTTTGATATCGCCAAACTTGACCTGAAGTTTCGAGATTCAGGGGATATACTTGATGGAACGATACAGAGTGGTCAAAAGTTCAAGTGGTTAGATATGGGTGAAGATGAAGAGGTGATCGTTCGTGCGAAAAATAGATTAGGAAGTGTAAAGTTGAGGTAAAATGATAGGCAAGATGGGCTTGGCCCATTTGCCATTCTGTTAATAAAGTCCGAATTTCCCATCAGCTCTTTTATACATAACTCTCATAAGCCCTTCATGGTCATTAAATACAATAAATTGTCTTTTAGTTTCTGCTTTAAGTGCATCTATTGCTTCATCAAAGTCAAGTGGTTTATGTAGTTCAAGGTCCATAGGTACTATCTCTAATTCTTCATTCGTGTTGTATTCACTTACAGCTTCAGCTTCTACACCTAAATCTTTAAAGCTCATGATCCTATGACCTTTTATCTTGTCTGAATGTCTTCTAAGTGATTTTTTAACTCTTTCTATCGCAAGGTCAATAGCTGCATAGACATCTTTGTCATTTTGAGTAATAACAATGGTGTTTTTATCTTTTAAATTTACAATGAATTCTGTTACAAAACCTTTTTTACCATTTTTCTCATTTGCCGAAATGACGGTATTTGCTGAAATAATATCTAAATGGTATTTATTAAGTCCCTCTACCGCTGCATCTGCATACGCTTTGATAGTGTCTGTAAGTTCGAAATGTCTTCCTGTGATACTTTTGTTCATTATAAATCCTTAGTTTTAAAGTATAGATAAATCTTATTATCTATGCTTAATTGTAACTTAAGATACTTAATGAAGGGTAAATGGGCTGAAGATCAAGATCCGTCTTGACCATCAATAAATGCATATCCAGTTTCCGGTTCTATATGAATGTCAAATGTATCTCCATTTGACATGGTAAAAGTAAAGGTACACCGGGCATTCATATATCCACCATAATTTGGTTCAACAGAGTTGGAAAACCCTGCACCATGGTGTGGTCTTCCCAAGTGATCAAAGGCTATATGTGCTGCATTTGCACAACCGCCTGCAGATGCGAATTGGGTGACACCAAACTTATGACTGATAAAGATATCTTTACTGACTGTACCGTCCGTACCTGTGCTACAGTCAGTCCCACCTACCCAAAACATAGGGTTTCCGGTAATAGGATCAATAGCTGATTCATTTCTGTCAAATAATGCATTGAGTGAACCATCTTTATCGTCATCTGAACCTATCATAAAGAATCTATCTGTCCCGGTACAGGTGCTAAAGACAATTCTCCAAAATTTTCGTTGCCATTGAGGATCATCAAATTCATGTTTAAAATCCATCATGGCTAAGTGTTGAGTATGGCGTATATTGGAGAGTATGTGGTTTGCTGCATCTTGTGTATTGTCTTTATCAAGTCTGGGTAGGGCTATGGCAGCAAGGATACCTAACACAACGATGACAAAAATAAGTTCTAACATTGTAAAACCATTTCGGTGTCCTGGATTGGATAAATGTAATGTTCTCATATTTTTTGTAGTGTCCTTCTATGGTATGTGATCCAAGGTGAGTTAGCAGGGGCTGCCTGTCCTATATCTTTATATTCTACGTAGACATCGACTATGATGTTGAGCTCATTTCCTGCTGCAGGGTTACCGAACTCTCTAGTATTAGGACAAGATCCAATATCTCCAGCTGCACCTATAAAGCCTATGCGTGTACGTACTTGATAACCTTGACCATTTAGTGATGATCCGGCAGCTCCTACAACACCATCTATATTATTTGCACACACACCTGTACCATTTCTATCGTTTGCCATAACTGTCATGATAGCAAGTTCCGTGTAGCTTTTTGCAATCAGTACGGCTTGTTCTTTTTGATACTGTGTGGTCGTTTCTTTTACTATTTTCCCTGATAGGCTAAAGATAAAAGCAGCCACAGTCGACATGATAAGTATAAGGAAAATAGCTGTTAGCATGGAGAATGCTTTTCGTTGTATAACTATCATCGTATAACCGCCTTCTCTTTACAGGTATTGATGGAAAATGCACCGCCGATACTCTCTCTTTGACAGATCTTAAAGCGTATGGTATCTCCTGTACCAGTATAGTTAAAGACACTGACATTTCGTATAAGTACTTGAATATTAGCATTATTAAGTGACTCTCCATCCCATGGCTGGTAATCATAGTGAAGCTCTAGATCCCAAAGGTTATCACCCGCATCAAAGCCACGTGCAACAAGTTGCGCATTGGTCAGTTGTACAGGCACGACTGCATAAGCAGTCCATGCAAGCTTATAGTGCTCTCTAAAAGTTCTTTCTACTCCTGCACCACGATTATCTAAAGTAATGGTAGTATCTCCATTAATACCTGCTACCTGGTGTGAACCGTTAAAGTCACGTGCAGCTTCTATATACCCTACATTATGTGCGTGATATCCATCCGGGAAAAATACAGCAGTATTTGCGACATTGGAGCCACCACCTGAGAGGTTCCCTATGATAGCAGCAAGGTCAGTCAGTCTTGAACCTGGTGTAAGCACCTCATCTCTGTTACCTGCAGCGATGATAGCATCAACATCCGCATATCCGCTCCATACAGGACTTCGTTGCAGACCTGTTCCTGCAGGGTTATCTACTGCACCAAAGCTGTCTGAATCATAAGCGATCCATTCGAGTATATCACGCTCAGCATTTACGGGGATATTCTCAACTGCATTAAAGACCAGAGGATTAGCTTGTGATCGACCTATAACGGTACCAGGTATACTGTAAGCAAGCCTGTTCGCAAGTTGTGTCGCAGCCAGTTCTGTTTTAAGACTGCTTCTATGTATCGCTCTTTGTGTGATGTAACTGTCATATACCTTGACAATGATCTGAGATCCTATCGATGCTACGATAGCGAGTATAACAATTACAAAAACAAGTTCCAGCATACTAAATGCATCTCTTCTAAGAGAAAAATTAGGCATTAAAGTCTCCCCTCATTAAGTTCATAGGTACCAATATTACAGGTAAATGCATTTAAAGTAATATCTTTGTCAAGTTCAGTTGCTGTATTTGTGGTTGTAAGGTTGACCTGTACATGCTTTATGTTGGATGTCGCACCAGCTGCTGCATTTAAAAACGGTTGGTTGAGTGTAACAGTAGCAGCATCGTAGGTGTTACCTGCCCCGGAAGGAGTATCATTGCGGTATTGCACGACGGTATTCATAGTGGTATTTGTATCAACGATGTCTCCAATTTCAGCAGTGGTCGGGTCAATGTCTATCACCCCTGAGTTGCCTATAAAATCATCTACATCATCCATGTCACCGCCATCACTACCAAAGTTTGCAACGAGAGTAGTAGGAATCCTACCTGGTCCGGAAGTTAAAGTAAAGGTTCTCGAACTGGAATTAGGGGTACCACGTCTACGTCCTGTATTCAGACCTGCATTATTACCTTCAGCTAAATCACCATGACCAACTGTAACAAGTATCGGAGCTGAGAGTGTATCGTTGGTATCTCCTTCATCCCAGTGGTGGGTTAAGATCATGCCTATTTCAGATGAGGCAGTAGCGATGGCCTCTTGTTGTAGGGCAACATACCCACTTTGGCTTGCTGTAGAGATAAGCATCGGTGCTGAGAGCATCACGATGCCTAAAATGACGATAGCAAAAATGAGTTCTATCATAGCGATAGCAGCACGCATTTGTTTTTTCATTACCAGTTCAACCTTCTCGTTTTTTGAGTACTTCCATTTGTGTCAACTACATTACCAGTTGCACCGACACCTGCCCAATCGGAAATATCTTTGAATCTTACTTTATAGAATGGATTAGGATCTATAATAGCACTATCAGCATTATAGACCATCCAAGGACTTGTAAGAGTCTCTGTAGTCGTATTTAATCGGATATGTACTTCCATAGGTAGATCTGCCGAGCCGCCACTATCCACATTGATGTTTGGATCTTGTCCATTCGTGGTAATGTTTGTTGCATTAGGAGCAATGAAAGGAGCATTACCCGTTCCACCTTCTATATCAATATTTGGTATTGGTGTTATGAGGGTGATATTACCATCTCCAAGTGTCCTATTGTGTGCTCTGGAAACCCACCACTCATCATCATCGGTTTGACCAAGTGCAGTATCGATGCCAAATGCGGTACAACCTGCCCAAAGGTTACAATAGACAAGTGCTATGATAGGAGTATCTATATCATTGGCCGTTATATCATCATAGAAGTATTGGGAAGAGGTAACTCTTCCATAGTAGTAGGTTGCATTCGTATCTACAAGCTCTTCACTAGATACTTCATTGTCATCTTCCGTGAGGTTGATATCATTAATACGTAGTCTTAATGGGTTAACCGGAAGGTTTCTTTGTCGATCAAAGTTCATAGATAGATTGATATTGGCACTACCTTGTTGATCAGCAGGGAAGAGTGTATTTGGGAAGCTCATAGAAAAGTTCCCGTTATTGAGAGATGTTCCTGAAGCTGTCAAGATATTCACTGAACCACTTGCACTAGGTGTAGCATTTTTGTCATAATAGAGTTCGCTTAATGAAGCAGCGGGTGTAATCTCTGTATAGTTAAAGTCTACGTAGAAATCAGTAGCAGCAGCATAACAGTCACTCTCATAGTTTTCAGCATTTGAACCATCGGCAATCATCGCTTGTACGTTAACATTTAAATCTGCAGACATTGCTTTGCTACTTCCATTCATGTCATGCAGATATGTAAAGTTATTTACGGTATTGGAGTTTGTAAATGTACTTGTAAGGTTAAAGTCAGCTGGCACGATGTGTAATAGATCTATCGTATATGGTGTGATCTCTAAAGCTTCAGAGGTACTGAATGGTGTATCATCAGCATCCACACTCGCAAACTCAGAGCCACTTTCCTCATATAACGTAATATTAAAGTCACCTACAGTATTAAAGTGAGTAGCTGTTAGATTTCCATCATGTAATCCATTAGTCATTGCTAGACTGCTGTTTATGTCGATAGTCTGATTGAGACATCCTGCCATTGGAGGGTTCAATGCAGTACTAACACTCGGTGCATTGCTGTAACCCTGTGTTCGTTGATTGATGGCATCTAACGCTTCATAATCAAGGTTATACCCTATACCTGCACGTATGGTCGCAGGTGGTGTTTCCATAAAAAATCTGTCTGGTCTGATGGCAAGGTTATCACTGCTGTGCCAATGTCTCCAGCATTGTCCACTGTCAGTAAGTCCACATATGGATGAACAGTTTCTATGTGGGAAAAGTGTGTAGACACCAGTCAGAATATCAAAATCTGAACACACCTCAAAACGTACACGTACATCTTGGTGTGCAGAGTCAATGTCATTAAATGAAGCAGTGATCGTTGAATCTACACTGGCATTGAAATCGCCTTCTGTGCCAAGCAGTGCATTGCTATGCATATCTTCAAGTTGGTATTTTGCATTAATACCGGTTTTTATATGTACGCCATTATTTTGGGCATTTATAGAAGCAATTGTAAGGTCAAAGTCTCTATTGACCACTTTGGTTGAGATATTACGGTCATCTATATCTCGGAATGTATCCCACGCATCAAATGGTCCGGTTGTCGTCGCGATAGCATATACTTCACAGTTACCACGAAGTTTGATCCAACTCAGTTCATGGTTATTACATCCACCACCTGTACCTGCAGTCATAGCATATCTCACCAGTTCTGGTGTCTGACCTTGACCATAACCTGAATCTTTAGCATCAAATTGACTAATGATCACGGCATAGTCATTATCATTACCTGTGGTACTACGCTCGAGTCGTATATAGAGATGTGCTGGGTCACGAGCATCCACAGTCATTTTATAACGGCCTGAGAAGTAACCATCAGCAGGGTATCCATTTTTTTGAGCTAATGCCGGTGTAAGGGCAGTAGTCCCTTCAAGGTACTCATATCCACTGATACCGCTACCATCTCCTCTAATTGAAACAGCATTGGTTCTAAAACCAGGCCCTCCTACTTTACCTTCATTTGGATTACTGTAGTTTCCGTACTCATCAAGACCAAGACCTAACCATCCGCCTTCAAATCCATCTTGATTAGGATTAGTTGCTGTCATTTGTGCAAACCCTAATGCACCCCCTCTAGCACCAGGTACAGGACTGTTTCCAACATCACTGTCAAAAAGTACACTTACGATACCATCAGCTCCATAGCTACCAAGACCTCCACCGTTACATCCTCCATAGGCATAGTAGTCAAACTCTACGATGATGAGGTTTTCTGTTGTGTTGAACGTGTAGTCTTTTGTAACGACTGTTGCCAAGTTTGTTCGATCATCCGTCATTCGTAAACGTCCGTCACCATTAACAGATACTACTTGAGGGGTGTAAGTGTTTCCTGAATTTGGATTTTCCAAAACCCTCCATAAGCTGTCTAGCGCTCCTGTACCGTCACCAAAGTCATTTTCAAAACAAACCGGTGCATCTTCTTGTGCCAAGATCGTGACCTGTGTACGATAAAGACCACCAAGACAGACATCACCATCCGGCTGAGGGTTTGAAAGATCGACATAAAAGTACTGTTCCAGTTCTATAGGACTATCGTTACATATAGTTATGGGTACTGTAACAGTTGAATTTCCAGCAAATATCGTTGCCGTTCCTGATGCAGTTATATAATCAACTGCAGGGTTACCACATGAAATCCCTCCAACTGCTGTAGCATCTACAGTGGTGTAATCAACTTGAACATCGTAGGCTACAGGCCCACCTGGTAACTCTATAACGGTATTGACTGTTTTTGAAGGTGGTATAGGATTTGTAAAGTCTTCAGCTACCTGGTATTCGTTTTGCTGCCATTGGACATACACACAACAGTCTCCCCATCCATCAACAAGTCCACTGTCATCATAGGTATATTCATGGTTATTATTTAGATTAATATTATTTACGGCAGTTACAGCACCTCTAAAGTGACTGTTTGCAGTGTTGTGATTTCCAGTGTATTCACCTTCAACATAGACATATGCAACTACATCTTGTTGTACACCTCCACCTTGAGAGGCAAAATTAAAATTACCATAGATAAAGATAAACATATTGGCTGGTAAACCAGTATTGTTATCATAGTTAAAATCAAGATGGTTCTCTGTAAGATCTAGATCATTATCGATAAATAATCTGACTTTACCGTTGGTACGTATCGTGACGGATTGTGCACTCGTCCAGCTGCCTATCCAGTAGTCACCTTCACCAAAAGTAACAGTAGCACCGTCCTCAATATTAATAGAGTTTATCAACATTACCGGCTTTCCGTTCGTATAGGTTCCTGAAGGAGTAAATGTAACAGTATTACCATTGTTTACCGTAACATCTCCATAGCTTTCATCTGTCTCTACACCGTTGGCAGTATGACTTCCTGATGTTGGTGAAGGTATGAAGGTCGGCAAAGTAGGTATCTCTTCAGGCATTGGTTTGATCAGACAATCTGCAGTTGTACCATCTAGTGTACACTCTATATCTTGATTTCCTACACCCACCACGCCATTATCTGCATAGACACTGTCTCCATCAAGAACGATGTCTCCACTACCACGATGGATAGTATCCCATGTGTTGAGTGCACCAGGGAAAAGTCCACATTGAACAAAATCCGGATCTATCGGATCTACGGGACCACAACCTGCGTTTTGACTCGCATCGATGGTAACACCTGAACCCGCATCGATATATTTAGCAGTAGCTGAACCTACAAGATCAGAACTGGAACCAAGGACAATTTCAGTTTCAGAATAGATCATTCCTCTCATATTACTATGACTACCCGTTGTGATTTTGTCTTTTGCTAAAATTTGGAAATTATTAGGTGGATAGCCTGCAACACTATTGGCGATGAAGTCTGAACCGGTTTCAGCTGTTTTTTCAACATATACAACAAGCGTTGAACTGTTGTCTTCAAAAACCACACGATTATCGGAGCCAAAAATAAAATCTCCACCAACATGTATCACTACATTTCCACGGATGGTCAGCGTCACATCACTGTCAAACTTGAATTCATCCTGTACTTTGATCGTGGTATCTTCAAAAGTAGCTGTATTTTTAGATACAAACATCTTACCAAATTGATACAATGAATTATTGAGTAGTTCACCATTAGAAGTTGTTTTGTCCCCATCATTACCATTTCCACTATCAACGGTGATCGTAAGTTGTGGTACTGGTGCACCTTGCATACACTCTTGTCCATCACATGTTGATGATGGATAGTCGCTGCCATTTGAAAAGCCGTCAGTATTTACTTCCCCGGTAGGTGTTGTACCTATGACTGTGGTACTTCCAAGTTTAATATCACCATTTTCAAAAGTATTGAGCGGTCCACAATATAGAGCTGGCAGGTAACCTCCACTTCCTGATGCTGTCACTGTGATAGTAGATATGCCTGGGTCTATGTTGCCTACCGTTTGACCACCACTTGTTCCTCTTAGATCGCTCAATGTCACATCACAAGAGTCTCCATCGACCATAGAAGAGGTATCAACAGTTATACTTTGTGGTGCATCTACACCCTGTGCAAAGTTCAATGTTGTGCTGCTTATACCACATCCAGAGTAATCTACAGCTATAGAGCCGGTATTTCCTGCTTCACTTAAACTAACATTTAGGGTTACAGAAGCGGTTCCTTCAGGAGTTTGGGTTGATGTAGGAGATATGCTTATATTTGGGCTATTTGATGGAGGTGGCGTAATGGTAATGGTTGAAGTGCTAGAAGTGATACTACCTATATTTTGACCATTATTTCCAACAGGGTTGCTTAAAACAACAGTACAAGGGGTTGTCATCGCTGCAGTGGCAGTGAATGATATGCTGCCAGATGTAGATCCTTGAGGAACGGTCACGGTACCGCTAGCACCACAAGTACCTGCATAATCTACAGAGATGGACCCGGTATCTCCTGCTGGACTTAAGATAACGTCTAAGTTAACCGGATCTCCTTGATCCACAGTACGAGTTGCAGGGAAAATATATATATCTGGTGAGTTTGAAGGAGGTGGGCTAATGGTAATGGTTGAAGTACTAGAAGTGATACTACCTACATTTTGACCATTATTTCCAACAGGGTTGCTTAAAACAACTGTACAAGGAGTTGTCATAAGTGCAGTGGCAGTGAATGAAATGCTACCAGATGTAGATCCTTGCGCAATATTCACTGTCCCACTGGCACCACAGGAACCACCATAATCAACAGAGATAGAACCAGTATCCCCAGCTGGACTTAAATTAACGTTTAAATTAACCGGATCTCCTTGATCCACAGTACGAGTTGTAGGAGAGATACTTATATTTGGTGTATTTGAAGAAACATCAGGAGTAAAAGTAACTGTTAATCTGTATCTTGAATAATTCCGATTATTTTCACTAATACGCATTGTGTATTGGCCTGCCGGAACTGAAGTTAAAGTAACTGTTTGATCATTTGAATTTTGACTATTATAAAGGTTTGGACTACTACATTCATGTCGTACGCGAAGCCTAAGTGGATTACTATCTATGTTGGTTAATGAAATAGTAATTGTACCAGTAGCCTGCGTTACAATTGAGTAATGATCATGACGTCCATGACCAGTATTCCTATCTGCTTCTCCATCAGTGACAGTCTCAGTTTCATATATGGCAGTGTCAAACAGCTGTTGCCCTGGACAGCTATTATTATTAGATTCGTCTTCAGTTACGGCAAATACAGTTTGTGTGCTTAGAAGTAAGATTAAAAATGGAGTAATAAACAGTGTAGTTATTTTTTTACTTGTAAAGTTTTTAAATAAAAATGAAAATAATATCAAATGAAAAATAATTTGTAATTGGCGCATAAAATCTCCTTTTAGCGGTACGTCATTCTTTATTATATTATAAAAGCATAACAGAAATCTATAAAAAGAGATCAAACCAGAAGAAATAGAGCAATTTTAAAAGATGTCAAATCGCAACCCAGCCATCTTCTTAATTGTACACTGAAGACCTGTTGGCTTTCCGTCCTTACTTCACAGTAAGTTTGGCTTTACTCTTTTTTTAAATTAATATAATTTTATAGTGTCATAATAAAACTTAAAAATATATAAAATGTGATTTATAGGTATGTTGCAGTGTTAAAGTCAAAATATGTAACAAGCTAATAAACTTCTTACATATTTTGAGATATGATAAAGCTATTATATCTATAAGGTAAAAAATGAATTTTAAGAAAACGCTTTTTATAGGATTTGCTACGGCATTTTTATTTGTTGGCTGTTCCAATGAAGAAGAAGTAGCAGAGTTTAATAAACCGGCACTTTACTGGTATCAAAAGATGGCAGACAGTATCACACGTGCTGATCTCGATAAAGCAGATGCATATTATATCTCTTTAAGAAGTGAGCATATGCGTTCACCACTCATGCCTACAGCATTAATGATGCTTTCGCATGCACATATGAATAAAGAAGAGTATCTTTTGGCAAACTATTATCTTGATGAGTATAACAAACGCTTTGGGGTTTCCGATAGCAGGGAGTATACAGACTTTATGAAACTCAAATCAGCATTTTTAGGTATAAAAGATGTCTATAAAGATCAAAAGCTCATTATAGACAGTATCGCCAATGCAAAGAAATACATCTATCGTTACCCGGGTTCTCCATATAACTCTCTGGTCAATACATTACTTATCAGACTTCATATGAGTCAGTATCTGCTTAATGAGAACATTGCTGCACTGTATGACCGTACCGGAAAAGAAGATGCTGCAAAGATATATAGAAAGAAAAATAAAGGTTCTGTTGTAGAGATGACTGATATTACCCCACCTGAAAAAGGGATTATAGGATATGTGTTTGACTAGCACTTGAAATTTAGATACCCTATATACTACTTAGCGTTGGCATATATGCCACGCTACATACATAAATAATAAACAAATAATTTTTTAATAAACAAAGGATTTTTATGCAACTCAGTGATTATGATGCATTTCCAACCACACTGCCCATCGTCGTAGAAGATGAGCTTTTTCTTTACCCTTTTATGATCAGTCCCATTTTTTTGACAGATCAGAAAGATATAGATGCCGCAACAGATGCCATGGAAAACAACTCCCTTCTTTTTGTAACATCTTCTATGCCAGGAAAAGAGGGCAATAGAGACTTTGATTCTATTTATAAAGGTGGTGTCGTCGGTTCCATTATGCGAAAAGTACATATACCTGACGGAAGAGTAAAAATACTCTTTCAAGGACTTGCACGCGGAAAGATAGTTGAACCTTTAGAGTCTGAAGAAGCCACCTTTAACAGTGCAGTGATAGATGTAGTAGAGTTAGATACTTATAATAAACTCAAAGCAGATGCGCTGATGGGTATACTCAGAGACAAAGTAAAGCAACTTTCATCACTGAATTCTCAAATACCTGCAGACCTTGTCCGTACCATAGAAGAAAATGATGAACCAAATCGTATAGCAGATCTTGTCTCTTCTATGTTAAAGTTGGACAAAGAAGTGGCATATGTGCTTTATATTGAGATGAATATAGAGAAGCGTTTACTTGGACTCATAGATATAGTGACTTCAGAGATCGAGTCTGCTAAAGTACAAAGAGAGATACGCTCTAAAGTACATACAAAAATAGAACAGACCAATAAAGAGTATTTTCTCAAAGAACAACTTAAAGAGATACAGCAAGAGCTGGGGATCGATACTCAAAGAGAAGAGGAGATCGCTACTTTTAGAGAGAAAGTTGAAGCATTAAAGCCCCATATGCAAGAAGATGCTTTTAAAGAGATCACTAAGCAGTTAGATCGTTTTGCCCGTATGCATCCGGACTCTGCAGATGCGAATGTACTGCAAACATATTTAGAATGGGTACTTGAACTTCCTTTTGGAAAATTAACCAAGAAGAACCTTTCTGTCCATGATGTTGCTGATGAATTAGATAAGGACCACTACTCTTTGGAGAAACCAAAAGAGCGTATCGTAGAGTTCTTTTCTGTACGTGAACTTGCCATGTTAAGAGGTATAAAACAAAAAGAGACGGGTGGTGTGATACTCTGCTTTGCAGGACCTCCAGGTGTGGGTAAAACTTCATTGGCCAATTCTATAGCTACCGCATTGAGTAGACCGCTAGTACGTATGGCACTGGGAGGATTGGAAGATGTGAATGAACTTAGAGGACATAGAAGAACGTATGTAGGGGCAATGCCGGGACGTTTAGTTCAAGGGCTTATAGAAGCGAAAAGTATGGACCCAGTGATCGTTCTTGATGAGATAGACAAAGTAGGGCGAAGTATGCGTGGTGACCCTACAGCAGCACTTCTTGAAATACTTGACCCGGAGCAAAACAGTAAATACAGAGATTACTACCTGAATTTCAACATAGATCTGAGTAAAGCGATCTTTATTGCTACAGCGAATGATGTAGGGCGTATACCTGTTGCTTTGCGTGATAGAATGGAATTTATAGGGCTTAATTCCTATACACCTAAAGAGAAATTTGAGATAGCAAAACGTTATTTGATCCCTCAGGAACTTAAAAAACATGCTTTGAAAGCTAGAGAGTTCAAGATTTCAGATAAAGCCTTAAAGATACTTATAGATGAGTATACGAGAGAAGCAGGGGTGAGAAATTTACGTCGAAGGATCGCAGGACTTATGCGTAAGTCTGCACGTCAGCTCTTAGAAGACAAAACAAAAGATGCTATTTCTGTAACTAAAAATAATTTAGAAAAATTCACAGATAAAAAAGTTTTTGAAATCTCTTTGGTAGATGCAAAGCCACAAGTTGGGATCGTTTCAGGATTGGCATGGACTGCTGTAGGTGGTGATGTACTTACTATAGAAGCCATAAAAATAAAAGGTAAAGGGACGTTACAACTAACAGGTTCCCTTGGCGATGTGATGAAGGAGTCTGTGCGTATCGCACACTCAGTGGTAAAAAAGCTTGTAGATAATAAAGATCTTCTTATTTCACCATCAGTGATACCACATTCTATGAAAGAGCGTGAAGAACGCATTACTATAGATCCTAGTGAGGTTTATAAGCGCTATGACCTTCATATACATGTACCAGAGGGTGCAACGCCCAAAGATGGTCCATCTGCAGGTATTGCTATGGTGTCTGCCATTGCATCGATACTCTCTGCCCAAAAGATAGATAACAAAGTAGCTATGACAGGAGAAGTAACCTTAACTGGTAAAGTACTGCCTATCGGTGGGTTGAAAGAGAAACTTATTGCAGCCTATAAAGCTGGGGTTAAAAAAGCGCTTATACCAATGAAAAATTATGAACGTGATCTAGATGATATACCAGATGAAGTAAAAGATAATATTAAAATTGTGGGAGTATCATACGTAAATGAAGTTTTGAAAGAAATATTTGTAAAATAAACTGGAGAGTTGTTGACAAAGCTTTAAAGCTTTGTCAAGCTTTTAACACGATTAAGACCATTGCTTCATTTTTTCAAAGAGGGTATCTTCTTTAATAGGTTTTCTTAAAAAATCATTTACACCATTATCAAACACCTCTGTTTTACGTGTATCATCTGTAGAGAGCACAATTACAGGGATATGTGCATTTGACATATCCGATCTGAATATTTTCAGGAACTCCACACCGTCGACAACTGGCATCATAATATCTAAGAGTATTAAGTTTACGTCAGACTCTTTTTTGAGTTTATCTAAAGCATCAGAACCATTTTCAGCCTCTACAATGCCGGTAACATTAGGGTTCTTCTTTAAAAGAGTCTGTAGCAATTTTCTGTTAATGAAATCATCATCAACCAAAAGTACTTTAAGTGCCATTTTCTATCCTCTATATTTCGTAATAATATTTTCTATATCTTCTTTAGATGCAGAGTTGTCAATGGTCTCACCATTTTGTACATTAACTTTTGCAGTGCTAGCTGAATTTTTCGATGTGATTATAGCAATATCTTCATTAGATTGAGCAATATTATCTGTGATCAACTCGATATCTGTAAATACCATATCATATTTACCTGATGCCAAGTTGCTTTCCAGACTCTCTGTATCTGACAATACATCAAACTCATGACCCAGGTTAGATAATATTTTAGCAAGTACTCTACGTGTGAGTAAAAGTTTTTTTGCAATAAGGATCTTTTTATCTTCAGTTACTTCTTCCTGTATCATAAGCTCTGGTGTTTCAATTTCAATTTCTTCAACTTCTGCTGCAGGTGCTTCATTTACAGTTTCTTCTTTAGGTTCAGTTTCTTCTACTCTATCTTCTGTTGTTGCTTTGTGAGATAAGAATTTATTTAGGATATAGAGTAATTCAGTTGTTTCAATAGGTTTAGTAATGTATTCATCCATACCTTCACCTAAGAATCTTTCTCTATCTCCTTTAAGTGCATTAGCGGTCAATGCAACAATAGGAACGTGTGCTAACTCTTCATCTTCTTCATAATCGAGTATCTCATGAGTTGCTTCAATACCGTCCATAACAGGCATTTGAATATCCATAAAGAGAAGATCATAGTCTCGGTTTCTACGCTTTTCAAATGATTCAAGTCCATTGTTTGCAATATCAACTGTTATACCATGCTCTTCAAGAATACGTTTGATCAGTTTCTGGTTAATAATATTATCTTCTGTTACCAATATGTTCGCATCGAATCTTGTCTGCTGTACTCCTGCTGCTTCTTCACTGATCTGTGGCGTTACAGTAGTTGTTCTGTTCAGTACCTCTTTGATCTTACTTAATGTAACCGGTTTAAATATAACATTTGACTGGTCTATACTAAGCTCTTCTATCTTAGCTCGGCTTGTTACATTTGCAATAACGATCAGTTTTGATTTATCCATATGGTGGATAGCATCCATGATATTTTGTCTGGCTTTATCAATATCTACCCAATAGCTTTCACAGGTATTACTGTTATCAAGTTCTTTAAGGTCACCGATAGAATCAAAGTGTTTGATAGATGGTCCAAAGTGTTTAAAGTATTTTTCAAGGTAGTTGTCTAGTTTTGTAGGAATATCAAGTGTATATTTACCTATGGTCACATCTGTAAATGCATGGGTATAATCTATCTCTGTTGATGTAACTTTTTCTAATGGAATCGTGAAGAAGAATGACGTACCATGGTCTTTTGCACTTTCTAGTTCAAGTTTTCCACCCATGAGTTCAACAAATTGGCTTGAGATGGTAAGTCCTAGACCTGTACCACCATATTTTCTCGTTACAGATACATCAGCTTGTGAGAAGGCATCAAAGATACGAGATTGTTGGTCTTTTGTCATACCAATACCGTTATCCTGAACGACGAATTTAATATCATTACCTTCTTCTTGGGTGATCTCAAGATTGATCTCTCCACCATAAGATGTAAACTTGACGGCATTGGAAAGAAGGTTAATAACGATCTCTTTGATCTTTGTAGGGTCACCTTTAAGTTTCGTCGAGATCGTTGGATCCATGTAGTAGTTAAGGTCAATGTTCTTCTCTGTTGCTGCAACGGCATAGGTTTCAACTGCAGATTCGAACTCTTCAGCTGCATCGAAGACAATATTTTCAATTTCAATTTTATTACTTTCAATTTTTGAAAGGTCAAGAATATTGTTGATAATACTAAGAAGGTTTTCAGAACTTTTATCGATTATAGAGAGGAATTCATCTTGTTCTTCTGTAAGATCTGTACTACGTAAGATCTCTGTAAATCCAACAATACCATTAAGAGGTGTACGGATCTCATGTGACATATTGGCGAGGAAAAGAGATTTGGCTTCATTGGCCTGGAGGGCTATGAGTTTATCATCTTTTGCTGTTTCAACAAGTACTTCAAGGAACTTATAGGCCTCTTTAGTACCCTCATGGGTATCAAGCTCAATGTTTTCGATCGCCATTGTATCTGAAGTAAGGTATTCATCACTACTCTTCATCTCATCAACAGCTTTGTTCAGTACATCTTCAAGCTCTTTAATGTTTCTTGTAATATCTCTAGTAGTTGTGTATCCAAGGTATGCAAGAATAAAACTGAGTAGCCAGATAGAAGCAGCGATTGCAAGAAGGAAAAGTTGCTTCTTAAGATATACATCACTCTTTTTCCATAATGTATTTGAAACGATCAGTTCTGCTTTAGAAAGAAGAGTAATTTTATTGGTTTGAAGTGCAAACCAGTCTATAGCTTCTTCAGCGTACTCACCGTTATCGATATCAGTTTGAATTGCTGATGATGTCATAGCAAGTTCTTCCATCGTTTCGACAGCTTGTTCATTAAACATAACCTGCTCTAGTTTAGCACGCAGTGTAGGGTTTGTAACCTGTTTAATATCAAAGTTATTTGCTTTAGTTTTAAATTCATCCCATAAGGCAATCTCATCAAATGACATTGAGATTTTTTGAGTCATATAGTATGATACAAAACCTCTTTCCAAAGCACTGTTTTCTTTTGCTGTATAGAGTTGGATCAATGTAGCAATGAGTGATGAGATCTCTGTATCAAGTGCGTAGTTTTTTACACCAAGAAGATTAGATAATGTAGGTGTTGCGATCTTTGCTGTATAGTCATCAAAAAAGATATTTTTAAAGTCACTATTCCCGCTATCTGCATTTTTTCTTATCTCTGGAAGTTTAGCGTAACTTGCCAATAACGCTTTATAACTATTTTTGTTTAACTGGTTTTCTTCTTTCAAAAGTTTAAGTAGTTCTGGAAAATATATTGTACCCGTTGTTACAAGTTCTTTTTTGAGAGATTCTAATGTCGTATCTAATGTCTTTCTTTGTTTTAAGAGAGGAGCGGAAAATTCTTTACCGTCACTTCCTATATATAGAGAAGTTAATCCTCGTTCTTTACCGATACTTACGAGAGCTTTATCTAAAAGGGCATTGTTCTTCAATGTTGTTTTCAATGCATTGGCTTTTTCAAAATTCACATATGAAGTTATAAAGAAATAACTCGAGAGTAGAATCAGCAGGGTAATCGGTACAAGTCCAATTAGTTTAAGTCTATTACGTATAGTCATCGTTTATTCCTTTAGTTTGATATCACGTTAATTTGGTTTTCAAAAGACAAAAAGTGTGCCCAGTAGTCTTTGATCATGTCGTCTAATCCATTTTCATTTTCACAAAACTGTATTTTGTAGAGCGTATCTGATAATGCATTGATACGAAGGTTACTTGACGCCCCTTTGAGTAAGTGTCCAATGGATTGTATCTTTTCCAAGTCACCTTCTTCATAGGCTTTTAGCATATTTTTTGTCTCTATATGTGCCTGTTCAATGAAATCATGTACAAATTCTTCAATAAGCTCAACAGGCAAAGAGAGGTCTTTTGCAGCTTCTTCAAGTTGAAAATCAAAGTGTTTTGGTTGAACATTACTGAGGTCTATTGTACCAAAACTGTTAGGGTTTGCTTCTGCTTCAACTTTGATCTCTTCGGGCTCTTTTGAATCATCTAAAAGTTCCATGTCAACAGTTTCATTGCTGCTGCTTTGTGTAGTCAGTCTTGAAAGTGTTGTATAAAGAGATCCTATGTAGCCTTTTTGTTGCGCTGGATTAGAAGAGTGAATGTTACCCATAATATTTGAAATTTCTGGAAGATGCATTATCTCACTCAGATCAGAGAGTGTCATGATGGCACTGTTACGTTTGTCCATATCATCACTTTGCAGGTCTTCTTCAAGTTCAAGTGCAGTGTCGATATATTCATTTAGGAATGATGTATAGTCTTCGTCTGACATACCCATGACTTGGCTTATTGTAGCAACATCAACGATGATCTCTCCATCATCTTTTTTATCCTCTTCTGTCAGTGTCTCAACATTCTGGATTTCTATAGTGTCATCTAAAAGATCAAAGTGTTCATCTGCATCTGAAAGTGTAATTTCAGGTTGGGCAGGGCTTTCCTCTACTGCTTCGTCTGTAGCTAAGAATAGTGTATCGTCTTCTTCTGTAGACAGTTCAAAGACAGATGATTCACTCAAGTCATCTTCAATACTCAATGCACTTTCTGATGCGTCACTTTCTAAAGATAGTTCTTCTGTTTGTTTTACTGTATCATCTTGGACTCCATCCAATACGACAAGTGTCATGTGACCAAGTATACTGGAAAGAGATGTTTTGGAAACAGAGAATGTATGCTCTACATTACTTGTATTGATAGTAACACTTTCTTCACCCTGAGATGTAAATGTTGTATCTCCAAGTATCATCTTTGAAGATAATCCATGTACATCTGTGACATTACAGAGTGTCAATAGTTTATCATCTGCAGCGATGATCTGGTCTGTTTCATTTAATATATAGTACATTATGTTGGAACCTCTCTTTTAATTGTTTTCTTTTTCGAGTAAATCTTTGTAGATAGGGATGATCTCTTCTATTTCAGTAGCAGATGCCGGTCTTCTTGCTGCAGTATATCCGGTAATTTCATCATCCATCACGACAGGTGAGATATGTGAATAAACCCAGTAGTATCTACCGTCTTTTCTCAGGTTTTTAACTATACCGGTCCACTCTTTTTTATTTTTGATAGTGTCCCATACCTCTTGAAAGGCAGCTTTTGGCATATCAGGGTGTCTGACAATATTGTGGTTTTTACCCACGAGTTCATCTTTTTTATACCCTGCAATTTCACAAAATTTTCTATTGGCATAGGTAATGATACCTTTAAGGTCTGTAGAACTGACAATCAAACCTTTTTCAAAGGTATATTCTTCATCAATTGGATTAGGTCTATTCATAATTTCTCTTACCCCTTTATTATACTTGTATCAGGAAGAAGTGTGGTATAAAGAATATACCTGGCAACTGCAACCTGGCGATCTATTTAGAAGACCCATGGTTTTCCGTCCTCACTTCACAATGAGTTTAGCTTTTATTTTTAGAATCAGAGCTTATAACATATGTCGATATATAAACGCCTATGTTAAAACTAAAACCCCACTACAAAACTTTATAACAATTAAACTAAAAAATAGAATGAATTATTCTCTTTTTTAGTAAAAAATATTAAATTGTGTCTGATTAAGAAGTATTATTTTTAATAATATTTGAAATTTTTTTATTAGTAACTTTTGTAATATCTTCATGTGATGCATTTTCTATGGCATCAAATGTACCAAAATAGTCAATAAGTTTTTTTATAGTGGCTTTTCCAATACCCTTTTTGTTTAACAGTGATACCTGTGTATCGTCTTTGCGTTTTTTATTTTGATGGTAGGTAATAGCATAGCGGTGTGCCTCGTCTCTTTGCCGCTGGATCCAATGCAGACGTTTGTCATTTGCTTTTAATTCAAAGAGGCCGGCATTTGTGTAGAGCATATCTTTTGCAGCACCTTTTGCACGGTGTGCTTTGGCATCCAGTTTCTCTTTGGCAATGGCTATGATGTCAAGGTTGACATTAGCTTCTTGGAGCAGGGTTTTTGCCAGATTTAGGTTTGCTTGCCCACCGTCAAGTATCCAGAGATCCGGTGCAGGTTCTGTTTCAAACTTTTCGATACGTCGAGAGAGCATCTCTCTCATCTGCCCATATTCATCTTTTACATGGAGTTCATACCGTCTATAACTGGATTTGTCCCATTTACCTTCATCCCATACAATCATACCGCCAACTGTGGCAGAGCCCATCATATGTGAATTATCAAACGTTTCTATACGATAGGGGATAGAAGAGAGATCAAAAAGATCTGCAATTTTCTGTTCCATGACAGTGTCATTTTGTTTTGTTCGTAGAAGCTCTTCACAGTTTTGCATGGCTAGTGTAATGAGTTTTGCTTTAGCCCCACGCTGCGGTGTGATTACTTCTATTTTTTTGTTGAAACGGGAGGAGAGTGTTTGTGCAACTTGATTGCTATCTTCAAAAGTATGTGCAGTAAGCACTTGTTTACTTATATTTGGGGTATCAATTGTATAAAATTCCAGAAGAGCCTGTTTATAGGCTTCATTTTCATCAAAGATATGAGTATGTCTAAAGTAGGAGTACGCAGAAGAAATGATCTTCCCCCCACGCATAAAGAGTTTTACAATGACACCTTTTTCATCACCGTTTTGGATGGCAAAGATATCCAGGTCCAGTTCATTAGCCAGATCGATATTGGATGAAATGGTCAGTGATGAGATGGCATCTATGGTATCACGGAGCTTTGCTGCTTCTTCAAAGCGTTCATCCATTGCCAGTGTTGTCATTTTTTCCTGCAATATTTTGATGAGATGTTTTCGTTTGACGATAGAGGTTTTGGCTTGGGTAATGATCTCTCCATACGTTTCACTACTTACCTTCCCTTCACATGGAGCCAAACACTTGTGTATCTGATAAAAAAGACATGCTTTCCCTTCACGCAGAC
The DNA here is from genome assembly GCA_964492675.1 of uncultured Sulfurovum sp. Taxonomy (GTDB): domain Bacteria; phylum Campylobacterota; class Campylobacteria; order Campylobacterales; family Sulfurovaceae; genus Sulfurovum. Next base: position 47,292 of record CAZBLM010000001.1, read on the forward strand.
AGGATTTTTTTTGTACGAGAGGATAGACCTCGTATAGAGCATCAAGCAGTGCTCTTCCACCCGTAGGGAAAGGTCCGTAATAGCTGATATTTTTCCCCTTAATGACTTTACGTGTGATCTCAAAACGCGGATAGTCACTGGATTCATCAATGTAAATGTATGGGTAGGTTTTATCATCACGTAAAAGTATGTTGTATTTGGGTTTGAGTTGTTTGATAAGAGAGTTTTCCAAGATCAGTGCGTCTTCTTCTGTTGCAACAACGATATAGTCTAACCTGTGCGCTTCACCAAGCATTTTGATAATACGGGAACTTTGTGCGGGGTTGGGAACAAAAAGAGGGGTAAAACGCCAGTAGGATTTGACACGGTTCTTAAGGTTTTTGGCTTTACCCACATAAAGGAGTTTACCTTTTTCATCAAAATATTGGTATACCCCTGCTGAAGGAGGCAGGTTTTGGACTACTTTTTGCATGTGATAAGACTTTTGATACGTTCAAATAGTGTTTTGAGTTTTTCATCTTTGGGTGTTTCAAAGGTGCCGGTTGCACGTTCATGATAGTGGGGAACAGTCTTCTCTTCACTCTTCTCTTTAGGCATAGTATGATACTTACTATGGAAGATAACAACTTTCTGTGCTTGCATCATTTCACAGTTTTTATCGTAGGTGTTCAGCTGTGTTAATAGACTTTTTAATAAATCTCTATTATAATTAAGTTCCATTTTAAAACCGGGGTGTGTGACTGCTATAAAAAGTGTCCCATCTTTTACGTAAACAAAAGCAACAGCTTTTTGCCATTTTTTACTTAACAGATCGATATATTTTTGGTAACACTCTTGTCGTTTTAATGATTTGAACTGAGGTTGAGAAGATAAATGAGACAAAATCATACTGGCTTTTTTCATAAAGCGATTATAACATCACTTTGCTGTATCATCTTAACAGGGTGTGGCTATAAAACAAACCCTGTCTATGTTGATGAGAGTAAGACTGAAGAAGTGCAAAATGCAAATCACAAATGAAATACAATAAGAGATATATTTAATGGAATCAAAGTATGATGTATTGATTATCGGAGCAGGGTTGGCAGGACTTTATGCCGCTATGCAATTGCCTTCAAGTAAAAAAGTACTTGTTGTATGTAAAGATATTCCCTGGGAATGTAATACCTTCTATGCACAGGGAGGTATGGTGACGGCTTTAAATGAAGCAGATATACCTTTACATGTAGAAGATACTATGGCTGCAGGTGCATATCATAATAACAAAGAAGCCGTGGAAATTCTCTCTCATACTTCCTTAAAAACAACAGAAGATATCATATCAAGAGGTATGGCATTTGATACGGATGATGAGGGGCATTTACTCTATACTAAAGAAGCAGCACATTCTGTAGAACGGATCATCCATGCAGGAGGTGATGCTACAGGACGTTATATGCATTACTTTATGATGGTGCAAAACAAACATAAACTTCAAAAAAATACTTTAGTTTATGATCTTCTTATAGAGAATGGAAGATGTTATGGTGTAAAAGCCACAGTAAATTACGAACCCACAACGATCTATGCAGATGATGTGATCATCGCATCTGGTGGTGTAGGGTCTCTTTATGCCTATAATACAAACTCACGTACTGTCTCAGCAGATATCCATGGTATTTGTGTAGAAAAAGGGATAGAACTTTGCGATATGGAGTTCATGCAGTTTCACCCGACGGTCTTTGTTGATACGCCTTATGCCAGAAAACTGTTACTTACCGAAGCACTTAGGGGAGAAGGTGCCCATGTGGTCGATGAAGATGGTAAACGTTTTCTTTTTGACTATGATGCACGTGGTGAACTCGCTTCTCGTGACATCGTAGCTAGAGGTATTTTTGATTATAAACGTAAAACAGGAAAACAGGCTTACTTGGACTTTTCAATGTTTGAAGCAGAGTGGTTCGAACATCGTTTTCCCAATATCACACGTACATTTGGGGCTATAGGATATCATTTCCCTCAAGACAGAGCCCCTATCTCTCCGGCATTTCATTATGCCAATGGTGGTATAAAATGTGATATTCATGGCTGTATACCAGGTATGGAAGGACTTTATGTAATAGGTGAAGCAGCACGCACAGGTGTGCATGGTGCAAACCGTTTAGCTTCTAACTCTTTACTTGAGGGAGTAGTCTTTGCAAAACGTGCGGTGACACATTTATTAGGAAAAGAAAAGAAAGAGATAAGTACACCAAAATTTGATAAAGATTACGGTAATATTCTACACAAAGATAATGATAAAATATACAAGCAAAAATTACGTCAAGTAATGTGGGATGATATAGGCATTATCAGGACAACACAAGGTTTGCATGAAGCCAAAAATCTCATTTATGATATGAAAAATCAAGAGATAGGACGATTGCTTAAACTTAGATTGAATACTGCATCTGCGATTGTAGATGCAGCACTCGCGAGAAAAGAGTCTTTAGGCTCGCACTATATAGAGTCCTGAATGCATGAATTTATACATATTATCTGTTTAGAAGAATTTACGAGCGTACGTGTTAAGCTATAAAGATTGTATACTTTTCCCCAAATTTTAAGATAGCGATTGAGCCTTATAGCAACACTTACTAAAGGTGAAACAGAGAATAGACGGAAAAAAATAGGTTCTTCAGATAACTTTGAATGGATTAAGAGCACATTCAGTTGATATGGACCAAACAACCAAACTATTTTCAAGGCATTTAAGCTATAATAGCAACCATGAATTATCTTATCTTTACTTGCATACTTTGTTTATATTGGATTTTGTTATCTGGGCATACCAGTATACTGTTGCTGACTCTCGGTTTAGCATCGGTAATTCTGGTTGTTTGGCTTGTTCGTCGTATGGATCGTAACGACAACGCACCATTTCGAATGTTGTTCAAAATGGAATTTTTTTCTTATCTAGGCTGGCTTATCTGGCAGGTTATTATCACCAATATCGATGTTGCACGTCGTATCTGGGATCCATCTCTTCCGATCAAACCTGCTTGTCGTAAGATCAAAGTCAGCATCAATGACCCGTTAATTAAAACTATTTATGCGAATTCAATAACATTGACACCTGGTACAGTAACCACTGAGGTAGGTGAGGATTACTTTATTGTTCATGCACTCAATGCCGAGAGTCTGGATGAATTGGAAACGGGTGATATGGAAAGACGTCTTGAGCGTTTGGAGAAGAGTCAATGATCGCTGCTGCTATAGTTGCCTTGTTAATTACACTGGCTTTGACACTGATTCGTGCTTTTATGGGACCAAGTATATATGACCGGATACTTGCCGTCAACTCGTTTGGTACCAAGACAGTTTTATTGATTGTTGTTGGTGGGCACACACTCGGCTGGTTCAGTTATATCGATATTGCATTGATGTATGCACTGGTCAATTTTGTGGGAACACTGGCTGTCATGCGTTTTTTTGAACAATACAACCCACACGGAGAACAATCATGACGATTATCGATTGGATTAGTGATATCTGTTTGCTTGTGGGAGGCATTTTAACATTGACTGGTGCTGTCGGGCTATTACGACTCCCTAGTTTTTACACCCGTATGCATGCAGCCAGTGTCACAGAATCCCTTGCAGCTACGTTATTGATTATCGGCATCATACTAGATACCGGATGGACACTGGATTCTGCTAAACTGTTGTTACTAATCTTCATTATGATCATTGCTAATCCAACCATCACGCATGCTTTATGTCGTGCTGCTGCCAACGGCGGTAACACACCTGAAATGGAAACTGTAAATCCACTGCCAGGTTCCACACAGGCAGTTTCGGGGAGCAGTCAGGAAAATCAAGCACAACATGAAACAGAGATTTCAGCTAAGGAGCCAAAGTGATCGAGAGCCTTCACCTACTGATTGATGTTAGCCTGTTGGCTTTTCTTGTACTAATTGTTTTTGCATCCATCAAGATGACTGATCTATTTGCTGTTACTATGCTGTTTGGTATTTTCAGTTTTGTTTCTGCCTTATTATTTCTTGACCTTGATGCAGTAGATGTTGCCTTTACCGAGGCTGCGGTCGGTGCTGGTTTTACTACAGTACTGATGTTGTCTGCCTTGCGACTCACCCAACCGTATGAGAATCTCAAACATCGGCATTCATTATTGGCACTGTTCATTGTAACGCTCACTGGTGCTGCACTCTTATATGGTGTTGCAGATTTTCCCGATATGGGGGATGCCAATGCACCGGTACACCAACACATTGCTCCTGAGTTTATTCAGCTGACACAAGAAAAGATCGATATTCCCAATGTCGTTACTGCAGTATTGGCAAGTTTTCGTGGCTACGATACTTTTGGTGAAACCGTGGTTATATTCAGTGCAGGTGTTGCAGTATTGTTACTTTTGGGAATGGGCAGTGTAAAACATAAACAGGAACCCGAAGAAAATCTGGTTCTATGGGTAGTGGTCAAACCTATGATAGCATTAATACTGATTTTTGGCCTTTATGTACAATTTCATGGTGATTTTGGTGCAGGTGGAGGCTTTCAAGCCGGTGTGATTTTTGCCAGTGGTTTTATTCTCTATAGCCTGGTTTTTGGTGAAACTTACGCAAGACGAGTTGTTCCTGCAGTAGTTTTGCCGAGACTGGCTGCACTGGGTGTCTTAATTTATGGAGTGACTGGACTAATGAGTCTGCTTTCTAACAAGCCTTTTCTTGATTATAGCGCATTGTCCTCCAATCCGGTGAGTGGTCAACATCTAGGCATACTACTGGTTGAAGCGGGTGTTGGTTTGGCAGTATTTTCTACAATTTTACTAATTTATTACTCTTTTTCTGGTCGTGAGGTGAGTCATCATGAATGAACTATTAGGGCATTTTAACTACGGGATAGTGGTTATTTTAATGATGGTGGGATTATATATAGTAATTGCATCATCGAATTTGGTTAAAAAACTGATTGGTCTTTCAGTCTTTCAGGTATCGGTGTTTATTTTGTATATTACCTTTGGTAAGGTAACTGAAGGCAGTCCGCCTATCATCACTGACAATGTTGATATCTATTCAAACCCTTTACCTCATGTACTCATCTTGACGGCTATTGTGGTTGGCGTTGCAACAACATCTGTTGGTCTGGCGTTGATCGTTCGTATTCATGAAGCCTATGGTGGCATTGATGAAGATGTTATCCACGATATGGATGACAAAGATGACTTTCATCCTGAAAAGCAGGTGTAGCAGATGAATCTAACGATGCACTTACCTGTTCTTATTGTTGTTGTACCTTTGCTGGCAGGGGCACTAAATGTGTTACTCTATCATCGAAAAGGTGCTTGGTTAATCACTCTGTTGACATCCATTTTCTTATTATATGCTTCGGTCAATCTGATACAAATGCTGGAGCAAAGCGATATCATCATATACACATTGGGCGGCTGGGCTGCACCGCTTGGAATTGAGCTTCGTATTGATGCACTAAGTGCCTTGATGGTACTCATTCTGGCTGTATCAGCTTTGCTGGTCAGTGTCTATGCACTGAAAAGTGTTGAAAAAGAGATTCCTGAGCAAAATCAGGTACTGTTTTATACCGCCTTGTTACTGGTACTGGCAGGCCTAATCGGTATCAGTGTTACTGCAGATGCATTCAATATTTTCGTCTTTCTGGAAATATCTTCACTTTCTACCTATGCACTGATCAGCATGGGACGTGATAGACGTGCTCTGCATGCATCATACCACTACCTAATAATGGGAACCATTGGTGCCACCTTTATTCTGATTGGTATTGGCTTTATGTATGTCATGACGGGTACCTTGAATATCGAAGATCTGGCCCAACGCTTACCGGCGGTTGCCGATACTAATGCTATACGTGCTGCCTTTGCCTTTATTACCATAGGTGTCGGTATAAAAGCGGCCATGCTGCCACTACACCAATGGCTGCCTAATGCGTATGCATACAGCCCTTCTGTAGTCTCGACCTTTCTTGCGGCAACAGCAACTAAGGTGGCCGTCTATGTACTGATTCGTTTCGTGTTGTCTTTGTACGGTATTGAATTTTCACTTGTTGAAATGCCATTTGACAATCTATTGATGCTACTCGGTACGATCGGTATACTGGCCGGTTCAGTGTATGCAGTTTACCAAAACAATGTCAAACGTATGCTGGCATACTCCAGTGTCGCTCAAATCGGTTATATTCTGCTGGCTATAGGGTTGGCTAGTCAGCCAGGTTTCACTGCGGCATTGCTGCATATGTTCAACCATGCTTTGATCAAGGGAACTTTATTTATGGCACTTGGACTTATTTTCTACCGTTTTGCCAGTGCTGAATTATCGGTAATGTCAGGTATGGGTAAGACCATGCCGTTGACCATGGCTGCTTTTACTATAGGTGGTTTAAGTCTAATAGGCGTACCAGGAACGGCTGGATTTGTTAGTAAATGGTACCTGGTCACTGCTCTGCTTGATGCATCCTTATGGCCATTAGCACTCTTAATACTTGTAGCTTCCATACTGACATTAATCTACGTAGGTAAAGTCATAGAGGTTGCATATTTTCGACCTGTACCAGAGGGTAGAACCCGACAGAAAGTACCGTTAACTATGCTAGTTGCTTTATGGGTATTTGCGTTAAGTAATATTTATTTCGGTTTAGACACTGAGATCAGTCAGGGCATATCATCACTTGCCGTAAATCAGTTAATAGGTGTGACACAATGAGTATAGAACTACTATATATTTTAATCCTGTTAATTCCCTTACTAACAGCTGTTGGTGTGCTATTATTTCATGAAAAACCTAATGTACGTGAAGCAGTCACGCTCATAGGTGGTTTATCGTTGTTTTTAGTGGTTGTAATGCTAGCATATAACTATGACTTTGAACAATCCGTAAGATTGACGTTTCTTGAACCGTTTCCTGGTTTAGCAATAGCACTAGAACTTGAACCGTTAGGTCTGTTATTTGCAATGGTGGCTGGATTCTTATGGCCTGTAACTTCGCTTTATGCTATCGGTTATATGCGTGGTCATCATGAAAAAAATCAGACACGTTTTTATTTCGCATTTGCCATTTCTATTTTTGCCACGATGGCAATCACCTTGTCGGCTAACCTATTAACTCTGTTTTTAGCCTATGAAATGTTGACACTCTTTACATTACCACTGGTGACTCATGCAGGAACTGATGCAGCACGCCGCGCTGGTTGGACGTATTTGGGTATTTTAATGACAACCTCAATTGGGTTTTTACTCCTAGCTATTATTTGGACATGGTCACTGACAGGCACACTTGAGTTTACTCCAGGTGGAATACTCGCTGGAAAAGCTGAACCTGCAATTTTGGGTGGTCTATTGCTACTCTTTGTCTTTGGTACAGGGAAAGCAGCTTTAATGCCATTTCACCGTTGGTTACCTGCAGCCATGGTAGCACCTACCCCTGTCTCTTCACTACTGCACGCAGTAGCTGTTGTGAAAGCTGGTGTTTTTACCATTTTGAAAGTTGCAGTGTATATTTTTGGGATTGATCTAGTTGGCCAACTTGATGCCGCTTACTGGCTCTCTATGTTGGCAGGATTTACTATACTCAGTGCATCTATCATCGCGATGACTAAAGACAACCTAAAGGCCAGACTGGCATATTCGACGATCAGTCAGTTGTCCTATATCATCCTTGCAGCAATGCTAGGTGTTGCTGGCGGTATCATGGCGGGTAGTTTGCATATTGCTATGCACGCTTTTGCAAAGATCACGCTCTTTTTCGCTGCTGGTGCGATCTTGGTCAGTTGGCATAAAAGCTCTGTTTCTGAACTGAACGGTATAGGCCGTGCTATGCCAATAACCATGATAGCATTCTTACTGGCATCACTCTCTATTGTTGGTCTACCACCACTTGGGGGGAGTTGGAGTAAATGGCTATTGTTACATGCGACGATGGATGCACATAATATGGTGTTGTTGATCGTGTTATTGGCAAGTTCACTCTTAAGTATCTTTTACCTGGTGGAGATCCCAATTCGTGCATTTTTTGCAAAACCTAGTGATCCTGACTATAACAATGGCATGAAAGAAGCACCAACATTTAGTCTGATAGCTATTTTAATAACAACAACCGGCTGTGTGTTACTCTTTTTTATGGTTAACCCGGCTTGGAATCTTGTGGAGCAAATATTACCATGAACAATAAAAAACACCTCTTTGATAATCCAAAAAATGTAAAATTGCTCATAAGAGCTCTTTATGTCAGCTGTTTTGTACTTTTTTCTATGGATCTTGTGATACATAGGCATACAGTACATCCATGGGAGTCCTTTACCGGTTTTTATGCCATATATGGATTTCTTGCATGTGTAGTATTGGTATTGATAGCACGTGAATTGCGTAAACTAGTTATGCGTGATGAAGACTATTACGAAGATACAGAGATGGGTGATAGGAGAGAAAAATAATGGCTGATTTTTTACCGATTTTACCATTTTTTATCGCTGCCATTCTAACACTTATCACTCGTGGATGGTTACGTGCTGTCATTATGCTTGTAACGCCGTTCATTGCAGCATATGGTCTATATAACCTTGAGATTGGACACACGTATACCTTCACACTAATGGGCTTTGAGATGACCCCAATAAGGATAGACAAACTCTCTATGCTTTTTGGTTATCTATTTACTATTGCTGCACTCTTAGGTAATATCTACGCTTTGTATCATAAAGATACACTTCAGCATTTTGCCGCTCAAGCGTATGCAGGTAGTGCAATAGGTGCCGTTTTAGCCGGAGATATGCTGACGCTGTTCATCTATTGGGAGTTAATGGCTCTAACATCATCTGTATTAATTTTTGCCCGTCGTACTGAGTTGTCATTTCATGCAGGTATTCGTTACTTGGTTATGCAGGTCATTTCAGGATTACTACTCTTAGCTGGAATTATTATTTACTATCAGTCTGTAGGAAACCTTGATTTCAATTTCATAGGACTGGATGCTCCAGGTGGTTGGCTTATGTTCCTTGCCTTTGGTATCAAGAGTGCATTCCCACTACTGCATAACTGGCTTACCGATGCCTACCCGGAGGCAACTGTCAGTGGTACAGTTTTCTTAAGTTCATTTACCACTAAAGTTGCTGTTTATGCATTGGCTCGTTCTTATGCTGGCGAAGAGATACTGATCTATATTGGTGCTGTGATGGCCTTCTTCCCAATTTACTATGCGGTTATTGAGAATGACTTACGACGGGTTCTGACCTACAGCTTGATAAACCAGGTAGGATTTATGGTTGTTGGTATCGGTATTGGTACTGAATTAGCTCTAAATGGGGCCGTAGGACATGCTTTTGCTGATGTCATCTTTAAAGGGTTGTTGATGATGAGTATGGGGGCAGTGCTACATGCCACCGGGGAGATGCGCGGTTCTGAACTGGGTGGTCTGTATAAACGTATGCCAAAAACAACTACGTTTGCAATTATCGGGGCTGCCTCGATATCTGCCTTCCCACTATTTAGCGGATTTGTTACTAAATCAATGATCGTGAGTGCAGTATTAATGGAAGGCTACTATGGTGTCTGGCTGATACTCTTATTTGCTGCTGCGGGTGTATTCCACCATGCCGGGATCAAAATTCCATATTTTGCTTTCTTCCATCATGACTCCAAACACATCAAAACAGCAAAAGAGGCGCCAAACCCAATGTTGTGGGCTATGGCTATTAGCTCTGCACTCTGTATTGCCATCGGTGTTTTCCCAGAAACTTTTTATGCAATGATGCCTTGGCCAATGGAGTATTCGCCTTACGATGCTACACACATACTGGCACAGCTACAACTATTGTTCTTCTCGGCGTTGGCTTTTGTCTGGTTGCAGTTAGCGGGTATCTACCCACCTGAGCTAAAATCAGTAAATATTGATGCAGAGTGGATATACCGTAAATTATTCCCTAAGGTCATATATAGTGTTGGTAGTGCTTTTGCAGCGTTTTACACTAAGGTTGAGTTCAAAGCAGAGAGACTATTAGAGTCGTCTCAAGGTGCTGCTACTCAGTTCTTCGGTGCACAAGGCTACATATCTAGATTTCGTTCATTAGGCGGTATGGTCATGTGGGTTGCAGTATTACTGTTCTCTTCACTGTTCTTATATTATCTATAATGAAGATGTGGGACATATTTGTCTCACATCTCAATGCATTTTTAGAATATAAGTCCGTTTTTCTATTTTTGCTTGCTACATGTTTTTACGGTTTATACCTCATTTAGATTAATCGTAAATATGCTAATATAGATTAAAAAAAAGGATCTCTATGCTTCTTCTTATAACAATAATCTTACTTTTTATTTCTACAGCCCTTGGGTATTATTTTGCTGGAAAACAGGGAGCGATAGGTACATTTCTAACTGTTTTATTTCTTTTTGGACTTCCGGTAATTATTTATATGATGCAAAGTAGCTAAAAAAGGGTTTCAAGCCTTAATCATACTCATTGTATAATCACACTAAATTATTATCTACCCAAGGAAATTCATGAAGCAAGTACCTATCCTCGTCCTCGACTTTGGTTCACAATACACACAACTCATCGCAAGAAAACTGAGAGAATCAGGTGTTTACTGTGAAGTTGTACCCTACAGAGAAAACATTGCTGACATCAAAGCACGTAAACCACAAGGAATAATACTCTCAGGAGGCCCTGCTTCTGTATACGCTGAAGATGCCTATAAACCTAGTGAAGAGGTTTGGTCTTTAGGTGTACCTATTATGGGTATTTGTTATGGTATGCAGTTGATGACTCAGCGTTATGGCGGAGAAGTTGTAGCTGCTGATCATCATGAATATGGTAAAGCCAAATTAAGTATCACTAATTGTGCTATATTTGCAGGTATGAATACTGATGAAACGGTATGGATGAGTCATGGTGACAGAGCTGAAAGAATCCCTGATGGTTTTGAAGTGATAGGGACTTCTGAGAATTCTCCTTATGCAGCGATAGCAAATGTAAAACAAAACCTTTATGCATTCCAATTTCACCCGGAAGTACACCATTCTGTTGAAGGAACAAAATTATTAAAAAACTTTGCTAAACATGTTTGTGGTTGTGACAGTACATGGAATATGGGTGGTTTTGCCAAAGAGAAGATACAGCAAATTAGAGCGCAAGTAGGCGACAAAAAAGTACTCTGTGGAGTATCTGGTGGGGTAGACTCTTCAGTAGTTGCAGCAATGCTTCATGAAGCATTACCTAAAGAACAGATCATTTGTGTTTTTGTTGACCAGGGGCTTTTACGTAAAGATGAATCTATACAAGTACAAAATATGTTTAAAATGCTTGATATGAATCTTATCACCGTAGATGCCAAAGATGAATTTATGGAAGCATTAAAAGATGTCAGTGATCCTGAGACCAAACGGAAAGCGATTGGTGAGAAATTTATAGAGGTATTTGATATTGAGGCTAAAAAGCATACAGATGTAGCTTTTCTCGCACAAGGTACACTCTATACTGACGTTATAGAGTCTGTTTCAGTAAAAGGACCATCGAAGACCATAAAGTCTCACCACAATGTTGGTGGACTTCCTGACTGGATGACCTTTGAGTTGGTAGAACCACTTAGAGAGATATTTAAAGATGAAGTACGTAAACTTGGTCTTGAGTTAGGGCTTCCAAAAGATATGATAGGCCGTCATCCTTTCCCTGGACCGGGACTAGCTATTAGAACAATGGGTGCTGTGACTGAAGATGGCTTACATCTTATCAGGGAATCTGATGCTATCATGCAAGAAGAACTAAAAGCAACAGGATATTACGATAAAGTATGGCAGGCATTTACAGTTTTGCTTAACGTACAGTCTGTAGGTGTAATGGGTGATAACAGAACATATGACAATACGGTATGTATCCGTATGGTTGAGTCAGTTGATGGTATGACCGCTACTTTTGCACATATACCTCATGATGTGCTTGAAGGTATGAGCCGCAGGATCATTAATGAGATCGATGGAATTAATAGAGTGGTTTATGATATAAGTTCTAAACCACCTGCTACGATTGAGTGGGAGTAGATAAGCAATGTGTATACCTCCCTATGTAAAATATATGCTTCTTTCAGTGACAGTGGGTGTACTGGTCATATTTGCTATATTTTTTGAAAACCTCTTTTATGCATTCCCTGCTATGATCTTTGCAATCATGCAAAGCCGCATGAAATGTCCTAAGTGTGGTGAGTCGATCCTTAAAGACAAGAATGGATGGTATATATTTACGATGAGGTCCACATGTCGTCACTGTGGGCACGATACAATGGTGTGTGAGAGGGATGGAGAGTAGAAAAAACCTTGCGTTAGGTATTCTTTTTATCGCTTTTATCGCATTTATTTATGGTACGGTTAAAGCATTAGATATCGCGAGCAGGACACAAGTAGGTACAAAAAATGGTATCTATACTTCTTATGTGACTACTTCTAAAGAGATAGAAGCAAAAGCAAAAGAACTTACTAAAAACTGCCAAAGTAAATTCTGCCAGGTACAAACCCTTCTAAATTTTGCAACAAATATCCCTTACCAAACTAAAACTTTTCAACAATATTCAGCACAAAAAACCATTCAGCAGAACTTTGGTGACTGCGATGATAAAAGTAATCTGCTTATCTCCATGTTACACGCTTTAAATATAGAGGCATATTTTGTTTTAGTCCCTAAACATATTTTTATTATCGTACCTTTAAACGATAAAAGACTTAATCATACAAGAGGGATATGGGTCAATGGCAGAAAGTATTATATTTTGGAGAGTACAGCTAAAGATTCAACGATAGGATTTCCTTTACACTATAGGCTTGATGAAATTGATGTTATTGTAGAACCTTTTAGTAATGAGAAGATTGACATAGAGAGTATTAAATATAAACTTTAGTCATAGTGACTAAAGTATCTTACAAAAAAACTTGAAATATTAAAAAAAATATACTATAATCTCGTAAAATTTATACAATAAATAGGAGAAACCTATGGCAAAACATCAGTTTCAAACAGAGATCGGGCAACTTTTAAAACTTATGACTCACTCTTTATACTCAAATAAAGAGATCTTTATACGTGAACTTGTATCAAATTCAAGTGATGCGATCGATAAATTCAATTATCTTAAATTAACAGATGAAGCATTTAAAAATGATGAATGGTCTGGAAAGATATCTATCAAACTTGACAAAGAAGATAACTCTTTGACCATTGGTGATAATGGTATAGGAATGAATGAACAAGACCTTATGGATCATTTAGGAACTATCGCTAAATCAGGGACTAAAGCATTTATGGAAAACCTTACGGGGGATGCTAAAAAAGATTCTAATCTCATTGGACAGTTTGGGGTAGGATTCTACTCAGTATTTATGGTAGCAGAGAAGGTAGATGTTATTTCGAAAAAAGCAGGGGAAGACCAGGCTTATATGTTCTCGACGGATGGAACAGGGGAATATGAAACCAAACCAGTTACAAAAGAAGTACACGGTACGGTGATCTACATCAAGCTTAAAGAAGATGAAAAAGAGTTCTTGGATAAGTGGCGTACACAAGAGGTAGTGAAAAAATATTCTAACCATATTGCATATCCTATTATTTTGAACTATGCTGAAGAAGAAACAGAGGGTGAGGGTGATGATGCAGTCACTAAAACGGTAAATAAAAGTGAGCAGATCAATGCAGCAACGGCACTTTGGACACTTTCAAAATCTGAACTTAAAAAAGAGGACTATGTAGAGTTCTATAAAACGATCGCACATGGTGATGATGAACCGTTAAAATACTTGCATAACAAAGTGGAAGGCTCAAACGAGTTCACAACACTTTTCTATATTCCTAAAACCGCACCTATGGATATGTATAGAACTGACTATACACCTGGTGTGAAACTCTATGTAAAGCGGGTCTTTATCACTGATGATGATAAAGAGTTGTTACCACCGTATTTACGTTTTGTAAAAGGTATCATAGATTCTGAAGACCTGCCACTTAATGTAAGTCGTGAGTTACTTCAGGAAAATAAAATCTTGGCAAATATCAAGCAGACTTCAACTAAAAAGATACTACAGGCGATTAAAAAATTTAAAGGTGAAGATGCTGATATTTTTGTAGAACAATATAACCGTGTCATCAAGGAAGGTATCTATACAGACCATGTCAATAAAGAATTATTATTGGATATCGTGAAATATAAGTCTTCAACTCAAGAGGGACTTATTAGTTTTGAAGAGTATGTAAGCCGTGGTGACTCAGAGAAAAAAGAGATCTATTATATTACAGGTGAAGATGAAAAGGTTCTTAGAAATTCTCCATTGCTTGAAGCGTACAATAAGGCGAATATTGAAGTACTCATTATGGACGATAAAGAGGTTGACAGCATTGTAACACCAATGATAGGTACTTATAAAGAGTGGAGTCTGAAAGATATTACTTCTATTGATGCACCGGATTCCAAAACTGAAGAAGAGAAAGAAGAAGTAGCAAAAGAGTTTAAATCTCTTACTGATAAGATCAAAGAGGTTCTAGGTGAAGAGGTAAAAGAGGTGAAAACTTCCACAAGACTTACTTCAAGCCCGTCTTGTGTACTCAAGGACCCATCTGATCCTATGGCAGGAATGGCAGCAATGTTCGCGCAAATGGGACAGGAGGTGCCAGAGACTCCTCTTATCTTAGAGATCAATCCTGATCATGAAATGATCAAGAAGTTAGATGCTTTAGAAGACAAAGCACTTTTTAATGACCTCTCATGGATATTGCTAGACTCTGCAAAACTTTCTGAGGGTATAGAACCTAAAGACAAAGGTGCTTTTGCAAACCGTGTTGCCTCTTTAGCAACCAAAGCACTTTAAAATATGTCCACTCCTTTAGAAGAATATATTATTTTTGCACTACTCTTATTGGGAGTAGTGGGGATCTATATGCTTCTAAAACTTCACTATGTATTTGCTTTTGGATTAGTAAAAAATACTTCTATATCCCAAGAGAAGAAACAAAAAATTGAAAAGATCAAAAAGTATGTTTTTGTTTTTTTGAAGATTTTGTTAGTGATTGGATTGACAGCCATGCTTATTTTTGGAAGTATGACACTCTATGAAGGGGCAAGTCTTAAATCATTTGTAATGAAATCGTGGGGGATGATCCCTGAAGGTTTTTGGCTTTATTTATTGTGGACACTTATTCGTATAGCAGTTTTGATCATGGTTATGCGGTTTGTTTTAAAGGTGATCTACAAGTTCTTAGATAGACAGAAAGAGAGAACACTGCTAAAAAAACGCTATAATAATCAAAATGTTGAGCTAGTCTATCTTAGAATGCATAATACTATAAAGTATACAGTGGTATTGGGTGTAATGTATCGTATCACTCATTTCTTCCCTTTTTTAGAAGAAGTAAGTTATGTTTTTTTAGTTTCCTTGATACTCTTTTTTATCTCAGCTCTTTTTGTTACTATACGAGAAATGGTAATGATGCAAAAAAGCCATTATTAAAAGGATATAGATGAAAATGTCTCCACAAAAACGCGCGACTATAGTTTCAAGCTCAGTTGCAACTATTCTTGTTATCGTTAAGTTAGTGATAGGTGTAGCAAGTGGTTCTGTTGCAGTACTCGCTTCAGCGATAGACTCACTGTTAGATAGCCTTGTCTCAATTTTTAACTTTTTTGCCATTAAAAAATCTGAAGAACATCCTGATGAGGTCTATCAGTATGGAAAAGGAAAGATACAAGCAATAGCCGCAGTGATAGAAGGTACAGTGATTACTATTTCAGGACTATATATTATTTATGTAGCTATTGAAAAACTTAGTGTTGGATCAGTGACAACACTGCTTACACCTTCTATCATAGCTATGTTCTTCTCCATTATTGTGACTTACTTATTGGTTAAATATCTTTTAAGAGTAGCCAAAGAGACAGATAATCTTGTGATCAAAGCAGATGCTTTGCATTATCAGACAGACCTTTGGTCAAATGCAGCAGTGTTGATCGCTTTAGGACTTGTCTATATGACAGGGATAGATGCTATTGATGCGCTCTTTGGTTTAGGGATAGGAGTTTACATTATTTACTCCGCGTATGAGATCATACAAGAAGGAATAGAGATACTTTTAGACCGCGCACTTGAAAGTGAAACAGTTGCAACAATAGGCGAGATCATTTCACAACATCCTGAAATTACGAGTTACCATTGGCTTAGAACACGAACAGACGGTACAACGAATTATGTAGAGTTTCATATGGTGCTGCGTCCCAATATGCTTCTACTTGAGGCACACCGTATTGCAGATGAAGTCGAAGATAAGATATTTTTATTGGATAAAAAGAAAAAATGGATCATCACGCCGCATTTTGACCCTTATGATGATGAAGAGGTCAATGATGCCATTTTGAACGGCACTTCTTTATTGAAGACAAAACAATGATCTACCTTCTCTCACCACTTCAAAAAGAGGGTTGTATTCATCTACCGATGATAGAATTTTCTCTTATAGAAGAGGTGTTACCGTTAGATGGATATGACCTTTTGATGTTTACTTCAAAGCAGGCAGTTAAAAGTGCAGAATTACTAAATAAAAATTGGAAAAAGATACCTTGTTTAGCTATAGGTACCTCTACAGCACAAGAAATAGAGAGATTGGGTGGTACAGTTATATATCAGCCAGAGTCATTTTATGGAAAGTCTCTGAGTGAGGATATCATTGAAAAATTTTCTGATAAAAAAATCTTATATCTACGTCCAAAAATAGTTTCTTTTGATTCCAAAAACTTTTTAGCCCAATCTGGAATTCTCCTTCAAGAAAAAATTATTTATGAAACAACCTGTATAAAATATACAAAAGAAGAGATCCCTGAAAAGAATGCCATACTTATTTTTACCTCACCCTCAACGATCCATTGTTTTTTAGAGAATTTTACATGGGATAACTCTTATATAGCAGTCGTTATAGGTGAAGCCACAAAAGAACATTTACCTGCACATGCACGGTATGAGATAGCAGATACGCCACAGATAGATGCCTGTGTTATTAAAGCCAAACAGATTTTACTCACTTCTAACTCCAAATAGGTTATAATGACTTAACCTAGGTGATGCGACTACTGTATTTGGGGTCCAACATTAATCTTAGTGGGACATGTAGTCTCTTGGTGTGTGGAAGTTTTTGCTTGAGTTTAGAAGTAGACGAGAAAGTATCCCCTAAAGAGAGGCTCTCTCCTACATCGTTGGCTATTTAGGGCCGATTTGAAGCAGAACGCTCACCCGGGGCCTCATTAGTTATTGTCATTGCACGCATAGGAGTTTGGAAAGCTTATCGACGAACGAGGAAGTTCGCTTCAAATCTTTCCAAAATCCTCTACGCACAAGTACAACAACTACTGAGAAATATCCTCAAGAAAATAGATTTAATTTTTTATTTCTAATTTTCTAATTTTTTCGGAGAACAACAAATGAACGTATTGATATTAGGTGCAGGTGGTAGAGAATATTCTATTGGGCTAGCATTAAGTAAAGATGAAAATGTAGAGAAGATCTATTTTGCTCCTGGTAACGGTGCGACGGATGAATTGGGTGAGAATTTAAGTATCTCTGATTTTAATGCATTGGCTGATTTTGTTGAGGCGAATGCTGTGGATTTGACCATAGTTGGACCTGAAGGGCCACTTGTAGATGGTGTTGTGGATGTGTTTGAAGCCAGAGGGTTAACTATCTTTGGACCAACAGCTAAGGCTGCACAGCTTGAAGGGTCTAAGATATTTATGAAAAACTTCTTGGCGCGTCATAATGTACCTACGGCTAAATACATAGAGACAGATTCTTTACAGGATGCTTATAAGTTCATAGAGACATTGGAAGCACCTATCGTTGTGAAAGCAGACGGGCTTTGCGGGGGTAAAGGTGTGATCATTGCTCAGAGCCATGATGAAGCAAAGCAGGCAGCAGGTGAAATGCTTTCAGGCAATTCATTTGGTGATGCAGGAACAAGTATTGTTGTAGAAGAATTCCTCGATGGATATGAACTTTCAGTTTTTGCCATTTGTGATGGAAAAGACTATGTGGTATTGCCTGCAGCACAAGATCATAAAAAATTGCTCAATAATGATGAAGGCCCAAATACAGGTGGTATGGGTGCCTATGCCCCTACACCTTTGGTCAATGATGATATTTATGCAAAGCTTGATGAACGAGTGATTATCCCTACGCTTAAAGGGATGGAAGAAGAGGGTATGCCATTTACGGGTGTACTGTTCATCGGTGTAATGGTCGTCAAAGGTGAACCGATTATTTTGGAGTATAATGTACGTTTTGGTGACCCTGAGTGTGAAGAGCTTATGCCTCTTCTGAAATCTCCTGCTTCAGAACTTTTTTATAAAGCAGCAACAGGTGATCTTAAAAATGCCAACATTGAGTTTCATGATAAATATGCAGTAGGTGTGGTGATGGCATCTAAAGATTACCCGTACAAAAGTACACCTCCAGCAGAGATCATTATAGATGACATATATCATGAAGAGTTAAATGAAAATGCTCACATCTCTTATGCAGGTGTTTCTCGTGCTGAAGATGGAAAACTCTATGCAAGTGGTGGCAGAGTACTTGTTTGTGTAGGACTTGGTGAGAGCATCAAAGAAGCACAGAAAAATGCCTATATGCTTGTAGGTCAGATACACTTCGCAGGTAAGCAGTGTCGTACAGATATTGCTTATCAGGTACTTTAGACCTGTATTAGATGGCTGAATCCATGTCTTTTCCCATTGCTAGTTCTCAAAAAAGAATTACAGCTTTTGTAATAGATGACATTGTAGTGTCACTGTTCTTTATAGTTATTTTTTATACACAGCTTGTAGAACTTTTCTCAAGTGTCACTGTGATTGATGAAGCAGCGCTTGAGAGTCTCAATATGTTTATTTCTCAAAATATATTGGTTGTTCTTTCTATAAAACTTATTTATCATACTGTTTTGGTTTGGCAAAATGGTATGACACTCGGGAAGTATTTGATGAAGATAAAAGTCAGAGAATTAGAAACAGGGGATATTCCAAACCTTCAAAGATCTTTTTTACGTGCGTCAGTAAGAATTCCAAGTGAGTTGCTTTTTTATTTAGGATTTCTTATGGCATTTTTTGTACCATTGAAACAAACACTTCATGATAAATTATCTCACTGTATAGTAACTGATGCTTAAACATATATTTGGATTTATTTTTATTGTCATATTTGCTATGCAGATATTGTCAGCAGATAATAATACAAATAAAATTGAAATAAAAGCAAAACATATCGAATCAATCGATTCAGTAGTGACTGCTGAAAATAATGTAGTGGTCTATTACGGAGATTCAGTGATCAAAGCATCTTCGGCTTCTTTTAATAGAAAAACAAAACTGCTTATACTTGATGGAGACATCGTAATGATGGGCTATAATGGTAGTAAAGAACATGCTGATCATATGGAGATACAGACAGATACGCAAGAAGTTAATTTTGAAGAACTTTTTCTTGTCAGTGAAAATGATGTATGGTTATATTCAGACGATGTAAATAAAAAAGAAGGTAATTATACATTAGGTACGTCAGTACTCTCTTCATGTGATATATCAGATCCTCTATGGACAATGGTTTTTTCCAATGCTGTATATGATAGTAATGAAAAATTTATGCAGATATATGGTGCTAAAATATATATGTTGGATGTTCCGGTCTTTTATGCTCCTTATCTCTCTTTTTCTACAAATAAACAGAGAAGTTCAGGATTACTATTTCCCGGATTTGGATATGCAGAGGATGAAGGGGTGTTCTATGAGCAGCCTATCTTTTGGGCTATCTCTGAAAATATGGATCTGGAAGTAAATCCTCAAATACGTACAAAACGATCTTTAGGTATGTACAGTACATTTCGTTTTGTAGACAGTGATCACTCCTCAGGAGAGATCAGGGTAGGTTATTTTAAAGATAAAACAAGTTACACACAAGAGCAAAATCTTCCTACAGACAAATATTATGGTTTTGCATTCAACTATGATTCATCAAAAGTCTTTTCAGGTCATTTACCGCATGGTTTTAAGGATGGTCTTTATGTCAATATAGCCTACCTGAATGACATAGATTATCTTTATTTACAGGGAAACAATTTTAAAAATTTCGGGTCTAGTCCTATTCAAGAATCAAGAATCAATTATTTTGTACAGGATAATGATTACTATATGGGAATAAATGCCAAGTATTTTATAGATACAAGAAAAACGGATAATGATGATACGATACAGGAAGTTCCCTCTATACAGTTACATAAATATATGGATCATTTCATTACAGAGAATTTTACTTATAGTATCGATTTTCATATCAATAACCTTGATAGAAAAGAGGGAGCAACAATGCGCCAGGCAGAGTTGAAGATACCATTGGAATTTACAACATCATTTTTTGATGATTTTGTAAATCTCTCTCTTGGGGAAGAAATATATTACAGTAAATTCTTTTTTGGCAATGGCATATTTGTTCATGATGATTACAGCTACTACAGTAACATTCATAAAATGAAATTATTTTCAGACCTAACCAAAAAATATGATGGTTTTGTGCATGTAATGCAACCTTCTTTATCATATATTAAACCTGGATCAGAGCATCAATCTCCTATAGAATTTTCTTTATTGAATGA
>CAZBLM010000001.1:68050-138777 GCA_964492675.1 uncultured Sulfurovum sp.
GAACTTTTTTCAGTAGGTCTGCCTGAAGAGACATTTGATTTTTCCTTGAGCCATTATTTTTATGATGAAAATATGAATTTGAAATTTTACCAAAGACTTTCACAAAGATATTATGCTGATAGAGAATATGAATTGGCAGACCTTAATAATGAAATGCAGTATAATTGGGATAAAGTATCGCTCTATAACAATCTTGTCTACGCACATGAATTCTCTAAAATACGTGAATCATCTTCTTCTGTTTCTCTTACTGGAACAGATTACAGTGTGGCATTAGGACACTCTTATAGACAATCTTTACCGGACCTACCTGATGCAAAAGCAGTCAATGATATGAACTTCGGATTTGGATATAACTATAATGAAAAAATTAGTTTTAATGGTGGACTGACATATAATATTGATGATGAAAGCAGTAAACAGTGGAGATTTGGTAGTGGGTATCATCGTGATTGTTGGAGTCTAAGTGCCTCTATACGACAAGATATAAGACCTACTTCAGCAGGGGCTGTTTCTTCAAATAGTTTTTATATGCAATTGAATTTTACTCCTTTTGGGAGTATTGGTACAGTGGACACAGAGGATCTGGAGTTATGAATTTAGAACCAATAGAAGAGATTGAAAAGGCATTGAATATATTGTCTTTGCCTAAATTAATATCTAAAGATGATATTAAAACACAGTATAGATACTTAGCAAAGAAAAATCATCCTGATATTGGTGGTGATGTGGCAAAGATGGAACAGTTGAACTATGCATATAAGCTTTTGATGAACTATATAGAAGAGTTTCGTTATACTTTTGATGAAGAAGAAGTCTCTAAACAATTTCCAGGAGCGGACCATGCCCGAAGATTTAAACCCTAATCTTTATTTTGATGATAGAGAGGACGCATCAATACAGCTGATAGATATGTTGCCTATAGAATTGTTTTCGAATAATAAAACAGTTGTTATCGGTGTAAGTGAGGGCGGAGTCTATTTTGCAGACAAGATAGCAACAGCAATTGATGCACAAATGGATATTTTGTTAACTGAAGCTATTTTGGCACCTAACAATCCAGAAGTACCTATCGCTATGATATCGGAAACGGAAGAAGTGGTAATGCATAAAGCACTTGTAGATGCTTTTGAGATCAATGAAGACTTTGTTTATGCTGAAGCACATAGGAAGTATGAAGATGAAGTATTGGCCTATGTGTACAAGTATAGAAAAGGAAAAGATCTTCTCTCGTTGGAAGGAAAATACGTAGTTCTAGCCGATGAATGTATAGAAACTGGGCTTACGATGATGGTAGCACTAAAGTCAGTGATCGCAAGAGGAGCGAAAAATATCTATATCGCAACACCTATTCTAGATAAAACAGTCTATAAAAATCTTCTGTCTGTATGTGACGGTGTATTTTGTCCTCATAGGATAGAAGATTATATTTCGATAGAATATTATTATAAAGATTTTGTGAAACTGGATCTTGAAGATATATTAAAAATAGTGGATGCACAAGAGAAAAAAATTAAAATGTTAGAAATTGAAACAAATGTAGGAAAAAAGGAAAAACAACCCCATGAATGAACAAATAATAGAGATCAATGTAAATAGTCTTGAAGAGACATATGAATTTAACAAAATAGCAAAACAGGCATCAGGTGCAGTTATGTACCGACAGGGGAATGCAGTGCT
The DNA here is from genome assembly GCA_964492675.1 of uncultured Sulfurovum sp. Classification (GTDB taxonomy): domain Bacteria; phylum Campylobacterota; class Campylobacteria; order Campylobacterales; family Sulfurovaceae; genus Sulfurovum. The sequence continues at coordinate 69,731 of CAZBLM010000001.1, forward strand.
TATCGCTGCAGTTGCAGTAGATGAAAAAGCAGTTGATGAAGACTTCCTCCCTTTGACCGTTCAGTATATGGAGAAGTCCTATGCTGCTGCAAAGATCCCTGGCGGGTTTATTAAAAGAGAGACAAAACCCGGTGATTTTGAAACATTGACCTCACGGATCGTTGATCGTTCTTTGCGTCCTCTGTTTCCTAACGGCTTCCATTATCCTGTTACTATTACAGTGATGGTAGTGAGTTCAGATTCAAATGTAGATATGCAGGTAGCTGCACTTCATGCAGCGAATGCTGCACTTTTTGTTTCAGATATTCCTGTGGCTACTTCTATCGCGGCAGTACGTATAGGTACAGCCGGAGATGACCTTGTGATCAATCCGACACTTAAACAGCAAGAAGAGTCTGAGCTTGATCTTCTTGTAGTAGGCTCAGGTAAAGATGTTGTAATGATAGAGATGCGTACACTTGCTTCTAAAGATGATGAGGGTCAGCGTGCCAATGAATTCTCTGAAGATGCTTTGGTGGATGTCATAGCAATGGCTTCTGAAGCTATTGAAAAATCTACAACAGCATATGTTGATGCATTTACCGCAGTGGCAAGAGAGCCACTAGATATGGTTTTGGCTGAAGAAAAAGTAGATGAAACATTATACACGTATATAGAAAATAACTACGTAGAAGATGTAGAAAAAGCTATCGCACATATGGCGAAATCAGAGCGTTCTTCTGAGCTTAAAAAGATACGTGCACGTATCATGGAATCATTAGAGGCTGAAGAAAAAGAAGCTGATAAAACTTTGGTTTCAAAAGTACTTGAAAGTTACAAAAAAACTGTGGTTAGAGCGATGATCTTAGAGAAAGGTCTAAGAGCTGACGGAAGAACATTGGATGAGGTAAGACCTATTAGCATAGAGACAAATATTTTACCTTCTGTACATGGTTCATGTCTCTTTACACGTGGTCAGACACAGGCACTTGTTACTGTGACACTTGGAGACAAAAAAGATGCACAGATGTATGAGCTTATCACAGAGAACAATTCTCTTTCAGAAAACTTTATGGTGCATTATAATTTCCCAGGTTACTCAGTCGGTGAGGCTAAATATATTGGTGCACCGGGACGTCGTGAACTAGGACATGGGAACCTTGGGAAAAGAGCGATGGAACCAACCCTCCCTCTGAATTATGATGGGACTATCCGTTTAGTCTCTGAAATTTTAGAGTCTAACGGTTCTTCATCTATGGCTACGATCTGTGGGGGTGCATTGGCTATGCGTGCTGCAGAAGTGAATACTACAGCACTGGTTGCAGGTATTGCTATGGGACTTGTTAGCGAAGGTGACAAGTATGCTGTTCTTACAGATATCATGGGACTTGAAGACCATGATGGAGATATGGACTTTAAGGTTGCCGGTACTGTTGATGGTATCACTGCACTGCAGATGGATATCAAGTTAGGCGGGATAGATCTATCTGTACTTAAAGATGCATTGCAAAAAGCAAGCCAGGGTAAAAATCATATTTTAGGACTTATGGAAGAAGCTGCAAAAACTATAGAGGCAAGTGAAGCACTTCCAAGTACAGAACACTTCACTGTACATCCTTCCAAGATAGTAGATATCATTGGTAAAGCTGGTTCAACGATCCGTGAGATCATAGAAAAATTTGATGTGAGCGTCGATCTTGATCGTGATGTAGGTGGTGTAAAACTCTCAGGTGGAGACAAAACAAAAGTAGCAGAAGCCAAAGCACATATAGAAAACATCGCTTCTGCACCCGTTAAAAAGCAAATGGTTTATAAAGTAGGTGAAAGTTATGAGGGAAAAGTCAAGAGAATCGTTGACTTTGGACTTTTCGTTGAAATGCCTGATGGTTTTGATGCGTTACTACATATCTCTAAGGTAGCCAAAGAACGTGTTAATAATCTTTCTGAACGATACAGTGAAGGGGATGACATAACTGTCATTGTCATGGAACAAAAAGGTAAAAAAGTGGAGTTGGCAACACCAGAATTTTTAGCATAGATTGCTCAGTTATATTATTCTGACCTGTAAACTTCTAAGTACAGCACATGCAGTTATGTTATACTAACGGTATAGAAAACTTTAATGGGCACTTAAGGAGTTACAGTGAAGTTGGAAGTTTATACTTATAAAGATAATTGGAATCAGCCTTTTAATTCTACGTTAAATACAAAAGAGACACTTATTATTGTCTTTGGATCTGTTAATCAAGATCATCTTACATCACCTCTTTCAGAACTTGTACATTTTTTTTCAGAAGCAATTATTGTAGGTGCATCGACTGCTGGTGAGATCGTACAGGATGAATTATTTGATGAGAGTCTAGTTGCGGCTGTGATGCATTTTAATGCCACAAGTATTCGTGCAATTTATGAACCTTTGTCAGAGGCAAACGATGCATATATCATAGGTAAAAGTCTAGCTGAAGAACTTGCTAAAGATGACCTTAAAGCGATGTTTGTACTTTCTGATGGATTAAAAGTAAATGGTTCAAAACTTACTGAAGGTATTTCTTCGGTAGTAGATGGACATGTGGTGGTAACAGGAGGATTAGCCGGTGATGCTGATCGATTTGAACATACTTGGGTTATCGTTGAGGGTAGAGCAGTTGAAGGGTATGTCTCGGCGGTTGGCTTATATGGTGATGCCATTAGGGTAAAACATGGTTCTAAAGGTGGTTGGGACAGTTTAGGTGTAGAGCGTATGGTTACAAAGTCCAAAGAGAATGTGCTGTATGAACTTGATGATCAGCCGGCACTCGAGATCTATAAAAAATATTTGGGAGAACAGGCATCAGGTCTTCCTGCAACAGGCTTACTTTTTCCTTTAGAACTTAAAGAGACATCTAATGTGGCTGAGAGTAAAGTACGTACAATCTTGGCAGTGAATGAAGCGGAAAACTCTATTACTTTTGCAGGTGATATCCCTGAAGGTTCTTATGTTACTTTGATGAAAGCCAATTATGATCGTTTGATAGATGGTGCATCTGCTGCCGCCAATGATGTTAGTTTAGAGAGCTATAAGGGTGAAGAAGTTCTATCATTAGCTTTCTCTTGTGTAGGTCGCAGACTGGTACTGAAACAGCGTACTGAAGAGGAACTGGAAGCTACTTTAGATGTATTGCCATCAGGGGTTAAACAGATAGGCTTTTACTCTTATGGCGAGATATCTCCTTTGACTTCCGGACAGTGTGACTTGCATAATCAAACAATGACCTTAACAGTACTGTGGGAAAAAGAGATATCCTCTGCTTAGAAGAGAGCTTAAAAAATAAGATCATATTTTATCAGTCTTTAATGACTATCAAGATATAATTTCGGCGTTTAATAAGGTGATTAGTAGGGAAACAGCTTGCATTTATGTGGTTGTTGGCACTTTTAGAAGTGTTTACGCTATCCGAACAGACTTTAAGAACAGTCGAAGAGACTTAAAACCTATTAATTTAAAGGATATAAAATGAAAAAGTTTTTCTTACTTTTCTTAGCACTTGGTGCTGTTGCTTTCGCTGGTGAAGGTGAATCTATGATCAAAGCATACTCAGTAGTTGCTGCTGGTGTTGGTCTTGGTCTTGCTGCTCTTGGTGGTGCTGTTGGTATGGGTCATACTGCTGCTGCTACAATCGCTGGTACAGCTAGAAACCCAGGTCTTGGTGGTAAACTAATGACTACAATGTTCATTGCTCTTGCAATGATCGAAGCACAGGTTATCTATACACTAGTAATCGCGCTTATCGCTCTTTACGCTAACCCATTTATCGGTTAATATTAAAGACATTAAAAGGTTGTGCGGGATATACTCCCGTCACAACTTTTTGTTATCCCTCATTTATAAAGTTTCTATAGTACTTGAACTATATATCCACAGTGCGTCAGTGGTGGAACGGTAGACACGCTACCTTGAGGGGGTAGTGCCCTAGTGGTGTGGAGGTTCAAATCCTCTCTGACGCACCATCTCGCATATTTCAATAATATAAATAATATAAATAATATAAATAATTAACATAACTTATATATATTAATTAACACAAATTTAACACATGTTTTAAAAATCTTTTGCAAATCCCGTAAATTAGGGGCTTTTTAAGTTTTTTTTATCTTTTCTTAAGAGTTTATTGTGTTATAATAATTGCATCTTAAAATTAAAGGAAGATAGAATGACAAAAGCAGACTTCGTAGAGCTGGTCCAAAAGAACGGTGAGTTTGAAAGCAAAGCAGCAGCAGAGAGAGCAGTAAAAGCATTTATCTCATCAGTAACAGAAGCATTGGTAAAGAAAGAAACAGTATCTTTGGTAGGATTCGGTACATTTTCAACTGTAGATGTTGCAGAGAAATCTGGAAAAGTTCCAGGAACTGACAAAACATATACAAAAGCAGCACACACAGCACCTAAGTTCAAAATGGGTAAAACTCTTAAAGATGCAGTTGCAGGTAACTAAGTTACAACTCTTTTAGCTATTATCTTCAGATAATGGCTAACTTCTCTATTTCACTCTCTAATACTTTTCACAACACCTTATAACCATCACTAAGATATACTTCTAATATTATAACAGAAGGATATTTATGCAATTACAAGATGTGATCTGTTTAGGTGTAGCAGGAAATTTTGCACACCATTTGGAACAAGCGGGAGAACTTAAAGATTTTGAAAATGTGGTGACAGCAGAACCCGATGCACCAAAGGGTATCTTCCCGTTTTATCTACCTGGTTCTGACTCTTTTTTAGGTTTATACTCTATAGGAACTGATACCCTTACTCTTCCAAACTATGAAGCAAATGCTCAAGTCGAGCCTGAGATTGCAGTGCTTTTTGACATTGTCTATACTGATGAAAAAGAAGTGACTGATCTTGTAGCCCAAAAATTTACGACGTTTAATGATTGTACTATCCGTAAAGAAGGTGCCAAAAAGATCTCAGAGAAAAAGTCCTGGGGTCCTAACTCTAAAGGTATAGGTAATAAATGGATACCTATCGACAGATTTGAGGAGGGTGGGGTGATGGATAACTACCATTTATGTTCTTATGTGAAGCGTGAAGGTGTACTACACCCTTATGGTGTAGATGCACCACTACTTGGTTACTCTTACTTCTATACTAAGCTTAAAACATGGCTCATTGACAAAATGAATACCCAGGAAGATTTTGGACCGCTTGAGGATATAGCTGCACACCTTAAAGCAACCCATTATCCAACGCAAGCACTTGTTTCAATTGGGGCAACAGCTTACGCAGAATTTGGTGAAAAGAATTATTTACAAAATGGGGATGAAGTTTATGTGATTGCGTATGATCAACGTACGCAAAGCAGTGATTTGAACGCAGCAGACACCAAGGTCATACTGCATCAAAAGGTAGGGGCTTAACCTCTACTTGAATTTTAGTAAAGATGCTCGCGTTTGAAGTACTCTTGTCCTACTTTACATAATGGACATGCCTTTGGTGCTTTTTTACCTCTATGTACATGACCGCAAACTTCACAGACCCAGTACTCTTCATCTTCACTCTCAAAGAATCCATCATCGATCATAGCTTGTTTAAGCGCTTCATATTCTCTCTCGTGTTCCACTTCTACTTTTCCTATAGCAGTGAATAGACGTGCAAGTTCTTTGTGTCCTTCTTCTTTAGCTATAGCAGCGAAGTTAGGATACATCTCCTCATGCTCATATCTCTCACCTGCCATACCTGTTTCAAGGTTTTGCAGTGTACCTTCAAGCTCCACACCATCTATCATTGCATGATACGCTTTATATTCCGCTCTGGCATGCCACATTTCATTGATCGCTGCTTCTTTGAAGTGACGTGCGATAGCATGACAACCCTCTTCTTCAGCAATTTCAGCAAATAGATCATATTTGTTTCTTGCCATACTTTCACCAGCAAAAGCCTTCATTAGGTTTACTGCTGTTAAGTTATCAGTGGTACATACCATCTCTTCTCCACAACAAGTAAGTTTACCGCCTCCTACTTCTTGTACTTCTATCTCATTTCCACATTTGTTACATTTATATGTTTCGTACTGTCTCAATTTATTTTCCTTATTTTATATTTTTTTGGATATCTGTTATAAACTCAGTGATATCATCATGTAGTGACTGTAGGTCTTCCTCGTGTTCAACTTCATCTGCAAGTATCTCAGAGACTATATCATAGGTTACAATGTCTTTATCTCTTGTCATATCAGCAAGTTGTGAATAGACTGAAATGGCACATTGTTCACCTTTGATGGAGTCTTCAAGTAGACTTACTACATCAAACTCTTTGGGTTCTTCATAGCCACAGCTGCTATGTGTAAACCAATCTTGAGGGGATAGCAGTGGTGTCCCTCCTAGTTGGAGGATCCTGTCTGCAACCATATTTGCATGTCTAAGTTCATCAGTTGCATGTTCTGTCAGTTCTGTAATGGCAGCATCTTTCATGATACCTTTCACTACTTTTGCCTGAATGAAGTACTGATAGTATGCCAACCATTCATCAGCATATGCTTTGTTTAGTACAGCAATAACTTCACTGATATCTACACCCTTAATAATCGAATTACCCACTCTTGCCATGATAGATCCTTTTTATTTTAATTACAAAGGATAATAATTATCCTTAAGAAAGTATAGCGCTTATAAACTTAAAGGAAAATAATTATCCTTTACAATAAATGCATAAGTATATGACTACAGTATAATGCAGGATAGTTAATGAATAACGTATATGGGGTTTACCCATATACTAAAAGAGAGGGAGATTAAATAGAAAAAGGATATAAAGTAAAGAAATTAGTTTTTAAACCAAGATTTCACTCTATCAAAGGCAGAATCAAAAGTGCTTTTATGAGGGGAACTCTCCACCCCATAACTCTCTTGAAGTTTTTCAAGAAGTTCTTTTTGTTCATCATTGATCTTCTTAGGCAGGATCATTTGTACTTGTGCAATTAGACGACCTTTACGTCCACCATGTACATCTGCTACTCCTTCACCATTAAAGATGAACTGTTCTTTATCTTTGGTACTTTGTTTAAGCTCTAAATCCAGTTCACCATCAAGCGCTGGTATAGAAATAGTCTCTCCGAGTATGGCCTGTGTAAAGAATACAGGTACTTCTATATAGATATCATTGCCGTTACGGATGAAGTTTTCATCTTCTTCAACACGGAAAGTCATGTAGAGGTCACCACGCTGTCCATTTTTAGCTTCATTACCATAACCTTGTGCTCTTAGTCTGTTCCCTGAATCTACACCGGCAGGGATACTTACTGTAACGGTATCTTCTTTCTCATGATATCCTTTTCCTCTACAGCTTCCACAGTTCTCAGCACTTGTCTGTCCTTTACCTTCACATTTAGGACAGGTTTGTGCAAATTGCATTGGTCCTTGTCTCATAAGTACCTGACCTTGACCTTTACAATAGTCACATGTCTCAAGTTTTGCATCCTTTGCACCAGTACCTTTACAGTCTGTACATGATGTTTTGTATGTGATGTCTATTGTCTTTTCACAGCCAAATACTGCTTCATGAAATTTTAGAGGAAGTTCTATCTCAAAGTCTAATGCATATTTTTGACCTGGGTCTCTACGAGCTTGTCCAAAACCACCTCCAAAACCACCACCGGAACCACCGAACATAGAGTTAAACATCTCCATGATGTCATCCATATTTCCACCGCCAAAGCCGCCGCCCATGCCGCCTTGACCTTCAAGTCCGGCTTTTCCGTAACGATCGTAGATAGCTCTTTTTTCATCATCTGAGAGTACCTGATAGGCTTCATTCACAACTTTAAACTGCTCTTCTGCTTCTTTGTCATCGGGGTTTCTGTCCGGGTGATATTTCATCGCAAGTTTACGGTATGCTTTTTTAAGTGTAGCACCTGTACAGTCTTTACTTACTTCAAGCACTTCATAATAATCTAATTCTGTCATAGATATTTCTCCATTATTTATTCATAGTTTTTGGGGAATAATTTTGGCGAATTCTACCATAATTTGGTTATAATCACAAAAACATTATATAGGTAGCTAAAATGATCGTACATATTGTCACATTTCAATTTAAAGAAGAAAATAAAAAAGCAAACATTATTCAGGCAAAACAGATGTTGGAAAACCTCATGGGTGCTGTTCCTAGTCTTAGAAGTATTGATGTAGGTGTGAACTTTTCACAGGAAGAACGTGCAATGGACCTAAGTATTATCACTGTATTTGAGAGTAAAGAAGGTCTTGATGCGTATGCAGTACATCCTGAACATCTTAAGGTAGTTGATTTTATTAAGAGTGTGGTTGAGTATTCTAAAGTAGTGGATTACGAGAGAGCATAATGAAAAATTACAAGATTGAAGCATTTGAAAACCTTGTAGATGCTTTTCAATCACTGCCCTCTGTAGGAAAAAAGTCAGCCATTCGTATGGCATATCATGCAGTGATGGTAGATGGTTTTGCTGCGATGAAGTTAGCACATGCTCTGGAGACAGGTATAAACAGCATACAAAAATGTACTAAGTGCCATAATATGAGTGAAGATGAACTCTGTACTATCTGTTCTGATCCCTACAGAGATAGTTCTAAACTTTGTATTGTACAGAGTGCCAAAGATATTTTGACCATTGAAGAGAGTGGGCAATTTGACGGGGTTTATTATGTGGTATGTGAAGTGCGTGATATGGATGAAGACCATCTTTTCTATGCTGTAGGTGGTGTAAATGAGATTATTTTTGCTTTTCCGCCAAGTATCGCAACAGATACGATGATACTTTATATAGAAGATAAGTTAAAAGGGTTGGACATACAGTTTACCAAGATAGCGCAAGGTGTACCAACAGGTGTAGAGTTGGAAAATATAGATATTATGTCACTCTCGCGTGCTTTAGAAGCAAGAGTGAAGATATAAATTTACAGATTATGTAAATAGGGCATCAATAGTCCCATGTCCATTGGTCAGTGTCTCCGGATTTTCTATACCATATATCTTATAAAGCGTAGCAGCAATGCTCATAGGCTCAAACTCATAGCTACCTGACTTTGGTTTAAGATAGAGTCTATTATTCGCACCAGTCATTTCTAATGAGGTTTCACCCACAATACCTTGATGATTAAAATAACCTTTTCCTCCTAGAACATATAAGTTTTGCAGGTTACCATGATCCCAGCCCTCTGAAGCATTGAGATTTACATTTCTACCAAATTCACCAAAAACTAAAATATTGATATTTTGTTCTTTACCTTCTGCTTTTATGTGTGCCATTGCAGATTTTAATGTTGCAAATAAACTCTCAGATCTATTAACATATTCTCTTGCTTTATTATGATCATCCCAACCACCTAGACCCCCTGTACCAATAGTAATTACTTTTGTATCAGGATTATTAACCAAAACCTTTACAGCAGTTTCAATCCTGTCAGAAAACCGGTTATTGCTTGGATATGCATTTTCCCCTAAATCAGGTGTAGTAGCTTCAGATATACCATCTATAAAGGTGTCAAGAGATCCACGTCGTTCAAAGGAATCTTTTATTTTCCCTTCTTGGTTGTTTTGCTGTGCAAGTGTGTCCATTTTCTGATGTAGTGCTGCATCAAATCCATTATTCTCATTGTTATAGTCATCTATTTGATATTCTTCATCAGTGTAGTATCTCCAGTCTCTACTATAGCGACTATATGGGTTGTTGAGATTTTCATCCAGTGCTACAGGTTTAAGATAGCTATTTAATGGGAGTTGTCCCTGGGTATAAAATCGAGACTCACCTTCTAATGTAATAAAGGGCATGATGCTATTTTCTGTCACCATACCATTTGCTTCAAGGATTTGAGCCAGATTTGTGATTATACCTGCATTGTCATCATCAAATGAGCCTTTTTGGTTTTGTGAAGTACATGAACCATGTGCTTTATTGTTTGTATCCTCTCTTATTCTTGAGTAGCAAGAGCGAAACAGTGTCATATCACCATCTGCTAAAAGATCTTCTATATGCGTACCTCCTGCCTCTGCCCAACAATTATTTGCTGTTTTGGTGATAGTACCAAAATAGTTATAGCTACTCTGAGAAAGTGGCTCTATCTCATCAAGATTTGTAAGGTTTCCTCCAAGTTGACTTGCTCCTCCATACTGGAATATAATAATGGTTTGTGCCTGATTGGTATTGTGTATTCCTTCAGAGAAAACTATTTCATTTAAGTTTAAGGTTTTACTGTATGTAAAGGTCGGTAGTAAAACGGCACTTCCCGCTAGTATTGACAGTTTTATAAATGCTCTTCTTTTCATGTTATTGCACCTCTTTTAATGTATATGTATCTGTTAGTCTTGAAATATAGTCCAATACAATGATCGCTATATTTCGTTTATACTCTTCTCTTTTTTTTGTTTGTGTCTCTAGATCAGTATACGTTCGTACCATATTAAAGTTAGATCGGAGTATATTTACATTATCTTCTTCTTGAAGCATATGCTCTTTAAAAAGAGTCATTTCAGCTTCTGTTGCTTCTCTATTTGCCATAGCAAGAAAGAGATAGTTGACAAGGGAGATTAAACTCTCTTCCTCATTATTAACATCAAAGTTAAAGTTTTCATTGGCCACAAAATCCTCACCCCAACCATGTCTTCTCCATGAATTGTATTCTTCTTCATAATCTGGGTTGGATTTTGTTAATAACATGCGTTCACGGATATATTTATGATAATTTGCAAAAGAGAGAGTATCAAGAGGAACACGGTTTAGTTTACCAAGTTTGTATTTCATACTGGCCTGGTGCATATCTTCAAGTCTATCTTTAAATTCATGAAATGTATTTCTTCTGTGCTTAAAATATGTTTTTTTAGCAGTAGAGTAGAATAGTTCTTCTGCACTTTTAGGGCGTGTTGTGTGTAGTAAATACTCTTCTGAAAAAACAATTTGCAAGAGGATGTCCTGCCATGTTTCGGGTTGACTCTGTACTATTGTATTTGTAATTTGTGTTTTTTTACTTTCACTGTTTTGTGGGAAAAAGAAAGAGACTAAGCGCTGTACAACAGTGTAGGTAAATAAGTCTGATTTTGCTAGTTCACGATAAAAGTCATCACCATTGTAAATAGTTGTATTAAAGAGTGATAAAGGCATAGTATTTTGATTCAGACCTACAACAAGAGTATCATGATCACTGTCTAGTCTCCAATTCTGAAGTGCTTGTGCTGCTATAGGTACATGCGCATCATTCATATCGAGTGCAAATATCTCTAACATTTCTCTTCCATTATCTTCCGGACTTCTAAAACGTCTCCAGTTATCTTCACTCATCATATGTACATATGTCATATAACGCATACCACTTTCTTCTCCCAACATCACAACTAAACGATTGTAAACTCCTGTAATATTTGGTGTATGTACTGACTCCAATTCATAAGCGGGTGAAAACATAATAGTTTGGGTTAAGATATAGGAGATCCAATTATTTAAGAAGTACTTATCAAGATTCTCCATAGCATAAAAACGAGACAATATATCTACAGCTTCTTGTTCATTATAGGTACTTTGTTGGAACTTTTCATCATCGATGATAGTTGACTCTAGCGTAGCCTTATCTGTAGTATCAGTCTTTAATGCAGTTTGAATATCTTGTAAAAAATTACCTGATGAAATTTTATTTTGCAGTATATCATGGGGATAAGCAAAAAATAGAGTAGTAAGTAATTTGTCAGCTACTTGTAATTGTTGGGTTGAAGATAATGCATTAAAACTACTATCTGTCAATGGCTGTAGACGATAGTTTTCTACAGGTATGTTTTGATAATAAGAGTAGAGTCCTTTATATTCTATATCATATATAGTTGAGGGTTCATTTTCATTGTTACTACTATTATTCTGACTAGAATCAGTTTCTCCACCTCCACAAGCAGTCAATAGCATTATCATAGTGCTAATGAAAAACCATTTATAGGCCGTCTGTAAAATTTGCATAAATATCCTTTTTTAATATTAAAGAACAAAATATTGGGAAAAAAGTATGATATGCTCGGGAACTTGATAATAATTTTATATATGTGATATATAATGTATTTGGCAACCTGGCAATCTACTTGAGACCCATAGCTTTCTGTCCTTACCTCACGATAAGTTTAGCTTTATCATAATATAAAGAGTTTTGTTTAATTAAAATAGACAACTCCCTTTACTTTTTGCAGTATAACAATTTAATATTTAAAAAAATGTTAATTAAAAAAATATCTAAAAAAGAAGATGGGTTTTTAGTATATCTTTCATCATTTCACTCTTGTATGTCTTGTGACTTTTTTTTGTATTCTGCTTCATCAATTTCACCATTTGCATACCGTTTATCAAGTATATCTTGTGCATATGATCTCCCTTTTTGGTTATTTGGAACCAGATAAATAAGAAGTCCTATGATCAAAAGTGGTATCAACCATCCAAGTCCTATTCCCCATGCGTTATCCATATGATCCATTTTAAACCCTTTCCAAATGTTATGTTATCTCTAGTATAGTGTTAATATGTGTATGATCTGTGTATTTGTTTTTACATATACTATACACACATTTATACTACCTAGGCAATACTATTAAGTATTCTCCTGCAAATTCCACGATGAAACTACAAATCAAAAATGGAGTCTTTATCATTAAAGATCACGGTATAGGGATAGAAGAGAATAGATAAAAAGAGATATTTAAAAAATTTAAAAGAGGAATCGAATATTCTGGAGGTTTTGGTGTTGGGCTTAGCATCGTAAAAAGTATATGTGAAGAGTATGGGATAGAAATAGTATTAGACTCTGTACCTAAAAAAGGTACAGAATTTAAATTAAAATTTTAGCTACATTTTTCATCAATGTAATTTTGTACAAACTTTCGTACATCAGCATAGACAAAAGAGTCTCTGTACCCTTCTACTTTACCACCTGAAGCATTAGGGTGTCCTCCACCGTTTCCGATGTGTGCTGCCATTTGTGAGACATCGAGTTTATTGTTACTGCGTAAAGAGAAGTTACCTCTAAAGTTGATATCCATATAAAAGTCGTAATCATCATTGGCTACCATACATGCATTACCGATGATAGAGGCATTACCTACGTTGTAACCCAATATACCTTTGTGACCTTTGTACTCGATGGTGAGGCGCTGTCTGTCTTCAGTAAGAAGTGCTGTTACAAAAGAAGCAACGAGATTGTCTTTTGTATCATTTTTTTCCTGTCTAAAAAAGGATTTTTTGATCTGATGAAGATCATCATCAAGTTTTATAGGGGCATCTGTATCGGTTACTCTGTTTTTTGCTTCTTCTATCATAGAGAGTTTAAATGCTCTATCCTGTGCAGGAAAGAGAATACGTCCAATTTCTCTGGCCCCCGAGATCATACCAAGCATGACTTTACCATACTCGAAAAGGTCATCATCATTTACCCAAATGTCTATGGCATTGATAGCCTGTACGATAGCAGCCAAAGTATTGTCTTTATCGAAATCATAATGTGTTTGTAGCCAGTCATAGGTAATCAGTGTGGCACAACGGCTAGTGTCCAGCTTGTACCATGCAAAACGTTCTGCTGCTGAAGCGCCTGTAGCATGGTGGTCAAGAAGTTGCAGTTTCGCACCAATACGGACAGCTTCTTTTTCTATCCATGTACCTTCTTTTGTGGTAAGGTTGAGGTCTGATATAAGTATGAGTCTTTCTATAGGGTTTTTTTGCATATCGCCATGAATAAACTTGTCTTGTTCTATCTTGGTAACGATCTCGCCTAAACGTGCAGAGACTTCAGGACCATAGTTTGCATTATAACAATCAATGTCGTTAAAACATTGTTGGGAAAGATACTGACAGCCATAACCGTCAAGGTCTATGTGTGAGAGATGGTAAACGTGTTGTTTCATAAAAGTTGTGCCTCATGTAGGTAAATATTAGGCATATTATACAATAAGAACTTGTAGGGTCGATAGTATCGACCCAAAAATGAAGATATTAAAGAATATCGCTAAGCATTAAACCATCAAGAAAATGATCTATTTTAGTTTGAAAATTCCTAAGAAAAGGGGAGATGGCACAAGTACCGATAGTTCCGTTTGGACAGGTATCTGTGTAAGCACTACAGTCAAATACAGCAGGGGCTTTCCCTTCTGCAGCCAATATAACATCATGTACAGAGATAGTATCTATCTCTTTGGCCAAAATAAATCCGCCATAAGCACCTTTACGTGATTCAAGTATACCTTGTTTTGCTAGACTCTGTAAGATCTTCGCAAGAAAGCTTTTGGGGATACAAAGGTTTGTAGCTAACTGCTCAGCACCCATAGGTACATCTGAGTTACGTATAACGTCTAAAGAGAGAAGCGCATATTCACTGGCACGTGTTAGGAGCATAAAAAACCTTTTTTATTAACTAGGAGTATTTTACTCTAATTAACATTATAGATAAGTAATTTCTATAATATGGACTTTATTGAATGAGCTTATTATATTTATTTGGTGCGACAACATAAGTCATAGATAAGTTTATCTCACTATAATTGCGAACTCAATTTTGAGAATTTTATACCAATCAGGAGGTCATTATGGCTTTAGATCAGGCGAAAAAAGCAGAGATAATTGCTAAATATGCTAAAAAAGACGGCGACACAGGTTCAACAGAAGTACAAGTAGCTCTCATTACAGAGAGAATTACATACCTTACAGAGCACCTTAAAACAAATCACAAAGATCACTCTTCAAGACTTGGACTACTTAAATTAGTTGGTCAAAGAAGAAGACTTATGAGATACCTTAAAAAAACAGATCTTACAAGATGGAACAACATCAAAGCAGATCTAGGAATCAGAAACTAAAGTTATACATTCTATTTAGCTATGAGCACTCATTTTATATGATGAGTGTTCTTCCTCTTACCTTTACATCCCAATCAAATATAATTTAACAAAGCATTTAAAAAACTGTACTTTATGTAGAAATACTTAGATTAGATTTATGCAGTAGTTTTTCCATATCTTCTTTTATCAATGGTCTGGAATATAAAAAACCTTGAACAATATCACATCCATAGTCTTTGAGTATATCCGCTTGTGTTTGGATTTCAACACCTTCTGCGATCACTTTTAACCCTAATTTTTTTGCCATGTCAATGGTTGCTGACACAATGACCTGATCATTCGTATTTGTGACGAGGTTATCTATAAATATTTTATCAATTTTTAAATTATCAAAATGAAAGGTTTTGATATTAGAAAGTGATGAAAATCCTGTACCATAATCATCCATAGAAAAGCTGTGTCCTAATTTCTGTAATCTCATAATATTTTCTTTGACAATAATATTTTCATGTAATAAAGCACTTTCCGTAATTTCAAGTTCTATTTCATTTGGATTAATCCTATATCTTGATAAGGCGGTATGTATGGTTGTAACAAGATGCTTTTCATTTAGTTCTTTTCTAGAAAGGTTGATAGCAACTTTTGGTACTTTAAGTTTTAAGAGTTTCCATTCCGCGATCTGCTCACAAACCATATTTAAAACAATTTCACTTATGTTATTGATAAGGCCTGTCTCTTCAGCTATCGAAATAATACGTGAAATAGGAATATCTTTTATACGTGAATGTGTACAACGTAAGAGGACTTCTATACCTATAAGACTGTTATCTTTAAGTAAGAATTGTGGTTGATATACAAGTATAAAGTTTTCTGAATTGATCGCATCCTTCAGTGCACGTAGAGTAAAAAAATATTCATTTGCCACATCAGACATTTCTTGTGAGTAAAAGGCATAGTTATTACGGCCCTGTTTTTTGACCGAGTACATAGCTTGATCAGCTGCATTGATGAGTTCTTCAGGTGTTTCTCCATTTTGAGGATAGAATGCTATACCCATACTAATACTTATATCTAGAGAAAGATTTCCTATCTGTTGAGGTTTTTTAAATATATTTTGAATCTTTTCTATGATGGTATCAATAGCATACTCATCATGAATATTTTCGCTTATAAGTAAAAATTCATCTCCACTAAGTCTTCCTAAAATATCTTCTTTTCTACAAACAGAAGTAATTTGTTTAGCTACTGAGAGTAAAACTTCATCACCTATTTGGTGTCCATAGTTGTCATTAAACTCTTTAAAGTGATCAATATCAATAAAGAGTAACAGACCATTCTCATTTCTTTTTTTTAGAGAGGCTATAGATTGTTTTAATTGTTTAAAAAGAAGTGAACGATTTGGAAGATCTGTTAAGGTGTCATAGGATGCTAAATATTCCATTTGATTATGCGAATGATGTATTTCAGATATATCTGTGATCATCACAACTATGTTATTGAGTTCATTTTTAGCATTCATAATGGCATCAAGTGTTAACCAAGAGTATATTTTTGGAGAATTAGGAGGAGTGATCTCTACTTCACCTTGCCAAACTCCTTTTGTGATCATAGCTTCATATATTTCATTTTTTATATGTGTGGGGATCATGCTGGACAAATAGTCAGAATGTTTACCTAGTAAAGCATCACTTGATGTATTGAGAATTCTAGCTGCCGCATTATTTGCATGGATTACTTTTCTATGTTTGTCTTCGATGATAATGCCTTCTGTCGCCTCTTGAAATACAGTTTGTATAAGGCGGTCAATAGACTCTTGTTCTTTTTGAAGTGTAATATCTCGTGAGATCATGACAACGGTATCGTTACCTTGTTTTTTTATACCTGTAGCGATAGTCCTTACCTCAAAATATCGGTTTCCAGCAGGGAGTTCAAGTTCAAATTCTATGGATTGTAGATCACCTTTTTTTACAGTATTATAAATCATTTGCATGAGCTTATCACTGGTATGTATATCAAAAATCTTAGGGATAGATGTTTTTAAAAGTTCTTTTTTCGGTAGAGCCAATAAGTGTTCTTTATTATCAGCATAGACTTCAAGATAATTTCCTTCAGTATCAATCAAGAACATCAAATCCGGCATACCAGCAATAATAGCATCAAAATGACGTTTGCTATCCTCGCGTTGTTTGGCATATAGTTCTTGCATCTCTTGAGAAGAGACTTTTTGTATATTTTGCATAAGTGCCAAAGTGTCATCATCTTCTGTGTATGTCTGAGAGACTAGTTGGATAAGTTTTTCAAAATTTTTTGTACTAACAATACTTTCATTTTCTGATAAGTTAAGTCGTTTAAGTTGTCGTCGAAGTAATTTATGCATGTTAGTAGTTCAGCTCCTTTCCCAAAGATATGATTATTTTTAGTATAACATAAAAATGTATTCCTACTGAATTATAAAAGTATTTATTAAGTTTAGTGTATATGACTAAACTATGACTTGACAAAGATACACTCAATGTTGTATAATACTTTTAAGCATTAAAAATAAATGCAATATTTATAATAAAAAAGGAGGTCTGTTCATGAGTCAAGAGAATGAAAATCTTGAAGAGTCTCAGACTGAAGACGGTGTAGAGGAACAATCAGAAACAGAAGAGACTGTTGAAGTTGATCCTTTAGAAGAAGCATTGGCTGAGGCTGCAGACTATAAAGATAAGTACTTAAGAGCACATGCCGATTTTGAAAATTCTAAAAAACGTTTAGAAAAAGATAAAATGAATGCTGTCTCTTACGCAAATGAGAGTTTTGCTAAAGATATATTAGCAGTAATGGATTCTTTTGAAAATGCTTTGACATCAATGGAAAGTGCTGATGAAGAAAACTCTTCAGAAGTATTGGCAAATATGAAAGAGGGTGTTAATCTCACATTTGATCAACTTAAAAAGATACTTGAAAAAAATAGTATTAAAGAGGTAGATTGTGAAGGTGAATTCAATCCTGAAGTACATCAGGCTATTATGCAGGTTGAAAGTGATGCGCATGAAGTAGGTGATGTGGTGCAAGTGATGCAAAAAGGGTATACGATCAAAGATCGTGTTTTGAGACCGGCAATGGTTTCAACCTGTAAATAGTCCTAGTTCATGTCATTTTTGAATGAGTTGGCTGAGTTACTTACTTATAGTAAGCGCCTTCGCAACAACATTCAAATCTAACGCAAACTAGAACAATTAAAAAAATTAGAAAAATAAATAGATATAAAGGAAATATAATGAGTAAAGTATTAGGAATAGATTTAGGAACAACAAACTCTGCAATGGCAGTGTTTGAAAACGGAGAAGCGAAGATCATCGCAAACAAAGAGGGTAAAAATACAACACCTTCGATCGTAGCATTTACAGACAAAGGTGAGATCCTTGTTGGTGAATCAGCAAAGAGACAAGCTGTAACAAACCCAGAGAAGACGATCTACTCTATTAAGAGAATTATGGGTCTTATGATGAGTGAAGACAAAGCAAAAGAAGCACAGGAAAAACTTCCTTATCATGTGATTGATAGAGCTGGTGCATGTGCTATTGAAGTAGCGGGTAAAACATATACACCACAAGAGATCTCAGCAAAAGTACTGATGAAGATGAAAGAAGATGCAGAGGCATACCTTGGTGAAACAGTAACGGACGCAGTTATTACTGTACCGGCATACTTCAACGATGCACAAAGAACAGCAACTAAAGAAGCGGGTACGATCGCAGGATTGAATGTACTTAGAATTATCAATGAGCCAACATCAGCAGCACTTGCTTACGGACTTGATAAAAAAGATGCAGAGCAGATCGTAGTGTATGACCTTGGTGGTGGTACATTTGATGTTACTGCACTAGAGACTGGTGATAACGTTGTAGAAGTTATGTCAACAGGTGGAGATGCATTCCTTGGTGGTGATGACTTTGATAATAAGATCATTGATTATGTTGCAGATGAATTTAAATCAGACACAGGTATCGATATAAAAGCAGATGTAATGGCACTTCAACGTGTTAAAGATGCGGCAGAAAATGCAAAAAAAGAGCTTTCTTCGGCAACTGAGACAGAGATCAACCTTCCATTTATTACTGCGGATGCATCTGGACCTAAACACCTTATCGTTAAGATCACAAGAGCAAAGTTTGAGTCACTTATTGCTGACCTTGTAGCTTCTACTATCAAAACAGTACAAGGTGTACTTAAAGATGCTGACCTTAGCACTTCTGATATCGCTGAAGTTGTTATGGTCGGTGGTTCAACAAGAGTTCCATTGGTACAAGAAGAGATGAAAAAATTCTTTGGAAAAGAGCTTAACAAATCTGTGAACCCGGATGAAGTAGTTGCACTTGGTGCTGCTATCCAGGGTGGTGTGCTTGCAGGTGATGTTAAAGATGTACTTCTACTTGATGTAACACCATTGAGTCTTGGTATTGAGACATTGGGTGGAGTAACAACTAAAGTGATCGAAAAGGGTACAACGATCCCTGCGAAGAAATCACAAGTATTCTCAACAGCTGAAGACAACCAGCCAGCAGTAAGTATCCATGTACTACAAGGTGAGAGAGAGTTTTCAAAAGACAATAAATCACTTGGTATGTTTGAACTTAGAGATGTTCCAGCAGCTCCAAGAGGTGTACCACAGATCGAAGTAACATTTGACATTGATGCCAACGGTATTTTGACTGTAACTGCGTCAGATAAAGGTACAGGTAAATCACAAGATATCAAGATCACTGGTTCGTCTGGACTTTCAGATGAAGAAGTAGAGAAAATGGTTCAAGATGCGGAAGCACATAAAGCAGATGACGAAGCAAGAAAAGAAGTTGTTGATGCCAGAAACCAGGCAGATGCACTTGTGCACCAGACTAAAAAATCGTTAGAAGATGTAGGTGAAAACTTTGATGCAGCAGAAAAAGAGGCTATCGAAGCAGCGATCGCTGATCTTGAAACTACATTAAAAGATGACAATGCTACAAAAGAGCAGATCGAAGAAAAAGTGAAAGCTTTGACTGAAAAATCTCATAAGCTTGCTGAAGCAATGTATGCTAAAGAGCAGGGTGGACAGCCTGGTGCTGATACAGCTGGTAAAAAAGCAGACGATGACGATGTTATCGATGCTGAAGTAGAGTAATTCTCTACTTCAAATTGACTTCATACTAACCTCCATACTCATGGAGGTTTTTCTTTTTAAATTCCATTCCAAAATTTTCTAAAATAAGCTATAATATTTCATATTAACTACACTATATACTATAACTATCATGTAAGGAATTATTATGGATACAAAAAAATGCACAACATTGGATGAAGCAAGAAATGCAATTGATAATGTTGATGAAGAGATTGTGAAACTGATTGCACAACGAAATGATTATATTAAACAGATAGCACATTTTAAAACAACTATAGAAGAAGTAAAAGCAGAAGATAGAATTGATGATGTGATCTCTAACGTAAGGCAGCAAGCTATTGAACTTGATCTCTCACCAAATCTTATCAATGATCTTTACGTCCGTATGATAGATGGTATGGTAGAGAGTGAGATAGCAGAGTTTAGGAATGCTAAAGGTCTTTAATCTTCTTTATCCTCATTTTCATCAGGTATGACTGCATCTACGGCACTTCCTGCAACATCAATGGTTCCACTGACGACAGAAGCAGTGATGTCTATGGGGGCTGTAGCAATTTGTGTGCATCCCGAGAGTAAAATTAAGGTTATCGATATATAAAGTATTTGTATTTTCATCTTTGAAGTATACAAAATATTTTCTGTGTACTCCTTTACACAGAGAGTATGTTAGAATACACTATTGATTTTATAAAGGTTTTATATGAAGATATTGTTGCTTGAAGATGATGTCATTTTACAAGAGATCATAGAAGAATTCCTGTTGGAAAGCGAATATGAAGTTGAATCATTTTTTGATGGGGAAAAAGCATTAGATGCCATAGGTGAAAACCCCTATGATATGCTACTTCTGGATGTTAATGTACCCAACATTGACGGCTTCGAAATACTCTCTTATTTGAGGGATATAGGCAATACAACGCCTGCTATTTACATTACGTCACTAGCAGGTATTAATGATCTTAAAAAAGGGTTTGATCTGGGTGCAGATGACTACTTGAGAAAGCCTTTTGAACTTGAAGAACTGAAAGCCAGAGTAGAACATATCGTACGTATCTACCGTTTACAAGAAGAGATAGAGTTTGATGGCATGAAGTTTATTCCTAAAGCACATCAGATCTATGTAGAAGATAGAGTGATAGAAATGCGTCAAAAAGAGGCACAGGTTTTAGAATATTTCATACGAAATTCAGGAAAGATCATCTCATGTGATGAGATCATAGAAAATGTATGGGATGACGAACATATGCCCGCACATGCAACCATTCGTACATACATTAAAAACCTAAGAAAAATGTTTACTAAAGAGTACTTTGACAACATAAAAGGAGAGGGTTATCGTTTTAACATCGTATGAGCGTAGATCTCTTTTTAGATTTTTAGCACTTTATCTGTCATCGGTATTTGTATTACTTGCCATTATTGGGTACCTTTTCTTTGAAAATAACCGTGCTTCAATGAAATCTGCTATGAAGTTTGAAATGATGTATCGGGGACGAATGATCTCTTCAGATATCGTTATGAAAGCGATGACAATGCCTCACAACGATTTAAAACCATTTGATTTAAAGCCATATTTAGAGAAACTGGATCATTGTCGTTTTGATGTGGGGTATTATGATAAAGATAAAAAACCTATTTTTACACAGATAGAGAACTTTAAAGGATTTGATAAAGAGTTTTTTGTAAAAAATGAACATAGTTACAATGTAGTTGTAGATCCAAGTGATCATTTGGGGGTGCATTATATTGTACTTAAAGAGAATGAACTTTCACTGGCATTGAAAGAGTTGCGAATACGTATTATCTCTTATCTTATCTTATCTTTTTTGTTGATGGGGATAGTAGGGTATTTCTTAGGACGGCTTTTTTTACGGCCTGTGCGTGAACAGATAGAGTCTTTAGACAGATTTATATCTGATACTACGCATGAACTCAATACCCCTATCTCTGCTATACTAATGACCATACAGTCTTTAAAGGGTGTTGAGTCTAAAAAGATCAAGCGGCTTGAAGCTTCTGCAAAACGTTTAAGTACCATGTATAATACTTTGACCTATAGACTGGAAGGTAATGAAACAGTATCGGAAGAATTGTGTTTTGCAGATATTGTGGAAACCAGGGTGGAGTATGTCAAAGAATTGATAGACTCTAAGCACTTAAGCATTGATCTTGACCTTGAACCTACAATGCTATATATGCCTAAAGAATCTGCACATAGACTCATAGACAATCTACTTTCAAATGCAATAAAGTATTCTGATATGGATGACAGTATAACAATAACATTAAAAGACAATGTCTTTAAGATCAAAGATACAGGTATCGGGATAGATGAAAAGGTACAGGAAGATATCTTTAAACGTTACCAAAGAGCCAATGAAGAGCGTGGTGGGTTTGGTATAGGACTGAATATTGTACTTGCTATTTGTAAAAAATATAAGATCAAGTTGGGTCTGGAATCAAAAAAAGGAGAAGGAAGCACTTTTATACTTACTTTTCCCAAAATTAAAAATTAATTAATCTACACTGTCCATTAAAATTCCGATAATATCTGTCATTGTAAGGATACCTTGAAGTTCATTATTATCGATCACTAAAAGTCGTTTTATACTGGAGTTTACCATCATTCTAGCTGCATATTTTACATCAAGTTTTTCAGAGACTGAAAAGGCTGGTGTTGATGCGATATCATAGACATTAAGAAGGTCTATATCACCATCTTCAGCAACAATACTTTGTAAAATATTTTTAAAGGTGACAAGTCCATATGCACCATCTTCAGTACTTTTATCGACAACTACTGAACGTACTTGATGTGTCTTCATTAAACTTAGTGCTTCTCTCACTGTTGACATTGCTGAGATAATTACCAAATCTTTTTGAGGGGTCATTACATTTCTTACTAACATTTACTTTTCCTTTATATCATTGATTTGATGTCATGTTCAAACTTGTGTAACTCTTTCGTATCAAGACCCGCTACGTGGCTTAATGGCAGGGTAAAAGCCAAACCAGGTGTTTCCGGGTTATCGAGATCAAACTCTTTACGAAGGACACGCATTACTTGAAGTGAGAGTTTTCTAGGCATTACAAAGAGTAAAACAGAGACATTTTCTTCAAGTGTGAGACCAAAGAAAACCTTCTTTTCTTCTAGTCCGATATTCTTTCCATGTAAGATGGTTACTGACCCTGCACCTGCCCCTTTGGCAGCTTCTATAGCGGCTTCTTCATCTTTATCTTGAATGATTGCAACGAGTGCTGTAAATTTCATGATGCTTCTCCTTGTTCTGTTGGATTTTGTTTCATTTTATAGTTGGCATAGATTCCATATCCCATCACAGTGAGCATAGGGAAAAGAGATGCAAAAGCGATAAGTCCAAAACCATCTATAAGAGGGTTACGTCCCTCTATGTTCTCTGCCAGGCCCAAACCTAAAGCAGCCACAAGTGGCACAGTAACAGTGGATGTGGTCACACCTCCGGAGTCATACGCGATAGGGATGATATATTTAGGTGCAAAGTAGGTAAAGATAATTACCAGGATGTACCCAAATATGATATAGTAGTGGATAGGATCACCAGCCACAATACGGTATGAACCTAATGCAATACCTATAGCAACACCAAGCGCAACAACTGTTCTAAGTATATTTTGCCGTATATTTCCTTGACTTATCTCTTCGGCCTTAATAGCAATGGCCAAAAGTGCCGGTTCTGCCATGGTTGTGGAAAAACCTATAAGGAATGCAAAGAGGTAGATGAGTAGATTATTACCCATATCAGTAAGCTGAAAGGCAATCGTCTCACCTATAGGGAAAAGACCCATCTCTAGCCCTACGATGAAAGCATAAAGTCCTAAGATCACCATAACAATACCAGTGACTATTTTATGTAGATGTGCTACATTCTTTTTAATGATGATGTATTGGAAGAAAAAGATAACGATGAGTATAGGGGCAACATCTTTAATAGTATTAATGAGTTCCATAAAGGTATCGTAGGCAGAAAAGGTGTATGTACTCGCAACAGCTTTTGTACTCTCTACAGCTTCTACAAGCATAGGTGTGACACTAGGTGCATCCATAAAGTTATAGACAATAATACCATAGACCTGTACAAAGATCATAGGTGTGAGTGAAGCAAAAGCGATAAGCCCAAATCCGTCTATGGCAGGGTTCCGACCTTTGATACTTGAAGCCAAACCAATACCCAGTGCAGCAACTAATGGAACTGTTACCGTAGAAGTGGTGACACCACCACTGTCATACGCTAAACCGATAATTTCACGAGGGGCAAAAAATGTTACTACTACCACCAAGATATACCCAGCGATGATGTAATACTGTATAGGATGACCTAATAAAATACGTAAGGTTCCAAGTGCGATGGCAAAGCCTACTGAAAGTGCTACGGTCATACGTAACCAAAAGGCATCAACAAGACCGTTAGATATGATAGCTGCTTTATCTGCTATAGCTATGAGGGCAGGTTCGGCAACAGTAGTTGAAAATCCTATGGTAAAAGCAAAAAGTAAAAGCCAAAATGTAGAGCCTTTTTTAGCAAAATCAATGGCTAAGCCTTCACCGATAGGGAAAATCCCCAGTTCAAGACCTCGTATAAAGAGTGCGAGTCCCACAGCAACAATGGTTAAACCAATGACAATAGAGGTGACATTTTCAGGCATAGCTTGGATAATAAGCCCTTGGAAAAGTGCAACAACAATAATAATGGGAAGCAGGTCTTTAAAGGAGTTTTTTAAATCTCCTGCAAATATTTTTAAACCTTCTTTAATCATGGGTAAGATTATATCTATTATAATCTTGTTTTATGAAAAAAACACTCCATTTTTTTTAAAGTTTACTTAGACTGTTACTGTTTTGCTACAAAATCAAGTGATATAGAGTTTACACAGTGACGTGTACTTTTTTCAGTCATTCTTTCACCTTTGAAAACATGTCCCAAATGTCCACCACAATTTGCACAGACTATTTCTACTCTTCTCCCGTCTGCATCGGGTACTTCATTGACCGCACCTTCAACAGCATCATCAAAACTTGGCCATCCTGTACCTGAGTCAAATTTGGTATCAGACGGGAAAAGAGGTGCATTACATTGGCGACAGATGTACATGCCGTCTTCTTTATGGTCCCAAAATTTTCCAGTAAAAGAGCGTTCTGTTCCTTTGTTTAGAATAACATGTTTTTCTTCTTCATTAAGTGCATTATAGTGCATGACTTTTCCTTTTTTATGGTAGTTATCTCTTATCGAGAACTTCAGTGACACCTGAAAAATCTTTCTCATGTCCAAAACAGGCATTTGAATTACAGATCATAAAACCGTCGTTGGTATCATTTTTAAATAATGAGAATGGGTGTGTCAGGCTGTCTAGATCTTTAATGTGTGTTTTGAGTTTATCTTCCTGTGCTTTTATGATGACATCATCTTTTAAATATCGCATGACCATATGTGTCATACGGGGGGTAGAGATGGGTTGTCTCATCACATCGTAAGAATAGACCTCAAGTGTTTTAAAGACAAATTTTTTATAGACAACATCAACAAGAGATGAAATACTGTAGAGTAGAGAAAGCATTGTTGATACTGAAGAAGGGTAAGAAGAGTCATAAATGTCTGCATTGGTTTCAAACTCACCGCGAGAGAACTTCCATTTTCCTTTTTCAAAGTATTTTTCGATAGCACTGTTGGTTAGTTTGGTGGCAGTAATGAGATAGATCTCATTCAACGTACTTTCATACGCTTCTATAAGTACTTCTCCAAGATAAGCGTAGTCTTCCAAAAAAGCTTTTATCCTAGGTGTTTTTCCTATAAGGGTAGAGTGGTAGAGTTCAGAGTTAATGTACATACTTTGAAGCAGAGCATCAAGTGAACTTATAGCAGGTTTTAGGTATTTTTTATCTGTACGTGAAGCTTTAAAAAGAGATTTTATCATCATGGCATTCCATGAGACCAATACTTTTTTGTCTATAAAAGGATAGATACGTTTTTCCCTGCGTTTTTGTAATGCTTCAATAGCCTCATTATAATAAAGTATTTTATCTGTGGAAATAGGATCATCTACACGTATGATGTTCTTTCCCTCAAAGTTTCCTTCTTTTGTAATGTGCAGTGCTTTTGCAAGTGTACTGTGCTCTTCCTTGGGGATGCCGGCTTTCTCAAATGATTTCAGTGCTTTTTCATAGGTATAGACAAAGTATTTACCTTCTTCACCTTCTGTATCTGCATCGGAAGCTGAGTAGAAAAGTCCGTCTTCGCTCATTTTACTTAGCATGAAATCCAAAGTTTCAAAAGCAACCTGTTTATAAAAGTCATTGCCAGATACATGGTAAGCTTTAAGATACACTTCTGAAAGCAGGGCATTGTCATAGGTCATTTTTTCAAAATGAGGCACTAACCATTCATTGTCTGTGGAGTAACGACAAAAACCACCTTCAATCAAGTCACGTAATCCACCTTTTGCCATAGAAGTGAGTGAAAGCAGTGCCATGTCAAGTGTCTCTTTATCACCGGTGATCTTATAGACATCCAAAAGTAGGTCAAGAGTAGAGGCTTGAGGGAATTTAGGTGCTTTGTTAAAACCACCATTCTGGTTATCAAAAAGTTGTTTGGCTTGGTCAGCTACACGGTTAATGATACTCAAGTCTAATTTGGTTGCCTGAATTTTGTCTTCTTTAGGATTTAAAAAACGCAGGATCTCATCAGCTTTTTCGGTAAGAAGATCTTTTTCTGTTTTGTATTTGTCAGCGATAACTTCAATCAAAGAGGAAAAAGACATCATACCGTAACGGGGTTCATCAGGTATGTAGGTAGCAGAGTAAAAAGGTTTTTGTTCCTGTGTTAAAAAGATGGAAGTTGGCCAACCACCGGGACGTTGGTTCATGAGTTGATAGACTTCCTGGAAATGCTTGTCTATATCTGGACGTTCTTCTCTGTCTACTTTAATAGCAATGAAGTGCTCGTTCAGTATCTTTGCTGTGGCTTCATCTTTAAAAGATTCATCTTCCATGACATGACACCAATGACAAGAACTGTATCCTATGGAAAGAAAGATAGATTTATTTTCTTTGCGAGCTTTCTCAAAAGCTTCTTCTCCCCAAGGGTACCAATCTACAGGATTATTTGCGTGTTGCTGTAAATAAGGAGAGTGTTCATTTTTGAGACGATTTGCCATTGTTTAACCTTTTATATATCTGTTGTTTGGTTTCTGTTATTCAACTTTGGTTATTATTAAACCTAGTAAAATACCTTACGTTATTTTGAGGGTTTAATTACACAGCTTATACACGTATAGTACTATAGAATTGTATAAATTTAAAGATATAAAGAGAGAAAATGGATAATTTTGTCAAAAAGTTACTCTTGGCTGTACTGCTTTTTAGTACATTTTTAACTGCCGGATTTGAGAGTGCATTAAAAAAGCAGAAGTTTTTATCGCCTGAAGAGGCATTTCAGGTCAGTGCAGTTCTCAATAATGATGTTATTGAAACCAAGATAGTCATTGGAGAAAAAATACATGTCTATGATGATGATACTTTGCATTACCGCATCACGTCTCCTAAAATGTTGGAACTTAAAGTAAATAAACCTGCTTCACATGACTTTGACGGTGATATGGTTTTTGAAAAAGAATTACTTGTCAATATTCCAGTGAAAGACATAGAGTCTCAGGTAAAGGGTGACTATACATTAGAGATAGAACTGTTAGGATGTTCAGATGCAGGGATATGTTACCAACCTATCATAAAATCATTTAATTTCAAAGGTGCAGAGCTTGGTACTTTTGATAAGATCAAACAACTAGTAAAAGAAGGAAATGCAGCTAAAATAGTAGATGTATTGGTGAATGAAAGTTCTCTGTTCGTTCTTTTTCTTTTCTTTATCTTTGGATTACTTTTATCACTTACACCATGTATCTTCCCTATGATCCCTATCTTATCCTCTATTATTGTTTCTCAGCAAAGTGGAGATGAAAAGCCAACAGTGGCTCAGGCATTCTTTACTTCATTAGTATATGTTCTCTCTATGGCATTAACCTATACGGTAGTAGGGCTTATTGCAGGACTTCTTGGCGCTGATTTACAGGCGGCTATGCAAAACCCTTGGGTATTGACCATATTTTCAGGAGTATTTGTTGCACTGGCACTTTCACTCTTTGGATATTTTGAGATAGGACTTCCAGCTTCATGGCAATCTAAATTAACAAAAGTCAGTGACTCTGCACAGGGAAAAGGCGGGGTCATCGGTACGGTGGTAATGGGTGCTTTATCTGCACTTATTGTAGGTCCTTGTACTGCTGCACCTATCTCAGGGGCTGTGATCTTCATCTCTCATACGGGTGATGCACTACTTGGTGGTTCTGCACTCTTTGTGATGAGTATGGGTATGGGTATGCCTCTTCTTCTTGTGGGACTGGGTGCTGGTAAATTTATGCCACGACCTGGCGGTTGGATGACACGTGTCTCTCAAGTCTTTGGTGTGATGATGTTGGCACTTGCCATCTTTATGCTTTCACGTATACTTCCATCTGGCTTCACCATGACACTTTGGGCACTTCTATTTATGGGAACAGCCATTTATATGGATGTCTTTGGACATAAAGAGCATGAGGGGGCTATGCGACTCTTTAGACTGCTTGCTCTGACATTCTTACTTTATGGGGCATCTCTTTTCATAGGGGCAATAAGTGGTTCAACCTCATTTGTCAGACCATTTGAAAAATTTACATCAGGGGTTACAGTTGCCACTAACGAAGTAGCTAAAGATAAAAAAGAATATTTAGGCTATTCTGTTGAACGGCTCATGAAAGAGGTTAAGGAATCTGATAAGTTGGTGGTTGTGGATTTTACTAAGGATTCGTGTACTGCATGTACTGAACTTGACATGATCACATTCCCTGATCCAAGAGTTCAAGAACAACTTAAACGTTTTACTTTTATTAAGATCGATCTTACTGCCAATAGTGATGAAGATAAAGCACTACTCAAAGAGTTTGAACTCTTTGGTACACCAAATATCATCTTCTTTGGAAAAGATAACAAGTATATGCCGAAGAAATCTTTAACAGGATTCATTCCTCCTGAAGATTTTGAGAAGCATCTGAAGGGTATTAAGTAGAGTAGATTTGAAGACTACTCTATATTAATATCAATCTCTTTCAAGAGCAGTAGCTACAACTTTTTTACCTTTAAATTCACAACATACATCGCCATGTTTATAACAGAAAGGTTTAGATGTCTTGATAAGTTTTAGACCATTCCCTTCTATCTCCGTATCTTCAAAGTTTTCTGATCTACTTTTTATGGTCACAGGATGCTTACTGGTATTGAGTACCCAGAAGTCATGGTGAGTGATATGAAGTTTATCTTCATCTTCATCATACACTTTTACGCCGTACTCTTTATGACTGGCATAACTCTCTAGAAAAAAAACATCATGATAGAAGTTACTGACAGAATCCTCTTCTAAAAGCATGCCAGAAGAATCTCTTTCAACGTAGGCAACGATGTCAATGTTGTTACTTGTTTTTTTGTTTATACGTGTATACAGTGATTTTTTATCAGGGCATTTCTCTGTACCTTTAAAGGAGAAGTAAGCATCTATATGACCTTTCATAATGATGTTTTCAAAGCTTTCAAAGGATCGGTACTCCTCTTGTATTTTCTTGTGGCGAATGTTACTTGAAAGTTGTGTACCCATCTCTTTTGATTTGTTGATCATGGGGGCTAATATGAGCGGATCAATGTGTTTATCTTTAAGTATGCCAAGATAGTACAGTGTGAGGTTTATTTTTTCTCCAATATAGTGAAAGGTCTTGGAGAGAATGTTATTGGGCCCAAACCAGGTTTCAAGTCGTATGAGTAGATATGAAAGGGCAAAGACTTCAACGATAGGCCCAAGCCATGTAATAGCAAGAACGGAAAGTGCCCATGATGCCACTTTTGTAAAAAATGCAACAATGGCAGAGAAAACACCGGCAATGAAAAGCCTTAACTCTGCAAAGAGAACAAGGTTATCAAGAAGTCCTACAATATAAAGGAACCACCCCGAAAATATGAGACCAAAGAGAAAGACAAAAATATTTTTAAACTTTGATTTTAGGTCTTGTCTCATATAGAAGTCTTTTGCTTCCTTGAGTGCATCTATGACATTATCTATAATATGTGTTTGGATCCATGTAGCCAGTACAGAGTCTAGTAACCAGCGTTTGATGAGAAGTATACTTGCCTGAAAAACCGTTAGACCTGCTATAAAAGAGACTATATGCAGTTCTGCTGCTAACCACATAGAGGCTATACTGGTTTTAAAGACCAATGCAACAGCAACCATATAGCCCATGATCCATTGGTAAGAGGCATCATGGGTATATTTGAGTAGAGTAACAAGTATTACCGGAGCGACGATAGCAACAAGTGCTTTGTATCTTCTTTTCATTATTTTATGATGCTCTTTCTATGGAAGTTACAGCAACACGAACACCTTCATACTCACAGTAGACGTCGCCAGAAGTATAACAAAAAGGCTTATCTGTTTTAATGAGTCTCAGTCCATGAGGGAAGATACACTCCTCTTCAAAGTTCTCAGACCTAGAAGCGACTATCACAGGAAATTTTGAAGTGTTGAGCACCCAAAAGTCTGTATGGTTAATGTGGTCTGTATCTTCTTGTTCATCATAGACCTTTACTCCATGTTCTGTATGTGATGCAAAACTTTCCAGTAAAAATATATCATGATAAAAAGTGTCTTCTATTTCCTCTTCCAGAAGTACACCCATGTGATTTCGAGAGACATAAGCAACAATGTCAATGTTGTCTTTAGTCTTTTGGTTGATACGTTTATAGAGATCTTTTTTATCTGTGATATCTTCCATACCTTTAAAGGTATGATAGGCATCGATATGTCCCTTCATAATGATGTTCTCAAAGCGATCAAAATAGCGATACTCTTCACGTATCTTTTTGTTTTTTATCATGATACTTAGGCTTGAACTTACTTTCTTGGAGTTGTCAATAACCTTACACTGCACCATTGGGTCAATGTGTTTTATTTTGAGCACGCCTAAGTAGTAAAGTCCTTGATTGAGTTTGTCACCTATAAAGTTAAAAAATCGTGAAAGAGGATTTTCCGGTCCCAACCATTTTTCTAAAAGAGTCAGCAGGTAAGAGAGTGCAAATACTTCAACGATAGGGGCTAACCAAGAGGTGGCAAACCAAGCGAGTATGATAGAAGTATATTTGGTTACAAAGGTGAGTAAGCCTTGAAAAAGTGCAGATGCTAATATTTTTACTTCAGCTAAGATCAGTAGGTTATCCAAGTATCCTATCCAATGAGAAAACAAGACTATAAGTGTAATCAGTACTAGTATTTGAAAGGCATTTTTGAGTTTAGCTTTGAGGTTTAGTCTAAAGTAGTACTCTTTTGCATCTACAAAACCCTCTACAAGATGGTCTAGGATATTTTCTTTGAACCACTGTGTAAGAACATTGTCTAAAAACCAGCGTTTCAGAAGCAGAAGTAGTCCCTGAAAAAGTGTGAATCCTTTTATAAAAGCGATAATCTTTAGTTTTGAAGCAAACCAAAGAGAGAGTATAGAAGCTTTAAATACAAGGGCAATGGCAAACATGTACCCCATAAGCCATTCATACGTAGATGGATGTGTAAATTTAAGTCCGTAGACAAGAGCCACAGGCACAGTGATGGCTAAAAGTGCTTTGTAGCGTCTACGCATGCTGTATAAATCAGCTTATATCTTCAGATGAAGCATCAGTAGTGTATACACCAGTCACTTTTTTCCAGATGATAGAAGCATTAAGCCCAAACCAAATAAGTATGCCCACGCCAACAGTAGCAGCCCATCCTGCTTGTTCAAACTGAGCTACATCGATAATACCATACTCTTGAAGACCCCAAACAAATGCCCCGATGATGATGATTACAATCCCTGCACCATAAAGACCAAGACTTTGGAAGATAGATTTAATAGCCAGTAACCAAAGTGCCAACATCATGAGGATACCAAAGGGCCTAAATCCTGAGAAGATATTGTCTACACTCGAAATATAATGTATGAAATGGTGCCCTGTTGGATTCCATGTGCCAAGTGCCAATGCTAAAGATAGAACAAGTGTCACCCACCATGCTAAATGGGTTACTCTTTTGCCAGATTTTGTTGTAGATGTTTTTGTGAGTACGTTAGGTATCATAATTTTCCCTGAGTTTATTAAATTTGATTCAAATTATATCAAAACTATTTTAGCTATAATATCATTATGAATGTGAGTGCATCACATAATTTAATAATGAAACGGAATAACACAAATGGAAAAAAAATCAAAAAATTTAACGATCAATATAGGTGAGATTAATACACTTGAAGTCATGAGAGACACGGACTATGGGTACTTTCTTGAAGCTAAAGATGAAAATGAAGTACTTCTGCCAAATGTTTATGTGATGGAAGATGAAATGCCTATGGGTTCACTTATAGATGTCTTTGTCTATACAGACTCTGAAGACCGTCCTGTAGCTACAACGAAGATGCCTTATGCAAAACTTGGTGAATACGGTTATTTCACAGTGGTAGATTATAAACCTTACGGTGCTTTTGTGAACTGGGGACTTCCTAAAGATCTGTTTGTACCACTTTCACAACAAAAAGAGCATTTCAATATCGGTAAAAAGTACTTGCTGCGTGTTTGTCTAGATGACCAGACTGGACGACTTTTTGCTACACAAAAGATAGGTAAATACTTCAATAGAGAGATGAAAGGCTTACATCAGAACAAAGTTCTAGAAGCCATTGTTTTAGCAAAAACACCACTAGGTTATAAAGTAGTTGCAGATAATCAATATGAAGGTATGCTTTTTAATAATGAGATATTTGAGACCCTTCGTATAGGTGACAAGAAAAAAGTCTACATTAAAAATGTGAGAAAAGATTTTAAACTTGATCTTTCATTACAACCTATAGGAAAGAAAGCAAAGATCGGTGAGGCTGAGGGCATTATTATCCAATTGCTTAAAGAGGCAGAAGGGACTTTGCCTTTTACCTATAAAAGTGATGCTGATGAGATCAAAAAAACATTTGAAATGAGTAAAAAGAACTTCAAGCGAACCCTAACAGAATTGATTGAGAGTGAAAAGATACAATTAACAGAAGATTCAATCGTATTATTATAAATTTAGAAAAAAGGAAAAATGATGGAAATAGAAAATTTATTGAAAATGGGTGCAGCAATGATACAAGGAAACAGTGATGATGCTACAACAGGATTAAATATTGATGACATTGCAAAGGCATTGGATGGACTTGTAGGTAATGGTCAGGGTGGAGTAAATCTCGTTCCTTTTGTAAGTGGATTAGCGGAAAATGGTTTAGGTGCAATAGTAGGTTCATGGTTGGGACAGGGTGAGAACAAGTCTATTTCAAATGAAGATATCACGACACTTTTAGGTTCAGAGAAAGTATCTGAATTTGCTTCAAATCTAGGACTTTCAGTTGAGAGTGCACAAGGTGCCTTGGCTGAAGTGATCCCTCAAGTAGTAGATAAGGCAACTTCAGGAGAAGGTGGCATCATGGATGAAATGTTAGAACAAGTAGGTGGGCCTCAAGGTGCTATGGAAATGCTTGGAAAGATGTTCCGGTAGTTGTGAGATACATACTATCTAAAGTGATACTTCTTTAGATAGTAAAATCCTGGTTTTATCTATTTTGTGCATAGTTATGTATTAAACTGTGTATCATGTTTTGACACTCTATACCCATCTCTTTAGCTTTTTTTTGAGTGCTTTATCTAACCTTTTCTATTTTTCTACTAAGTATGATAGTTATTAAAAATATTTCACTATAATATTCAATATAAGTTATTATCATCATAAATTAGTTAGATGATTAAATGAAAAAAATTCAAATCTATAGATTTACTCAACAATTAACTCTATAGATATTTATTTTAAGTAAATAATAACAATAATAATATTACTATATAACATTGTACTATTTGAATAGTATAAATAGTATAAATACAAATATATCTCTGGACAAGGTAAAAGTATGATAAAAATTAATTTGACAAAAAAGATAAGTGTTGCAGTGCTTGCTGCAGCATTATTTACAACAGGTGCCTCAGGAAACGTAACAGTTGACTTACCATACCCAAGTGGTAAATTGAGTAATGCTAATGAGATTATGAAAAATGTATATTTTGTAAAATCATTTTTTCGCATTTAAAAACTATGCGATCATTAAAGCAGGAAGAAAAATCACCAAGGTTGTTAAAAAATCTAAAGGTAAAAAACCACTGACTATGACCGTAGAGAGATTTCTCAATAACGACTATACGTCAAACTCTAACATAAAATCAAAAGATTTAGCGATATTCCGTTCAGGAAAGTTAAGAGGGATGGGAATGCTTGTTACTGACTTTGAGAATGATGCAAAAAGTCAAGAGTATTTGGTATGGTTGCCAGCATTAAGAAAAGTAAGAAGATTTGCACAGCCTGCACATGATGAGGCATGGGGTGGAACGGACTTTACCTTTGGAGATGTAACACTTCGTAAACCAAAGCATGAAAGACATAAACTCTTAGGTGTGCAAAAGTTTGATAGGAAAGTGGAATCACTGGTAATTCCTAAATCACAACAAACATCAAAGACTAGAAAATTACCAAAAGGTACCAATAAATATGCAAACCGTCAAGTTTATAAAGTAAAGAGTACAACAAAGTTTTCCGGATGGTGGTATGATTATCGTATTACTTACATAGATACTAAAACGTTTGGTGACTATTATACTGAGTACTTTAAAAATGGCAAAAAAATCAAGGTTCTTCATAAGAACTGGCCTAAAGCAACCGGGAGTAAGGACCCAAGAGCATTGAGATGGTATACATGGTATGCTAAAGATCTTAGAAATGGACATGAGACTTTGGCATATACTCCACAGAGACTTGCTAGAACTAATTTAAATGTATTGAAAGTAGGTAAGAAAAGATATAAGCCTTCTACTTTATGGAGAGAATCAACACTGAGAAAAATAAAAAGATAAGCTAGGTAATGTGTTAAAAAAAGATTTGATCTTCTTTCTTACAAAACATTTAAGAGTAACCTAGCTATTATAGACTTAACTTGTTACACCGGTCATTTGGTGTAACGCATTCTGCTACATGATAATAAACCTTATAAAATATATGACTTTCTAATGTTTTAAATCTAAATGTTTCCCTCTTTTTATGACAATATGTCATACTTTCCCCATACTTTTCAATACTTAGGTAAAATACTATTAAAATTATAGGATATTACGTGCCATACCTGCTTTTATTTTTACTGCCTTTACTTCTTTTTTCAAAACCATTTAAAGTGGCTACATACAATGTAGAGAACCTTTTTGATGCCAATTATCAAGGTAGTGAGTATGAAGATTATGTCCCCGGTAAACATAATTGGAATAAACGTATGGTTGAAGTGAAGCTCAACCATGTGGCAGAAGTGATCTGTGATTTGGATGCTGAGATACTTGGATTGCAAGAGATAGAGAATAATCATATCTTTGAACAACTTAAAAAACGTCTCACTCGGGTAGGGTGCGGATATAGGTATTCCGCTATTACCTCTAAAAAAGATGCACCCATACAAATAGCTTTACTTTCACGTTTTCCTATTAAAAATAAAAAAGAATTACAGGTAAGCTATTCACCACGTGTACGTAATATACTTGAAGTTGAAATTGATGTTCACAGTGAATCTTTATGGATATTTGTGAATCATTGGAAGTCTAGAGCTTACCATGGGGTTGAGAGTAAACGTATGAAGTATGCAAAGGTACTCAAAAAACGTTTAGAATCTTTGTCAGAGTCAAAACCATACATTCTACTAGGGGATTTCAATACAGATTATGACGCTCACATGAATCTAGAAAAAAAGATAGATGATACCAAAGGAAGAACAGGATTGCATCATATTATAAATATCACAAAGGATGAGAAGCTTGTTACAGAGTTTGATATACTTCAAAACATTCATAGCTATCATTATACACTATGGAAAGAGCTTACTTTGGAACAGCGATGGAATACAAAGTTTTATGGTAAAAAAGGCACAGCTGATCATATAATATTACCCCAACCTCTCTTTGATAAAAAGGGAATAGACTATGTCAATAATTCTTTTAAGGTATTTAGGAAATCATACCTTTTTACAAAAAAAGGATATATCAACAGATGGCAGTATAAGAAAGGAAAGCATAGAGGTAAAGGATATTCTGATCATTTACCTGTGTCTGCCTACTTTGATACCAAGCCCTATATTCCTGGTTCAGATAAAATAGCTTTAAAAACAAAGCGGGAAATAAAAAGTATTGCACATCTTTATACAAAAGATATTTTGGAAAACGAAGTGATACTCAAAGATGTGATTGTAATTTGGAAACATAAACGAAATGCGATCATTAAACAATCAAAAGAAGATAGAGGTATCTTTCTTTTCGGTAGTGCAGGTGCACTTGAAGTTGGTAAGCGATATGATCTGCTTATACGGGCATTGAAAACCTATAAAGGTTTAAAAGAAGTAACACATGCTTATATTTTAAAAGAGAAAGGGAAGGGAGATATCTCAGAGTATTTGTTAAAACAAACAGATCTAGTAAAAAAGATAAGCTATCGGCAAAATGAAGTTATTACAAATCTGGAGGGCATATATAAAAACAGATATTTATATGTTGAAGGTCGAAAACTCCCCATCTATTTTAAAAAGAAAAAGGCTACACCACCCAATGGAGCAAAGCTAAAGATACACAATGCACTTCTAGGGTATTATAAGGAATTACAGTTAGTGATCTACCGTACTAACGATTTTACAGTTTTGGAGAAATAGATGGAGTATTATAGTTGGATCCTAGCGTTTCATGTGATGAGTTTTGTGTCATGGATGGCGATGTTGTTTTACTTGCCGAGGTTATTTATCTACCATAGAGAAAATGCAGATACAAAGGCATTTACCGATATTGTAGAGATACAAGAGTATAAACTCTTTAAATATATAGGTGTACCGGCAATGTGGGCTAGTATTATTTCAGGTGCTGTCATGTTGTATCTGAATTCAGGTATTTTTTCATCTGGAGGGTGGATGCATGCTAAACTGTTGGCATTGGTATTTCTTATAGCATACCATTTTTCTTTAGAGAGTATTCGTAAAACACTGATAGAGAACCCTCACTATAAAAGTTCTAAATATTTGAGAATATATAATGAAGTCCCGACACTACTTATGATATTTATCGTCATAATGGTTATTGTAAAACCTTTTTAACTCATTTGTGTTATAATCGTTAACTATTTTATTGAAGGAGTGAAGTGATGACTTTACCAGATATTACAGGCTATATACCAAAAATTGAATTACCTTTTGATATTCCTATATTACTACATCCACCGATTGTTCATTTTATGGTTGCTATACCAGTAGTGATCTTGTTATTGGAGATTATAAATCTTATGATGAGAAAGAAAGCAGTAGGCGGTGTTTCTTACTTTTTATTGGTTGTGACAGTAGTTGTTTCAGCCGCTGCATATTTTACAGGTCTTGTTGATGGAAAAGAGACGTATAGTGTATTGAGCGATGCTGCCAAAGAAGAGTTAGCTGAACATAAACTTCTTGGAACATACCTCTTGGTTGCACCGGTTGTTGTTCTGTTCTTTAAGTTGATATCTTCGTTAATGAATAGTGCGCTAGTTAAGGTTTTATACCTTTTGGTCCTCATAGTATTTGTTCTTGGTATTTTTCAGCAAGGAAAAGATGGTGGAGAACTTGTGTATGAACATGGTATGAATGTAGCACCGTTAAAAACACTTGATGCTAAAATATTTGATCTTGAAGAAGAACTTGAAGAGGCACAAGAAGAAATAGCCGAGAATGAGAAAAAATCAGCAGAGACTGCAACACCACCTCCAGCTATTATTTCTCAACCCGTACCAGAAGAGACTACCCCTGTAGAAACTATAGGTGATACAGTAGAACAGGTAGTTGAAGCTGTAAAGACGGAAGTAAAAACAGAGGTTTTACAGTACACAGAACCTGTACAGGTAGAGCAAATGCCAGAGGCAGTGCAGCAGGTACAAATACCTACACACTAAACTTTCTTTTATGACCCACCATGTCAGGCTGGGTCATACTCTATCGTATATCTATCCTCCTCTCACCATACATACTATGACAACTATGACATATGTTTTGAAGATAGTAGGTCTCCATAGTATCATTCCCAAAACCTAAAGAACATATAGTCGTTAAGTAAAATAAGATTCGGTTTGGTAGTTGATGAATATATAGAGATATGAGAAATAAGCCTTAATAGAGTATCTTTGCCAGATAGAGGCCTTCTGGCGGGGCAAGTTTGGTTGTATATTTAGTATCACATGTTATTTGTTCTTGAAGTTGAATGAGTGATATTTCTTCTTTTGCACATTGCATTGCAGCATCTACCATCATACGTACTTGGGAACGCAAAAATCCATTTGCCTGAAAATAGATGAAGTGGTATCCATTGCGTTCTTGATAGTTGGTATAGTAGATCTCACGAACTGTTGTATGTGTGTCAGAACCTGTCTTATGGAAAAAGCTAAAATCGTGTTTTCCTTCAAAATTACTGAGTGCTTTTTTAAGTAAGATAGGGTTAAATGGTTGATAATAAGAAATATACTTTTGTTCAAAAACAGAAGGTAAAGTGGTTTTAAAAACATAGCGGTAGAGTCTTTTTTTAGCAGAGAATCGTGCATGAAAATCATCGTCAACTCTGGTAATCTGTTTAAATGATATATCATGCAGCTTTCTATTTAGATTGAGTTTTAACTTTTTCAAGTCGGACCAGAAATCAGGTATATCAAAATGTATAACCTGGCCGGATGCATGTACCCCTGCATCAGTTCTTCCTGAACCAACTATATCAGAGTCGACTTGCAAAGAAGATAGAGCCGTTTCTATAGCTGTAGTGATAGTTTTTTTTGTAGATTTCTGCCTTTGAAATCCTAGATAGGCACTGCCGTCATAAGAAATGACAGCTTTAACTTTTATATGTTTTTTTTTCATAAAAGATACTTTAAAGATCTATTGAGACAATATGTCCATTTCTTTCTCATATACTTTGGTCTGTACATTGAATAAACCCAAAAGTGTTGAAAAAAGATTATCATGACTATATTCATTGTCGGCTCTACTTTTTATCTCTTCTTTATCAAGGGGATAATCTTTGCCAAACCACATGAGTGCACCTACATGCTTTTGATGATCTGGAGCTATGAAATATGGTAAACCATGTAAATAGAATCCATTTTCACCAAGAGATTCACCATGATCAGAAACATATACCATGGCCGTATGAGCATCTTTTTCATATTGTTTAAGAAAATTTATTACATTGTGGAGGAAATAGTCAGTATATAGAAGTGCATTATCATATGCATTTGCTATTTCTTCTTGTGAACATGTTTCAAGTTGATTTGTTTCACATACCGGTGTAAACTTCTTAAATTCTTCAGGATAACGCTTAAAATATGCAGGACCATGATTACCCAACTGATGCAATACAATGATAATGTCTTTGTCATTTTTTTCAATGACTTTATCTAAACCATCGATCATAACGACATCTCTACATTCACCTTTACACATTTCTCTTAGGCGTTTTGATTTCTGATAATTTTCACGGGGTAATCTGACTGCAACACCTTTAGAATCTGAGTTATTTTCTCTCCATAAGACTTCAACTCCTGCTTGTGAGAGGACGTCAAGTACACTGTATGTATTATAGCCTTTTGTTGAGTTGTAACTTTTTCTATCATATATAGAAAACATACATGGTACTGAAATGGCAGTTGTTGTACCACAGGAGTACATTTCTGAAAAATTAATTATCTCTTCTTGTTTAAGAAGAGGATTAGTTTCTCTTTTATACCCATTGAGTGAAAAGTGATCAGCACGTGCGGCTTCACCCACAACCATGATCACGATTTTCCTCTTTGTATCAGACTCTGACTTATTTTGTATCTGTATGGCATCCATTCCTATTTTTTTCATAGGAATATTCGTATCTCTGAATTGACGGTGAGTATATGCTACAAGACTATAAATAGCAGTAACAGGGTTAGTGTAAAAACGTAGTACTTTATGTTCTCTAAAGAAAGTAGAATAATGGGTATAGAAGCTGGCAAGAAGTAGAACCATTAATAAAAAGTGAATAATTATAAGTGTAAATCTATGGATGGTCTCTTTTTTAAATGATTTATATGATACTGGAACTTTATAGACGATAAATGCAGGGAGAAAACCAAGAAAAGCGAGATAGATCAATAGCTTTACACTCATTAGATCCATACTTTCATTCATATTAGTCTGTAGGATATTTTCTATCATAGTTCTATCCATAACAATATTATAACTTTGCATAAAGTAGGCAATGGCTGAAGCTGAAATAAATGAAACTATAATGATGGGCTTAAGTATATACTTTGATGAAAGTATACCAAGCAGTACGACAATAAGTGCATAAAGAAGTAGAGCTAATGAGATTAAAAAAGCGATATTCCCTGCATTTAAAGGGAAAATTTCAATGACATGTTCAAAAAAAGATACATTATAAAATAATACAGTAAAAATCGATGTTAATATGATTAAACGTTGGGTGGTGATAGTTCTCAATATTTTTCCTAAAAGTTAATAAATGTGTAATCATAACAAAATATAGTAAACAATATGTTATGAAAGTATTTCGATTAAAAATATTTACCTACACGCTTTTGAAAGAGAAGTTTTCCTATAATCACTGTAGTAAATATAGCTATACTTAGACTTAGGAAATGCCCCCATTTCTCTAAAGAAGAGGCTATTAAATATAGCACTATGGTTGTGGTAAAGATAACAATATAAGAATGGTTTGCCTGATATCTTGGATTGATCATTGTAAAGGAGGCAACAATGTATACAGAGAGTAGAGGCATTAGACTGATAAAAATAAAAAACAACATACGTCTGAGCATGTGAATGTCTGTTTTTGCTTTACTCCAATGCTCAAGAATACTTTTGACCTTTGATCTTTTTTTTGATGTTCCTTTAAATACTTCCAGTGTGTTATATTGTGCCTGTTGTAGTTTATCTTTGGAATAGGTATATCCATATCCTTCATTTAAGAGTAATGACATTTCATTCTTATCATGTTTTATTTTCCCTGTTTTTGAAGAAAAAAATTGTTCATTATTTTTATCTGTACGATTATAAATGACCATATTATGAAATAGACTTCCATTTTTTTCTTTTACATAGATATAATAATTTCCAAATTTTTGTCCTAGTTTTCCTGCGATAATGTTTGCTTTGACTTTTTTTTCTTTTTTAAAAGATTTGTAATATTGTTGTGAAAGTGGCATGGCTAAGAAAGAGATGCTTGCTAATAATAGGGATGCGAGCAGTCCTAAAAGTAATAGACTTCGTAATATTTTTCGTGCCTGAAGCCCAAGTGCATAGAGTGCGATGAGTTCGTTGTCCTGTGAAAGCTTGACCAGGACATTGGCTAAAGCGGCAATAAAAGATAAGGGTAAAGTATAGAAAACGATATCAGGTATAGAGTAGCTATATAATGTGAGTAATTCAGTAAAAGTGATCTGTATTTTTGCGGTGAGTGATGCTATCTTAACGAGATAAACAATCGATATAATAAGAAAAAAAGGTAAAAATATCGTCAAAAATGCTTTTGTAAAGTTTGATGATAAATACCCTTTGATATTAGCCATAGATGATAGTTTCCAGTAGTTGTGTTGCTTGTGTATCATAAAGATATACGATAAATGTAGCTAAAGCTAAAAAAGGTACAAAAGGTACACCTTTCTCACGGTGTATAAGTGCCGGGATCATCGCTAAGACCGCTGAGAGAAAAATGGCAATAAAAAAGTTTGGAAACCCAAGCAGTGCTCCCATAGTACCTGCTACGATAACATCAGCACCTCCCATAGCCTGTTTACGTGCTATCAATGCTGCAAGTTGTCCTATAAGATACAGCCCTCCAGCTGCAGTTACTGCATAGACAAGTCCTGGAAAAAATTCGGGCTGTATTAATGCAAAAAGAAGTGCAGCAAAATTAACATTGTCAGGTACGGCCATATACTTAAAGTCTATCATAACCAAGGCTAAAAGTGCAGCAAAAGAGGCTGCTACAAAAGGTAAATACCAAACAAGTCCAAGCTTAAAATAGAGTGCTACAAAAATAGTACCGGTAAGAAACTCTACTATAGGGTATTGTACAGATATCTTATCTTCACAAAAGTGACATTTACCTCTTAGGAACAACCAGGAAAAAATGGGGATATTATGCCACCATTTTAAAGGTTTTTCACAACTTTGACATTTTGATCCTGGAAAGACAATGCTTTCTCCTTTTGGTATACGGTAAATGACAACATTTAAAAAAGAGCCAATCATTGCTCCAAAGATAAATATGACCAGTGCTATTTCTATGCTTACAGTTTCTAACATTACAGACCTCCAAATCGTCTATGACGATCCTTGTAATTTTGTATTATTTTATCTAACTCTTCTGAAGTAAAGTCAGGCCAAAGTGTTCTGGTAAAAGCCAACTCACTGTAACTCAACTGCCACAACAGGAAGTTTGAAATGCGTTGTTCTCCTGATGTACGTATAAGC
This sequence comes from uncultured Sulfurovum sp., assembly GCA_964492675.1. Classification (GTDB taxonomy): domain Bacteria; phylum Campylobacterota; class Campylobacteria; order Campylobacterales; family Sulfurovaceae; genus Sulfurovum. The sequence continues at coordinate 112,366 of CAZBLM010000001.1, forward strand.
AGATCAATATCACTGTAAGGTGTTTGCAAAGCATAAGATATCTCTTCTTCGGTGATCTCTTTTTTACCTTTTCTGATAAGAGTATTTACCGTATTTACAATCTCAGCACGTCCTCCATAGTTTAAAGCTAGTATCTGTGTCAGGTTTGTATGGTCTTTTGTCAGTTCTTCTGTCTCTTTTATACGTTTTTGTAATGCTTTTGAAAACTGTGAGATATTACCTATCGCTTTAAAGCGTACACCATGTTTTAGATACGTCTTTAACTCATTTTTAAGATATTTATCAAGAAGTTTCATAAGAAATTCCACTTCAATTTTAGGGCGTTTCCAGTTTTCTGTACTGAAGGCATAAAAGGTAGCTGTCTCTATGCTTTCATGTGCGGCACAATATGTGGTAATATCACGGATCGCTTCAGCACCCTTTTCATGACCTTTTGTACGTTTTTCTCCGCGTTCTTGTGCCCATCTTCCATTACCATCCATGATGATCGCTAAGTGTTTAAGTTTATTTTTGCTCATATATTTAGTTATGATCACTTAGTTTTTGGGCTTCAGAGAGAATTTTATGTGCAAGTGTAAGTTTATCTTCACGTCCTAAAGGTATCTGCTCTTTACTGGTAATAAAAGTAATTTCATTTTTATCACCACCAAAGCTTGTAGCATCTTTTAAAAGGTTGTAACACACAGCATCAACACTTTTTTTAGTTAATAGATCATGCGCATTATCAAGCCCTTTACGGGTATCCATTTCAGCTTTAAATGCAACAGTTTTAATATCTGTTTTATCTAGAGATGCAAGGATGTCTTTAGTCTGCATCAGCTCTACGTTCCATGTATCACCCAGCATCGATTTTTTGAGTTTTCCTTCTTTTGGAAACTTTGGTGTAAAGTCTGCAACAGCTGCTACCATAAAAAGATAAGGCTTTTTGTTTTCATTCATTTGTTTAGCTTCTTCAATGGCAGACTTCGTATCCTGTAACATGCCTGCAGCATCTTCAATCTCCATACTTTCAATTTCTAAAGGTAAGTCGTTGCTTCCCATCGTTGTAAGATATGTGACATTTGCACCCTTAAGATAGAGAGAAAGACAAAGTGACTTTGCCATTTTCCCTGATGAGAAGTTGGAGATGTAACGTACCTCGTCTATCTTCTCTCTTGTGCCACCACCCGTGACAACAACAGCTCTCTCTTTCCAAAAAGACTCTTCCAAGAGAGCTCTACTCCCTGCATAAAATATCTCTTGGGGGTCAGCCAAAGCACCGGAACCAATGTCACCACAAGCAAGTTCTTTTACTTGTGGACTTATGATACTGTAGCTATTTTTTTGAAGGGTATGAAGACTCTTTTGTGTAAAACTGTTCTGAAGCATTTGTGTATTGGCTGCAGGGGCTATTAAAATCTTTTTTGTAAAGGCAATGGCTGTTTGGGTCAAGATGTTGTCTGTTATACCTTGTGATAGTTTGTTAATGCTGTTCGCTGAACAAGGGGCAATGAGAAAAATGTCACACTTTTTACCAATATCAATATGATTGAGATCTCCCGCCCAAGACTCACTGGCGTCTGTAAGTACAGCATTGCGCGTAAGGGCTTCAAATGTAAGTGCAGAAACAAAGCGTTCTGAAGAGGCAGTCATTACAACATGTACATCTGCACCTGCTTTCACAAAGAGTCTGGCTATGTCACATGCTTTATAGGCAGAGATACTTCCCGTGACTCCTAAAAGTACCGATTTCCCAGTTAAGTCTATTTGCATATTATGCCTTTCCAAAGAACTTATAGAAGAAGTTTTTGATGCTTTTTTGAGGTGTACGTGAGAGTACCAACGCTCCTTGTTCCACATCTTTTGTGATGGTACTTCCTGCTGCAACCATGACATCATCTGCTATGCTTAAAGGAGCTACCAATTGTGTGTCAGAGCCCACAAATACATTTTTACCGATATTTGTTTGGTACTTGTTCTTACCATCGTAATTACATGTAATGACACCTGCTCCTATGTTTGAACCCTCGGCTATGTTTGCATCACCTATATATGCTAAGTGGCCTGCTTTAACACCTGTAAGTGTAGATTTCTTAACTTCTACAAAGTTCCCTATATGTGTGTCTATAAGTTTAGAATTTGGCCTTACTCTTCCCATAGGTCCTACAGCTGAATTTTCAACATGGGATTCTTCTACTACGGAGTGTGTTTTTATGTGTGATGTGATGATATGGGAAGCTCCTTGAATACTCACACCATTTTCCAGAATACATTCACCCTCAAAGGTAGCTCGTGAATCAATGTAGATAGTTTCAGGAAGACGCATACTTACTCCAACTTTCATCCACTCTGTTTTGATACGTCTTTGGTGTATCTCTTCTGCATGTGCAAGGTCAAGTTTTGAGTTTACGCCTTTAAACTCTTCTTCTTCCACATAAATAGGGTGTACATCTTTACCCTCATCAACAGCCATTTTAACGATATCAGTAAGATAGTATTCTGCTTGAGCATTATCATTTGAAAGGGCAGGGATGTAGCGATCAAGTAGAGAAGTATCGACTGCATAGATACCTGCATTTACTGTTTTTGTAAGTAATTGCTGATCATTGCAATCTTTTTGTTCTACGATTTCTAATACATTTTCCTCATCTATGATGACACGTCCGTATCCTGTAGGATTTTCCAGTTTTATAACAGACATATTAATGTCAGCATCACCGGATGTTAGTGCAAGTAGAGAGTTTTTAGTAATGAGAGGCATATCCCCGTTCAAAATAAGTGTACGCTCATTTTTTGTTCGTACACCTTTCATGGCTCCACCTGTACCGGGGAACTGTTTTGCGTCCTGCATATGAAAATGTATATCGGTGTAGTATTTTTCTATTTCTTTTTGTATACGCTGGGCTTGATGATAAAGTACTACTGTGATGTCATTAGAGATTTCTTGTGCAGCATCAATAGCATGAAACAACATTGGTTTTCCAGAGATTTCATGTAGTACTTTGGGCGTTGTAGATTTCATTCTGGTACCCTGACCAGCTGCAAGGATGACAACAGATATAGACATTTTTCACCTTTTAAGTATAGAGATAATTAATGTGATTATATCTAATGCAAATTAAAGACCTAGTTTGAGCTGACTACCATGGTTAAATACATTGTAAAGAACCATTAATTATTATCTTTGGACAAGGCAATAAATTACACTATGGAAGGATTAATGGTTCTTGTTCGTACCTATATTTTTGTTAGTACACGTAATTGTAACTTATTGATGTCACATTTTATGTCACACTTGTATGTTATATGTAAAATTATGCATAGTTAGACATTTTCATATCTTTAAGATAAAATACGAACAATATTTAATACATAGTAAAGGTGCTAATGTGATATGTAAACATTTTGGATCTTGTGGTTCATGTGGTCTGTTTGATAGTAGTTATAAAGAACAATTAGACCAAAAAGAACAGAGAGTATCAACACTTTTAGCGCCATTTTATAATGATAAGTTAGAAATATTTGATTCTCCTACTTCTCATTACCGGGCCAGGTCAGAGTTCCGTATATGGCATGAAGGTGACAGATGTGATTATGCTATGAGTAAGATGCCGGTTGATGGCATACGTGAAAAAGGGGCTATCAGCATATCTGAATGCCCAAAGGTCATTGAACCTATAGAAAAGCGTATGTGGGAACTTTTGGAAAAGATCAATGCTTCTACAGAAGTGTTAAAGAAACGTCTTTTTGCTGTAGAGTTTTTGGCAACAACAACAGATGAATGCCTGATAACAATGTTATACCATAGAAAACTGGATGATAAATGGTCTAGTGAAGCAAAACTTTTGGAAGCAGAGTTAAACTGTAAGATCATGGGAAGAAGTCGTAAACAAAAAGTGATACTCTCTGATGAATTCGTGACAGAAAAACTGGAGATAGATGGAAAAACATTTACCTATGTAGAGTATGAAAGTGGTTTCACACAACCAAATCCTACGGTCAATGTTAAAATGATAGAGTGGGCTATAAAACAAGCTAAAACAGTAGGCTATGGTGATTTTTTAGAGTCTTACTGTGGCCTAGGTAACTTTACGCTACCACTCTCTCATTATTTTGATAAGGTGTTAGCAACAGAGATAAGCAAACGTTCGATATATGCAGCACAGGAAAATTGTGAACTAAATGGTGTAAGTAATATTACCTTCGCAAGATTGGCATCAGAAGAGATGACAGAAGCACTCAATGGTGTCAGAGAATTTACACGTCTTAAAGACATTGATCTTGGTGCATATGATTTTTCCACAGTACTTGTTGATCCACCACGTGCAGGGTTGGATGAAGGTACTATAGAACTCATTTCAAATATTGAAAACATCATTTATATCTCTTGTAACCCAGATACGCTTGCAAGAGATTTAATAACGCTTACTCAAACACATACTGTAGTAGAAGCTGCTATGTATGATCAATTTCCTCATACATCACATGTAGAATCTGGTGTCTTTCTTCGTAAGAGATAAGTAATTAATAAGTAAATGCTAGTAGGAGTCTCTCTATTAAGCTGGGAAATTATAGTTGACTTTACAATACAACTAGTTGTATGAGCCAACTGATGACAAGCACTAAATGCTGAATCGTAAGTAGTAACCTGAACTATATTCAGATTACGTTTATATTAAAGAAGGTGAAATTACTTCCAACCGTCTTTAACAATTTGAGCTGATTTTTTGTAAGGGTATTTTTTAACCAATTCTTTCACCGAAAGTTTTTGATCCCCCTCTCTCATAAAGTGTGCCAATGTTACCGAAGCCCAGTAGTCATTTGCATACTCTGTTCCTTCTAGTTGTGTAGCTACACCATTTTTATTTACTGAGTGACATGCAGAACATGTGATAGGTCCAGCATACTCCCCATCTGGCGAGTATTGAAGTGCCTGTTCATGTGTTGTCACATCAACAGATCTTTTATCACCGTCATATCTGGTAGAGTAGAGACCGTGAGTAGACTCGTGACAAGTTTGACATGCCAAGTTTCCGTGTGCTTTAGAGTATCTGTATAGAGAGTACTTGTTGGGCTGATCTATAGGGAAGTATTTACCGCCTGTATCTTGTTCAACGAATGGTGCTAAGTGGCAATCTGCACAATGAGGTTCACTTGCAGATAACCACCAGTCATCACCAGCTGAAGCTGCAGAGTATGGGACATCTGTACCTTCTTTATGATTCCAGGGTTTAAGATCCAGTTTGCCATCTTTACCAACATTTTTCACAAGTGTTGCAGATTTGTGATCCATGTAGAATGAGAGCACCTCACCATTGGTTACTTTAGGGTCAGCGATCGCTGCAAACTCTTCCATATCCCCACCAGCTACAGCATCTACAAGTTCTTTAAGAGACTTGTTTCTAAGTGTTTTACCTTGTTGTGTAGAATCATCTGTAAGGTTGTCTGCTGCATAAAGTGCCTGTGAAACTTTAGTGTGACAGTTTGTACAGTATAGTCCTCTTAACTCACCGGCATCTTTTCCGTGCTCATCTTTCATAGCAACATTTTCAAGCTGCCATTTACCGTAAGCATTTAAGAAAAATGGAGGTTTTGCATTCGGGTTGGAGTGTGCATCACGTCTTACATAACAACCACCACCGGATTTTCTAATATCACCTTTAGCAAATCTACCTTCACCGTATCTGTCTGTGACACGGAATGGGTTTGTGTCATCATTCATATTAGGGTTTTGGAAGTGCGTAGGGTGACATGATTGACAAGATTGTGCTCTGTCAGCAGCATCAGGCATAGGTATGATCGCAAGGTGAAATCCATGGATTGCTTCAGATAATGATTTTGCTTTCACAGTTTTATATCCAGATGCTGTTGCTCTTGGTGCTTGAAGGTTACCTGATACGTTATCACCATGACAGTCAGTACAGTTTACAAAACCTACTTTCCCAAGACGGTTTCCTGCTGCATTTGGATCATACTCACTTAGGAATGTTGTTCCATGGTGTGCATCATGAAGGGCAAGGATATTAATAGAACCTTCTGCAAGTCTTGCCATATATTCAGAAGTATCTGGGTACGTTTTCCAGTAGTTATACTCTAAGTCACCCTGCATAAGATCTTCATCTCTAGCTGATTGTGCTGCTTTCCCTGTACGCGAATGACAGGCGTAACAGTTAGGTATGTCTACAGGGTTTGTACCAAAGTAAGAGACCGGAGTACCATCTGGTTGCTTGATCGTTCTCCCATCTCCTGTATGTAGTTCAACTGTTGAGTATTGGAAAGGTTGGAAATCTCTTTCTGTTACAGAGCGTATAGAGCCTTTTCTCCTGCTGTCATTAAATGCAGTTAAAGGAAGACCAAGCGCATCCCACATGTGTGAAGCAGTAAGAACAAGTTTTACATCTTTAACAGGAGGAACAAGTGTGTCGGTCATTACAATGTTACCACCATGTTTTCCAGCATATGACATGTAACCTGTCATTGGTGCACCTGAAGGACCATGGTCCACTTTTACTGGGATCTGTCTACCAATACGAAGTCGGTCTTTTTCTAATACACCTTTAGGCATTGTTCCCTCAAGATCTTTATAGATAAAGAGGTGAGTCCATACGTAGTTAGCCACGTTGTCGTTAGGACTGTCCAAGTGACCATCACCATCAGCATCTTTTGCTACGGTCCAGTATTTCATTTTATTACCTTCTGAGAATGTGTTGTCTTTAGTATAGGCAAAGACTTTTACATTGTCATCGGGAGTCATGAGTTTAGGAAGTGTATCCCCTTTCCCTATTTTTATAGCTTGTGACTGGATAGAATTATATGGTGGAATTACACAACAGTAACTCATATCAAAACCAACACAGTGCATACCAAGTTCGTAGTTTACGAACATACTATATTCTGTTTTTGGCTGGTAAGCTTCCTTACCATTGATCTTTACTTTTTCCAATTTGTCTAAGCCAAACGGTGGTGTTTTGTCATAGTTGGAAGAAGCAAAAGATATAGTTGCTAAGAGAGAAGCAGCAACTACACTTTTTACAATTGAAGAAATCATTAAATCTCCTTTTAAATTTGATTACTATTTATTTTGTCATTAATGTTGTTAAATTTGATTTAAAATGAGCGTTAAGATATAAAAAATTGATTAAAAGGATAATAATAAAATATTATTATCATACATAGAAATATTTCTCATAAGTTAGCCTGATTGAGACTTAATATTCTTAACCTTGTTGATCTAATCAATTTTCCTGTTGTTAGGATTAAAATCAAGGCCTTGAAGCAACGTATTAGTCTCATTCTGTTTTTTAGACTGTACTTTTTTCATAAGATCGATGGGTCTGTTCATTTTATAGATTACTGTTTTGATCACTTTTCCTTTTGAATTATACCAGCGTTTTTTACCCTCTTTATAACCGCGTATATACATGACATCATTATCGAGGCTGCCATCTTCATGATATTCTTTTTGCATACCTTCTTTCTGACCATGTATATATTTTACTTCAGAAGCCAGCTTTCCTGTAGAAAAATAGTATTTTTCCAGACCTTCTTTATGATCATTGATGTAGTTTACTTCTATACGTAATGTACCATCTGCAAAAAATAACTTATTGAGTCCGTGACGCTTACCTTCTTGGTAATGTATTACTTCAAGGTGATTTCCTTCTCTGTCATACCAGTCCATTGCACCATCTCTTTGACCATCTTTATTAGTTACCTTAAATGCTAGTTCTCCGGAGTTGTAGTAGACTTTTTCCTGACCATGTTTGACACCTTCTTTTACCACTGTACGTGTGTTGTCTTTATATTCAATTTGAGATTTCACTACACCGTCTTTAAAGTGTTCTGTAAAAAGCTCAGCGTGTAGTATATGACTGCCCAGTAGCAAGAGTGTCATTATAAGAGTTCTATGCATATAAAATTATTCCTAAAACAGTGCTCTATGTTCGATCATAGCACAATAGTTTTGTACTACATTGATACCTGCAGCTTTTACACGTTCAGCAGCTTCATTGTTTATAAGTTCAAGTTGTGTCCAGTATGTTTTGACATCACCACGTGCAATGACTGCATCTGCAATGGCATCCAAAGCAGCAGGTTTTCTAAAGACAACTACCATATCTACAGGTTCATCGATCTCAGCAAGACTTCTATAGACTTTTTGACCTAAGATCTCATCATATTTCGGGTAGACCGGAATCATTTTGTATCCTGCATCTCTGAGGTATTCAGCCACATGGTTACTAGCTTTTGTACTGTCGGGAGAAGCACCTAAAACTGCAATGGTCTTCGCTTCTTCAAAATATCTTTTCATCTCTTCAGGGTTGGAGTTCACTCTTGGTAATTCGCATTCCATCTTATATATCCTTATATGTTATAATTGCTCCAATTATTACTTAGGAAAGATAATGTTAGACTTAAACAATATAAAAAGAGCTTATGAAAGAGTGTCAGGTGTGGTGCATCGTACACCTTTCTCATATGCACCTATTTTAAGTAAAATGAGTGGATATGAAGTGTACCTGAAAAAGGAAAACCTTCAACGGACAGGTGCTTTCAAACTCAGGGGTGCTTTTAACAAAATAGCAACATTGGTCGGTGCAGGAGAAAATGGCGGTGTTGTCGCAGCATCAGCAGGTAATCATGCACAGGGTGTGGCGTTTGCTGCAAAACATTTTGCTATAGATGCAACGATCGTAATGCCTGAGTCTACACCACTTACAAAAGTTTTAGGTGTAAAAGAGCTAGGTGCTAATGTTATCCTACATGGTAGTAATTATGATGAAGCATATGCATATGCTGTGACATTTGGAAAAGAAAAAAACTATACATTTGTACACCCTTTTGCAGATGATCAAGTCATGGCAGGGCAGGGAACTGTTGCACTTGAAATGTTCGAGGACCATAGCGATATGGATGCTCTCATTGTGCCTGTAGGAGGAGGAGGACTTATTTCCGGTATGGCAGTCGCCAGCAAAGAGATGTACCCAAATACTAAAGTCATAGCAGTATCTGCAGCAGGGGCACCTGCAATGAAAAAGTCATTTGATGCAAAAACAGCCATAGATACGACATCAGTAAGAACGATAGCTGATGGTATAGCTGTCCGTGATACTTCCTTTGAAACCCTGCAGTATATCTTAGAGTATGTAGATGTCTTTGAATCCGTATGTGAAGATGAGATAGCTTCAGCTATACTTTTTTTACTTGAAAAACAAAAAGTACTTGTTGAAGGTGCTGGAGCAGTAGGAGTTGCGGCACTTATGCATGGGAAGATAAACCTTTCTAAAGGTTCCAAAGTAGGTGTTGTGCTTAGTGGAGGTAACATTGATGTCACTATGCTCTCTCTTATTATAGAGAAAGGACTTATGAAGTCAGCACGTAAGATGAAACTTCTTGTTACGCTTATAGATAAACCAGGTTCATTACAATCATTTACAAAGATCCTTACAGATATAGGCGCAAATATTGTTCAGATAGGCTATGACAGAACATCTACAGACTTGGAGTTTGGTGATGCACATGTATCAGTATCATTGGAAACAAAAGGTGTGGAACATCAAGAACAGATACGTACTCAGTTAAAAGAGGGTGGTTTTTCTTTTAAAGAAGAACGTTGATGATAGCTATAGACCTGGGTTCTAATACCTTACGCGTATTAGAATATGATTGCAGCAATGCAAAGCAAATCTTTCAGTATGAAAAAGTAGTTAAGACTGCAGATGGTTTAGCTGAACATGGCTATATAAATGATGCTGCTGTTTCTAGAGTAATAGCTGCTATTAAAGAAGTACAAGAGAAGATAGACTTTTCTTCTCATCTCATTAAGGCTGTTACTACGGAAGCTATAAGAAGAGCTTCGAACTCAACCGAAATATTAACACGTATTAAGAAAGAGACAGGTATTGTTTTTGACATCATTAGTGGAGAAGAGGAAGCAAGGCTAACTCTGCTTGCGGTAAAGAACAGACTTACAAAACTTCACTATGCTTCAGAGACCTTTGTACTTATAGATATAGGTGGAGGATCAACTGAACTTATCTTCCATTATGGTGCTGAAACTATCTCAAAAAGTTTCCCTATAGGTATTGTAACCATCGCTCAGACCTATGAAAACTTAGACAATATCCAAATGGCACTGCCAAAAGAAATGTTCGAAATGCAAATGTTTTGTGCAGAGGTCTATGATACCAAAGGTAAACCGAATTCTTTTGTTGCTACTGCAGGTACACCTACGACAGTTGCAGCGATGAAACTAGGGTTTAACTATGAAACCTATGATGCTGCCAAGATCAATGGCACATCACTACAAAAAGAAGAATTGAATTTTTATCTGAAAAGGCTTCTCTCTTACCCTTTTGAAGAACGAGAAATTGCTGTAGGTACAGGACGTTCAGATCTCATAGCAGCAGGGATCCTTATCTATAAACAACTTTTTACACTGTTGGAGTTTGAGACATGTGTAGTAGTAGACGATGGGTTGCGTGAGGGTGTAGTACTTGAGATGTGCATAAATTTATAACCTTTTGTAAGAAATCTAATCTAATTTAGCTATAATCAAAAAAAATAATATAGAACGGAGTGTGTAATGGGACAAATGTCTGGTGCACAAATGGTGTGTGAAGCGATCATTGCTGAGGGTGTTAAGACCGTATTTGGTTACCCTGGCGGGGCTATCATGCATGTTTATGATGAAATTTACAAACAAGAGGGGTTTGAGCATATCTTGAACCGCCACGAACAGGCGTCTGTGCATGCAGCAGATGGATACGCAAGAGCTACAGGTGAAGTAGGGGTAGCTATGGTTACTTCCGGACCTGGATTTACTAATGCCGTCACTGGACTGGCTACAGCATATATGGATTCTATCCCTATGGTCGTTATTTCTGGGCAGGTACCATCTTCACTCATAGGTACAGATGGATTTCAGGAAATAGATGCTGTTGGTATTTCAAGACCATGTACTAAGCATAACTTTTTAGTACGTTCATTAGAAGAATTACCACGTGTTCTAAAGGAAGCATTTTTTATTGCACGTTCTGGAAGACCGGGACCGGTACTTGTGGATATCCCAAAAGATATTACTGTGGATATCGGTGAATTTGTCTATCCTGATTCTGTAGATATACCAACGTATAAGCCTACTTATAAAGGTAACAATAGACAGATTGAAAAAGCAGTTGAAGCGATAAAAACTTCGAAAAAACCTCTACTTTATATAGGTGGTGGAGCTGTTCTTTCAAATGCCTATGAACTTATAAGAGAGTTGGCAGAAAAAACACAGATACCAGTTGTTGAGACATTGATGGCAAGAGGGGTAATGGGGGCAAATAATCCATTACTATTGGGTATGCTTGGTATGCATGGTAATTATGCATCTAATATGGCAATGTCTGAAACAGATCTTGTAATTTCTCTTGGAGCTAGATTTGATGACAGAGTAACAGGTAAACTTTCAGAGTTTGCAAAATATGCAGATATCATTCATGTAGATATCGATGCTGCGAACATAGGTAAATTAGTACATGTTGATTATCCTATCGTTGGTGACGTGACTAGAGTTGTCACTAAAATGTTAGAGCAGTTAGACAATGTAGATACAGACCGATATGAAGCATGGAGAGGTATATTGAAGCGTTATGATGAGCTTCATCCTCAGTCTTATGTTGATTCTGATGAGGTCATTAAACCACAGTGGGCTATCGAGCGTATTGGCGAGCTTATCGGTGAAAATGCTATCATTACTTCAGATGTTGGTCAGCATCAGATGTGGGCAGCACAGCACTATCCATTTGACAGACCTCGCCAATGGATTAACTCAGGTGGACTTGGGACTATGGGCTTTGGTTTCCCTGCGGCACTTGGTGCAAAAAGAGCATATCCTGAAAAAACTGTTGTCAATGTAACAGGTGATGGTTCGATACTTATGAATATGCAAGAGTTGGTAACAGCAGCTGAATACAAGATACCAGTTATTAACCTAATACTCAATAATCATTTCCTTGGAATGGTAAGACAATGGCAGACATTTTTCTATGAGAAGCGTTACTCTGAGACAGACTTGAGTTTTCAGCCTAACTTTAAAGCATTGGCTGAAGCATGTGGCGGTATAGGATATGATGTGACTACCAAAGCTGAGTTTGATGCAGCCATTAAAGATGCCATCGAACAAGATAAAGTATGTTTTATGAATGTACAGACAAACCGTTTTGAAGATGTACTTCCAATGGTACCGGCAGGTGGAGCACTCTTTAACATGATGTTACCACAAACAACAAAACAAGATGGGGAGGCATAAGATGGCAAATGTATTAAATGAAAGACGTGTTATCTCTGTGATAGTCCTCAATGAAAGTTCTGTGCTTGCCCGTATCACGGCATTGTTTGCAGGACGTGGATATAACATAGAGTCTTTAACTGTTGCACCTATACCTGACTCAGATATGTCTCATATTACTATCGCTACTAATGGTTCTACTAAAGTGATGGAACAGATCACCAAACAGCTTCATAAGCTCATTCCTGTTTATAAAGTGATCGAACATGAAGAGATGGTTGAAAAAGAGATGGCTTTAGTCAAGTTCCCTATAGCAGAACATCTTTCGGATATAGGTGCTTTATGTGCTGCTTATAATGGTGGTATCGTAAATGTTGGAAAAGATATGATCATTGCTATGGTAGCAGATGAACCGAAACGTATAAAACACTTTATAGAAGCAGCACAGCGTTATAATCCATGTGAGATCATACGTGGTGGTGTGGTGGCAATCGAAAGATAATTAACATTGACCTTATACTCGTTCCTATGCTCTGCGTGGGAATGCATAGGAGGGAGTTTATTTTAAAGAATAGACTTATTTTTTGATCGTATTAAAGTATACATTTCCACTCAGGAGAGTGGGAACGAGCGTTATTTTAGAAAAGGATTTTCCTTATGACCTACAAACTCTCCCAAATTACAAAAGAAATCGGTTTAGACTTTAACGGAAATGATATAGATATCGGTGGTATCCATACCTTGAGTGAAGCTACTTCCTCACAACTCTCTTTTTTTACAGACAGTAAATATGCATCACAACTTTCAGATACAAAAGCAGCAGCAGTACTTATTGATTCAAAACATGCAGATCTTTTACCTTCTGGCACTATTGCACTTATTACAGATGAAGCGTATCTCAAACTAGCACTAGCATCGAAGTTTTTTGCCTATAAGATAAACACTAAAGGTGGGCATCCCAATCTTGGTGAGGGATGTGATATAGACAAGCATGTTCGTTTTGGTAATAATGTCACTTTGGGTGATAATGTCACTGTAATGGCTGGATGTTATATTGGTGATAATGTAATTGTTGGAAGTGATACTTTATTGTATCCAAACGTCACATTTTATCATGGTATACAAGTAGGTGAAAGATGTATAGTTCATGCGGGCACTGTTATCGGTTGTGACGGGTATGGGTTTGCACACACAAAGTTGGGAGAACATGTAAAGATCTACCAAAATGGTAATGTAGTTGTGGAAGATGATGTAGAGATAGGGGCTAACTGTGCTATAGACAGAGCAGTATTTGGTACCACCTATATACGTAAAGGCACCAAGCTTGATAATCTTATACAGATAGCGCATAACTGTGATTTGGGAGAACATACGCTTTGTGCTGCACAAGTAGGTCTTGCAGGTTCTACAATACTGGGTAGAAATGTTGTAATGGGTGGGCAAAGTGCCACAGCAGGACATTTAGAAGTAGGGGCATTTGCAACTATTGCAGGAAAAGGCGGTGTGACCAAATCACTTGAAGGTGGAAAAACCTATGCAGGATTCCCTGCAATAGACCACAAAATGTGGCTACGTATGCAAGCGAAGATATCAGGTTTATTAAAACATAAGAAATAGTTAAGAATTTGTGATATAATCAATTTTATTAAAAAATTTAAAGGAAGAATAATGAGTGGAACAGTTACAAATATAGATGAAATGACTCTAAGTGGTACAAAAGATGGAAAGATCACTATTACAACAGTAGAACAACCATATGGACCCAAAAGTGAATCTGTAGCAAGTATAGGTATTTCATTGCAGGCAAATGCAGATGAGCCGGATTGGAAAGTGCATATTCCTAAAGCAAATATTGATGCAGTGATCGCAGCGTTAGAAGCAGCTAAAAAAAGTTTATAGAATTAAAAAAGAATTTAATTAAGATATTCTAAAATGGTCTATAATACCATTTTAGAATTCATCATGTTTCATAACTTTATATTGGTCTAAAGCTCTTTGCATTAGGTCAGGATCTGGGATCTTTCTTCCAGCAATATAGCCGATAATTTCACCATTATCATCAAGTTTCGGTTTGATCCATACTACAACAAGGTAGTACTTTCCTTCAGCCGTCATATTTTTAACAAAACCTTCCCAGTAATTCCCCGCTTTTATGGTCTCCCATAAACCTTTAAACGCTGCTTTTGGCATATCTGGATGTCTGTTGATGTTGTGAGGTGCGCCGATGAGTTCCTCTTTAGTATAGCCTGTGAGATCTCTAAATTTGCGGTTGGCATAGGTGATGATCCCGGCTGTATCTGTTTCGGTGATCATCACTCCACCATCAAATGGAACTTCTTCGTTTATAGGATCAGGTTTAGTGATCTCTTTACCAGTTTTAATATTTTTAATTGTTTGTCCCATGTTCTCTCCATACATCAACTGTTGTGATGATTAAATTGTAATTAAAAGTTTTTATCAGGACAGACATGTAGATATCAACATTTACATGAGGTGTAGTCTGGCTATCTACGTGAGATCCATAACTTTCTGTCCCCACTTCACAGTGAGTTTAGCTTTACTATGGTTAATTATAATTAATATTGATTAGAAAAACCTTGATATTGATTATCTATTTGCCAATATACACCAAATCAGAGTTTTTCATAGCAACTTTGCTACAATACGATATTAATATATAAGGGGTCGTTTTTGTCTATTACAGAAACCATTAAATCACTTTTAGAACAACGTATACTTGTTATCGATGGTGCCATGGGTACACAAATACAAGACTTGGAAGTACCAAGTGAGGCTTGGATAGATGATAAGGGGGTGGATCAAGAGGGATGTAATGAACTTTTAAATCACACAGCACCTGAACTCATAGGACGGATACACAAAAGATACGCTATGGCCGGGGCTGATCTCATTAAGACAAATACCTTTGGGACTATGCCTTGGGTACTTGATGAATATCAAATGGGAGAACGTGCTTATGAACTCTCTAAGAAAGGTGCAGAACTGGTTTCTGAGGTATGTGATGAATACAGCACAGATGAATCACCAAAATTTGTTTTGGGTTCCATAGGACCGGGAACAAAACTGCCAAGTCTCGGACATATCCATTATGATGAGATGTATGAGGGGTATAAGCTTTGTGCTTTAGGACTTATCGATGGTGGTTGTGATCTGTTTTTACTTGAAACATGCCAAGATCCATTGCAGATTAAAGCTGCGCTTCATGCCTGTCAAGATGCAAATGTAGAAAGAGATATCAAACTTCCTATTATGGTCTCTGTGACCATTGAACTTTCTGGTTCCATGCTCATAGGTACGAATGCTGAGACGATCGTGACTATCTTAGAGCCTTTTGACATACTCTCACTTGGTTTTAACTGTGGAACAGGTCCAGATCAAGTTAAAAAACATTTAAAAACACTTTCTGCACTATGTAACATACCAATTTCTGTTCATGCCAATGCTGGACTTCCTCAAAATAAGGGAGGGTATACATACTATCCGATGGGTCCAGATGAGTTTACTGAAAAACAGTTAGAGTTTACAGACTTTGATGGTGTAAGTTTTCTTGGTGGATGTTGTGGTACGACACCACAGCACATACAAGCACTTAAAAAAACTGTAGAAATTATAAAACCAAAAGTACCTACAGGGAGCATTGAACCTAGTATCGCTTCACTTTTTAATACTACTGAACTCTTCCAGGAGCCTGCACCACTGCTTATAGGTGAGCGTTCCAATGCAACTGGTTCCAAGGCATTTAGAGAACTCATCTTGGCATCTGACTATGAGGGGACACTTACTGTAGGTCAAGCTCAGGTACGTGACGGTGCGCATATGTTAGATGTGAATGTAGAGTTTGCAGGACGTGACGGTGCGAAAGATATGAGAGCCGTAATGGAGTTATACAATCAGAAGATACCATTACCTCTTATGCCTGATGCCACGCGTCCCAATACCATTGAAGAGGGGCTTAAATGTATCGGTGGTAAGCCTATCATCAACTCTACCAATCTTGAAGATGGTGAAGAGAACTTTGCAACATACTGTCGGTTAGCCAAAAAATACGGTGCAGTTCTTGTTTGTCTGGTGATAGATGAAGAAGGAATGGCAAGAACAAAAGAACATAAAGTCGCTATTGCTAAACGTATGTATGACTTAGCCGTAAATAAACATGGCCTTGAACCTAGAAATATAATGTTCGATATGCTTGCATTTACGGTTGGTACAGGTGAAGAAGAAGACAGATTTGCAGGGAAGAATGCTTATGAAGCTATTAAAGAGATTCATGAGATATATCCTGAAGTTGGTTCGACATTAGGACTCTCCAATATCTCTTTTGGACTGGAAAAAAATGCCAGATTTTACTTGAATTCTGTATTTTTGCATCACTGTATACAAGCAGGTATGACGTCAGTGATCATCAATGTGAAACATATCATCCCACTTGCTAAGATGACAGAAGATGACATCGCTGTATGTGAAGAACTGCTCTTTACTCCAGATGAAAATTCACTCTTTAAGTTTATAGACCACTTTGCTGATGCTGTAGTAGAAGATGATGGTGCGGACGAAGCCTATGAGGCAATGTCAAATGAAGAGAAGATCAAAAAACTCCTTATGGATGGTGACAAAGAGCGTATGCTTCCTCTTGTAGAAGAAGCACGCCATAAAATACATCCGGATACCATCGTGAATGAGCATCTTATCGATGCCATGAAAGTTGTCGGTGAGCTCTTCGGTTCGGGGCAGATGCAGTTACCATTTGTACTCCAATCAGCAGAGACGATGAAAGCAACAGTAGATTACCTTAATCCACATCTAACCAAACAAGAAAAAGAGACAGATACCACACTGGTTATTGGAACGGTAAAAGGAGATGTGCATGACGTGGGTAAAAACCTAGTAGATATCATCCTTTCAAATAATGGCTTTAAAGTAGTAAACGTAGGGATAAAAACAGATCTGCAAGAGTATTTGGATGTTGTAGAGGCGCAGTCCATTCAAGCCATTGGTATGTCAGGGCTTCTTGTGAAATCAACTGCAGTGATGAAAGAGAACCTTGAAGAGATGGCAAAGATGGGTATGGAGGTACCAGTACTTTTAGGTGGTGCAGCACTTACACGTTCTTTTGTGGATGATTTCTGTCGTCCTATTTATAAGGGTCCTATATTTTACTGCCGGGATGCGTTTGACGGTGTTATCGCTATGAGTCGCATTGAAAAGTATAATGAAGATAACTCTTTGGGATTAGATACACGTTTAGCCGGTGATATGGTAGAACGTGAGGAGAAGGTAAAAAAAGAGGTTGTTATCCCTCCGTTTGAAGAGATAGCAATGCCTGAAGCACAGGCAGTACCTACACCGCCATTTTGGGGACGACGCGTACTTCAAAAAGAAGACTTGGATCTTGATATGATCTTTAACTGGGTCAATCAAAAAACCGTCATAAAAATGCACTGGGGATATAAGTCTAAAGGTATGGAAAAAGAGGAGTATGAAAAGCTGCTTGATGAGACTGTCTATCCTGCTTATGAACGTTTGAAAAAAGAGTTTATAGAGAAAGATCTTTTTGAACCAACTATCATTTATGGGTACTACCCCTGTAGAGCTGAAGACCAAGAATTGTATATTTTTGATGAAAGCCAAGGTTGGAATGTTGATGCAAATGCAAATCGTGAGCCGTTAGATAAAGTGATCGGTAATGCTGTAGGTACATTCTCCTTCCCAAGACAAGGTAGAAAACCTCACCGTGCACTCTCTGATTTTTTTCATCATGAGAGACACGATGTAATGCCTCTAACATGTGTAAGTGCAGGTTCAAAGTTCTCAGCGTATGAAAAAGAGTTGTATGATGCAGGAAAATACCTGGAGTACAACATGGTACACGGATTCTCTGTAGAACTTGCAGAAGCTCTTGCAGAAGTAGCACATAAACAGATACGTCTGGACTTGAATATAGCAGATAATGAAGGTGGATCACTGCGTGATGTACGTATGAACCGTTATCATGGTGCCAGATATTCATTTGGGTATCCTGCATGTCCGGACTTAGAGCAGAGTAGGTTGATATTTGACCTGTTGAAGCCTGAAGAGTTTGGTATAGAACTCTCTGAAACGTTCCAGATAGTTCCAGAACAAAGTACTACTGCACTTGTGATACATCACTCTAAAGCTACTTACTATTCTATTTAAAGGATTAAATAAATATGGAGCTTAAAAAAGGTAAATATAAACATTATAAAGGTTCACTTTATGAAGTACTAGGTACGGCACGACACTCAGAGACGGAAGAGTGGATGGTTGTGTATAAGACTTTGTATGGGGATTTTTCAATTTGGGTAAGACCTTATGAGATGTTCGTCGAAAGTGTTGAGATGGATGGAGAGATGGTTCCTCGGTTTGAGTATGTTGGTGACTAGATACCTTCCATCCTTCTTACTTCAAAACTTACTAAGTTCTCTCCTGAAAATCTAAAATACAGTTCTATAGGTCTGCAGCATACTTCGCAATCCTCTATGTAATCTGAAACTTCTTCTGTATTGTCCAGTATCATTGAAACCTGTTCCCAGCAGTAGGGGCAGGTAAAAAAATGTTCCATTATTAGTCTTTATCTTTTTTGGTAAAAATGCTTGTGAGCCATGACGGAAGCATACAGAAGTTGTCACATCCGCCATTTCTGTCACACTGTGTGAGTCTTATGTTACGTACAAGCATAAATGCAAAAACCAATGCTACAAATAGGCTTAATGCACCTGTAAGATAATCGCCATAGATGAAGTGTTGTACGCTAGTTATGAACATGAGTATGGTGACGATGAGGCACATTACAAATCCTAATTTTTTTCAAATTATAGTACAATCACATAAAAAACAGGACAAACTATGTCAGCGATCATCGACCATTTCCAAACCCTCACACAAATACCACACTGCTCGAAAGAAGCAGACAAACTATTAGAATTTTTAGTAGCATTTGCAAAAGAGAGAAACTACAGTGTAGAAGTAGATGAGATAAAAAACATCTATATCCATAAAGGTCATCCTACACTATGTTTGCAAGCACACTATGACATGGTATGTATGGGTAAAGCACCACAGATTGAAACCTATATAGAAGAGGGTGTCATGAGAGCAAAAGAGTCTTCTTTAGGTGCAGATAACGGTATGGCGATTGCGATGATGATGCAGCTTATGGATGAAGGTAAAGAGTTGGAGTTTTTATTGACCTCTGATGAAGAGATAGGACTCATAGGAGCCAATGAAGTAGCATTTGATCTTAAGAGTAAATATATGCTAAATCTTGATAGTGAAGATGAGGCAGAAGTCTATATAGGATGTGCAGGTGGAGTAGATATCACTGCAACGAAACAAGACTCTTATGTTGAAGGTTGCGGCACATGTTATGAAGTAGCTGTCAAAGGACTTGTTGGAGGGCACTCTGGAGTTGATATAGATAAAGGTATACCTTCTGCCATTAAAGTATTAGGTGCATATCTAGTCCAAAATGATGTAAAACAATTGGCAAGCATCTATGCAGGTGAACGTCGTAACTCTATTCCTGCCAATGCCGTAGCTATTGTAAGGAGTGAAACTGCATTGCAGAACAGTGGAGATGTAAAAGTACGTGAACTGAATGAAAGACCTAAGGTATTTGAAAAAAGTGATAAAGTTATCGAAATGATAGATGTTTTTAAACATGGAGTACATGCCCAAAATAAGGAACTTGGTATTCCTGATGTCAGTATAAATCTTGCTATTATCACTGCTGATGAAAAAGGTGGATTGAAAGTAGAAACTTCAGCTAGAGCAATGGATGCTCAAAAACTTGAAGCACTCTCAAATGAAACACTGACATTTTTCAGATCTTTTGGTTTTGAAGTAGCATTGGAAGATAAATATCCTGCATGGAAGCCGGATGTATCTGAATTTACGAATTTGGTTAGTGAAGAGATGCAAAAAGGTTTTGGAAAAACAAAAATGATGGCCATTCATGCAGGGCTTGAATGTGGAGTCATTGCAGAGAAATATCCAGCTATGAAGTTTGCTTCTATCGGTCCTACTATACGTTATCCTCACTCCACAAGAGAGGAAGTAGATATAGCTTCCGTAGAGAGAACATATCACGTTTTAAAGAACATCATTAAAGTTGTTTAATTTTTACTACATATATCAATTTTCCTAAAGAATAATAGGAGTAGAATTAAAGAATACACTAAAAACTTACAAGGAAAAATATGAAAACAATATTTCAGGATCTAGAGTATTTACAAAAAGAGGTAAAAGATAAAAAAGCACAAAGTATTTTAAAAGAACTAGAAGAGAATTTTCATCTTTTGAGAACCAAAAGTGGACTTTCCCAGTTGATGAACAAAAAGAAACTTGCCAAAATCACACGTAATGTAGCATATGAAGAAGAGCTAAAAGCTTTACAAGTTGAATTGATCAAGTTACAAAACTGGGTATATGACAATAATAAACGTGTGATGATCATCTTTGAAGGGCGTGATGCTGCTGGTAAAGGTGGTTCTATCAAACGTTTTACACAGTATCTTAACCCTAGAAAATTTAGAGTTGTTGCATTGCAAAAACCAACAGAGGTGGAGACAGGACAGTTTTATTTCCAAAGATATTTCCAACATTTACCAAACCCGGGTGAGATCACGTTCTTTGACAGGTCTTGGTATAACCGTGCTATCGTTGAACCTGTATTTAACTTTTGTACAGAGGATCAGTATCAAAAGTTTATGAAAGAGGTCCCTGAGATAGAACATGCATTGATGGATGATGGAATTATACTTATTAAACTATGGTACTCCATTACGAAAGAAAATCAACAAAAAAGATTTAAAGAGCGTATGACGAATCCTTTAAAACACTGGAAATTAAGCCCGGTAGACCAAAAGGCACAAGAGATGTGGGATAAGGTGACCTACTATAAAGAGGAGATGTTCTCTCGTTCACATACAAGTTATGCACCATGGGTCATTGTTGACAGTAATGATAAAAAAAGAGCTAGACTTGAATCTATTCGTTATGTACTTTCGAAGATAGATTATGAAGGTAAAGATGATGCAAAAATTAATCTTCATCATGACCCTGAGATCGTTGAACGTTATCACCGTATTTCACATAATGAGAATTAAACTTTAAAGGTCTGTGTAGTTTTACAGTGTGCTTCCATGAAGCACCCTTCACATTCAGGTTTTAAAGCTTTACATTTGTAACGTCCAAAAAGTACCATGGCTTGGTGTAGGAGGTGTAGGTCAGTTTTAAATTTCCTACTTAATTCTTCTTCACATTTAATGGCAGTTTTAGCATCACTGAGCCCTAATCGGTGGGCGACTCTGTAGACATGAGTATCCACTGCCATGAGATTGGCTCCTGCATACTCTATCATCACGACATTAGCAGTTTTTTGTCCGACACCGGCAAGTTTTACGAGTTCATCTCGTTCGAGTGGTACTTCATTATGATAATTCTCCACTACTGATTGTGCCATCTTTATGAGGTTTTTGGCTTTGTTGTTAAAAAATGAACAGGTATTGATATAGGATTTTACATCATCAAGGTCAGCATTTGCAAGGCTTATGGGGTCTGGAAAAGCATCAAAGAGAGCAGGGCTGATAATGTTGACACGTTTATCTGTACATTGGGCAGATAACATGACTGCGATGAGCAGTTCATAGAGATTTGTATAGTTAAGTTCGGTCAGTGAATCAGGGTAATGCTCAAGGAAGAGAGTTTTTATCTCTTCAATCTCTTTTTTGGTTGCTTTTTTTACTTTTGCCATCTTAATAAACCTTGCTCTAATATAATAAGAATAAAATATTACCACATTAATGAATGATTTACCCAAGAGGGATATAATTATCGTTATAAATTTACCCCATGAAGGATGATCTCTAATGTTTAAACTCGTAAAAACTTCACTATTGACTGTAACTATAATGGCTACTTCTGTAATTGCTTCAGATATATTGGCTACAGTAAATGGTAAAAATATTACAAAACAGGATGCACAGGCTTTTGTGACAGCTTCTGCACCTCAGGCAAATTTCACTCAACTTTCACCTGCAGATAAAAAATTAGTCATTAATAGATTAGTAGAGAAAGTATTGTTTACAGAACTTGCTGCAAAAGAAGGTATCGATAAAAACCCTGAATTTAAAAGAAATATGGAAAAAATAAAAGAAGAACTTCTTGTCAACATGTGGATGAAAACACAACTGGACAATGCCTTGGTCAGTGCCAGTGAGGCAAAAGAGTTTTATAATAAGAATAAAGACAAATTTATGGAAAAAGCATCTATGCATGCAAGACATATTTTAGTAGAAACTGAAAAAAGTGCAAAAGATATCATTGATACAATTAAAACACTTACAGGGGATACCTTGAAAAACAAGTTTATTGAACTTGCTAAAACAAAATCTACGGGTCCTTCAGGTCCTGAGGGTGGAGACCTTGGTACATTTAATAAAGGTCAAATGGTACCAGAGTTTTCAAAAGCTGCTTGGGCCTTGAAGAATGGTCAAATAACTACTACACCTGTAAAAACACAGTTTGGTTACCATGTGATCTATCTTGAAAATAAAAATGAAGCAAAGCCAAGTGCTTATGAACAGGTCAAAGAGAAGATCATTGCTACATTGAAACAACAGCAGTTTGCAACTAAGATGACTGAAGTAGCAAAAGAGCTTAAAAGTAAAGCAAAAATTGTTGATATGACAGCTGAAGAGAAGAATCAAAAATAAATATTAAATTATAAATAGGGAAGAAGAATGGGAATAAAAATTGTTTTTGCAGGTTTAACGTTGGGTTTACTTGTAAATAGCGCATCAGCAGATGCATTAAAGAACTCTTTAACAAGTATAATGAATACAAAAGAAGAACCAACGATGGTAAACTTAGGCAACATTAATTTAAATGCAAAGCCAAAAGTAAACAAAAAAAGATCAGCTAAAGCAGTGATCGCTACAGTAAATGGAAATAAAGTACTTAAAAAAGATGCTGATACGTATTTGTCACAGCGTACACAAGGTAAAGTAACAAACTTTGACAAGTTGCCTGTAGATCAGCGTACAAGACTTATACAAGAATTATCTTTGCCTATTCTTGCTTTGGATGCAGCGAAAAATGAGTTATCAGATAAAGAGAAAGAAGCAATTCTTACACGAACATGGATGCAAAAAGAGGCACGTAATGTTAAGATTACTCCGGATGATATCTTAGGTGTATATAATCAGTTAAAAAAACAAGCTGAAGACAACAATGCAACGCAGCCTATCCCTCCATTTGAGAAGATAAAAAACCAACTTCATAATCAAATGATCGAAAAGGTCATGATAGATAAGTTGATGAAAGATGTAGAGATCAAAGTTTATTAATTACGAATTGAAAAATATTTGTTAAAATACGCATAATATATAATTTAAATAAGGAAATAAAATGAAAAAATTTTTAACTGTCTTAGGACTAACAGTAGTACTAAGTACATCTGCATTATTAGCAGAAACAGCAGGAACAGTAAATGGTATGAAAATCAGTGTTGTAGAAGCAAATGAAGCTTTGAAAATATTGACGAAAGGTCAAAAAACATGGGAATCTCTTCCTGCAGAAGGTAAAACAGAATTGATCAAAATGATGGCACCGGCTAAGTTGGTAGCTGCAGCATCAAAGGATGGTTTAACAGAGCAAGAAAAAGAAGCAGCGTTGGCAGGTTTCTGGATGCAAAAAAGTATGGCTGCAACAGAAGTAACTGATAAAGAAGCCCAAGCATCATATGATAAAATGGTAGCAGCAGCAAAAAAAGCAAAAAATAAGCAGCAAATACCTGCATTTGAAGCTGTTAAAAATAACATTAAAATGCAGATGGCTCAAGAAAAGGTAGTTGCAAAACTCATGAAAAGTGCAAAAATAGAAGTAAAATAATTTATTAAGAGGATTTGTTAATGTCTACAAAAGTTCTAGATGTAGTAAATGCAGGAGTAGTCACAGGTGATGATCTTCAAAAGTTGTTTAAAGTGGCAAAAGATGAAGGTTTCGCACTTCCTGCGGTCAATGTAGTCAGTACATCTTCTATCAATGCAGTGCTTGAATCAGCTAAAAAAGTAAACTCTCCGATCATAGTGCAGTTCTCAAATGGTGGTGGTGCTTACTATGCAGGTAAAGGTTTGGCCTCTGATGAAGCTGCTATCTTAGGTTCTATTTCGGGTGCACAACATGTGCATACAGTTGCACGTGCGTATGGTGTACCTGTCGTACTTCATACAGACCATGCAGCCAGAAAACTTCTTCCGTGGATAGATGCACTGCTTGATGCAAGTGAAGCACACTTTAATGTACATGGTGTACCACTTTACTCTTCTCATATGATAGACCTTTCTGAAGAGCCTATAGAAGAGAATATCGCTACATGTAAGGTTTACTTGGAGCGTATGGCCAAAATGGGTATGACACTCGAGATCGAACTTGGTGTAACCGGTGGTGAAGAAGATGGTGTTGATAATACAGACATAGATAATGCATTGCTTTATACACAGCCTGAAGAAGTAGCATATGCCTATGAAGAGCTTATGAAAGTATCTGACAAGTTTACCATAGCAGCTTCATTTGGTAATGTACATGGTGTGTATAAGCCTGGTAATGTAAGTTTAACACCAAAGATACTTGATAACTCACAAAAATATATAGAAGATAAATATAACACTACTACAAAACCTGTAGATTTCGTATTTCATGGTGGTTCGGGTTCTGAACTTGCAGATATTCGTGAAGCTATCTCTTACGGTGCAGTGAAAATGAACATCGATACAGATACCCAGTGGGCATTTTGGGATGGTGTAAGAGGCTATGTAGAGAAAAATCATGACTATTTGCAAGGGCAGATAGGTAACCCTGAAGGTGAAGATAAGCCAAATAAAGGAAAGTATGATCCTCGTAAATGGCTTCGTGCAGGTGAAGAGTCTATGGTATCTCGTCTTGAACAGGCGTTTGAAGATCTTAATTGTGTTGGGCGTAATTAAAATTTAGTTTTTACTAGTTTGATTTACTTCCTTCTATTTTAACTGAGGCGTTGTTTTTCTCATCATTTTTTTTAGAAAAAAACGAAGCAAAAAAATCGTCATCTCTCTCGAATCGCGTTGCTTTCAAGGTCGTTCGAGATGACAGGTACACTTCGTGTGATTTGATAGGAAGAGCAGAAGAACATGAATTTAAATTCTCCTATAGAAAAATATTCTTTTGATGGTTACTCTTTTTATTTAAAGAGAGATGACTTACTTCATCAAGACTTCTCTGGGAACAAAGCCCGTAAATTTTATTATTTTCTTCAAAATGATTTTCCAAATATTACAAAATTAGTCTCTTATGGTTCTGCGCAGTCTAATGCTATGTATACGCTTTCTGTATTGGCAAAAATGAAAGGATGGGAGTTTGAGTATTATGTGGATCATATAGCCCAATATTTAAAAGAAAATCCTCATGGAAATTATGAAAATGCTTTAGAAAATGGTATGCATATCATCGTGGGGCAGGATGTTCCTCCTTTAATGGATAAAAATACATTATTGATAGAAGAAGGTGGACGACAGAAAGAGGCAGAATTTGGTATAAAAGTATTAGCTAAGGAGATTATTGAGTGGCAAAAAGAAAATGATGTAGATGAATTAAATATTTTTCTTCCTTCCGGTACAGGAACTACAGCACTTTTCTTACAAAAGTATTTGCCGCATAACACAGTTTATACAACTGCTTGTGTAGGAGATGAAGAGTATTTAAAAAAACAATTTTCAGAGTTAGAAAGCAATGAAAAATACCATCCAAGCATTTTGAGTTTAGATAAAAAACACCATTTTGGAAAACTTTATAGAGAAAATTACAAAATTTGGCTAAAATTACAACAACAAACGGGAGTGGTCTTTGACCTCCTTTATGATCCTTTGGGATGGCGAACTTTAATTGCCCATCCTGA
The DNA here is from genome assembly GCA_964492675.1 of uncultured Sulfurovum sp. GTDB lineage: Bacteria > Campylobacterota > Campylobacteria > Campylobacterales > Sulfurovaceae > Sulfurovum. The sequence continues at coordinate 138,591 of CAZBLM010000001.1, forward strand.
GGTTTTCTCTAAACCTACACTCTATATACATCAAGGTGGGGTATTAGGAAATGAAAGTATGCTCCCAAGGTATAGACGGAAGTATCCGTCTATATAATTATTGAAGGCACCCCACTTACGCTTTAGCGACGGAGGGTATCGGCATTTATGCCAGAAAAATATAAAAAAGAAGAGTTAGAAAATGAAA
>CAZBLM010000002.1:0-86942 GCA_964492675.1 uncultured Sulfurovum sp.
ATCTACACTGGCTTTATATGAAGAGATACATGCTACGGAAATGATAAAAATGTTCATGGAGTTCACTCGGTTTGTATCTGAAAAGCAAAGAACATATATGATAGATTATATTTATATGTATCAAAAAAATTGGAAAAATCTAGAAAAAGAAGTAGAACGATATATAGAAAATGTTCAGGATTAAAGATAGAAAATAGATTAGAAGGTAAAAGATGTTTGGATTTTTAAAACGTAAAATAAGAGAGGTCCATGCACCTACAGATGGGCAGGTAGTTTCACTTGAGTCAGTTAATGATGATGTATTTTCCCAAAATATGGTTGGGGATGGGGTAGCGATTATCCCTATGTCAAATACTTTTAGCGCACCCATAGATGGGGTAGTATCTAAAATATTCTCTACCAATCATGCCTATAGTATCAAAAGTGAAAAAGATTTAGAAGTAATGGTGCATATAGGACTTGAAACAGTGGCACTTGATGGGAAAGGATTTACCCGTATTGCCAATGAAGGAGATCAGGTAAAAGCAGGAGATGTTATCATCGAAGCAGATCTCTCATATATTCGTGAACATGCCAAAGACATCGTCACACCGGTTATCATTATGGAAGAGAGTGATGTTAAAGAGATAGATAAAAGATTAGATATCGTGAAAGTCGGCGATATAATTATGGAGGTAAACTAATGCCATTAACAGACAATATGTATCATTATATACTCTATGGATTGATATTGGTCACATTTTTGATTGTTTTAAAAATGCCAAAAAAAAACAAAGATAAAAACGATAATATCAAAGATAACGACAAATAAGAAAAATAATCTTATTTGATCGCTTCTTTGATTGCTTCTGCAACACCCTCTGCTCTTGTCCCTAAAATAATCTGTATAGATCGTTTATCTGGACGTATTACACCTTTTGCACCTAAAGCCATAAACGTTTCATCTATAAGATTACTGCTGTCGTTCACAGACATACGCAGTCTTGTGATGCAGGCATCGGTACTAATAATGTTCTCTACGCCACCTAGAGCCTCTATAAATGCCAAAGCTTCATTACTTGCAGTTGTCTGTGTTTGTTCACTGTTATCATCAAATATTTTGAGTTTAAAAAGTTTGATAGTGTAGTAGCTTGCTAAAAAATAAATAACAGCGAACACAGCACCCAGAGGAAGTATGAGTAGAGGATTTGTAGCAAGTTTATAGTTGATAATATAGTCTATAAATCCTGCAGAAAAACCAAACCCTGCATGAATATCCAGCATTTGTGCAACAGCAAGGGCAAGTCCTGTAAGCAGTGCATGTAGAACAAAGAGCAGGGGTGCGACAAACAAAAAGAGAAACTCCAAAGGTTCTGTGATACCTGTGAGAAATGAGGTAAATGCCACACCTGCCAAAATGGCACCTACTTTTTTACGGGATATTTTAGGTGTATTGAGGTAGATGGCATACGCCATGCCAGGCAGTCCAAACATCATCACCACATAAAAACCTGACATATAGACACCAGCAGTTTTGTCTCCGGCAAAGAAACGGTGTAAGTCGCCATTTGCCACTACTTCCACACCATCTTTTATATGTGTATATTCCCCAAGCTGGAACCAAAATACTGAGTTAAGTATATGGTGTAGTCCTAGAGGAATGAGCAGACGGTTAAGGGTACCGTAGATAAACGTACCTACTTCCTCCAATCCTATAATAATATTGGAAAAAGCATCGATACCACCTTGAGCAATATGCCAGAAATATCCGGAAAGCACACCTACAAAGATGGAAGCGACAGCAGTAACAATAGGCACAAATCTTTTACCTCCAAAAAAGCCTAAAAATTCTGGAAGTTTAATGTCATGAAAACGGTTGTAGAGTGTACCGGCAAGCACACCAATGATGATACCCACAAAGACACCCATATTGACACTTTCATCTATGTTGATATAGACAGCTTTAGCAATGAGTACACCTATAGCTCCCGAAAGGGCTGCTGCACCGTCATTGTTCTTTGCCAGCCCGTAAGCGATACCTATTCCAAAGAGTAAGTCCAGATTTGAAAAGATGGCTTCTCCTGCGGATTTCATAATAAGTGCTACTTGCCCGTCAAAGATGTCTCCAAATCCCAAACGTAAAAGAAGCGCAGCGACAGGAAGAACTGCAATAGGTGTCATAAGAGCTTTTCCGATTTTTTGTAACAGGTTAAACATGTCTGATCTCCTCTTTTGTCTCTGCGATGCTTTTTGGTGAGACAGAAAGCGTTTCTATCTCTAAGTCTATAAGTTTTGGAATAGCTTTATGGTTAGAAGCCAATTCTCCACAGATACTTACCGGTTTTTTTGCTTTTTTCATTATATGCGCCAGGGCATCAAAAACAACTGATGATAAGGGGTCTGTAAGTAAAGAAGCATGGGTTCTCTCAATTGCAAAGAGATATTGTGTGAGATCATTCGTACCAATGGAGTAAAAATCAACCTCTTGGTTAAAATCATCAATAAGAAAAAGTGTGGATGGTACTTCTATCATAATCCCAAATTTGATGTTGTTTATCTCTATAGTATGTTTTTGGGCGAGTTTGTGTGCCAATCTCTTCACTTCGACAAATTCTGACAGGGAGGAGACCATAGGAAACATCACTTTGATCTTTCTGTTCTGTGCTGCAGTAAAGATGGCAAGCAGTTGTTCCTGCATCAGTTCGGGATGTGTTTTAAAAAGCCTAATGCCTCGTATACCCAGAAAAGGATTCTCCTCTTTATCAAGATCAATATAGGGAAGGGCTTTATCTCCTCCAACATCAAGAGTGCGGATAGTGGTATTTTCAAAGATATCAAAAACTTCTTTGTAGGCTTGTACCTGCATCTCAAAGGTGGGTTTCTCTTCCTTAAATAAAAACTCTGTTCTAAAAAGCCCTATACCTTCAGCACCTTCTTCTTTTGCATCTTGAGCTGTTTTAGGGTCTGTAATATTGGCTAGAACGGTGATTCTTTTCCCTGTTTTTGTTTCTGCTGTATCAAAACGTTTTGTAGCACTTTGCTCTTTTTGTACTTTGTACTTTTGCAGCAACGCTTTGGCTTTTTTGATATCTTCATCGCTAGGGTCAATGACTGCTTCCCCTGCATATGTATCAAGTACGATCGTTTCATTTTCTGGAATTTTGTCTCTGTCTGCGATGAGAGATGTGATACCTGCGGCACGTAACAAGATAGCAGTATGCGCATTTACAGTAGTTTCTTTAAGTACAACACCTTGTACCTGTGTTTCTGCAAGTGTATCAATTTCACTGGGGAGCAGATCATCGCCTAAAAGTATAAAGGATACATCAGGGAACGTTACTTTGATTTCCAATCCTAAATGTTTTTTAACTCTTTGCAGAATATCATTGTAGTCAGATATTTTTGCTTCAAGTTTTGTACCTAAAAGGTTATTTGACTCTTCTCTTATCTGTGCCTCGAATGTATTTAAACTCTGGTTATTTTGTCCTAATACAGTTAAAAGCTCTTTTTGTGCAAGGTAGATACCAGAATGGTCACTCTTTTGAGCACTTTCGAGTTCGTCTAAACTTGAACGAAGTGCCTCTTGAAAGTTTACAGTAGTTTTATGCTGTAAGGTTTCTTTTTTGTAGATATGGGTTTTTGCAATGGCAATGCCGCTAGAGATAACTTCACCCTCTAAAATATTTCCTTCATAGTCAGAAACAGTTTTTTCTACTTCTTGAAATACTTCATCTTCAGACATCAGTGTATGAAAGAGTGTTTCAAGTGCATTAAGTGCAGCTTGTGCATTTTTGCCTTTGGTTTGAAGGGTAAAGGTATCTCCTCTATCTAAAGAGAGGGAGAGAAGTGTGGTGACACTTTTTGCATCGATGGTTTTATGCTCTGTACTTGCAGTTATCTGGCAAGTGTAAGATTTAGCTAAAGATGCAAATTGTGCAACGGGCCTCAGGTGAAATCCGTTACTAGATGTGACAGTAAGTTGTGTAGAGAGTACTTTTGTAAAAAGACCGCTAAATAGAGACATCCCTTATCTATCAGCTCTCACACAACGTACACGTCTGTCATAAATGGCAGATGCATTATCTGTGTCGCCATCTTCAAAAACAACGCCCCAGAATTCTGTAGATTTATTTGCATATTCAGTACTTGACCAGTAAAGTCTGTCTTCATCAACATGAGAAAACTCTTTAAGCGTGGCAGGTTCATACCGTTTGTAATCTACTATAGAAAGTAGTTCTTTAAGTGTCGGTATACGCCAGTTATCATGTCCACCAAGTTTTAATGCTTCACAGTATGAATCTGCTTCAAGATAGGTTACTTGCCCATCCTCTACATGTTTGGTATCCTCCCACATGAGATTGGTCGAAGGATCTTTGATAATGGTTGTCTCTGCCATAGAGAAAGAGAGGGCTATAGCCATAATTAATATACTACGCATTTAATACTCCTTTAATATGTTATTCAAAGTATAGCAAATCTTTGTTATACTCAACGATATATTATCCCAAATTATGTCATAGAAATTATTGATCTAGCACAATGATTTACACTAATTTCAAGAATTCTATGGCATAGTTTGAGATTATCTAAAATTAGGAATATTTTTGAAACATCTCATTAATTTTATCGACACAAAAGATGTAGTAAAGACATCTATCTTTGAACATTTAAAGTGTACTGAGGAAGAGGCAAAACTTGTACAGTATGTCTGTAAGCGCTATGTAGCAGGGCTTGAAGAGGTATCTGTATTGGAGATACTGCAAGACAATTTTGGTACAGATGGATATAACTATCTAAAGAAGTTAGGCTTGGTGAAAAACCTTTTAGATCTGGGTTGGATGATACAGGTGAGCTTTGGACAGGTGAAAGCACACGAAACCTCTAAACTGGAATTACTTTCGGCATCGGTAACACTGAGTATCTCTCTTTTACGTCTGCTTGAAGAGGGCTCTTTAGAGATTTTCCTGCCGGAGGTAAAACCCTATACAGATCATTTAGAGTACTTGCAAGATCAGTTTGATATGGTGGCACTCTTACATAAGATATCTACTTTTAAACAAGGTTTTGCAGACAATTCACTCAGCATAGGACGATTAAAAAACAAGTTAACACTTTTGACCAAACGTATAGAAGAGCGTGTGAAGATAACCAAAACACCTATCGTTGTGGAAGAGTTTTTTAAAGAGAAAGAGCTTGAGGAAAAAGAAAAGCGTATCTTTTTGGCACTTCTCAAAGAGGAATACTCAGGAGGAGAAGGTCAATTCAGAGATATGAATACCCTCATAGAACTTATCTCTTTTGATGAGTATGAGAAGATCAAAAACCGTGCTCTGCTTGAAGACGGAGCAAAACTCATTACTGATGACATCATAGACTATGAAGAGATTCTTAACATGTTTGGTGGAGTAAGTCGTTCGTTCTATCTGCAAGAAGAGGTCATGCAGCGTATCATCCACCCAAAGAAGAAGAAAAAAGTAACTAAGCTCAAGCTTGACGCTTTGGTACAGGAACAGGAAATTTTTGAGTATCTCAAACCTACAACCACTCTAGATGATGTGGTGCTTCACCCTAAAACCAGAGAGACACTGAACAATGTTGTCAAACAGGTTGACAAAGAAGTATTTAAAAAGCTCAAAGAGTGGGGTATTAAAGACAAACGAAAAGGTATCGATGCACGTATTATATTTTACGGTACAGCAGGGACAGGTAAAACGATGACAGCGATGAGTCTTGCTAAAACACTTAAACGTCCTATCTTATCTTTTGACTGTTCCAAGATATTGTCAATGTATGTTGGAGAATCTGAGAAAAATGTACGTAAGATATTTGACGATTTTAAAGATCTCAGTAGAAAAGCAAAAGTAGAACCCATCTTACTTTTAAATGAAGCAGATCAGTTTTTAAGTTCTCGCTCTGAGGGACATGGAAGCTCTGCTGACAAAATGCACAACCAGATGCAAAACATTTTTCTTGAACAGATAGAGAAGTTCGAGGGTATTCTCATCGCTACAACTAACTTACTTGGCAACATAGATAAAGCTTTTTCAAGACGCTTTAACTACAAGATAGAGTTTAAAAAACCAGGGAAAAAACAACGTTTAAGACTTTGGCAGTTTATGCTTCCCGAAGGTGCAGATTACGATGAAAGCTTCGACATGAAAGAACTTGCAAGACACGAACTTACTGGGGGGCAGATAAATCTCATCATCAAAAACACTGCCTATAAAGTTGCTGTAAGAGAAGAATCGGTCTTTGGAAATAGAGACTTCTTAGAAGAGATAGAAAAAGAGTTAGGGTCTAGTTTTGAAGGCTCAAAGAGTATGGGATTCAAGGTTTAGATTACAAGGTGGCTTTTATCCACCTTGAATATTGTTTATTTTATTACTGCAATTCCCGCACCATGTAACTCCAAAATCCCACCTTTCACATTTAATGGGGTAAACCCATTTTTTTCTAAGATACGGGAAGCAGCTACAGAACGGTTTCCTGTTGCGCAGTAGACGATGATCTTCTTGTTTTTGTCTTGTTTTAGCATACCTAGATTTGATGACAATGCATGTAGAGGGATGAGTGTTGCATCTCTTAAGTGCCCCTCTTTGTACTCTTCGATGGTTCTTACATCTAACAGTGTTACATTTTCATCATTTTCAAGCATGGTGATGGTTTGCTTAGCATCGATAGATTCGAAGTTAGCAAGTATCCATCCTTTGGTGTAGGCAAACCAAGAGAGTAACCCTGCCATAGCAATCCAATAGAGTATATTTGTATATTTTTTCAAAGTAAGATCCTTAAGGGCATCTTTTGTCAGAAGTGCACTATATATTTTTGACATTGTAGCCCTTTTTCCTTTGTTTCACATAGTTACATCCTTAAATCTAATACACTAAAGCAGTTGATTCCAAAAAGAGTTTAATCACCTTTGAGATAGTATCGGAGTAATATTCTGAAAGAATTCTCTGTACTGCAATAAGTAGCGAGAATGGAATGATTAAAATTAAGGGATTAATATGACTCATGTAATTACAGAACATCCGTATTTTGGTGTATTTGTTTTATTCGCGTTGACAGCAATAGCGTTCCCTGCAACGTTATGGGCAGCACGCTTTGTTTCTAGAAAATTTGCAAGACTTGATACGGAAAGACTTAAACTTTCTATTTATGAGTGTGGACCGGAAGTAACCAAGCAGCCAAATACTATTTCGGCACAGTTCTACCTGATAGCACTTTTGTTCCTCTTGTTCGATATAGAGATCATCTTTATGTTCCCGTGGGCAATCGACTTTAAACTACTTGGATGGTTTGGTTTTGTAGAGATGTTACTATTTATATTATTGCTTACGGTTGGTTTCGTATATGCATGGAAGAAAGGAGCACTTGAATGGCACAGCATCAAGTAAATTATGCCTCAACAGCAGGCTTGCCGATAGCATTGACTTCGGTAGATAAGTTAGTAAACTGGGGGCGTTCAAATTCACTTTGGCCGCTTACTTACGGACTCGCATGTTGTGCGATCGAGATGATGGCATCAGGTGCATCACGTTATGACTTCGACAGAATGGGAACGATCTTTAGAGCTTCTCCAAGACAGGCGGACGTGATGATCCTTGCAGGAACACTTTCCAAAAAACACTCTGAGTTTGCAAGACGTCTTTATGACCAGATGACAGAGCCTAAATGGGTGATCTCTATGGGTTCTTGTGCAAATACAGGTGGTATGTTCAATACCTACGCGACAGTGCAGGGTGTAGACCGTATTATCCCAGTAGATATATATTTGCCAGGGTGTGCACCACGTCCTGAGACACTTCAGTATGCGATGATGATGCTTCAAAAGAAGATCAGAAAAGAGTCTGCAGATATGAAGAAAAATACAAAGCAAGACCTAACAACTCAAACAGGTAAAAGAGCGAGGTTGATATAATGAGAAAATATGTACCAAAAGACAACGTTCAGGGAAAAGCATACTATACAGATAGATTTTGGGTTGCACCTCGTGTACCTAGAGAAGCTGTAGAAGATGCACACTTTAAAGATGTTGTAAAAGCACTGGGAAAGCTTGTAAATGAAAGCTATGTAGAACTAGGACAACTTGTTGTACAGATCGATGCAACAGATAACTTTACTGTAATGAAAACATTAAAAGAAAAATGTGGATATACACAGTGTTCTGAACAGTCAGCAGTGGATTATTTGGCAAAAGACAATGAGTTTGAACTTTTTTGGCAGTTACTGAACATCACAGAAGCCAAAAGAGTAAGAGTAGTTTGTCGTCTTGAAAATGGCGCAGCTATCGAAAGTGTTGAACCACTTTTCAAGTCAGCGAACTTTGCAGAGCGTGAAATGTTCGATATGTTCGGTATCAAAGTGAACAACCATCCATTCCTTAAACGTATTATTATGCCTGATGATTGGGAAGGGAATCCTTTACTTAAAACGTATCCATTACATGGAGATGAGTTTGCTTCATGGTATGAAGTAGATAAGATCTTTGGAAAAGAGTACAGAGATATCATTGGACCAGAAAACAGAGATCCTGCAAAAGTAGATAGACACGATACAAAACGTTTCTCAAGAGTAGGATATGAAGTGCCATTTGGTACAGATATTTCTGAAGGTGAAAGCAAAACAGAAATTGAATATAGTGAAACAGTATTGGTTAACTATAACAAAAAGTCGTCTAAACAATTAGACGAAAGAAGATAGGGGAGCATATGCAAGTAGCAAATAAATTATCACCATTTTTTGAAAACCTCAATTTTGAGCGTGATGACAATACTATGGTTATCAACTTTGGTCCTCAGCACCCTTCAGCACACGGTCAGTTAAGACTTGTACTTGAACTTGACGGTGAAGAGGTAGTAAAAGCCTATCCAGATATCGGTTACCTTCACAGAGGTATCGAAAAAATGGCAGAGAACATGACATATAATGAGTTCTTACCAACAACAGATAGACTTGACTATATCGCGTCAACATCAAATAACTATGCGTATGCATTGGCCGTTGAAAAGCTTATTGGTGTAGAAGCACCGAGGAGAGCACAAGCGATCAGAACAATGCTTCTTGAGCTTAACCGTATCATTTCTCACTTATTCTTCGTAGCAACACATGCACTTGATGTTGGTGCGATGTCAGTATTCTTATATGCATTTCGTGAACGTGAGTTTGCGATGGATCTCATGGAAGATTATTGTGGAGCTAGACTAACGCATTCTGCTGTACGTATCGGTGGTGTACCACTTGATTTACCTGCAGGTTGGTTAGAAAATGCTGTAGCATTCTGTGATAAGGTAGATCATGAAATAGAGCACACATATGGTGCACTTCTTAATGAGAACCGTATCTGGAAAATGCGTTTGGAAGATGTAGGGGTTATCTCTGCTGAAGATGCACTCTCTTGGGGTTGTACAGGTCCTATGCTTAGAGGTTCTGGTGTTAAATGGGATATCAGAAAAGAAGAGCCGTATGAATTGTACCCGGAACTTGATTTCGATATTCCTACTTCTGATAGATGTGACTCTTATGGTCGTTTTATGATGTATATGGAAGAGATGAAGCAGTCTACAAGAATAATTAGACAGCTAATCCCTATCTATAAAGAGTCAGAACCACAATTGATGGCACACTCTCCAAAATACATCTCTGCACCAAAAGAAGAGATCATGACACAAAACTATGCATTGATGCAGCACTTTGTACTTGTGACACAAGGTATGAGACCACCAAAAGGTGAAGTATACGTACCAACAGAATCACCAAAGGGTGAACTTGGTTTCTACATTAAATCTGAAGGTGAACCTTATGCTTACAGATTAAAATGTAGAGCACCAAGCTTCTTCCATACAGGATTATTGCAAGAGCTTCTTGTTGGTACATACTTGGCGGATGTTGTTACGATCATTGGTACAACAAACATTGTATTTGGAGAGGTGGATAGATAATGAAACGTTATGACTTAAGAGACTTAAAAGATGACTTTTATGACAGAATGGTTGAGCTTATTGACCAGGGTATTAAAGTAGATGAAGTAGCTATCTTTCTTTTTGAAGTAGGGGATTATTCTTCTATACAAAAATCTGCTGATGTGATCAAAGAGACTGGACACGAGCTTATGAACTCACTGAAATTCAATGAAGTTGATTGGACTGTCGTAGTTAAAAAATCAAGCGATGAGGATGCCAAAGCACGTAAAGAAACATTAGAGGCTTCAAAACAAGAGGCTGAAGAGCCAGCTGCTGAAGAAGCATAAACACTTTATCTTTTCTTCTGCAGACACAAATATAATATTTGTGTCTGTGCACTTCCATATTTTATTATTTAGTATATATATTTTTTTAAGATTTCTATTTTTATAGAATACAATTTATTAAGAATGTAGTAAAAGAATACCATGCTCAAAAAGAGCACGGTAATGAAGAATTATTTTAAGTTTTTAGCGATATTTTTTACAGCATCACTTGCATGGTTGAATGCAAGTGCAATACTACCTTGATCAGTTACAACATCACCGATAGTATAAAGACCATCTACGTTTGTTTCAAATGTGTCTGCATTGTATACAGGTACATCCCATTCCCCAGTTTGTACACCAGAGTTAACAAGGATATCTTTTGGAGTAGTACCACCAAGAGCATACACAGCTCTATCATACTCACCAGTTGAGCCATCAGTGAAGTTCACTTTAATTGCTCTTTCTTCACCTGCTTCAACACTCTCTACATCCACACCCATCTTGTTAATCATTTTACCATTATCAAGATATTTGTTACACATCTCTGTATTGATCGGGTTCATACGTGTGATCTCCGCTTTACGGTAGTTAAGTGTTACAACACAATCTTCCATACCTTCTAGCTCAATGAGACCATAAGCGTATTCACCAGCAGTGTCTCCACCACCAACTACCATTACATGCTCACCATCTTGCACTTTTGAAAGGTTGAAGTTAAGAACGCTTTTAAGCTCTTTTGGGAATTTATATCTTGGCTTATTTGGTTTACCCATACGACCTACTGAAAGGATAACGTTTTTTGCTTTCATAGATTCAAAAGCTTCAGTTACACCATCAGTTGCGAAAACGATTGAGAAAAGCCCATCTTCACCTTTTTCAACTCTTACGATTTCGTGGTTATATTCAAAGTGATCAAGTACACCGGCATTATTTAATTTAGTATCCATTTGTGCAATGTATTCTTCTTTTGAACATTCATCAAAAGTAACATTACCAGTAAATTCAAACTTGATTCCCATCCAGTCTTTATCTACACGTTTACCTTTTTTATAAAACTTGTGAATCATATCATTATGATGTGGCGCTTTATCGATAACAACTATATTTTCTATTCCAGCCATTTTTGCCTCAATAGCAGCGGCCATACCGCCAGGCCCTGCACCGATAATTGCAATATCAACTATTTTAGTATCTTGAATCATATTATTCCTTTTATTTTTAATTGAGATGATACCATGAATTATAAGATTATATACATATAGTTATAAGATAAGTAAAAATATGTGTAATGATGTAACAAATAGAAACGAATAAAGTGTATTATATGCCCATTATTATAAATTTGTTTAATATATGAGTTAAGTAATTGTTACCAAAATAAAAATCTTATAAGTTTAAACAAAGATAAGATTCTCACTTAAGCATAAAACACTCGATGAAGCATCTAAATAGAATGATAGTATTTATGGGAATTATTATGGGTGAAAAATTTAAGTGAGTGTTTAAAATTGATACACCTTTGTCTCTATTATCTTAAGTCAAAGAGATAATGATTTAGTACTAAGTACTTCTTCGCTATTCTCTTGTAAATTTACCAAACTAGCTTTTTAGCAAGTAATCAAACATAGGAAACAACAATGAGTGAAGTAAAAACAGTAGACAATATGGTTAGTATCACGATTGATGGTATAGAATATCAGGCAAAAGAGGGTGAATATATTCTTAATGCAGCTCGTGCCAACGATGTGTTTATCCCTGCTATATGTTACTTGACAAGATGTTCACCAACACTGGCATGTCGTATCTGTCTGGTAGAAGCAGACGGTAAACAGTCATATGCGTGTAACACTAAAGTCAAGGAGGGAATGGCAGTCACTATTGACACGCCAAATATTCTTGAAGAACGTAGAGCCATTATGGAAGTTTATGATGTAAACCACCCGCTTCAGTGTGGTGTATGTGACAAGTCAGGGGAGTGTGAATTACAAAACTATACATTGGAACTTGGTGTTGATTCGCAGTCATATATGATCCCTGATACAAAAAGAGAGACGGCTGACTGGTCTTCAGTACTACACTATGATGCAGGACTTTGTATCGTATGTGAACGTTGTACTACTGTTTGTAAAGATATGATCGGTGATGCAGCGATCTCCACAGCAAAACGTGGTGGTGAAGCGCTTGATAAAGGTTTTAAGGACAGTATGCCTAAAGATGCTTATGCGATGTGGAACAAACTTCAAAAGTCTGTCATCGCACCAAGTAATGGTACAGGTGAAACAAATTGTTCAGATTGTGGTGAGTGTATCGCAGTATGTCCTGTTGGGGCATTGGCGTCACGTGACTTTGTGTATCAATCAAATGCATGGGATCTTAAAAGAGTACCGGCTGTTGCAGCACACTCAAGTGATGGTGCTCAAATTTATTACGAAGTAAAACCAACTTCTATAGAGAACAGAGAAGAGAAGATATACCGTATCACCAATGAATGGTCTTATGTTTCTTTAGATGGTTCTGCTCGTTTTGCTTATGATTTCCAAAACGCCGGCGCAAGTAAAGATGAAGTTGCATTTAATGCTGCGATTGAAGCATTCAAAAAAGCTGATACCGTTCGTTTCAACGCTATGATCACAAATGAAGAAGCGATGATGCTACAAACACTTAAAGAAAAAATGGGACTGAAACTTTATAATCCTGAAGTAAGAGCATTCCAAAAGTTCTTAGGACACTATGAAGCAGCTTCAGGTAATGCACTTTGGTCTACAGATACTGATGCGATCATGAAAAAGTCCGATTTTGTTATTTCTATTGGTGCAGCATTGAGAAATGACTCCCCTGCATTAAAGTATGCTTTTAACAATGTTCAAAAGATGAACAAAGGTGCAGGGCTTTACTTCCATCCAGTAGGAGATACGCTTATCCCGACATTTGGAAAAAGTGTGGAGACATTTAACCATAAAGTGGGTCTTGAAGAAGCAGCACTTTACCTGGTACTTGATCTTTTTTCTGATAAAGAAAAACTTCCAGCTGATGTAAAAGAGTACATTGAAAGCTTTAGAAAATCTGAGACAAAGACTGTTAAAGAGAAAGAAGTGAAGACTGTTACAGAGATGGTTCTGAACGAAGAGACCGGTGAAGAGGAAGAAGTATCTAAAAAAGTAACTGAAATGGTCGAAAAAGAGATCACAGTGACCATAAACGGATTGGTTGACCTGCTTGGCGGTGATGCTTCAAGCTTTGATGATACATTTGCAAAGATGATGAAGAAAAAAGAGTCTTTCTCTATGATGTTAGGTGAAGATCTTTATTACCATGATAAAGCAGAGAACATTGCAAAGCTCGTAGCACTTGTAGAAGCAACATGTCCTATTGACGTAGTAATGACACCGCCTAAGTCAAATGCACTGGGTGTAGCACTTATTTGTGACCTTGATGATGATGCATCAGGATACACAGTTGGATACAACGAAAATGGAGACTTTAAGCTCTCTGCACTTGGCACAGGTGACCTTGATATGCCTGCGATGAACCAGCAGGAAGGTACATTGACAAATATCGCTAAGCGTGTACTCCCTACTAACGCAGCAGTAGAGTATGCAGGGTATGAATTAAATAACATTATAGATGCACTTGTTGGTGCCCCTGAATTAACAGTAGACTGGACAGAGATGCTTCCGACAGACAGAGGTTTCAAAGCAGTAGCGTTTGATTCACTGCCAAATGCATTTACAAATGACGGTGTAGATAACCGTGGATATACTTTAGAGACAAATAATGCAGACACTGATTTGCCTGAAGTTGAAAAGTTCGATGAAAACGATGTGCTTGAAGGTGACATCGCTTACAGATGTAATCCGGCAAGACAGTTCAACGATTTTACTGACAAATCACATGAGATCTTTGAAACATTTGCACTTTATGCAAGTGAAGAAAAGGCAGCGGATTTAGGTGAAAAGGTAGAAGTGGTATTTGAAAATGGAAGTATTACTTTAGACGTCGTAGCTGATAAGAAGATTACTGGTGATATTGTAAAAGTTCCAGATTTTAAAGCTGCACAAGATGTATATGGTCTCTTTGGAGAGTCTAGATATCAAACAGTAACATTGAGAAAGGTGTAATATGGAAACAACACTCGTAGAAAATTTACCACAGGTCACATGGGTAGGAGTACTTATTAAAGCTGTCATGATCTTGGCGATCATATCAGCAGTGGCTGGTTTTGGTACATTTATAGAAAGAAAGGTCTTGGCATTTATGCAAAGACGTCTTGGACCGATGCACGTAGGACCTTACGGTTTACTACAGATTGCAGCTGATGGTATTAAACTCTTTACTAAAGAGGATATCGTCCCTCAAAATGCAAATAAATTGATCTTCATGATTGCACCGGCGATCACAGCGGCAACGGCTTTTATCGCGTTATCAGCAGTTCCTGTATTCCCTGACTTTACTATACCGGAGTTTATGCCACTTATTGGGGGTACATTTGTACCGTCTATCGCATCTGATCTGAATGTCGGTGTATTGTTTGTACTAGGTATGATGGCAGCAGGTATTTATGGTCCATTGCTTGCAGGTATGTCTCAGGCGAACAAATGGGGTATCATTGGTTCAGCAAGAACAGCGATACAGTTTCTTTCATTTGAGGTCATTACAGGATTCTCTCTGATAGCACCGATAATGCTTGTTGGTTCTATGTCATTTGTTGACTTTAATAATTATCAAAGTGCTGGTATAACATCATGGATGATTTGGCAACAACCAGTTGCATTTGTGTTGTTCCTTATTGCAGGATTTGCAGAGACGAATAGAACACCATTTGACCTTCTTGAACATGAAGCAGAGGTTGTCTCAGGATTTGCAACGGAGTATTCTGGTATGAGATGGGGTATGTTCTTTATTGGTGAGTACGCAAACATGATTACAGTTTCTGTTATAGCAGCAGTTGTATTTATGGGTGGATATGATGCAGAAAGTTCTATTGGATGGTTAACGATCATTATGAAGGTTGGATTCTTTTTCTTCCTTATGTTATGGGTAAGAGCAGCATGGCCACATATTAGACCAGACCAGTTGATGTGGCTTTGTTGGAAAGTCCTAATGCCAATAGCGATGATTAACATTCTTGTAACAGCAATTTACGTGATGCTATAAGGGAGCAGGTATGAGTTTAGAACAATTTAAAAATAGAAATGTAGGGACACAGAACTATGTCACACTTGATGTAGGTACAAGTCCAAAAACAAATGGTGAAAAGTTCAAGCAAGTTGTAAGAAGAACACTTAATGGTGAACTTTTTGTAGGTTTATGGGTAGTAATGAGAAACATGCTTAAAGCACTGTTTGCCAATGATATGCATACAGTAAAATATCCGTTTGAAAAGATGCCTATATCTCCAAGATATAGAGCGATCCATGATATGCTTAGACTTCTTGAGTCTGGTAATTATAGATGTATCGGATGTGGGCTTTGTGAAAAAATATGTATCTCAAACTGTATCTCTATGGATACCAGATACGATGAGAATCAACGTAAAGAGGTATCTGAATATACAATCAACTTTGGTCGCTGTATTTTCTGTGGATACTGTGCAGAAGTATGTCCGGAACTTGCTATTGTACACGGACCTCGTTATGAGAATGCATCTGAGCAAAGAGCTGGTTTCTCACTTTTTGAAGATATGTTAACACCTATCGACAAGCTTAACTTGCAGCAAGAGTATGATGGATTTGGTGCAGTGTCTCCAAATGCTGATGAAAACATTAAAAAAACGCCACTAGCGTATTAGGAGGGGATGATATGGAAAACTTTATAGCATCTTTAATGACAGTGGAGGGATTTGCTTTTTATCTCTTCTCTATTTTGACAATAGGACTTTTTTCAGTCACAGTTATGAGTAAAAATGTACTTTATGCTATGACATCACTGGCTTCAGCAATGGTACTTATCTCTGGATTCTTCTTCCTTTTGGGAGCAGACTTCCTCGGTGTAGTACAACTGATCGTATATGTGGGGGCAGTCATAGCACTCTACTCATTTGCAATGATGTTCTTTGATGCAACGAGAGATATAAAAGAAAAAAATACAAACCCTGCCTTGGTATTTTTACTTGGCGGGATGTCCGCATTAGTATTGGTTTTAATGTTTGCTGCACCGATCCACTCTGATGCCATTCAAGCACTTTACCCTATGACTGAAGGTGTTGGTAATGCACAAGATGTAGGTATGGTTCTTTTTACAAAGTATCTAGTACCATTTGAAGTTGCAGCGGTAATGTTACTCGTTGCAATGATCGCAGGTATTATTTTAGCAGGTAAGAAAATGGATGTTAGTCTCACTGAAGATATGAGTGCAGATGATGAAATTATGAATGTAAAGGATGCAAAATGATAGGTTTATCTCATTACCTTATCGTATCAGCGATCATCTTTTCTATAGGATTGGTCGGTGTACTTAGAAGAAGAAATCTTTTGATGCTTTTCTTCGCAACAGAAGTGATGCTTAATGCAGTAAATATTGCATTTGCAGCTATTTCACACTATTACAATGATCTTACGGGTCAAATGTTCGCTTTCTTTATCATTGCTATCGCAGCATCTGAAGTGGCAGTTGGACTTGGAATATTGATCGTACTATACAAAAAATATGGTTCTCTTGACTTAGATGACCTGGCAACAATGAGAGGATAAAAATGGAAAATTTAGTATATATAGCACTTTTTGCACCGTTTGTTGGTTCTCTTTTTGCAGCTCTATTTGGGATGAGCCAAAGAGAAATATTCGTTGGTGTTGTGGCTTCTTTACTGTTAGCTACTTCTTTTATCGCTTCACTTTTATTGGCAATAAACCTTTATGTAACAGGTGAAGTCGTGCATGTAACGATGATGGATTGGATCAATGCGGGAGACTTTAACGTAGCCTTTGGGTTTGTGATAGATCAGATTTCAGTGAGTATGATGCTTGTGGTTACTTTGGTATCAACGATCGTACATATTTACGCGATTGGATACATGGATCACGATAAGAGTTTTAACAGATTCTTCTCATATCTTTCTGCATTTGTGTTCTCAATGTTGATACTTGTGATGTCAGATAACTTCCTTGGTCTTTTCATTGGCTGGGAAGGTGTTGGTGTCTGTTCTTGGTTACTTGTTGGTTTTTGGTACCACAAGCCAGATCAAACAAGAGAAGAAAACCCTTCTATCTCTCCATCATGGGCAGCAAATGAAGCATTTATCATGAACCGTATCGCTGACCTTGGTATGTTGGTTGGTATCTTTATCCTTTACTGGTATACAGGTTCAGTACAGTATGATGAAGTATTTGCACAACTTCCTTACCTTGATGATGGTCTGCTTATTGGTGCTGCGATTGCACTCTTTATTGGTGCGATGGGTAAATCAGCTCAGTTCCCATTACATACATGGCTTACAGATGCGATGGAAGGTCCTACACCGGTTTCTGCATTAATTCACGCAGCTACCATGGTAACAGCAGGGGTTTTCCTTGTGATCAGAGCGAACCCACTCTATAGTATGGAAGCTGTTGCAGGTGTATCATACTTTATTGCTTCACTTGGTACATTTGTAGCATTTTACGCGGCATCAATGGCATTGGTAGAACGTGATTTGAAAAGAATCATTGCATACTCTACACTTTCTCAATTGGGATACATGTTTGCAGCGGCTGGTCTTGGTGCATACTGGATCGCACTATTCCACCTTGCAGCTCATGCATTCTTTAAAGCACTACTCTTCCTAGGTGGGGGTAACGTAATGCACGCAATGCATGATGAACTTGACCTCTTCAAAATGGGTGCACTTAGAAAGAAAATGAGAGGAACATGGATCTACATGACCGTTGCATCTATTGCCTTAGCAGGGTTGCCTCCACTGGCTGGGTTCTTCTCAAAAGACCCTATCATAGAAACAGCATTTAATGAGGGATCATATATTTTATGGGCGATGTTGGTAACGACTGCGGGTATGACTGCATTCTACAGCTTTAGACAAGTATTCTTGACTTTCCATGGTGAAGACAGACATACTCCACTAGGTTTCCATCCACATGAAATGTATAAATTTGTATTGGTAGCAATGTCTCCTCTTGCTGTACTTGCAATTATTGCTGGTTTTGCAAAAGAGACTTACCATGCTTTTATTACAAAGTTGGTTCCGGATTACGTTATGAGTGATGCAACACATCATGTTGCTATATATCTAATTATCTTGGTAATGGCAATTGTTATAGCAAGTATCGCGTTGGCTTATTTTAAATATGCAAGAACAGGTGAAAAAGCATTCAAAAGAGATGAGAAAGTTGAAAGCGGAGTTATTTATCAACTTCTTAAAAATCAATACTACGTACCGAAGCTTTATGAAGAGATGATCACAAAGCCATATGCAATGATGTCAGAGAAATTCTGGACACATGTGGACTTGAAGATCGTAGATGCAACAGTAGATAATATTGCGAAATTCTTCTATGCAAGTGGTGATAAGACAAGAGGTATGCAGACAGGTAACCTTTCAAACTATCTAAATTGGATGGCTGTTGGTGGTGTCCTTCTATTAATCGTTGCTGGAATTTCAGCAGCATTCGTGTAAGGGGTAAAAATGGAAAATATATTAAGTATATTAGTGTTCTTCCCGGCAGTCGCAGGATTGCTAGGGTTTGTGATAGATAAAGATTCAGCAAAGGCTTACGGTGTCACTGTTGCTGCAATTGAATTTATCTTATCTTTATGGTTATGGTTTAGCTTTGATACTTCAAATGCAGGTATGCAATTTGTTGAAATGATCCCTTTGATCCCTGATATGGGTATTTCATATTATGTTGGTGTAGATGGTATCTCATTGTTTATCATCATATTGGCAACATTAATGACGATGATCGGTATGGCATCTATGGGTGAGACGAAGAACATGAAAAACATGATCATTACACTTCTTTTCCTAGAGATGACAATGATAGGTGTCTTTGTTGCACTTGATGCGATCATTTTCTACTTGTTCTGGGAGCTTTCTCTTGTACCGATGCTTTATATTGTTGGTGCATGGGGTGGACCGCTAAGAGTCTATGCATCGATCAAGTTCTTCTTGTATACATTTACAGGATCACTTATCATGTTGGTAGGTATGTTATTTGTAGCGTACATTTACCATAGTCTTACAGGTGTTTGGAGTTTTGCTATTACAGATTGGTATGCACTGGTATTGCCTGAGAATTATCAGTTATGGCTCTTTGCAGCATTCTTTATAGGGTTTGCGATCAAGGTACCGATGTTCCCTTTCCATACATGGCTTCCATATGCACACGGACAGGCACCAACGATCGGTTCTGTAATACTTGCAGCGGTACTGCTTAAGATGGGTACGTACGGATTTGTAAGATTTACACTTCCAATGTTCCCTGATGCATCTGTTGCAGCGATCACACCGATCGCGGTATTGTCACTGATCATGGTTATCTATACAGCGATGGTGGCTTATGCACAAAAAGATATCAAACAGGTTATTGCATACTCTTCTGTATCACACATGGGTATCATTATGTTAGGTCTTTTTGCAATGAATTCAGAAGGTATTTCTGGTTCAGTGTTCCAAATGTTGGCACACGGTATCGTTTCAGGTGCCCTGTTTATGTTGGTTGGTATGATCTATGAGAGAAGAGGTACGAAGTTACTTTCAGAGTTTGGTGGATTGACTGCAGTCATGCCTAAGTTCGCCATCATCTTTGGTATCATGCTTATGGCATCTGTAGGGTTACCACTAACTATCAGTTTTGTTGGTGAATTCTTGGTATTACTTGGTTTCTATAAAGTATCACCAATGATCACGATCCTTGCAGGTACATCTATTATCCTTGGTGCTGTATATATGCTCAGAGTGATGAAAATGGCTTTCTTTGGTCCATTAGACAATGAAAAGAACAAAAACTTAAAAGACCTTAACGGTAGAGAGACTTGGTCACTTATTCCACTTGTAGCGATCGTTATCTGGTTGGGTGTATATCCTAAACCAGTATTAGCACCTATTGATAATTCAGTAAATGCTTTACTTGGATTTATGGAAGAAAAAGCGATCACACAAGAGGCTAAAGATATCATAATCGTAGCAAAATCATCTAAGGAGGCAAACTAATGTTAGAGCCTATTAACGTAAGTTTAGAGAGTCTAAACCTTATTACCCTTGCACCAATGCTGATTGCTATTTCAGGTGCTTTGATCATTTTAATTCTTGATCTTATTAACAATAAACTGCATAAGTCACTTTATGTGATGTTGACTTTATTGGTTTTATTTGTTGACTTTGGCGCAGTACTTGGGTTGAATGTAAATGAACGTGGTTTCTTTGATGTGATGCTGATAGATGGTGTTTCTATCATTTCTCAACTGATGATCATCGGTGGTTCCATGATCTTTATTCCTCTGGCATTAACATCAAAAAGATTTCATGAGTTCTCATACCCTGAGTTCTTTGCACTTTTCTTGTTCATGATCGCAGGATTCCAGTTTATGGTAGCTACAGATAACCTTATCCTTATCTTTGTAGGTCTTGAGACGGCATCACTGGCACTTTATACACTTATTGCATTGCACAACAGAGCAAACTCTTATGAGGCAGCGGTGAAGTACTTTACGATGGGTGCATTAGCAGCTGGCTTCTTTGCTATGGGATCAGCTGTAGTATATGCACTTACTGGTTCAATAGAACTTTATAAAGTTGCGGAAGTGATGGCTACTCGTGTCAATGAAACAGGTCTTATGATCGCTATCTTTGGATCATCAGTACTCCTTTTAGTTGCATTTGCATTTAAGATATCACTTTTCCCATTCCATACATGGGTACCGGATGTGTATGAAGGTGCTTCTGCACCACTAGCCGGTTATATGTCAGTAGTACCTAAGATCGCAGCATTTGTTGTGAGTATTAGAATTTTTGGTATGTATATCGATCTTGGTGTTGAGTGGGTACGTATCGTTATATTAGTGATGGCAGTACTTACAATGACACTTGCAAACATTATGGCACTTGTACAAAATGATGTAAAACGTATGCTTGCATATTCATCTATCTCTCATGCAGGTTTCATCATGGCTGCACTCGCGTTAGATACAACAGAGGGTAACACAGCGATCTTTATGTATTATGCACTCTTTATGTTCACTAACCTAGGGGCATTTGCTATGTTATGGATCTCTCGTAACAAAAAAAGAAGATTTGATGATCGTTATGATCACCCGTATGAGAAGTTTGCAGGACTTATTGGGATCATGCCAATGGGTGCTGTGATCATGGCGCTATTTATGTTATCACTTGCAGGTGTGCCACCTTTCTCAGTATTCTGGGGTAAAATTTACGTAATGCAGGCAGCAGTCAATGCAGGTTATATTTGGTTAGCGATCGTTATGGGTCTTAACTCTGCTATTGCAGCGTACTACTACTTAAAGTTAGTCGTATATATGTTCCTTAAAGATCCGGTAAAAGATGTGGAAGTAGTTTACTACAACATCTCAAGACCATTGATGGTTATTATTGGTCTTGCAACAGTAGCAACAGTTGCAGCGATCTTCTATGTTCAACCGCTTGTTTCTTACTTGTACTATATGATCTCTGCGAGTGGGTATTAAAAATTAGCACCCCAAGGGCATTTGTCCCTTCGGTCGGGCACGTTCAGCGTTCAGCGCTGAGCGTTCAGAAGGGTTGGGGAACCGACTTCTTTATAACAACATTTTCTCCAACTCTTTTACACTCCCTTTTATAACATCAGTAAATTGAGAATTATTAAATGTAGTCTGTCTTTTTGCAAGGCGGGCAGTGTTTGTGATTATCTTTTCTTCCAATAGGTTTTTATCATACACCCCATCTAGAAATGCTAGTGTCTCCCTAATACCAATGGCTTTCATACAGTTAGGTTGACGTGAATATTTCTTTTCCAACATACAGATCTCATCTATGAGCCCATCTTCAAGCATCAATTTAGTCCGCAAAGCAATACGTTCTCTTAAGAGATCTCTCTCTAGCGTTATTTGATAGATAGGTAAAGCGTCTGTAATGGTAGGTATAGGAGGAAATCGCTCAAAATAAACTGTAGGTGTCAAAGAGGTTTCCAAATAGAGATGCAAAGCTTTTTCAATACGATAAGTATCATTGGAGGCAATATTGATCATATATGCAGGATCCAAAGAGTAGAGCCATTCATAAGTTGAAGAAAGATCATTTAAATGTTTTGAAGCTTTTAGTTTTATCTTTTCAGAGATATTTGGCACATCACTAATACCTTCAAGTAACATCTTAAGATAAAAACTTGTACCACCAACAATAACTAGGTTTTTGTTTTCTTCTTGGCAAAGTGCATAGACTTCATGGTATAACTTGATAAAAGTAGTGACATCAAAATCTTCATGAGGGTAAAGGTAGTCCAAACCAAAATGTTTAATATTTGCACGTTCTTCTAAAGAAGGTTTGGCGGAGACGATATCTATCTCTTTATAGATAGAAAGAGAATCAAGTGACAAAATATGGGCATTCATTTTTTGGGCTAACTTGATGGAAAGTGATGTTTTACCTGAAGCAGTAGGACCAATGAGTGCAAGTTGTTGTATATTATTCATAGTGTAATCATATCAAGATAGTACTAAGTGTTAAGGGTTAAGTGCTAAGAGGGTAAAATGTGCATAAGAATTTTTTGGAGAAAAAATGAATTTATTTGATAAAGACAACCGTTTTAATATAGCCAATATGGTAACCTATATGAATATTACCATGGGAGTAATGGCTATTTACTTTATTGTAAAAGGTGATTTTTTTACAGCGATCATCTTAGCATGGATAGGGGGTGCCTGTGATATCATAGATGGTAAACTGGCACGCAAATACAATCTCTCTACAGAGTTTGGTATACAGTTAGACTCCTTTGCAGACTTTCTCTCTTTTGTAGTCATGCCGGCATTTTTACTTTTTTATGCGGTAAAAGAATATACAGGAACGTCAGGTATAGAAGAACTTATCTTAGGTCTTGTTTTTATCTGGTACATCATCAACGGTTTAAGAAGACTTGTTGAGTTTAACCTTAAAGTAGATGTGGGTGAAGTGGAGAAGTATTTTGAAGGTGTACCGACACCTTTAGGTGCTATATTGTTATGGGTACTTTATCTACTCTTAGCCTATGGTGTTATTTCAAGTGGATATCTTATTGCCATTTTGGTAACAGCTATTGCTTGGTCACTTAACTCAACACTCAAAATACCGCATCCTTAATACGTAGCTAAAGAGTAGTAAATAGTGAATAGTATAAAACAAAAATTGGCTGATTTTTCTGAGTTGGTGATGTTTAAACATTCTGTGTTCTCCTTACCATTTATTTTTATCGCTATGTTAGTGGCTTCCTATCATGATAGTGGTTCTGGATGGTTTGGATGGAGACTTCTTTTTTTAGGGATTTTAGCAGCGGTGACTGCACGGAACTTTGCCATGGGAGTGAACCGGTATCTTGACAGAGATGTAGACATACTGAATCCTCGTACCAAAAACAGACCTTCTGTAGATGGGAGGGTGAGCAATGTTCAGATGATAGGTTTTATCCTTATTAATGCTTTATTATTTATATTAGTTGCCTACTTTGTGAATACTTTAGCATTTCAACTGTCAGTTCCCATACTACTGATACTTGGAGCTTATACACTCTTTAAACGCTTTTCGGCTTTGGCACACCTAATACTTGGGGTAAGCCTTGGTTTAGCCCCTATCGCAGGTGTTGTAGCTGTTTCCGGGGAGATAACACTCTGGTCTGTTTCACTTGCTTTAGGTGTAATGTTCTGGGTAGCAGGGTTTGATCTTCTCTATTCACTGCAGGATATGGCATTTGACAAAGCCAATGGTTTACACTCAATACCTTCCAAGTTTGGTGCCCAAAATACCATGCGTATAGCCAGAGTATTTCATATCTTGGCTGTGTTGTTATGGGGATATTTTGTGTACTTGGCAGACTTAGGGTTCTGGGCAGAACTCTCTGTAGTTCTTAGTGCTATAATGCTAAGTTACGAACACTATATTGTGAATAAAGATTTTAATAAAATAGACAAAGCCTTTTTTACGGTCAACGGATATCTTGGGTTTGTCTTTATACTACTTATAATTGTGGAGGTTGCATAGATGGAAATGATGGATTTTATTGTTTTAGGGTTATTGGCATTATTGGTTGTTATTTTGTTTATATTGATAAGTAAAAATTCCAAATTGAACAAAGAGAACCAACAACTAACAGAGATACTTGAAGTGAAAAATATCACGATAGCAAATTATGAAGCTTCACGTGTAGCAGTAAAAGATGTAATGGAGAACTTCTCATCACTTGATGATGTTATGTCTCTTATCAATGCAGGTGAAAGTAAGGCATCAGTATCTGAAAAACTGGGAATGCCTGTAAGCAGAATAGAACTAATTATGAAGTTTGACAAGTTAAAAAAGAGAGATTAAGTGGCTTACACTTCATGGGAGACACTATTAATAAAAGCTTATGCTTCTCTTGATGAAGATTATCAAAGGTTTTTAGAAGAGGATAAGGATTATTTTCCTTCTAAAGCAAACTACTTTAACGCATTTAAAACACTTCCAAAAGACAAAGTAAAATATATTCTATTTGGCCAAGACCCCTACCCAAGAAAAGAGAGTGCAGGCGGATATGCTTTTATAGATACCAATGTAAAGAAACTCTTTTCAGACTCCGGGCTAAGTAAAGAGGTAAACCGTGCTACTAGTCTGAGAAATTTTATAAAGATGGCACTACTCGCAAGAGGAGATCTTAAAGAAGATACTTCACAAGGAAGCATTGCAAAAATTGATAAAGCTGACTTAATAGACTCTATAGATGCCCTAAGAGAAAATTTTGAAAAAAATGGTGTGTTGCTTTTAAATACAGCACTGATATTTACAGATAAAAGATCTTCATCTAAACATATCAAATCATGGCAACCTTTTGTGCAGAGTCTACTCTCCTCATTTGAATCAGAAGCACCAAAACTCATTTTGTTCGGTACACATGCCAAAGAGCTGAAAAAGAAGTTTGCATTGGATAAATTTGAGATCATAGAGATGGAGCATCCTTATAATACATCATTTATACATAATAAAAAGGCATTGGAACTTTTTGGATCTATGAAGTTACTTGAAAAGTGAATGTAAATTAAGAAGTGGTACACCCATCAGGATTCGAACCTGAGACCTTCGGTACCGCAAACCGATGCTCTATCCAGCTGAGCTATGAGTGCACATTTAAAATGTAGTAGCGATATTTAGAGCGAAAGTATACCTAAAAAACTTTAATTCTCAACCCAGCCCTAACCAGAGTTACACTATAATCACAACAATATACCTCATTCTTCCGGAGTTTACCTATGACGATCTTACTCATAAATGACAATCCTGTTGTCTCTAGACTGCTTTCATTGTGTACACGCGATGATGATATGGTTTTGGAAAAAGTTTCCAATATTCAGGAAGCAAGTGCGGCAGGATATGATGTTTTATTTGTAGATGAAGCATCTTGTGAGGGAGATGTTGCTTTTTTGTCAACAAGGCTGGATGTTGGGAAAAAGATCTATCTTTCATACAGTGATGACTCAATGGCCGGTTTTGATGAGACGGTTAAAAAACCTTTTTTACCTTCACAGATCATAGCTATACTTAAAACTGTAGAAGTAAGAGAATTACCGGATGAAGTTTTGATAGAAGAAACACTTATAGAGGATACTGAAGCAGAAGAGACCAATGTGCATGAAGCAGTACCAAGTATATTCCCTCTTTCAGCTGAAGAAATAGAGGAAGAAGAGCAGAGTGAAGAAGATATAAGTCTTGAAGTACTTGATCGTGATGAGATAGAAAAGATCAAAGCCCTGCTTGATATGGATGAAGAGGAAACAGAATCACTCGATCTTAATGAAGAGGCTTATGCATCACGTAAGATCGAAGTGATCAAAGAGCATCTAATCGCAGATGGTTTGGAGATATTTGAAGAAGAAGAGATAGCTGATGAAGTAAGTAGAACGCAACAAAAGAAAGAGAAGCCTCACAAAGAAAAAGATAAAAAACAAAAGCTTAAAAAAACAGAGAAAAAAAAGTTTAAAAATAAAAAGTTTACTGAGGATGAGAGGTCTGCCATAGAAGATGCTGTTGAAGAGACGATAAAAAACTTGAAACCTAAAGAGTTAAAAAAACTTTTAAAAGGCAAAAAGATAGAGGTAAAAATACATTTAGAGGATAAGAAATAATGCAAAAAGGTGCCATACTAGTACTTTCAGGTCCAAGCGGTGCAGGTAAAAGTACTATTATTAATGCTGCCGCTTCTGAGATAGGGGAGTATTATTTTTCCATCTCCACGACGACACGTGCACCAAGAGTAGGGGAAGAAGACGGTAAAGATTATTTTTTTGTTACAAAAGAGAGTTTTGAAGAAGACATTAAAGCAGGAAATTTTTTAGAGTATGCAGAGGTACATGGTAACTACTATGGTACATCACTAAAACCTGTAAGAGTTGCTTTGGAAGAGGGTAAACTGGTAATCTTTGATATCGATGTACAGGGACACAGGTTGGTACGTAAAAAAATGAATGCGATCACCACATCTGCATTTATCACCCCGCCGACACTGAAGTCACTGGAAGAGAGACTGCGTGCAAGATCCACAGATGATGAAGCTGTTATAGTAGGGCGGATAAAAAATGCAGAAGGTGAGATAAAAGCTTTAGGTGAGTATGACTTCACTATTATTAACGATACGATAGACGAAGCGGCTAGAGAGTTTGTCATTGTAGCAAAAGCTGCTAGATTGAAACAAAGTACGGAAGATGAAGAGAAATTTATCGCCAAGTGGCTAGGTGTTGAGTAAACTTAAATTTATTGCAGTATAATTATTCAAATTAATGCTCAAAGTAGCGAAATAAAAAGGACCAAACATGGGTATGCCAAGTATGCCAGAACTATTGATCGTACTTGCGATCGTAGTATTACTCTTCGGAGCTAAAAAAATTCCAGATCTTGCAAAAGGTATGGGTAAAGGTATCAAAGACTTTAAAAAAGCTATTAAAGATGATGAAGAAGATACAAAAGAGATCGCTAAAAAAGATGAAACTCCAACTGAAAAAGTTGAAGAGAAAAAGAGCGAAAACGCTTAACAATAGTGTTCAGCGTTTAACGCTGAGCGTCCAGATAGTAACACTATCTATTCTCCCACTCCACTATTTGGAACACAAATGAAATTAAAATCACAAATCAATCACGTTATTAAAGAAGCTTTTTTGAAAGCTGGTATAGAGCATTCACCTATGTCTGTCTCTGAAGCAACAAAACCGGAATTCGGTGATTATCAGTTCAATGGTGCTATGGCACTTTCCAAGAAACTTGCTAAGAACCCAAGAGAGATAGCAAATGATATTTTAAATAATTTAGATCTGACCGGGCTCCTATCAAAAGCAGAGATCGCGGGTCCCGGGTTCATTAACTTGTGGCTCAACCCTTTATGGATAGCTGCGCAGTGTGAATCAGCAGGTAAAGATGCAAGAGTAGGTGTAGAGACAAGAGAAAACCCTGTGAAAGTAGTAGTGGATTATTCCGGTCCAAATATGGCAAAACAAATGCACGTGGGACACTTGCGTTCTTCTATCATTGGAGACACTTTAGCAAATTTACTAACTTTCTTGGGTGATGATGTCATACGTCAAAATCACATTGGGGACTGGGGTACACAATTTGGTATGCTGATCGCCTATCTTGAAATGAAAGATGAAGACGGTTCTGTATCGCTAAAAGATCTGGAACAATTTTATAAAGATGCAAAGGGACACTTTGATGCTGATGCAGACTTTGCAGATAAAGCAAGAGAGTATGTTGTAAAGATACAGTCCGGAGATGCACATTGCCTGGGACTTTGGCAGAAGTTCATTGATGTCTCGCTAGGACATTGTGAAGAGGTCTATGAAAAACTGGGTGTGAATCTTACACGTGATGATGTGCGTGCAGAGAGTTTTTATAATGATGACTTAGCCAATATAGTAGAAGACCTACGTGCAAAAGGGACACTTGAAGAGAGTAATGGTGCACAGTGTGTTTTTCTGGAAGGTGATGAAGTGCCTGTGATCGTTCAAAAAGGAGATGGTGGTTATCTTTATGCGACAACAGACCTGGCAGCTTTACGTTACAGAGCACAAACACTACAAGCTAAGCGTATTGCATATGTAGTTGATGCAAGACAGGGTGGACACTTTAAACAGGTATTTAAAGTAGCGAAAGAGGCAGGGTTTGTACCCGAGGATGTTAAATTGGAACACATTGCTTTTGGTACGATGATGGACAAGGGGGGGAAACCGTTTAAAACACGTGATGGGGGGACAGTAAAACTGATCGACCTACTTGATGAAGCAGTAGTAAAAGCAAAAGAGACCATTAACAACAAAGAAGAGTACACCCAAGAAGAGATAGAAGAGTTGGCAAAGATCATAGGTATCGGTGCAGTCAAATATGCAGACCTTGCCATTAACCGTGAATCAAACTATATCTTTAATTGGGACAAAATGCTCTCTTTTGAAGGAAATACTTCGTTGTATATGCAGTATGCTTATGCAAGAATTCAAAGTATTTTCAGAAAGTATGATGGTAAGATAGAAGGTAATATCATCATTGGAGATGCACTGGAACACAGGCTCTCTACTATGCTTTTACGTTTTGAAGATGTGCTTACCCGTACAGCCCAAGACGCTTCTCCAAATCAGTTGACAACTTATCTTTATGAACTGGTTACACTTTTTATGCGTTTCTACGAACAAAACCCTATACTTAAAGAGGGTGTAGAAGAAGAGACAAAGATGAGCCGATTACTGTTGGCTGACCTAACAGCAAAAACTGTAAAGCAAGGCTTGGATATACTTGGTATCAAGGTTGTGAATAAGCTATAAAATTAATCACAACCATAGATAAGCTCGCTGAAAATATGAAAAAGGATTATGATGAGGGCCCTACTTGTATTGGTTGTACTGATTACTTTAGCAGCCGTTTTTTTTCAATATTCCCGCAATAAAAATATCAAAAAACTACTTATATCGTTAGGAACCTTTGGTATTATTATTTCGTTAGGAGTAGTGGGAAACCTCACAAGACAAGTTTTTCCACTCTTTATCGCACATATATTACTGATGATTATGTCATGGGGTGGATTGGTTTGGTATCTGATAAGAGATAAATATTATTGGTGGATCATTTTTTCACCGGTAGTGACGATAGGACTGTTTTTGTTACTTGAGCTTCTAACCGGTTCGGGGCATGAATTAGGGTAATTGTAATTACCCTAGTGTAATTTATGCAGGATCATTATCTTGTTTTTTTTGATTTTCTACCAGTTCAGATAAAAACTGTTCAAGTGAATAACGCTGTCTATACTCAGGGATCATGATATGAACAAGTATATCTCCCAGGTCACCTACTGCCCATTCATCACTTACATCCGATGCAAAAAAAGTTTCATCTTTCTCTTTAAGACCTTTTTTTAGGTGATCAAAAAGTGCTGTGGTATGTTTACCGTTCAGTGAATTTGCAATAACCACACGTTTAGCGATGTAATCTGCACCATCCAGGTTAAATACTTCTATCTCTTCAGCTTTTTTATCATCAAGAATATCTACGATATTCTCTACTCTCTCTTCTATTGTCATAAATTATTTTCCTTCTAATATTTCTCGTACAGAATCTTGAATTTTTATGTCAACATACTGTAAATCTTTTTCTTCTCTTATTTGGGTTGAGCTAATTGGAGATGTGATGGAAAGTAATTCCCATTTCCTAAGCGCATCCGTATCTAGATGATGTTCATCTCTGGTGGCGATCACCCAAGTGACAGTTTCATTTAGCCATTCGTACGCATGCCATTGTGTCAATGTTGACAAGTTATCCGCACCTATGATGAGGTACTTGACATGGTATCTTTGGCTAAAATGTTTTACAGATTGTGAGGTTACTGTACTTTTGCCCTCTTTTATCTCATAATCATCTACTATGACATTTTCTATATCATTAAATAGTCTATGACACCAATCAAGACGCGTCTGTGCATCTGCAAGTGAAGATGTTTTAAAAGGATTAAGATAAGCAGGTACGATAATTAATGCATCAATATCTAACGTCTCTATCGATTTTTCAACAATCTGTTGATGTCCTATATGGGGAGGGTCGAAACTTCCCCCAAATATAGCGATAGTAGGCTTCAATTGATTAACCAAATACTAACCTCATTTACTGTAAAATTACAGAATTTTAGCATAGTTTTGCATAATAAACTCTAAGGGTATAAAATGGCTGTAAAAGTAGCAATTAACGGACTAGGTAGAATCGGTAGATGTGTTGCACGTATCATTGCTGATAGAGATGACATTGAGCTTGTTGCAGTCAATGCTTCAGGAACAGAAGAGATGCTTGAATATAATGTTAAATATGATTCTGTACATGGTACTCGTAAAGATGTTAGCGTAGCAGATGGATATTTGAACATAGGTGAGACAAAAGCGAAGATCTTTGCTCAGCGTGATCTCTCCAAGATAGACTTTGCATCAGCCGGAGTAGAATTGGTTTTAGAGTGTACAGGCGCTTTTCTGACAGCAGAAGCTGTACAGCCATACTTTGATAATGGTGTTCAAAAAGTACTTTTCTCAGCACCTGCCAAAGATGATACAGCCACTTTTGTTTTAGGTGCAAATGCAGATGATTATGCAGGGCAGTCTGTTGTCTCCAACGCATCATGTACTACCAATGGTTTAGCCCCGGTAGCGAAAGTACTCGATGATGCATTTGGTATAGAAAACGGTTTAATGACAACGATCCACTCTTATACTTCTTCTCAGCCTATTCTTGATGGAAAGCATAAAAAAGATCCAAGAAAAGGGCGTTCAGGTGCCACAAATCTTGTGCCTACAACGACCGGAGCTGCAAAAGCTATCTCTAAAGTATTGCCAAATTTGACGGGAAAGATCAACGGCCAGGCTATTAGGGTACCAACAGCAGATGTCTCTATGGTTGACCTTACGGTAACACTGAACAAAGATGTAACGGTTCAAGATGTGCAAGAAGCATTTAAAGTTGCCAGCGAAGGTTCGCATAAAGGGCTACTTGGGGTAGATGAAGAGTATAGGGTCTCTATGGATTTTGTAGGTGAAGAACTCAGTGCAGTTGTCCCGCTTGATACTATTCAGGTCATAGGCGATAACATGGTAAAAGTACTCTCATGGTATGACAATGAGTGGGGATACTCAGCACGTTTGGTTGATATGGCAGTACACATTAGTAAGTAAAATATAAAAGTAAGAAAGTAATAATTTGAGAACAATAAAAGATTTAGACATAGACGGTAAAAGAGTTTTTATAAGATGTGATTTTAATGTGCCTAAAGATGAATTTGGGAATATTACAGATGACAGACGTATCCGTTCTGCTTTGCAGACGATCCGTTACTGTATAGACAGAGATTGTAAGATCATATTGGCATCACATTATGAAAGACCGGAACCAGGTAAATATGAAGAGAAATATTCTCTTGTGCCTGTAGCAAAAAGACTACATACTTTACTGAAGATCAAAAGAGATATCTTTATGGCTGAAGATGTTGTAGGACCGGATGCACCGGAAAAGGCAGCAAAAATGGAGCCGGGAGATGTACTTTTACTTGAGAACCTTCGTTATGAAGCAGGTGAGACTAAAAATGATATGGTATTTGCTGAAAAGTTGGCAGCGTATGCAGATATTTATATTAATGATGCTTTTGGTGCCTGTCACAGAAAACATGCTTCTATAG
The DNA here is from genome assembly GCA_964492675.1 of uncultured Sulfurovum sp. GTDB lineage: Bacteria > Campylobacterota > Campylobacteria > Campylobacterales > Sulfurovaceae > Sulfurovum. Next base: position 32,041 of record CAZBLM010000002.1, read on the forward strand.
ATGCGATCACTACATTTTTTGATGAAGACTCCAAGGCAGCAGGTTTCCTTATGGGTAAAGAGGTGAATTTTTTCTCTAAAGTACTGGAAGAGCCTGTGCGTCCTTTTGTTGCCGTTGTTGGTGGATCTAAAGTATCGGGTAAACTTCAGGCACTTACGAACCTTTTAAACAAAGTAGATAAAGTAATTATCGGTGGAGGTATGGCATTTACTTTCCTTAAAGCATTAGGACACGAAGTAGGTACTTCTTTGATAGAAGATGATCTATTGGATGAAGCAACAAATATTATGAATAGAGCAAAAGAGATGGGCGTAAAATTCTATCTTCCTGTAGATGTGGTAGCCGCTGCAGAATTTTCTGAAAATACAACGGTAAAATTTCTTCCGGTTCAAGAGATACCGGACGATTGGATGGGATTGGATATAGGTCCGGCCAGTACAAGACTTTTCCGTGAAGCATTAAATGATGCTCAGACAATCATTTGGAATGGACCTATGGGTGTTTATGAGATGGATAGATATTCAAAAGGAAGTATGGCTATGTCAAACAACATTGCACAAACACATGCAACAACGATCGTTGGTGGTGGTGATACCGCTGATGTGGTTCAGCGTGCCGGTGATGCTGATGAGATGACTTTCATTTCTACTGGTGGTGGTGCTAGTCTGAAACTGATAGAAGGTATTGCTCTTCCTGGACTAGAAGCACTAAAATAGGGTACATTTTGTACCATCGATGAACAGTAAAAAGGACGCGGTTTGATATATGCAGCAAATTTCAAAACCAACCATACTCGAAAAAGCACAGAATTCTATATCCAGGATCTCAGTACAAAACTGGGTGGGAAAAAACCTGAAGACAAGGTCTATATATTACCTCCTTCAACAGCATTAGATCAGCATGAAGGTGATTTTACTGTGGGTGTACAGAATGCATACCCTACAGTAAATGGTGCTTATACAGGAGAGATAGGCTTGGAACAGCTTGATGAATTTGACATCAAGACCATTCTTATTGGACATAGTGAAAGACGTGAACATTTGGGAGAATCTCAAGAAAAAATAGTAGAAAAATTTGCTTTTTTTCAGGAACATGACCTTGAGATCATCTATTGTATCGGTGAACCATTGGAGATACGTGAAAAAGGCTTTGAAGCAGTGATGCAATACTTGCTTGCACAGTTTGAGGGTATCGATATTACGTATAACAATTTGATTATTGCTTATGAACCTATTTGGGCCATTGGTACAGGAAGATCGGCAACTGTTGAAGAGATATCTACAACACATAGAGCATTAAAAAAAGTGATTGCTGATACACCATTACTCTATGGAGGATCGGCAAAACCAACCAATATAAAAGAGATTACAAGTATTGCCGGAGTGGATGGTGTCTTGGTAGGATCTGCTTCACTTGATGCAGAGAGTTTTTCGCAAATGGTATTGTCTTAAAAGAATAGAATGTATTACAGGTGCGTAAATAACGCACCCAGTAAGTTTTATTTAAATAGATCTTCCAATGCCGAAGTATCAGTCGTTTTCTCTACTTCTCCACCTTCAGCAGATTCAGGTGCTCTTTCTGTCACACCTTCAACCTCATTCAGTTCAATCGTATACCCTGTCAACATAGATGCCAAACGGATGTTTATTCCTGATCTACCGATCGCTTTTGCTTTTTGGTCACCGGTAATGTTAATGATCGCTTTTTTCTCATCGGCTTCTATTTTGATGCTTTGTGTAATAGCAGGACTGAGTGCCCTGGTAATGAATATCTCTGGGATAGGGGAAAATTCGATACAGTCAATATTTTCACCATTAAGCTCCTCACTTACTGCGTTGATACGAACACCTTTAACACCAACAGCAGCACCGATAGGATCTACATTCATCTGTTCTGTTTTAAGGGCTATTTTTGCTCTTTCACCGGGGATTCTCGCTGCACCTGTGATCTCTACTACCCCATCAGCGATCTCAGGTACTTCATTTTCCATGAGAGACTCTAGGAACTTAGGTGATGTACGTGTGAGTTCAAGAAAGAGACCAAACTGAGGGTCAACACTAACATATCTAAGTAGGGCACGAATGCTATCACCACGTTTAAACTTTTCACCTTTGATACGGTTTCTAAGTGTAAGGATACCTTTAAGCTCACCTATTTCAACATGGGTGTTGTCATCTGCATCTACACGGTTGACAGTTCCAAGCATGACAGTGCCCACTTTTTCTCTATACTTTTCAAAAAGATCCTGTTCGATACGTCTTTGCACATGGTACTCTAGTTCTCTAAAAAGATTGGCAGAAGCGGTACGACCGTGATCTTCTAAGACAAATTCTTCTTTAAGCTGATCACCAACCTCTAAAGAATCATCAAATTCAAGTGCTTCGGAGAGTGCCATAAAACTGTCAGACTCCACTTCTTGTTTGTTGTCATCTTTACCAACCTCTGTATAAAGTTGCTCATCATCATCTTTTACAACAGTGATCACTTTGTTAACAGAGTATGTCTTTGTATCTTGATCTATGATCACTTCAAAAGTACTGGTAAATGAAGTAAGTTTTTTAGCTGTATTGATAAGAGCTTCTTTAAATGCCTCAAGTGCGTGTTCTTTAGAGATGTTCTTTTCATGAGCGATAGCGTCTATAATATCTAAGATCTTTTCCATGGTTTTTTTCCTAATTAATTTCATTTAACCGCTACAAGAGGTAACATAACAGTGTTAAGAACGTCTGAGAAGTGGTATTTTTGAAGACGAGTATTATATCTAACCAAAGCTTTACTGAAAATAAAGTATACTCTTTATAATTATGAACACACAAAGGTATATAGATGAAATTAAAACTTGCTAGAACAACACTTAAGGCGAAACCTAAAACGATTGAGCTAAAGAAATTAGAAGAAGAACTAGCGAACAAATCTATATTTTATTTTGATAAAGACAACTCACACAAAGAGCTTAAAGAGTTAATAGAATACTTTGAAGAAAAGGGCTACTCTGTTTATATGCGTGAAGTGAAATATGGTATGGATGAAAACGAATACATCTATGAAGTACATATTATTGCCTAATTCTTTAGGTAAGAAAAGAAAGAAAATTATTGTCTAAAAAATTATTTATAGAAACATTGGGTTGTGCGATGAATGTTCGCGATAGCGAACATATGATCGCAGAACTTAATCAAAAAGAACCCTACGAACTTACCGAAGAACTTTCAGAAGCCGATCTTATTATTATAAACACTTGCTCAGTTAGAGAAAAACCTGTAGCAAAACTATTTTCTGAGATAGGTGTTTTTAACAAACATAAAAAAGAGGGTGCAAAGATCGGTGTTGCAGGATGTACGGCTTCTCATTTGGGTAAAGATATTATTAAGCGTGCACCGGCAGTAGATTTTGTACTTGGGGCAAGAAATGTATCCAAGATCACAGATGTAGTAGATAAAAAGCATGCTGTAGAGGTCAATACAGATTTTGATGAGAGTACTTACGCTTTTGGGGAGTACAGATCAAACCCTTTTAAAGCAATGGTAAATATCTCTATAGGGTGTGACAAATCCTGTACTTTCTGTATCGTGCCTGCAACACGAGGAGATGAGATATCTATTCCCTCAGACCTTATTGTTCAAGAGATCACAAAAGCAGCAGTGACAGGTGCTAAAGAGGTGATGCTTCTAGGACAGAATGTTAACAATTACGGAAGGCGTTTTGGCTCATCAGAAGAACAATGTGACTTTACCCAGCTTTTACGTAAGATCTCCAAGATAGAAGGTTTGGAACGTATACGTTTTACGTCTCCTCACCCCTTGCATATGGATGATGAGTTCCTTCAGGAGTTTGCATCAAATCCCAAGATATGTAAACAGATACATGTACCTCTGCAAAGTGGTTCAACATCTTTGCTTAAAGAGATGAAGCGTGGTTATACAAAAGAGAATTTTATCAACCGCTGTGAAAAGATACGTGCCCTCTGTCCCGAAGCAACGATCTCTACAGATGTCATTGTCGGTTTTCCAGGTGAGAGTGATGCAGACTTTGAAGATACTATGGATGTACTTGAAAAAGTACGTTTTGAGCAGATGTTCTCTTTTAAATATTCGCCACGTCCTCATACGGAAGCAGCTGAGTTTGACAATCAGATAGACAATGCTCTCTCCGGTGAGAGACTTACTCGACTACAAGCACGACATACGAAAATTTTAGATGAGATCATGGATGCGCAGTTAGGTGAGGTACATAAAGTTTACTTTGATGAACTGAAGCCAAACGGAAGAGTTTCGGGACGTTCTGATGATGGCAAACTCTTTTTTGTAGAGGGAAGTGAAGAGCTTTTAGGAAAAATTGTAGATGTTAAAGTCATAAAAACCTCACGTGGTGCACTTGAGGGTGAGTTAGTTTAGCATCCATGTTTAAGCAGATATTACGGAGTATTGCTCAAGTGATCTTTCCTCTGTTAGGCTATCTACTTATGCGTTTTTATTGGTATACTTCTAAAAAAAGATTTCACATTGAAGGTGAAGTGTCACAAGAACAGTCCATTGTTGTTTGTTGGCACGGAGAACTTCTTATCTCTCCACAGGCATATCGATATTTTCATAAAAAGCAGTTAGCATCGGGTATTATATCAAGACATTTTGATGGTGAAATGATCGCCAGAGTATTAAGTTATTTTTCTATAAAACCTTTACGAGGCTCAAGCAGTCGTGGAGCAAAACAGGTACTGTTGGAAGCTTTTAGAGCATTAAAAAATGGTGATGATCTCCTTGTCACTCCAGATGGACCCAGGGGACCACGACATGTTGTCAGTAATGGTGCCATAGCATTGGCACATAAGGCGAAAGCAGCAGTAATGGTTGTGAACTATATGCCTGAATCCTATTGGCAACTAAAGAGTTGGGACAAGTTCTTGATACCTAAGCCATTTACTACGATCGATATTTATATTGAAGAGGTATCACTTATGGGTATGGAGTTTGAAGATGCAAGAGACTATTTGACAGATAAAATGTTAAAACATACCATTAAGTAGGATGTAAAAGTGAAAGAGAAACTTTTAAATCTTTCTGAAGAGTTTCTCGAATACCTTTTTGATGTAAGAGGGTACTCTGAACACTCCATTGTTACTTATGAGATCGCATTGCGACAAATGATGGAAGTGAGTCACTTTTATGAAGAAGATGATGTAAAGATCTTAGACATTACACCTTTTAGACTCCAAATAGTCAAAAATCACAAAAAAACCATTGTAAAAAAACTCTCTGCAGTACGTTCTTTCGTAAAGTATTTGGAAGATATAGCACATGTGCATCTAAAATTGATAGGAGATGAGACCATAAAGGCTCCCCAAAGCCTTCCTAAGCCCATTGAAGAACGATATATTGATGAGGTGATATCTAAGGCGAACTTGGAAGAAAAACTGCTTATTTCGATGCTTTACGGTCTGGGTTTACGTATCTCCGAGTTAAGTGGGTTAAAACTTGAAGATATCAAAGAAGAATGGGTACAGATACACGGAAAAGGCAATAAAGTAAGAGAATTACCTCTACTAAGTGAACTGCGAATACTGATAAACCTTTATCTGAAAGACAAAATGCCTAAAACTTATCTCTTTGAAAAAGGAAATGCTCCGATGAATACGGCACAGTTGCGTTATTTGCTCACTAAACTTTTTAAAGAAGCAGGTATCAAGGTGACCCCTCACCAGTTGCGTCACTCTTTTGCCACACACCTACTCAATAACGGTGCACGTATAGCCGATGTTTCAGAACTTCTTGGACATGAAACGATGGCAACGACACAAGTCTATACAAAACTCGGCTCAGTCAAAAAGATGCAGGAGTATATGAAGGCACACCCTTTAGCTAAAAAATAATATTTTCTTTAAAATAGTAGGCTCTGAGCTTAGCAGGTATTTTTTTCTTTCTGCATTTTTCTTTAAAAACTTTGGGCATATCTGTAGTTAAGTATGGTGCAATGTAAAGTATATCATCCTGGGTTTCAATGGCCCACATTCCCCCGATAACCAGAGAGTTTTCTTTTGCTATTTCCACACGTTGGGATGATGAAAGTAAGTATCCTAATTCTTTTAATGCAAGGTCAGTAGCTTTTACTTTCGCACTAGAAGTATGCAGTTTAATGATTCTTAGTTCTTTTTGGGCCTTGATCGTCTCAAATTCTTTTTCAAGACGTGCTTTATCCTGACGCAGATAGTCAAAACTTCTTTTGATACCTTCTTGGTAGTTCAAGAGAAGGGGGTCAGAAAATTGTTTTCTAAATTTATTACGTTCATACTTTTCATCACTGTTACTCATATCGACAAAATAAGGATAGTTATTATCTTTCAAGTACATTAATAACTCTTCTTTACTGTATGCAAGTAAAGGACGTACTAAAGTATAGTCTTTTCTTTGACTTAGAGGTTCAAGACCAAGTAATTCAGAAACACCAGCACCCTTAGAGAGTCGCATAAGCAGCCACTCCATTTGATCATTCAATTGATGTGCTGTAAGTAAATTATCATACCCTTCTATCTGAATGAGTGATTCAAAGAACTCATAGCGAAAATCTCTGGCTTTTTTTTCAAAATGTGTATTAAAAATGGGTGCTTCGATACTATGACAGAAAAGTTTGTATTTTTTTGCCAATGCTTTAGCATGGTTGACTTCTTCTTTACTTTGCTCTCTAACACCATAGTCAACAATAGCAATATCAAATTTGATGTTATGCGCTAAAAGTAAAAAGAAAAGTGCAGATGAATCCACTCCAGCAGAAAAAGCTAAAAGGTTTTTTCTATTTTTGAGAGGAGTTAGATCTAAGGTAAGCATAATTTAAAGAGGCTTGATGAGTGTTGCAAGCAGTTGTTTACCTACAAGTTCAGTGACTTTTGCTTCATAAAGTGTCCCATATTCCACTGTAAGGTCAGAAGTATCATTGATGAGGATCTCACCGTCAATATCCACTGCCCAGCTTAAAGGTCTTGCGCTTAGCAAGTATTCATGTTCATCACTTTCTCCATCGATAACCAGGGTAACAGTCCTGCCTACCATAATTCCTAGTGAAAGCAGTGTGGATGCTTCTGCGATCTCACCTAATATCTCTGCTCTTTCATCAATGATCTCTTGGGGGATCTGTTCTAAAGTATATGCAGAAGTAGTCTCTTCATTAGAGTAGTGGAAAGTGTTAAATCTGTCAAATTTAAAATCATCCATAAATTCACAGAGGTGCTGGAAACTTTCTTCACTTTCTCCTGGATGTCCTGCGATGAGAGAAGTACGTAAAAAGGCATCAGGTTTGCTTTTCATGTATTCGAGCAGTTCTATGGTCTTTTTCTCTCCAAAACCGCGTTTCATCGTTTTCAGTACAGAATCTTCAATATGTTGGATAGGCATATCAAAATAGGTTTGAAAGACTTTTGAGTCTGAGATGGCATCGATGAGTGTAAAGGTGGTGGTACTCGGATAGAGGTATAAGATACGTGCAGAGACTACACCTTTAATTACTTCTACGGCTTTAATAAGCTCTATAAGCCCATCAGACATCTTCATATCACGTCCATAGCTGGAACTGTCTTGTGAGATGAAAGAGAAATCATAGTATCCGTCTTTTACAAGCATCTCTACTTCTTTAACAATGGAAGAGAGTGAACGGGAGTGCAACTTTCCTTTAAAAGAAGGAATAGCACAGAAAGAACAGGATTGGTTACACCCTTCAGCGATCTTGATGTAGGCATGGTAATTGGAACCTGTAATGACCCTTCCTGATGTTTCTGTAGCCAGATAAACTTCCGGAGAGAAGGTACTTTGTTTAGAAGCAATGAGTTCATCGATCTTCTCATAATCACCCACACCTGTAAAGATGTCTATCTCAGGCATATCTGCCTGTAACTCTTCACGGTAACGTTCTGTAAGACATCCCGACATCACAAGGATGGAGTTTTCTTTTCGTTCATCATGCAAGTTCAATACCGTGTTGATACTCTCTTCTTTGGCAGCATCGATGAATCCACAGGTATTGACGATGATCACATCTGCAGATGTACTGTCATCAGTGATCTCATACTCTTTAAGACGCCCAAGCATCACTTCGCTGTCGACAAGGTTTTTAGTACAGCCTAGACTGACAAGGTGTAGTTTTTTAGACATAGGAACTCATTTGTAATTTAAACTTTTTCAGCATTATAGCAAAAAGAGTAGGTAAATGTATAAAATTGAAAAAATGTAAATATGATTTTAAAAGAAAAGAGGTTAGCACCTAGGCATAAAGCCTAGATACTAAAGGTTTGAACAACTGTTGTTTAAGCGTAATGCTTAGTTAAAGCTGTATCTTGCCCAGAAACGAACGAAGTTTTGATCTTCAAGTTCTGTATCCAATGCTCTATCATCATTTTGCCATACGTATGCAGCAAATACTGTAGTGTTAGCAGAGATTTTAGATTTATATGTAACATCGATCTCTTGGTATGTACCAGCTTCGTTAGAATTTGACATTGGCATAAATGTTGATTTTTTAGGGTTCATATCACCAATATCAGAATTGATGTAAGCTAGACCAAATTTACCATTTAGAGCTTTCATGCTACCAGCAAGTTTGAATGTATCAGCATCTCTTTTGATTGTATTTTGGTTAAGTACAGACTGAGTATAAAGTGGAGTTTTTACACCAGCACCTAAAAGGTTAGCTACAGAAACATCACCATCACTTACTGAAGAGTATGCAAGAGAAACACCAAATCCACCTAGAGTAGAAGCAACTTTTGCACCATATGCAGTTGTCTCTTCACCAACTTCTGGTTCAATCTCTCCCGCTTGTAGTGCGATAGAAACATTTGAAACTTTAAATTTAGCATCACCCCATAAAGCTGTAGCAGCATCAGGTGCATTGTAGTAAGTACCTGTTAATGTTACACCCTCAAAAGATGTGTTTTGTGCTGTAAGCATATGAACACCATCGTCACCATTAAGGTCGATAGAACCGTCAAGTGTACCAACAGAGTTGTTTACTGCATCTCTAACGTATGCATATACAAGTGTAGTGTTCGGAAGTGAAGAGTTCACTACTAAAGCAGCTTCAAATGTATTTTTGAACATTTGCCAACCCTCAGAGAACGCTAATGGAGAAAGTGCTTTAGGAAGTGTTTGACGACCAACTTTTACACTAGTGTCTCCGAAACCGTATGTTAAGTATGCTTGAGTAATTTGTGCAGATTCTGTTTGTGCGTTACCACCTGTCTTGTTTGAAGAGTAACCATCATCTTGCTCGATAGCTGAAAGTTCTACACCAGCACCGATACCAGCGATAACGTTTGAGTTAGTTGCACCAAGTTGAAGACCAACTGCACCATAAGTTGATGTACCCTCAAAAAGTGAACCTTGATCTTGGTCATTAATTGTTTGAGTATATGCTACTGCTTGTCCGTTAAAGTTCCATGCAGATACTGCTGCTACTGGTGCTTCTACTGCTGGCTCAACTGGAGCGATATCTCCACCAGCCATAATCATTGTTGACGCTACTACTGAAAGTAATAATGTTTTTTTCATTGTAATCTCCTTGAATTTTGTTTGAATACGAGAGAAGTATAACATCTTTTGTTTATTAATGTCAATAAAATTAATAAAAAGTTAACAACTAGTTAATATTTTGTTACAATTTACGTATATACGAGGGGTTTAGGGGTTACACCCAAATAATATAGATGAAATAAAAGTAAAAAATAGCAAATAAATGACTTTATTTTAAGAAAAGTAAATGACTTTTAAGGTTTTTATTAATGAAAGTGATACGAATTGGTTAATATTTGAAGAAAAATGGTGGCGCCAGACGGAATCGAACCGCCGACACAAGGATTTTCAATCCTTTGCTCTACCAACTGAGCTATGGAGCCATTACTTAAAGACAAGATGTGTTTAAGTGGGTAGAATTATAACGGCTTAAACTTAAAAGATAGGCAAGAAAAAGGGCTTTTTTTATTTTTCTAGATCTTTTACCAATTCTTTAAAGGTATCACCTCTGTGTTTGTAAGATTTGAACTGATCAAAGCTGGCAGCTGCAGGTGAGAGAAGTGCTACACTCTCTTCATCTAGGAGATGAGATATCTTCTCTATAGCAGCTTCTATGGTTTTAGACTCAACCGCATAGATATTATATGCTTCTGAGAGTTGTAAAAGTTTGTCACTGTTTGCTCCTATAGTATATAATGTAAGATTTAAAGGTTTTATAAGCTCAAAAAGAGGTGTCATATCTACCCCTTTATCATCACCTCCTAAGATGAGATGAATTTTTTTATCTGCATAACCTTTTACTGCTTGTATCGTTGCATCAAGATTTGTTGCTTTTGAGTCATTGATCCAAAGTCTGCCTTGGGCATCAAATACCTCTTCTTGTCTATGTTCATCCAGGGTAAAGCTATTCATTAATGCATAGTCAGCTTCATCAAAAAGGACTTTTGTAATGGAAAGTGCAAGTAGGGCATCTTGTAAAAATGCTCCTTTGTAGCGTAACTTTTCACTTTCTAACCCAAAATACTCTTCTAGGAATGCATTAGAGTCATACTCCACAACATAGGCATTTGTTTTAGGAATATTTAAGCCTTTTGGTACAAGTGCCAACTCACCTTCTTGCATGGTAAGTAGTGGTTTAAGCTTATCTGCTTCATACTGCTCTGCAGTATCATGCCAATCTAAATGGTCTGGTGTGATAGGCAGTAAGAGATAGATGTCTGGAGAAGCGGTATGGGTATGGTGCAGTGCAAAAGAGCTGGATTCAAGTACCCAGATAGGTGCATCTGTACTTAACTCTGCCAGAGGTGTACCGATATTCCCTCCACTTACAGCACCTCTTTTTTCTAAAAGATGTGTAAGCATTTGGGTAGTAGTTGTTTTTCCGTTGGTACCGGATATCCAGATGCTAAAAGGCATCTCTTTTCGAAAATAATCATATTCACTTAAAAGGTTTTTGGCTGTTTTGATTAATGGATGATCTGGTTTAAGACTTGGTGTAGTAACTTCTAAGGAGCTTTTTTTAGGATCAAAAAGATGTGAAGGAAAGAGTTTATTCCCATTTTCATCTGTATAGGGTTCTTTGACATTATCATCAAAAAACGTACAACCGCCACCCAGTTTATTTGCGATAGCTTTTGTAGTAAGACCATATCCGAAAAGAGTAGGTTTTGTTTGCATCTTATCTAAACTTAAATGATACAAGTGCAAGGATATTGGCGATGAATGCGATCATCCAGAAACGTACGATGATCTTATTCTCTGCCCATTTTTTAAGTTCAAAGTGGTGATGTATGGGTGCCATAAGAAAGATACGTTCACCACGGAGTTTAAAACTACCAACCTGTAAGATGACCGATACGGTTTCGATCACAAATATAATACCGATGAGTATGAGCAACACTTCACTTTTACCTAAAATGGCAAGATAAGCTAAAAAACCACCTATTGCCAAAGAGCCTGTATCTCCCATAAAAACTTCTGCAGGGTAACAGTTGTACCACAGAAAACCAAGCAGCCCACCTGAAAGTGCTGCTGCGAGAATCATCACTTCTCCGACACCTTTGATATTGGGTACTAAGAGGTATTGGCTAAAGATCGCATGTCCTGTTACATAAACGATGACACCGAGTGTAAAAAGGGCAATGACTGAAGGTACAGTAGCCAACCCATCCAGACCATCTGTAAGATTTACAGCATTGGTAGTCGCTAAAAATACAAGTACCCAAAAAGGAATGGCAGCATAACCCAGATCAAAAAGAGGTGCTTTGAGAAATGGGACATAAAACTCTGTGGGAAAACCTGAATAAAGAAGAATTCCTGTTGCAACACTCGCTACAACGATCTGTAAGAGCATTTTCCCCTTAGGTGTAAGCCCTTCCAAATTATCTCCTGCCAGAACTTTTCCCAGATCATCTTTTAAACCTACTAACCCAAAACCGACAAGTGTTAGGAGTCCACCTAAGATGTAGGGATTTGTCAGGTTAACAGTAATAAGTGCCGAGATCAGTGTAGCCAGAAGAAAGATAGCTCCACCCATGGTAGGTGTATGACGTTTTCCTTCATGTGCAGGTACATACTTGGAGATGGGTTGGTTCGCATTTTTAGATATCGCCCAGGCAAGGTATTTTGGCATGATAAAAAGGGTAAGTATAAAGGCAACAAAAAAGGCAAGACCGGCACGTACTGAGATATATCCGAAAAGGTTGATATCCAGGAGTTGAGAAAGTTCATATAGCATTAAATTAAAACCCTTTATCTTTAAGAAAGTTTATTTTACTATTATTTCAATAAAATATACGACTTACAATATGACAGGATATGTTATGAAGAAACAAAAAACCATTTTAATTATCACTGACGGAATAGGCTGCAAACCTGACAGTACGTGTAATGCATTTAAAGATGCAACAAAACCAACCTATGATACACTTTTTGAATCTGCACCAAGCGCACTCATCTCAACACATGGACTTTCTGTAGGTTTACCGGAAGGGCAGATGGGAAACTCTGAAGTAGGACATATGACCATTGGATCAGGGCGTATTTTGTATCAGGATCTGGTCAAAGTCTCTTTAGCACTTGAAGATGGGAGCATTGTTCAGAATAAGGCACTCAATGATACTTTGGTAAAAAGTGACCGTGTACATCTTTTAGGACTACTGAGTGATGGTGGTGTGCACTCTCACATAGAGCATACGATCGGTTTGGCAAAACTTGCAAAACAGCAGGGTAAAAAAGTATTTTTACACCTCATTACCGATGGTAGGGATGTCAGTCCAACTTCTGCCAAAAGGTATGTGGAGCAGATAGAAGCTATCTGTGATGGGAATATTTCCATCGCTACCATTGGTGGACGTTTTTTCACGATGGATAGAGATAATCGTTGGGAGAGAGTAGAAAAAGGATACCGAGCCATAGCAGAAGCACAAAATGTCACTGCATTGAGTGTAGCAGCATATATTGATGAGAGTTATGCTAAAAAAGAACTTGATGAGTTTATAGAACCGGTTGCTTTTGGAAGTTATGAGGGGATGAAAGAGGGAGATGCTATCATTGTTACCAATTTCCGTTCAGACAGAGTACGTGAGATCACTACGGCACTGGGTAAGCAGGACTTTGATGGTTTTGAAAGAACATACATCCCTTTGCATATAGCAACGATGACTCAATATGATGCAAGTTTTGATTATCCTATATTGTTCCCAAAAGCTGCACCGGAAAATACATTGGCAGAAGTAGTAGCCAATGCAGGATTACGTCAACTCCATACAGCAGAGACAGAAAAATATGCCCATGTAACCTTTTTTCTTAACGGTGGCATAGAAGAACCGTATATAGGAGAGAGTCGTGTACTTATCCCTAGTCCAGATGTAAAAACTTATGATATGAAACCTGAGATGTCTGCCCCTCAGGTAGGTGATGCTGTACGCACAGCTATGGACGAGTCTTATGACTTCATTGTTGTGAATTTTGCCAATGGTGATATGGTAGGACATACGGGTAACTATGAAGCAGCATGTGAAGCAGTGGGTGCTGTTGATACAGAGTTGGGGAAGATCATTGCCAAAGCAAAAGAAGATGGCTATGCCATCGTACTCACTTCAGATCATGGGAATTGTGAAGAGATGAGAGACAGTGAGGGACATATATTGACAAATCATACTGTAGGTGAAGTATGGTGTTTTGTAATAGCAGATGGTGTTACAGAAGTAAAAGAAGGGTGTGGACTAAACAATGTTGCCCCTACTGTATTGACATTAATGGGATTACAAATACCTTCTGAAATGGATGAAGCACTGATATAATTTTAAAATATATTGACTAATTTAAATTTTCATAGTATCATGGAGCATTATATTCCTATTTTAGAAGGAGTCATTTTATGGAAACGAAAATAAAAGAGTCAGTTGGTGCTTTGATGGCACATATTATCAAGATAGACAACAGAGATGTAGAAAAAGAGACATCGGTGTTTTGTAATATTATGGGTATGGACTTTGATTGTACGAAGGATGAAGCAAAAGAGATCCTTCATACAGTGATGTCTAAAGAGTATGATCTGGATGAACATATTGATCATATTAATGAAGCATTATGTAAAGATAAACTTTCAAAATTCCATCTTTTGGAGCAGTTGAATCATGTGATCTATTCTGATACGATCAATCCTGATGATTATAAGGTCTTTGAAGAAATCAAGGATAAACTTTTTGATTGCTAATGTGTAGGTAAATACATTACTTTTATCTTATAAATTCATTAAGTCTTGTTTCTTTATTCCCTAATCAACTTCGTTTTTAAGGTTGTCATAAAAACAGAGGCATGCTTTGCGTTATTAATAGGGGAGGCATAAATGCCTTTATGTTACAATACTTCAAATATTTAAAAAGGTTTGTAGATGAAATTTACAGGTACAAATGTATTGGTTACAGGTGCGAGTAGAGGTATTGGGGCTGAAATTGCTAAGGGTCTAGCTGGTATGGGGCTTAAGGTGTGGGTTAATTTTCGTTCCGGAGAGGCTGAAGCGAATGCAGTGAAGGCAGATATCGAAGCAGCAGGCGGTAAGGCTGAAACTATAGGTTTTGATGTGAGTGATGAAGCTGCATTTGTCGCTGCAGTAAAGAGTATTGTGACAGAAGATGGTGAGCTTGCATATCTTGTAAACAATGCGGGTATTACCAAAGACGGTTTGGCTATGCGTATGAAAAGTGAGCAATTTATGGATGTGATAGATGCAAACTTAAAGTCTACATTTATCGGTTGTCGTGAGTCGCTTAAAGTGATGCGTAAAAAACGTTTTGGTTCAGTTGTGAATATCGCTTCCATCGTTGGAGAAACAGGTAATGCAGGACAGACAAACTATGCTGCATCTAAAGGTGGGACGATCGCTATGACCAAATCATTTGCGATAGAGGCAGCGACATCAGGCATACGCTTTAACACGATCACTCCGGGGTTTATCGCTACAGAGATGACTGATGTACTCAAAGATGAGGTAAAAGATGCCTTTACAGCGAAGATACCGATGGCAAGATTTGGTAACCCTTCAGAAGTAGCAGATGCTGTTGCTTTTTTACTCTCAGACCACTCTTCTTATATCACTGGTGAAACACTTAAAGTAAACGGTGGGATGTTTATGTAAGAGATAGAGACATTATCAAAAGTGTCTCTTCACTAGATACCATATGAGCATGAGTATCGCGGCGATAAAAAAGCCGCTCATGATCATATCACTGTACTTGACAAGTACTTCTTCAAAATTCTTGATCAAATAGACCCAGATAATAATCGCAACAAATGTACTTAAAATGACCACAAAGAGTGTCATGCGATGGCTTAATCCTATCAAATATCCGACAAAACTCCCTACAACCGGACCTGTCATGGCGAAAGGTGTCAATACAAATAAAATAAGCCCAATGATGCCGTAACGTTTGATCAGAGGTTCATACTTACTGGCATTTACTTTTGATTTTTCTAAAAACTCATTTAACGGTTTATAGGAGATCAGTTCAAGTTTATTCCAACTGAGTACAAAAAGAGGATAGAGTATCAGTACCATGATAGACTCAATAAAAAGGTTAAAGACAACAAGTAAAGTAATATCTATTTGTGCAGCTATGCCTATAGAGAGTCCTGCCATTCTACCAAAAATGACATTGGTAGCTGTAATACTCAGAAATGGTTGTATTAAGTCCGGTGCAAAAATAGCAGATAAAAAAAGAAGTACGAAAAAGAGACTTAAAAGCGTAAGTCCGAAAAGTAAGATCTTTCCTTCGTCATGTTGTAAAAATGTATGATGCATGTTTGAGTGTTTTCCTTGTAAGTGAAAAAGTATTATAACATGATAATGGTATATGATGTTATAATACTATAGAGAACCTCTAAATATAATCAATGGAGAATTGTGTTGGCACGGATACTCATAGTAGAAGATGATAAACTTTTTAATGAAACCTTAGAAGACTTTTTGGAAGAAGAGGGTTACGAAGTACAGAGTGTATTGGACCCTTATTCTGCATTTGATCTAAGTTATGAAAACCTTTTTGACCTCTATTTACTTGATGTCAATCTACCTTATGAAAACGGTTTTGAACTTTTAAAAAAGTTACGTGAAAGTGGAGATGACACGCCGTGCATTTTTATTACATCAAGAGAAGATAAGGCATCGTTGAAAGAGGGATTTGAAAAAGGTGGGGATGACTACCTTCAAAAACCTGTGGATCTTGATGAACTTTTATTACGTGTACAGGCAGTACTGAGAAGACAGGTACGTAAACAGATCATCACGATAGATAAGTATCAGTTTGATATTTTGACCAAAACACTTTATGACAATAATGAAGCACTTGATATAAGTAGTAAAGGAGGTGAACTTCTTTTGGTACTTTTGGAAGGTAAGGGAAATGTTGTTACGAGTGAACAGATAAAAGAGCGTCTTTGGAGCAGCTCAGAAGAATCAAGTGATGGTGCATTACGTGTATATATAACTCAGCTTAAGAAATATTTCCCTACACAGATACACAATGTACGAGGTGTAGGATACCAAATGAGTATCAAATGAGAAAAGAGTTACTTTTTGCCACAGGTATTTTTTTAGTGACCATTTTGACTCTGCTTGCAGCAACGCACCGTTTTTTAGAATCATGGGAGCTGAGTGAATTTAAATTTTTTATAGCAGGGGCTTTGGTCTTGTTGGCGATATTTGGATGGGGGTATGTGCTTTTTACGCTTATTTTTTCACCCAAAAAACAGATGGAAGATACGCTTACAGCTCTGACCAATGATATTATTCATGAACTCAATATTCCTTTAGCTACGATAAAAGCAAACAGTGCAATGTTAAAAAAGCAGATGGAAGATGAAAAGTCATTAAGACGCATAGAACGGATAGAAGATGCAGGAGAAAGGCTTAAAAAGCTTTATGATGAATTGGTCTACAGTATACATAAGGGGATGCATACGATAGAAAAAGAGAAATTTGATCTGGCTAAATTGGTTGAATCACGAGTCTCTATCTTTCAAGAGCAGAAACGTAACCCGTTTTATTTGACACTTGAACCTTATGAGATAGAAGCAGATAAAATTGGTTTTGAACAGATGTTTGATAATATACTTTCCAATGCAATGAAATACTCTGCAAAAGAGAAACCTGTGACTGTGACTTTAGAACAAGGTAGTTTGAGTGTAAAAGATGAAGGTGTGGGCATGAGTCCTACAGAACTTTTACGTGTACATGAACGTTATTATCAGGCAGATGGGGAAAAGGATGGAGAGGGTATAGGTCTTGCACTTGTTAAAACATATTGTGATGAAGAAGGGGTACAGATACATATCAAGTCGGTAAAGGGTGAAGGTACTTGTGTGAGCTTAAATGTATCGAAAATTCATGTTTAACTTTAATTTTATAGGATAATGCTGCTTTAACACTAAATTAACACTCCCTTGTCATACTTACAGAGTCGAAATAAGTTAGGGCATCTTTGTTTAAAGTTTAACTATCTAGGTGGTGACTAAATAGTTTTCTCCTGCCCTTTAACTATCTCCTTAATGTTTTTCAGTCATAATTCCTAAAAAAAATAGTTTAATTTAAAAAGAGTCTCATGCTAAAGAATCGTCATTTTATCTCCTATTTCAGTACCACACTTCTCTATGTGACTGTAACTGGACTCTTTTTGTATATACAACAGCAGGCAAAAGTCTCTACTGAAAGATCACAAGAAAAAGTGATGCAAGTCATGCTTAGTGATTTTTCACCCGAAGTGCTTCCTGTGGAAGAGACTCCTATTGTCGAGGAAGTAGAAGAGGTTGTCGAACCTGAAGTAATAGAAGAACCTGTACCTGAAGAGAAAGTAGAAGAACCTGAAGTAGAGAAAGAAGAGGTTGTCGAACCTCAAGTCATTAAAGAGCCCATTCCTGAAGAGAAGGTAGAGGTAGTAGAAGAAAAGATCCCTGAGCCTATTGTTAAACCATTACTTCCTTTGCCTAAACCTGTTACAGAAAAGCCTGTTGTAGAAAAACCTATTATAGAAAAGCCAAAAAAGAAAACAGAAGTAAAGAAAATAGTCAAAAAGAAACCTAAAAAAATAGTCAAAAAGAAAAAGCCTAAAAAGAAAAAGCCTGTAAAGAAGGCAAGCCGAGCATCTTCAAAAAAGACTCAGGCTAATCCAGAAAAAGTCAACCAATTTTATAAAAAGATAAGAGTGAAGATAAATCAAAATAAATCTTATCCAAGAATAGCAAAACGTAGAAGAATGCAGGGGTCAGTTAAAGTAACATTTACAATTTCTAGTAGTGGAAATGTAAGCAATATCATGCTAAGCGGACCTAAAGTATTTCATAACTCAGTACGTCATGCTGTCAAAAGTGCTTTTCCAATATCTGTGAAGAATATACCTGTTACATTGCCTGCAACAGTAAATATAACACTTCGTTATCAGATAAGATAAATTTAGTTTAGCTTCATTTAACACTAAATTAACACTTATACGGAAAAATTGCGAAAAATATTTTAGGAGTGGGTTATGAAAAAGGGTATATACCTCTCTTTAGCATGTTCATTATGGATGAATGCTGCTGAAGTAGAGTTAGAAACGATACATATAGATACAAAAGTAGATACAGAGGTCATTAAAGATGTCAGTGGGGAAGACATTAAATCAGCAGACTTGGCAGAGGCACTTTTTAAGCAGTCTCCAAGTGTTGCTTTGAGCAGAAGATCCGGTATTGCCAATGATATTGTTGTCAGAGGACAGAGAAAAGACAATATCGCAGTGACGATAGATGGTGCAAAAGTACATGGTGCCTGTCCAAACAGAATGGACCCACCGGTTTCTCATATATTGACAAATAATGTGGATTATATCGAGATTAATGAAGGACCGTTTAATGTTGAAGATTTTGGTGCACTAAGTGCAGATGTAAAGATACATACCATTAAACCATCAGAAGAGTTTGAAGGTGAAATCAATCTTGGTATGGGATCTTGGGGATACCAAAAAGGTTCTCTTTCTATAAGTGGTGCTATTGCAGAGAATGTAAGGTTCTTGATCGCAGGTTCAATGGAAAAAAGTGAGCAGTATCAGGATGGTGATGGTAATGATTTTGCAGAACAGACAGATAACTATATTGATAATAATTTAATTACAGTTCCAATGCCTACTCCACAGCAAATGATGTTTAATAGGATGTTAACCGGTACAGCATATCAAGATAAATATAGAGATATGGATGCGTATAGTAAAAAGACAGTGCTGGCAAAACTTTTTTGGGATATTACAGATAATCAGGAGTTGAGACTAAGTTATACTGGTAACAGAAGTGATGATATTCTTTACCCGTCTACACCAATGGATGCTCTGTATGATGATTCAGATATTTTTAATGTAGAGTATATTGCTAAAGATCTGGGAGCATATTCAAAAGAGTTTAAATTACAATTCTATCAATCAGAAGTAGATCACCCTATGTCAAATATGTATAGAATATCTTCAGTTGATGGAAATCCAATGATGATGGGTAATCAAGCTAATGAAAAGACACATGCATTGACTACAAAGATGCAAGGGGCAAAACTTTCAAACAGTTTTGATATGGGTAATCATACAATGACTGTTGGACTGGATTATAGTTTAAGAAATTGGGATGGAAGATTCTATACTAATGGCACACCCGCACCATGGAAGAGCATTGCTGGTGTAGATACAGAAAACTATGCTTTGTTCATCAAAGATAAGATAACAATGGATAAATTTGTTTTAGATCTTGGATTGAGATATGATGATTCGAAAATTACTTCTGAATACCCTGATACACTACAACCAGATAATGATTACGATGAATTGAATGGTTATATATTAGGAACCTATAATGCAAATGAAAATACGAGATATTATGCAGGTTTCGGAAAATCATCAAGAGTACCTGATGCAAGAGAGCTTTACTTGAGAATGCCAGTACCAAGTAACCCTCCGCGAGAAGTAGGTAATCCATACTTGAAAAATACAGTGAATTATGAGTTTGATATAGGTGTTGAAAAGAATTATGAAAATGCATCGATCAAAGCAAAAGTATTTTATAGTATGTTAAAGGATTTCATCGCGTATAATTCATCTATTCCAAGCTATAATCTTGAAAATATTGATGCAACGATTTATGGTTTTGAACTTAGTGGTACCTATATCGTGACAGAGTCGTTCTCATTGGATGTTGGTATGTCTAAACAAAAAGGTGTAAAGGAAGATGTGCCTTCTGGAACAGATCCAGATCTGCCGGAGATCTCACCGTTTAAATTTAACATGGCATTGAACTATGAGGTTGATTCAAGCATGATGCTTAAGGCGGATGTTATCGCAGCAGACAAATGGATCCATTATGATAGTGACAATGGAGAGCAGGAGTTAGATGCATACGCAGTTCTCAATCTTAAAGGAACAAAGCAATTTGGTAAGCACTTTGAACTAACAGTGGGTGTTGATAATGTACTTGACTCAACATATGCAGTTACAAATACATATAAAGATATCACTTTGCTTCCATCAACAACAGCAGCAGACACGAATATCATACTTATGAATGAACCTGGACGTTACTTTTATACCAATTTAAAATACAAATTTTAGAAGATAAGTATCTCTGCAAATATGCGGAGATACTTACTCACTGTAGTATCTTTCTACATTTCCTCTCTTTTTCTACACAAACGTACATTTCATAAAGTACAAATGTCTATTTTATAGGTAGTCTATAAGCTTTTTATACTTTTTTAGTTATAATTTGATGTATTAATTATAAATTTAAGGAGTAGTCAATGGCATTATTTGATGATGTAAAAGAAGTAGTTGTTGAACAACTAAACGTGAGCCCGGATGAGGTTAAAGAAGAGTCTAAATTCGTAGAGGATCTTGGCGCTGACAGTCTTGATGTTGTTGAGTTGGTTATGGCACTTGAAGAAAAATTTGATATCGAAATCCCTGATGATCAAGCAGAAGCAATAGCAACTGTAAATGATGCAATCAAGTTTATCGAAAACGTATAATTTTTCTATATAGACCCCTTTAGATGGGGTCTATAAAATATATATCAGTCTTCTTATGCACTATGTAGAGCCGAAGATTAATATATATTTTATATAACGGATAGGAGAGCCAGTGAAAAGAGTAGTAGTTACAGGTCTTGGAATGATCAATGCCTTAGGGTTGGATAAAGAGAGCGCATTTTCTGCGATTGTAGATGGAAAATGCGGTATTACAACTATTGAATCATTTGATACAGAGAAACATGCTGTAAATATCGCTGGTGAGATCAAAGATTTTGACCCTTTAACAGTATTGGATGCAAAAGAAGCAAAAAAAGCTGACAGATTTATACAGCTTGGACTCAAAGCTGCAGCAGAAGCGATGGAAGATGCAAAACTTCCTGAAGATGTTGATATGGAAACATTTGGTGTGGCCTCTGCTTCAGGTATCGGTGGATTGCCAAATATAGAGAAAAACTCTGTAGTTTGCGAAACGAGAGGCCCTAGAAGAATCTCTCCATTCTTCATCCCCTCTTCACTGGTAAATATGCTTGGTGGTTTTATCTCGATCTATCAAGGACTTAAAGGACCGAACCTATCATCTGTAACAGCTTGTGCTGCGGGTACGCATGCTATTGGTGAAGCGGCAAAAAGTATTATGGTCGGTACAGCTGACAAGATGTTGGTAGTGGGGGCAGAGTCAGCTATCTGTGCTTCAGGTATCGGTGGATTTGCTGCAATGAAAGCACTCTCTACACGTAATGATGATCCTCAAACTGCTTCAAGACCATTTGATGCAGACCGTGATGGGTTTGTTATGGGTGAAGGTGCAGCAGCACTTGTTTTAGAGAGTTACGAAGATGCGGTAGCACGTGGAGCTACAATTTATGCAGAGTTAGTTGGTTTTGGTGAAAGTGGCGATGCGAACCACATTACAACACCAACAATGGATGGACCATTGAGAGCTATGAAGATGGCGTACAAGATGGCAGGAAACCCAAGCGTTGATTATGTCAATGCACACGGTACATCTACACCGGTAAATGATAAAAATGAAACAGCAGCACTGAAAGAGTTGTTTGGGGGAAAAGAGAATTGTCCTCCTGTATCTTCGATCAAAGGTCAAGTAGGGCACTGTCTTGGTGCAGCAGGTGCCATAGAGGCAGTTGTTTCCATCATGGCGATGAGAGACGGTGTATTACCTCCAACTATTAATAATGTGACAGCAGATGAGAATTGTGATCTAGATTACATTACTACAGGCGCTAGAAAAGCAGAAATTAATACTGTGATGAGTAACTCTTTTGGTTTTGGTGGAACAAACGGCGTAGTTATCTTTAAGAAAATATAAGGATCGATGCATGGCAACTTACTTAGATTTTGAGAATAAAATTGAAAAGATACAAGAAGAGATTGTATCGGCTCATGCCATCGCAAATATGGATGCAGTTGAAGGACTTCAAAAAGACTTGGAAAAAGAGGTCAACAAGACTTTTGGTTCATTGAGCGATTTTCAAAAACTCCAGCTTGCACGTCACCCGGATAGACCCTATGCATTAGATTATATTAAACATTTAATGGATGATGCGTATGAGATACATGGTGACCGTGCATTTAGAGATGATCCTGCTATCTTATGTTACATTGGTTGGATAGATGGTCAAAAGACCATGCTTATTGGTGAACAAAAAGGGCGTGGCGTTAAGAACAAGATCAAAAGAAACTTTGGTATGCCAAACCCTGAAGGATATAGAAAAGCATTACGTGCAGTAAGAATGGCAGAAAAATTTGATATTCCGGTGCTTATGCTTATAGACACTCCGGGTGCATACCCGGGTCTTGGTGCAGAAGAGAGAGGTCAGAGTGAAGCAATTGCTAAAAATCTCTTTGAATTTGCAGCTGTAAAAGTGCCGCTTATCTCTATTGTTATAGGTGAAGGGGGATCTGGTGGAGCATTGGCTATCGGTGTTGCTGATAAACTTGCTATGATGCGTTACTCTGTGTTTGCTGTTATATCACCTGAAGGGTGTTCTGCGATCTTATGGAATGATCCATCAAAAGTTGAAGCGGCTACCAAAGCACTGAAAATTACACCAAATGATCTGCTTGAACACGGACTCGTAGATGATGTTCTTGATGAGCCGCTTATCGGGGCACACCGTGATAAAAAGACAGCAGGTGATGTTGTGAAAAAGTACTTCTTGGATAGCGTGAGAGCGCTTAGAGAACTGTCAGAAGATGAACTGCTTGATCAACGTTATAAAAGATTGACGGCTGTTGGTGCTTATAGCGAATAGCCTCTTAATATAGTCATCAATATCAATAATAGACTCTTATTTTAAAATAGAAATATATTGATTTTAATAGCGTAAAAGGGTCTATTTAAACATGAAACTTTTTTCTACATTATATGCAAAGGCAATGAATTGGTCAAGGCACCCCAAAGCACCATTTTTTTTGGGGGGATTAAGTTTTGCTGAATCTTCATTTTTTCCCATACCACCGGATGTAATGTTAGCCCCAATGAGTTTAGCTCAACCAAATAAGGCTTGGTACTATGCATTCTTGACAACAGTTACCTCAGTCTTAGGTGGTATATTAGGCTATTTTATTGGTGTGTTTGCATTTGACCTTATAGAACCGATACTTCATAGTTATGGCTATTATGACCGCTATGAATTGGCAAAGAACTGGTTTGAAACATGGGGTTTTTGGGCTATTTTTATAGCAGGTTTTTCACCTATCCCTTATAAAGTTTTTACCATAGCTTCTGGTGTTGTCGGTATGGCTTTTCTCCCATTTGTAATTGCTTCATTTGTTGGTCGTGGATTACGATTTTTTATGGTAGCAGGGCTTATGGCATGGGGTGGTGAACCTATGGAGAAGAAACTTCACAAATACGTGGATATTATTGGTTGGCTAATGGTAGGCCTAGTGATTATTATATGGTTACTTTATCGATAGGTTTTCTAAATGGTCTTGGAAAATTAATCTAAGACCCAAGCCATATATTTTTTTTTCTTGATCTTTACTTTTTTAAGTGATTTTAAAACCTTATCTACAACAGTATGATGCAGGGCAATGTAAGACTTCGTATCGGTGATATTTATTTTTCCTATATCTTTTCCATCTATGCCTATCTCTTTACAGAAGGTGCCCAAAATATCACCTGCCCGGAGTTTTGTTTTTTTACCGCCATGTAGACAAAGTGTGTCATAGTCAGACTGCATTTTAAATTTTGCGTCCACACGTAGATCTTTCATCAGTGCTTTTTTAGCTTTGTCTAGTACGTAAGCACACTTCTCGCTGTCTTTTGGTGTAAAGAGAGAGATTGCCTTACCTGTTGCATCTGCACGTCCTGTACGTCCTATACGGTGCGTGTAAACTTCTGCATCAAAAGGCAGGTCATAGTTTATGACCAGATCTATATTTTTTATGTCTAGTCCTCGTGAAGCAACATCTGTGGCAACCAAAATGCGTTTAGAACCATTAGAAAAAGCGATGACTGATTCATTTCTGTCTCTTTGGTCTAAGTCACCATGTATATCTATAACAGAGTGCCCGCGACCAGCTAATGTATCAGTAAGTGAGATGACTTCAGCTTTAGTGTTACAAAAGATAAGCAGTGAATCAGGCTTATAGGACTGTATGAGTGCAGTGAGTGTTTTAAATTTGTCAGATGTTTCATAGAGTATTTCATCTATTTTATTCTCTTCAATGACGGTGTCTACTTTGATGGTAAGAGGTTGATTAAGTAGTGCTTTAGCTAGTTTTTCTATATTTTCAGGGAAAGTAGCAGAAAAAAGTAGGGTTTGTTTTCCTCTTGGCATGTTTGAGCCGATCTTTACTATCTCATCATAAAAACCCATATCTAACATACGATCTGCTTCATCAAGTACCAGTGTTTTGATAGAGTCCAGGACTAAAGTCTCTTTAGCTAGGTGATCTTGTATACGTCCGGGAGTACCTATGAGTACATGTGCACCTTTTGCAATGGAATCTGCCTGTGCACGAAGTGGTACACCGCCATAGAGTGTGAGTATTTTGAGGTTTGCTTTATATGCAGCAACTTTACGCAGTTCAACAGCTATCTGGTCTGCCAATTCACGGGTAGGAGTGATAATAATGGTTTGAGGCTTATAGTTACTTGTATTGGTATGCATGACACAAGGCAGACCAAATGCTAAGGTCTTACCTGAGCCTGTTTTAGATTGAGCTAAAATATCAGAGCCATCAAGTATAGGACTAATAGCCTTTTCTTGTATCTCAGACATCGTTGTAAAACCAAGAGAATCAATGATCTTTAAAAGAGCTTCAGGTATCTCTTCTATCGTATTAAATGCTGCCATTATTTTACTTGAAAGGTTGCATCTTGGATGATCACTTTATAAAAGTATCCAAATCCAAAATCTTTGTTCACAACTACTTTACCTTTTGCGATCACTTTATCTCCAGCCTTAACATTTGTGCTTGCAGTCGTAAAAATAAGGTCATCCGTCAATCTTTTTTCATTCCCTGTACCATCACCAAGATGTACCCAGTCAAGTTTCATAATCTGTCGAGAGACCTTGTAGACAGAACCTTCAAGTGAGATAGTCTGACCCTCTAAACTCTTTCTCCACATATGGATCTCTTCTATGGTATAAGTATCTTTTTTTACAAAAGGAACAGCTGGTTTTTCCTCTTGCTGTACTGTCATACTTTTCCCCATCTTTGCATGTGGATCTTGATTTTTTGGACTAAGTCCAAGCATATCTTTCATACTTTTAGGTTTTTGCACTTTTCGAGGGAGGTATACATCTGAAGCAAAAAATATCTCTTTAAAGGTCTGGTCTAAAGATTTACTTTTAAACTCACGCATCATAATTGTTTTATCGTATCCGATCTTATCACCCACTGCGACAGGGGCATTGGCAATGGCTATCCAAAGTTCCTTACCTTCTTCATTGACTTTCAGGTATTTATATCCCATGGCACCTTTTATCTCAAGTATTTTACCATAGTAGATATCTTGAGGTTCACCTTTAGCATTGTTATGAGCTTCATTTTCAGGCTCTACAGCATAGATAAATGCGCTAAGTAGTGTAATAAGTGTAAGTTTGAGTAGTGTCATTGTCTATCCTATAAAATATAAAGTAAAGATATTATAGACAAAGAAGATTAATCAAACCCTCGGGATGAGGGTTTGTGAAGATTATGCTTTAGATTTTCTATAATCCATGATCATTTTATATGCTTCATCTTTTAAAAGAAGTTTCTCTTTTTTAAGTATTTCAAGGTCCATATCTGTCATTGGTATATCACCGTTTTCAGCATGCTCTATTTTATTGTCAAGATCATTATGCTTTTCAAAAATTTTTGCAAAGTGTGCATTTTCTTGTTTTAGATCGTGGATTTCGTCTCTGTATTCGTGTAACATGGTTATTCCTAGTATTTAAATTTTTAAATTATATCACTTTTATGATTTTAAATGATTGAATTGGGATAATTAATCACGTTCTATATTCAGCATTTATTTTGACATATTCATAAGAGAGATCACAACCGTAAGAGGTATATGCCCCATCTCCTAAACCAATGTCACAAGTAACCTTAAATGTATCCTCTTTCATGATGGCATACGCTTTGTCTTCACGTACTTTATCAAGCTCTCTAAATGCATTTGAGTATATCAGCAGATCATCATAGTGGATCGTAAGTTTTTCATCATCACATGCGATTCCTGACGCACCAATAGTTGATGCAATACGCCCCCAGTTCGGGTCTTCACCAAAGAGTGCAGTTTTTACAAGAAGAGAGTTACTTAACGCCATCGAAGCTTTTTTCGCTTCTTCCTCAGATGTAGCACCTTTAACTTCAAAGGCTACAAGTTTGTTGGCACCTTCTCCATCCTTGAGTATAAGCATGGCAAGTTCAAACATGATCTTGTTCAGTGCTTCTGCAAATGCTTCCTTGTCATAGGTTCCAGATCTTTTGTTTGAAAGTAACATCACCGTGTCATTGGTCGAAGTATCACCATCTACAGAGATACGGTTAAATGATTTCTCTGTTGATGCTGTAAGTAGGGCATCCATATCAGACTTGGGAACATTTGCGTCCGTAGTGACAAAACAGAGCATGGTTGCCATAGCAGGGTCTATCATGCCGGCACCTTTACAGATAGCAGCAATGTTAAAGGAGGTACCATCATCAAGCGCTACCTTATATGCCAACTCTTTTTTAAATGAATCTGTAGTCATAATGGCACGTGCTGCATGGTGGGAATTTTTAGTATTAAAGTTTAATTTTTCAAATGCAGAAGTTATTTTTTTAATAGGAAGGCGATAGCCTATTACCCCTGTAGAGGACATAACAGGGTTCAGTACTTTTTGTTTAGTGCTGAGTGATGCCATAATGGTATCAATATCTTCTATACCTTTTGCTCCAGTCATGGCATTGGCATTTTTAGCATTGATAAGGACAAAGTCTGTTTGAAAGTCTTTAGGGTACTTTTGGAAATGTTTGATGGGTGCAGCCTGAAAGGTATTTGAAGTAAATACTGCTGAAATATCACAAGGTACCTCAGAACGAATAAAGGCAACATCTCCATCTATATCTGAGATACCTGAGTTTGCAGGGTTGGTTCGCATACCTACATTGGTAGCATCACAAAAGAAACCTTGAACATTTTCAAGACCGTTTTCCTGTTCGATAATTTTATACATATTTTAGCTCTTCTGGCTGTTTGTAGTTTAGGACGCATACTGAGCAAAGCTCTGTATCACTACGTTGACACTGTGTCAGCTTCAGCAGCTGGCTCACGCAACTTGTTGCATCAATAAAGCTATCTTTATACATATTTTAACTCTTCTGGTTTTTCTTTTTTACGTATGATCTTTTTAGCTTTTCTGATACCGTCACTTGTCCCGATAAGCAGTAGTTTTGACTCTGGCATAATGATCGTATCACCTTTAGGCATAGGGATAAAGTTGTTATCTTTTTGGCGTATCCCGATGATGGTTACATTGGCTACATCTCTAAATCTCGCCACTTTTATCTTTTTAAGTACAAGCCACGAGGTTTTAGAAACTTTTGCCTCTTCCATGTCCAGTGGAGTATCTTTTTTATAGAGGAACTCCTGAAGAAGGTTTTCCATGTCCGGACGTGCTGCCATAGCATTGATGCGTTGTGCCATGAGTTTTGTAGCTGTGACCACTCTATCTGCACCGAGTTTAAGAAGTTTCTGATCATCTTCATTGCTTTTTGCATTGGCGATGATGAGGTATTTTCTACTACGGTGTATCTCTGTTTCATAGAGGCGTGCAGAGGCTATGGTCGCAATATTGTCCGCAACATTGTCAGCTAAAGTAATGACTCCTTTTGCTGAAGAGAGGTGTGATTTCAAGATACCTTCTTCTGTATGGGGTTCAGCAGAAACAAAATAGGGATAGTGATACTTCTTTGCGATCTCTTCCATATCTTCTCTAGGGTCAACAACCACAAAAGGGATGTGATTTGCACGGAGTTGTTTAGTGACTTGAATGGTAAATTCGTTATGGTAACAAACAACAAAATGGTGTTTAAGTCTAGCAATTTCGTAAAGCATTTTACGCTCCTTGACAGTTTTTTGAAACTCACCTTTTTTCACCACCTCGGCGATAATACCGATAGCTATAGAAAAGACAACAAACCCAAAGATGATCAGCGTAATGGTAAAAATACGGCCTGCATCTGAGATAGGTTTTATCTCTCCAAATCCTACGGTCGTAAAGGTGATACCTGTTTGATAAATAGCATCCATAAGTGGAAAGTCATCAATAAGCATATAACCCATTGTGCCGATAAGCATAACAAGTACAGTCAGTATAAAGGGGAGTCTAAAAGGGGCTAAATGATTATAGTACTCATCATTTAGTGTAATATGTGGTTTGGGTGCACTCTTCCATCCAAGGAAGCGTTTAAATCTTTGAATTGTGCTCAAAGCCAAGTCCCAAAAGTGGGGACTTACTCAGCTGTAGCAGCTTGAGCAGCTTTTTTCTTCATTGTTCTAAGTGTAGAAGCAGCAACTTTAACTCTTTTAGTTGTTCCGTCTTCCTGTGTGATCTTTACAGATCTTAGGTTTGGAAGTTGTCTTCTTTTTGTTTTGTTGTTTGCGTGAGAAACGTTGTTTCCTACTAGTGGGCCTTTACCCGTAATGTCACATCTTCTTGCCATGATATTTCCTTTAAGTGAATCGTTTAAACATAGTGATATGTAAAACGATGAATATTTTGTGGGATTATAGACAATTTGAGCATAATATTTGCTTAAGGTATTGAAAGATGTGTTGGTATATATGATCTATTATATTGACTCTGT
Organism: uncultured Sulfurovum sp.; assembly: GCA_964492675.1. GTDB lineage: Bacteria > Campylobacterota > Campylobacteria > Campylobacterales > Sulfurovaceae > Sulfurovum. The sequence goes on from CAZBLM010000002.1 coordinate 61,384, forward strand.
AAGATGCCTAAGAATGGGGACGATACAACCGACCACTTATATAGCCTATGCTATAATATATTTCAAAATAATTTTTTTAGGATATGAATGTTAGTTGCGCCTAGTATACTTTCTGCTGATTTTGGTACATTGGCTGAAGATGTAAAAGCTATTTGTGAAGGTGGATGTGACCTTGTACATGTTGATGTCATGGATGGGCACTTTGTGCCCAACCTTACTATAGGACCGGTTGTTGTAGAAGCTGTGGCTAAAGCTGCTACAAAACCTCTGGATATTCATTTGATGGTAGAGAATAACAGTTTTTTTGTTGATCTTTTTGCACCGTTAAAACCAGGCTTTATCTCATTTCATATAGAAGAAGAGAAACATCCCCACAGACTGATACAGAAAATACGTGCATTGGGGATACGTCCTGCCATCACACTGAATCCGCATACGCCGCCAGAAGCTATAGAGTTTTTACTTGAAGATGTCGATATGGTACTGCTTATGTCAGTAAATCCAGGGTTTGGAGGACAGAAGTTCATATCAAATGTAGTAGAACGTGCTGAACGTCTCAAAACACTTATTGAAAAACGAAATCCTAAATGTCTTATAGAAGTGGATGGTGGGGTGAATGACAAAAATGTGAAAGAGTTGGAAGAAGCAGGGGTAAATGTCGTTGTGGCAGGTTCATTTGTATATAAACATCCTGAGGGTGTTGAAGCAGCTATTTCTGCATTAAAATAAAAGGGGAAAATATGACAAGATCTGAGCCAATAGGCAAAGCTTTTATGAGGAATTATTTAGTGAAGCTTTGCTTGGCAAAAAGGAGACAGATATAATGCGCGTTAAGATTTGTGGAATAACCAATTTAAAAGATGCATTACATGCAGTAGAGTGTGGTGCAGATGCATTGGGATTTGTATTTTATAACAAGTCGCCACGCTACATTACACCGGCTGCAGCAAAACGTATCATAGATAAATTGCCACCTTTTGTAGAGAGGGTCGGACTCTTTGTAAATGAAGGTGTTGAAACCATCGATACGGTGTGTAAATACTCAGATATTTCACGTGCGCAGATCCATTTTGATGTGGATGAGGAGTCTCTGGATATGATCTCTTTACAGACTTTACCGGTAGTACGTGCGAGAGGTCCTGAAGATTTGGTAAGATTTAAAGACAGATATCGTCTTGTTGATGCATTTACTGAAGGGTATGGTGGATCAGGACAGCGTTTGAATCTTGAATGGTTCAACGGTATAGACTGTTCCAAGATCATTTTGGCTGGAGGACTGACACCTGAAAATATAGCACAGGTCAAACAGCTTGGCTTCTATGGAGTGGATGTAAGCTCTGGTGTAGAATCTATAAAAGGTAAAAAAGACCCTAACAAAGTGAAGCAATTTATAGCGAATGCAAAAAGTCTTTGATGAACTGACCATAGCATTTCGTAAACATAACGGAGTGTTGAACAGTGAGCAGTACACACATATTGTTACAAAATATACAACGCTTCTAGAAGATGCAGAGATCATCTTCATCTTACTTCAGGCTTCTGGATATCCTATTACACAATTTGAAGAGAGTTATCGGCTGGAGACCTATTTTACACCTTATGAAACACAACGCTACTGTGTCATAGACATAGAAACAAATGGTTCCAAACCTGGTACATCACAAGTGATAGAGATAGGTGCTGTGATGCTGGAAGATGGTAAGGTAGTAGATCGTTTTGAAACCTTTGTAGAGTGTGCCTTTTTACCGGAGTATATTACTAAGATCACAGGGATCGAACCCACCGATCTTATAGGAGCACCTACGAGGAAAGAGGCTTTAACACGTTTAAAGCACTTTATGGGCGATGCCATATTTGTGGCACATAATGCAAATTTTGATTATGGCTTTTTAAATGCTTCTTTTGACAGGTTTGGTTTGGGACAGATAGGGAATCCCAAACTTTGTACCATCGATCTGGCTAGGCGTACCTTTGAAAGTGAACGTTATGGCTTGGCATATCTGATAGATTTCCTGGAGATTGAAACAGCAACACACCATCGTGCTTATAGTGATGCGGTATGTGCTGCAAAGGTGATGGAAAAGTCGGTAGAGACCTTACCCAAATATGTGAAAACTGCAGATGAATTACTGAGGTTCTCTGTTTCGTCGAAGAAAGAGAGAAGAATAAATAAAGAAGAAAGTTAAATGTTTTCTTTTTCCCCTAATACATGGTGTAAAAATAGTATTTGAGCAAAGATCGGTGCAAATATATTTACAATAGGTACATAGTTAAATAACGAAGCCAGCATTGCCAATACTCTGGTTTTCTTTTTCTTCTCTTTTAATATTTTTTTATCATCTATAAAGAGTGCCGATACATCATAGAGTGTAGGTTCTTTTAAAAGTACAGACCAAAGATACAGTAATACGATCTGTCCAATAATAGGTATGAAAATAAATGGCAGTAAAAGAATAAATAGAAATAAAAAAAACATACTTGCTTTGAGTGTTAAGAGTATGGAAGTGCTGATCTCTGCAGTGCCGATCACTTTTACATCGGGGTAATGCTTTTTTGCCAGGGTGATGAGCAGTTTTTCACTGTAAAGAGAAGTTAGAAGGGCTACCACTATGATAAAGAGCATATACGCAAGCCCAAAGGTCATAACATCTGCTCCTGATGTTTGTAGCCATTCCCATGGTATCCATGATAGATAAGATGCAATGAAGTTTGAGAGACCCTCCCAAGAGTACCAGATAAATGTTACGGAAACTAGGAATGATGCGAGTCCTATCTTTAGTACGAAGGTGATGACATCTTGTGAAAAGATGTCTTGTAAGCTTTTTGTTAATATTTGTTTCATTTAGTTTTCTCTTTGTATTATATTTTTTTGTCTTTTTTGTAAATTGGAGTATCCTCTCATCGACAATTTAATGTTTGGTGAGATTCAATTTTTTCTGTATATAAATAGATATTGGTGAGGTGACTTCCCGATCTGCAATTATAAATACTCATTTTTGAAGGAAACATAACGTTCTGCTGATGCATAGAGTTCTTTTATTTCTTCCTCTGTGAGTTCTCTTACAACTTTTGCAGGACTTCCCATAATGAGGCTTCGTGGTGGAAATACTTTGTTTTTTGTAACAAGACTTCCTGCCCCTACAATGGACTCTTTTCCTATGACAGCACCGTCTAGTATGGTAGCTGACATTCCTATGAGACAGGCATCTTCAATGGTACACCCGTGAAGCATGACACGATGACCTACTGTTACGTCATTACCTAGGACGGTAGGGTGTCCGTCACTCTCATCTGGTTTTTTGTGATGGGTAACATGTATCATACTGAGATCCTGGATATTTGTTCGGTCTCCAATAGTGATGTGGTGTACATCTCCACGTACCACACAGCCAAACCATACAGCAGAGTCTTCACCCATAGTTGTACGTCCAATGACAGATGCACCTTCAGCGATCCATGCATTTTTCCCCAGTTTAGGTGTCCATTCCTGAAACTTTATGATCATTAACTCTCCTTCAAAATACGACTTGCCAGACGGTTCACATAGTCCGGAGTTACTTTTTTTGTTTTGTCGTGTACTTTATCAACATACTCTTCCAAGACATTATGATTGTTGATTGTTTTGCCAAGTAAGGGCACTTTTGTGTAGTTACCATCTTCTTGTAACTCCCATCGTAAGGCGTTGTCCGCAAGTTGCAGCATAAGGATCTGTTCGATCTTTTGTGAAAGGTTTTCCTCCACTATAGGTGTCATCAATTCTATACGTCTGATAAGGTTGCGGGGCATAAGGTCTGCAGAGGAGATATAACACTTGACTTTATTGTTCTTAAAAAAGTAAATACGTGCATGTTCAAGGTATTTTCCTATAATGGAAGAGACAGTAATGTTTTCAGAGATACCTTTAATACCCGGTTTTAGACAACAAATACCTCTAATAATCAAGTCTACTTTACATCCGGCTTGTGAAGCCCTGTAAAGTGCTTGAATCACACCTGTATCGACTAAAGAGTTGGCTTTGAGGATAATATGGCCGTTTTTTCCATACTTTGATTCTTTTTCAATGAGTTTGACGATCTTAGGTTTGATTTGAACCGGTGACATAAAGAGTGTATCGAGTTTTGTATGGGTAGAAAAACCGGTAAGAAAATGGAAAAAATGTGTTGCATCTGTACTAAAAGCTTCTTTTGTTGTAAAGTAAGAGATATCTGTATAGATCTTGGAAGTGCTTGGATTGTAGTTTCCAGTAGCAAGGTGTACATAGCTCTGGAGCTTTTTCCCTTTTCTTTTAATGACCTGCGCAATTTTTGCATGTACTTTGAGTCCCGGTATACCATAGACAACATGCGCTCCGGCCTCTTCCAGTGCTTTTGCCCATCGAAGGTTGTTCTCTTCATCAAAACGTGCTTTTAGTTCTACAAGTACCATGACCTGTTTACCGTCTCGTACGGCATCAATGAGTGCTTTAACGATGGGAGACTTCTGTCCGGCACGGTACAATGTCATACGGATAGCAAGTGTTTCAGGATCAGCTGCAGCCTGCTTGATAAACTGAACGACAGGTTCAAAACTGTCATAGGGGTGATAAAGCAAAGCATCCTGTTTCTCTATGGCTTCGAAGATATTCTCTGTGTCAAGGGGAGGTAATGTCTTAGGGTTAAAGGTAGGTAGAACCAGATGAGAAAGTGCTTTATCTCCTACGATCTGCCAGAGTGAACCAAGATTCAGCGGCAAAGATTTGTAAGTGTAGATGTCTTTGTCATCAAGGTTTAGGTGTGAGAGTAAAAACTTGATCAGCTTTTTATTGGCACCTTCTGTGAGTTCCAGACGGATGAGTGAGCCTTTGTTCCTTGAGCGAAGCCCTTCCTGAAGGATCTCTAAAAAGTCATCTGCTTCCTCTTCTTCTATCTCTATATCTGCATTTCTTGTAACCCTGAATGGTGTTGAAGCAAGAGGTGTGAAGCCTGGGAAAAGTTCAGAAGCAAAATGCTCAACAACTGATTCTATAGGGATGAATGTTTGTTCTATCTGTATAAATCTTGGAAGAATCCTTGGAATTCTGATGAGACCATGTTTGATATTTTTAGAGTCATCTTTCAATGTAATAGCCAACCCAAAACTAAGATTGTTTAGGTGAGGGAAAGGATGCGTTGCATCTACAGCGATAGGAATGATCACCGGGTAGATCTCATTAAAGAATATATCTTTGACCTGAGACTGTTCTTCAGACCCAAGTGCATCAAAGTTTTTAATGTTCACACCATGTGCATGGAGCTGAGAAATGATAGAAGTATAACAAGACTCAAGTACCTGATGCTCTTTATGCAGGTAATCATGGATCTCTTCAAGTTGTTCGCTTGGGGTCAGTTTATCTGCTCCTGTCTCTTGTACACGTGCTTTAAAAAGTGCTTTAAGACCGGCAACACGTATCATGTAAAACTCATCAAGATTTGTTCCGTAGATAGCAAGAAACTTCAAACGTTCAAGAGGAGGAAGCTGTTCATCCAGTGCCTGGGCAAGTACACGTGAGTTAAATTGCAGCCATGAAAGTTCACGGTTAAAGTAGAGTTGAGATGAGTTGAGATCAAGTGCCATAAAATTGCCTATATAATGTATATTTACGCGTATTATAGCAAAATAATATTATATCGTTTTTTGGTGGGTTTAGCCGTATTTTCTACAGCTTTTTTACCTTCGCAATTTCATCTCTCAATCTTGCAGCCTCTTCAAATTCAAGATTCTTTGCCGCTGCTAACATCTTTGCTTTAAGTTCTTTGACCAGTTGCTGTCTTTCTGCTTTTGGCATTTTATCCAGTTTAGATCTTTTGTTATAGAGTTCTCCGGAATCTTCTATTTTGAGGTTGGTGTCAAGTTCCCGAATGGTTGTTTTGGGTGTGATGCCATGCTCTGTATTGTAGGCTATCTGTTTTTCACGCCGTTTTCCTGTAATATTAATGGTGGCTTGCATAGAGTCTGTGATCTTTTTGGCATACATTAGCACTTGACCATTGGCATTTCTGGCAGCCCTTCCAGAAGTCTGTATAAGAGATGTTTTTGAACGCAGGAACCCTTCTTTGTCTGCATCAAGTATGGCAACCAAACTCACTTCAGGCAGGTCTAGCCCTTCTCTAAGGAGATTGATCCCTATGAGAATGTCAAATTCACCTAAACGTAGAGAACGTATTACCTGATTTCGTTCGATGGCATCAAGGTCTGAGTGCATATATTTGGCTCTAAGACCTAAATCATTATAGTACGTCGTAAGCTCTTCAGCCATTTTTTTAGTCAGTACGGTGATGAGTACACGCTCTCCTCTTTCTATCACCGGTTTCATACGGTCGTGAAGGTTTTCCACCTGGTAGGTACTGTCTATGACCTCTATAGGAGGGTCAAGTAGACCGGTCGGACGTACGACTTGTTCTGCTACTACCGAAGAGAGATCCACCTCAAGGTCAGCAGGTGTGGCTGAAACAAAAAGAAAGTGGGGTGCTTTGTTGATGTACTCGTCAAACATTAATGGGCGGTTATCAAGTGCTGAAGGAAGTCTGAATCCGTGGTCTACAAGTACCTCTTTACGGCTTCTGTCACCTGCATACATTCCTCGAAACTGTGAGAGTGAAACATGGGATTCATCTACGATGACCAGGTAATCATCATGCATGGCTTCAAAATAGTCCATCATCGAGTAGGGTGTTTCTCCTGGCTTTTTACCGGTAAGATGGCGGGAGTAATTTTCTATTCCTTTACACATTCCCGTGCCTTCTATCATCTCCAAGTCAAACTCTGTACGTTGTTTGAGACGGTTGTACTCTATCATACGGTCCTCTTTTTGATAGTATGCCAAACGCTCAGCCAACTCTTCTTCTATGCTTTTGACCGCACGTGCAAGTTTTTCTTTACCTACGATGAACTGATTGGCAGAGTATATGGTTACTTCTTTAACTTCGTCTTCTTTTTCACCTGTCAAAGAGTTGAACGGATAAATAGCCTCTATCTCATCACCAAAAAACTCAATGCGAATAGCAAATTCTTCAGAGTAGGCAGGATAGATATCTATCACTTCTCCTGTTACTCTGAAATCACCTCTGTCAAAAAACTCATCGTTACGTTTGTATCCCATGTCCACAAGTCGAAGTAATAAAGCCTTTTGATTATACTCATCTCCCACACAAAGTTTCTGCACGATAGAACGGTAGTCATCGGGCGATCCTAAACCATAGTTGGCAGAAACTGAAGCGATGACGATGACATCATCATGAGAAAGCAGATTTGCTGTTGTGCTTAAACGCAAACGTTCCAGCTCCTGGTTGATGGAAGAGTCTTTTTCTATAAAAAGATCTTGTCTGGGAAGATAAGCTTCTGGCTGATAGTAGTCATAGTAGCTGATGAAATATTCTACATGGTTGTTGGGGAAAAAAGCTTTAAACTCAGAGTAGAGTTGTGCTGCCAGTGTTTTGTTGTGTGTCATGATAAGCGTAGGTTTTTTGGTTTTTTCTATCACCTTTGCCATGGTGTAGGTTTTACCAGACCCTGTAACGCCAAGTAGTGTTTGATACTGATTCCCTGATTCTATAGATTTAGAAAGCGTATCAATAGCATTAGGCTGGTCCCCTGCAGGTGTATATGGACTGGCTACTGTGAAGTTTGGCAAAATTAACCTCGTGTTTATGTTGTTTCTTTTTAAATTTTCGCTATTATAACACAACAAATTTTACCGGAGAAGAAAATGTCTGCTTTACAGAAACTACAAGAAAAAATCGAAGAATGGAAAAATGATCATGAAACTTTGAAATCTCAAAATGCAGATTTGAAAAGTCAACTTGCAGGTGTGGCAGAAGCACAAAAAGCAAACCAGTCACTTACTATAGAAGTTGATGCAAAAACGAAGCAGTGTGAAACACTCGAAGAGACAGTAGGGGTACTGAAGCGTGAACTAGAAGAAAAAGATGCGGAGATAGAAAAAATCATCGCGCAGGTTGAATCACTCTTATCATAAGTATAAAAAGGGACACAATGAAAAATGTAGCACTCACAGTATCAGGTAACCGTTATGAAATCAAACTGGAAGATGATTTTGCAGACTTTGTAAACAAAGATCTGCAAGAAGCAGGTGTGAATCTAAATACAGACAATCAACCCGATAAATTACTTAAAGCGTATTTGCGTTTAGCAAAACAAGCTACCTCTTATGAAGATGAGATAGAGCTTCTTATCGAAACTTTGGATGGACTTTAAAGAGACCATCCTTGTAAGTACCTTGAGATAATCTTTCAGGAGATCAATTCGCTAAGGTCCGTTGCATAAATTCTTCTCGACTCTCTTTTTTATCAAACTCTGTTACTGTAAAATGCAATTTGATTTTTTCAGACATGATACACTCTTCTTCCATTGTTGATTGGATAATACGCTTTTCAAAAAGTAATGCATTTTCTTTGTTTGTGAATGGCAGTAACATTAAAAAATGATTTTCATCATACCTGGCAGGAAGGTCACCCTCACGTATCAATGAATGCATTAATGTTCCAAATGCCTTGAGTGTCTGTAATTTTGTCTTTTTGTCATACTGGGTACTTCCTTTTTCAAATCCTTCCATCCTAATGTGAAGTATAGAGAGAGGATACTCATGTCTTATCGACCTAGCAGCAGTTGATTTGAGTTCTGACAAGAAATATTTTTTATTAAAGAGTGTGGTCTCATGGTCATGAATAGCATGTTTTTTCATCTGAATGTGGATGTAAGTTCTGATCATATAGATGAGTAATACTATAAATATCATTGTCAAAGCAAGACTCATATAGAAGATGTTGATGATCTTTTTTTGTTTGAGATAAACCATTTTTTCTATCACTATAGCCAGGCTGTTTGAAACATCATAACAATCAATGTTTTTTTCTTTTTTGGAGGCAAGCCAGCAACTCTTGACCTCTTTAAAATCTTCAGCCAGTGTATTTCTTCCGATGTAGAGGTCAGAGGCATTGTTGTGCTGGACCCAAAGAGAGATTTGATCAAAAGATCTATTTATGGCGGATATTTCTCGCCGGTCTCCAGTGCTGTTTGAATGCTTGATAGCCCCCGTTATCCAAGAACTTTGCCGTACTATATTTGTATCTTGCTTCATAGTTTGAAATGAAGTATAAATAAAGTAAAAACCAAAAGGCAGTAGAAGTATAATAAAGTAGAGTAGTAGCGTTATTCTGTATGATGTCCATTCTTTTTGCATCGAGTTTCCTTTTTATCTTTTAATAGTACTTCCGGCAAAGTCATAACTCTTTGCTAAATGCCCACCAACATTTTCTATATCAGCACAATAAGCGTGAGTGTCATTGTTTTCATCTGTCCCTGTTGGATCTGTAGTTACATTAAAGTCTTGACCATGTACAGAGTAGACTATATCATAACACATCGTATTTTTTTTATCACAAGAAGAAGGATGATTTTCTGCACTATAGTCTTGAAGCGTCGCTGCATAATGTGCGCCAACATCTGTGATACATATGCTCATATTTGATACAGCAAGAGAAAGCTTTGCATCATCTCTTGTACCAGCTAGTTTAGAAATGGAAATGGCGCCCAAAATTCCGATAATTACGATAATAAATACAAACTCTATAATAGTGAACGCGGAACGAGATGCATACATGATCACTCCTTTCTATAACCCTATATTTTAGTATACTCTATATTAGTTTAAATATATTTAACATCAAAAAATAACATATGATTATAATAAATTATATGCCACATAGTTTTTATAATCTTTTAAGTTTAATGATATTACAATAAATAAAGTCAATTATTGAATTGGTACTAAATTATTTTATACAGGAGTTAATCATGAATAACATGAGACGCGGATTCACAATGATCGAGTTGATCTTTGTAATTGTAATTATCGGAATTTTGGCAGCAGTAGCGATACCTAAATTGGCAGCAACAAGAGATGATGCTAAGATCTCAAATCTTATAGCAAATGCAAGAACAGGGCTGGGTGATATGAGTTCATTCTATACTTCACAAGGGGCTGATGGATGGGAAAACAATGCCAGTGTGTCTACAGTATCGAATGTTCCTTATACGCATACTGCAGCTTGTACAGCTTTGGATGCAACGGATGCAAACACAACAAGAATCAGTCCAAATGTTTTCACATTATGTGATAATGATGATAATCCTTGTGTGACATTTACTACTTCCACAGGTGGTAATGTAGAGATTACAACGGATACTACAGGTACAATATGTTCAAATGTTGCAGCAGATCCTGCAATAGTAGGTATGACAAAAGCCCATAAATTTGGTGGTAAAACTGTAAAAAGATAAACTTACTTAAATTTTATCATATTTATATCCACCTCTTCTGAGGTGGAATGAGAATGTAATAGCAATTACAAAACTAATAACCATATGTGAAATAGTATTAGTTTTATAATTATTAGTTATATAAATATAAAGGTACATATAATTATTTTATGAAAACTTTAATTAATAGAAAAGCATTCACAATGATCGAATTGATCTTTGTTATTGTAATTATAGGAATTTTGGCAGCGGTAGCAATGCCTAAGTTGGCAGCAACACGAGATGATGCAGAAGTCTCCAGTATTATAACAAATACGAGAACAGGATTACGTGATATGGCCTCATTCTATGCTTCACAAGATGCAATAGGATGGGAAAACAATGCCAGTGTTTCTACAATAACTGATGTTCCTTTTGCTCATACTGTAGCTTGTACACCTTTGGATCCGTCGGATGCTAATTCAACAAAAATCAGTCCAAATGTTTTCACATTATGTGATAATAATGATAATCCTTGTGTTACATTTACTACACAGACAGGTGGTAGGGTAGCGATTACAATAGATAGTACAGGTATAATATGTTCAACTATTGCAACAGATCCCGCAATAGTAGGTATGATAAAAACTCATCAATTTGGTGGTAAAATCGTAAAAAGATAAATATTTTCCAATTTAAATATATTACATTATTTCTCAAAAGGTATCACTAAAGTAATACTAGCTACTATTGCTAATCAAATTTATTTAATTAACAGATTAGACAATAAAATATTAAACTCTAACAAATAATCATACAGTTTATTCTAATTGTGTGATATAATAATTAAAGTTAGAGTTATAAGATTATTTTATATGTGAGGAATAAACATGCATACATTTTCAAAAAAAGCATTTACAATGATAGAATTAGTTTTTGTAATAGTGGTGATAGGTATATTGGCAGCTATAGCCATCCCTAAATTAGCAGCAACCAGAGATGATGCTACTATAACCAAGGCTACTACTACCGTAGCTTCAGTAAGATCAGCATTGGCTACGGAGAGACAAAAGAGGATACTTAGAGGTGATTTCACTCCATTAGTAAGCTTGGGTGGATCAACAGGTACAAATAAAGTATTGTTTGAGCGTTATGACAACGATGTGAATGCTAGTAGAATATTGGAGTACCCTATACGGTCATGTTCTTCGGCAAGTACTAGAGGTTGTTGGGAGTGGTTGACCAATACAACTTACGAATATCGAATGCCTCAGAATACAAATGATGTACTTTTTACACTTGATATCAATGCTTTTCGCCTAACGTGTGACCCTGATAATGGCACATATGGTGCAGATTGTCAAACATTAACAGAGTAAAGTATTCGAAAATAAAGGAGCAAAAGCTTTTTCTTCTTTGTTTAGTCTCCTTTTTAAAAATAGTAATATAGAAAATTATCTACAGTGAACTACTTTAAAATATTTTTTTTAAGATCAAGTGCTCCGTATTTGATCTACTGTTCAGAAAATAATCTAAAGACAGGTGCAATTGTAAGTGTTCCTTTAAAAACAAAGATCAAAGAAGCTGTCGTTATTAGTAAGGTACAAAAACCGGATTTTGAAACAGCTGAGGTCACTGCTATTTCAAATAAGTTCTACTTGAATGAACAGATGGAGATAGCCAAGTTTATCTCTGAATATTATTTTTCTTCATTTGGGGAAGCGATCTTTTTGTTTCATCCTTTTGAAAAAATTCAAAGAGAAGATATTAGTAAGAAATTGATCATCGATCATGCACCCTTGCCAAAATTAACATCTTCTCAAACAAAAGCCTATGATTCACTTTTGCAAAAAGATAAAGCGTTACTTTTTGGAGTAACAGGCTCAGGTAAAACAGAGATCTTTATTACTCTTATGGCAAAGATGTTGGAAGAGGGTAAAACATCTATTTTTCTTATGCCTGAAATTTCGCTTACGCCTCAGATGGAAAAACGACTCAAAGTGTATTTTGGTGATAGCGTAGCGATGTGGCACTCTAAGTTGACAAAGAAGAAAAAAGAGTCCATTTTAGTGGGTATTGAAGAGGGGAGGGTACGTATCGTGGCGGGTGCCCGTTCTGCACTTTTTGTACCCTTATCTGATCTTGGCCTCATTGTGGTGGATGAAGAGCATGATGACTCTTATAAGGCAATGACCAGACCTCGGTATCACGCGCGTGATGTGGCTGTGCTGATGGGCACTAAACTAGGTGCTAAAGTGGTCTTAGCTTCTGCGACACCCTCCATGGGTTCGTACTATAAGTATGATGTGGTGAAGTTGGCCAAACCCTATGTTGAGACGCAGAAAAAATACAACTTCATTTCGGGTGACAGCATAAACCATACGATGTTAGATGCTTTGCATACCCATTACAAAGCAGAAAATCAGTCTTTACTTTTTTTGCCTACACGCGGTAATTTTAAGTACCTCTACTGTGAGAGCTGTGGAAAGACACATCTCTGTCCTTACTGTTCTGTGGGGATGGCACTGCATCGAAAGTATAAACATTTGAAGTGTCACTACTGTAACTTTACAGAAGCGATAGTCGACACCTGCACGCAGTGTGGACATACACCACTTAAAAGTGAACGTATGGGAACAGTGGAAGCCATAGAGGTTATTAAAGAAGCGATAGACGGCATAGAAGTAGAACAGTTTGACAAAGACAGCATTACTACAGCTAAAAAACTTAAGGAAGCTTTACAACGTTTTGAGAGTGGGGAGAGTCAACTTTTATTGGGTACACAGATGCTATCTAAAGGGCATGACTATGCAAATATTACGCTTTCTGTGATCATGGGACTTGATTATATATTGGGTTTGGCTGACTATAGAGCACGTGAAAGGGCGATGTCATTGCTTTTTCAGATCGCAGGACGAAGCGGACGTGCACAAGAGGCAGAGGTCATTGTACAAACAGGTGATCCTGAATTTTTCCAAAACTATTTGGGGGACTATGAAAATTTTATCAAAGATGAATTGGCATTTTTAGAGATGGCGGATTACCCACCTTTTGTCTCCTTGGCACGTATACTCGTCGCACATAAAGATGAAGCCAAAGCAGCTAAGATCACACTTGATAGCGTGACGAAACTGAAAGCTTTTAAGGACATAGAGGTAGTGGGTTCAGGGAAGGCACCAGTAGAACGTGTGGCAAATAAGTTTAGGTTTAACATACTTCTAAGAGCTAAAAACAGAGTACCTCTGCTAAAGGCTTTACATGCTGTGGATTGCAGAGAAATAGAGATAGATATGGACCCGGTCGAATTTTCATAAGTGAAGAATTTTTAGATAAAATAAGAGAATTATAACGAAGGTTCAAAGTGAAAGAAAGAGTTAAAACAAAAAAGATCTATGTAGGTGATGTTGCAGTAGGTGGAGATGCGCCTATCTCTGTACAGTCCATGACCTACTCCGATACACATAATGTAGCAGCTACAGTGGAGCAGATAAACCGTCTTCACTTTGCAGGTGCAGATATGGTACGTGTTGCTGTACCTGAGATGCAGGATGCTTTGGCACTTAAAGCCATTAAAGAGCAGATATCTTTGCCTCTCATTGCCGATATTCACTTTAACTATAAACTGGCACTGGAAGCGGCTAAATGGGTGGATTGTATACGATTGAACCCTGGGAACATTGGTGAAAAGTCTCGCATTAAAGAGATAGTCAAGGCGTGTCAGGATAGATCTTTACCTATACGTATAGGGGTGAATGCAGGCAGTCTTGAAAAAGAGTTTGATCAGAAGTATGGTGCAACGGCAGAAGGTATGGTAGCCTCAGCTGAATACAACATCAAGTTTCTGGAAGATTTGGGCTTTACAGATATCAAAGTCTCTCTTAAGGCGTCAGATGTGGATAGAACGGTAGATGCGTATAGAATGTTAAGACCTAAAAATGAGTATCCGTTTCATTTGGGTGTGACAGAGGCAGGAACCATTTTCCATGCGACGATAAAGTCTTCTATAGGTTTGGGGGCATTACTGCTTGATGGTATTGGTGACACGCTGCGTGTTTCCATTACCGGTGAACTTGAGGAAGAGATAAAAGTAGGAAAAGCGATACTGAAGGATTCGGGGCGTATCAAAGAAGGGCTTAACATTATCTCTTGTCCTACCTGTGGACGTATTGAAGCTGATCTTGTAACTGCTGTGGCAGAAGTGGAAAAAAGAACGGCACACATCAAAACACCTATGGATGTCTCAGTGATGGGTTGTGTGGTCAATGCCATAGGTGAAGCAAAACATGCAGATGTTGCCATAGCGTATGGAAAAGGTGTAGGTCTTGTGATGCTTAAGGGTGAAGTGGTGGCAAGACTACCTGAAGAAGAGTTGGTAGACAGATTTGTAGAAGAAGTAGAGCAATTCGCTGAGGACAATAAATAATGGAAAATATGTATAATCTAAACATCGAGAGAGCAGTACTCTCTGCGGTGATATTTGATCCTGAGATCTATGAAGAGATAGCTGCAAAGTTAAGTCCGCATGATTTTTATCTTCCTTTTCATCAGCATGTTTTTGCTGCGATGGAAGAGTTGAGTGTAGAAGAGAAACCGCTTGATGATGAGTTCATACGCGGTAAGTTGACTACTATGGGTAAATTTGATGAAGTAGCAATGCTTGATCTACTCTCTGCAAATCCCATCACCAATACTGCAGCGTATCTAAAAGAGATCAAAGCAAAGTCAAGTAAAAGAGCTTTAGCTACATTGGCAACAGAGATCAAAAAGGTAACGATTGAAGATGATCTTCCTGCAGAGGATGTGATGAACCTCGTAGAGAAAAAACTTTACGAGATCACACAAAACTCGACTTCTGATGACTTTAGAGAGTCTAAAGAGATCACTCATGCCATGATGGAAGAGATAGAACGTCTAAAGGCACTTGGGAACTCTAAGCTCATTGGTACAGATACAGGCTTTAGAAACCTGAATGACAAGACCTCAGGTTTTGGTAAAGGGGACTTGGTGATCATCGCAGCACGTCCTGCAATGGGAAAAACAGCACTGGTACTCAACATGGCACTTAAAGCCATAGAACGTAATGAAGGGGTGGCTTTCTTCTCACTGGAAATGCCTGCTGAACAGCTAATGCTTAGACTGCTCTCTGCAAAGACTTCCATTCCGCTTCAGGCACTCAGAGTAGGGGACTTAAGAGATGAACAGTGGTCACAGCTTGCTGCGGCAACAGATGACCTTGGAAGTAAAAAACTTTTTGTAGATGATGGTGGATACGCGACCATACATCATGTACGTTCAAAATTGCGTAAACTCAAAGCACAGCACCCTGAGATATCTGTAGCGATCATCGACTACCTACAGTTAATGTCCGGTGAAGGTAGAGAGGGAAGACAACAAGAGGTTTCTGAGATATCAAGAGGATTAAAGCAGTTGGCAAGAGAACTTCAGATACCTATAGTGGCACTCTCTCAGCTTAACCGTGGTGTAGAGAGTAGAGACAACAAACGTCCGATGCTTTCAGACCTTCGTGAATCAGGTGCCATCGAACAGGATGCAGATATCATTCTTTTTGTCTATCGTGATGATGTCTATCGTGAAGCACAAGAGAAAGAGAAAGAGATGAAGGCGAAGGCAGAGGGTAAAGAGTATACTTCAGAGTTTAGAAAAAAATCTGAAGAGGATGCAGAGGTCATCATAGGAAAACAGAGAAACGGACCTACCGGAACAGTTAATCTCGTCTTCCAAAAGAACTTTACACGTTTCGTGGATGCAGCCATTGCCCCGGCTTTTGAGATAGAGTATGAAGATGCAGATATTCCTATGCAGGAAGCAAATATAAACGTAGACATACCTACTATATAAGACGGATGGGTATATCATTAGAGAAACCTAGACTTTTCCCCGAAAAAAAGACCTTTATCTGGTTTTCTTTAGGGCTTTTTGTTTTGATATCCTTTAGACTACTGTTTACTTACAGTGCTTATCAGGAATTTATAGCAAAGCCTTTTTTCTATACTAAAGCTACAGTACTTACATCTTATGAAAAGCGTAAAGGTAATAAACGTTACACTGTTTTAAAGCTCCAAAGTGATGATGGTTTTACATTTTATACCACCTCTTACAGAAAAGAAAACTATAATCATAAAAGACTCCGACTTCAAATTTTTCCTAATAAAAACATATCTTTTATCGACTATTTGGGTACTTTTTATGTAAAGAGTAAGATCAAAGATCAGGAAACATTACCTTATACATTTAAAGACAGTTTACTGAAAAATGTACAAGATCAGCATGAGAGTATGGCACTGTCCTCTTTTTATAACGCGATCTTCTTTGCAACACCTTTGGAAAAAGTGTTAAGGGAGAAGATATCTCTGTTGGGAGTGAGCCACCTTGTTGCATTAAGCGGATTTCATTTAACGATCTTGTGGGGATTAGTATATGGATTTTTACTATTGCTCTATAGACCATTACAGCAACATTATTTTCCCTACAGACATGCATTGTTCGATGTGGGTATAATAGCTATGGCAACACTAGGTCTCTATCTGTGGTTTGTAGATTTCCCTCCCTCTTTGGTGCGTTCTTATGCTATGGTTTTTTTAGGATGGGCTATATTGTTACTTGGTATGGAGCTTTTAAGCTTCATGTTTCTAGGAACAGTGGTGTTTGGTTTGTTAGCTCTGTTTCCTTCTTTGTTGGTATCACTTAGCTTTTGGTTCTCAGTAGCAGGAGTATTTTATATATTTCTTCTGCTTCAGTATACAAAACATCTGGATAAAAGGGTGATAGCCATATTTGTTATACCTGTGGGTATATTTGTTTTGATGCTCCCTTTTGTGCATGGTACTTTTGGGTTAACAAGTGGATACCAACTCTTGTCGCCTTTACTATCATTACTGTTTGTACCGTTTTATCCATTTGTAATGTTCTTACATCTTATAGGATTGGGAGGTTTGTTGGATGGTGGTGTCTTTTGGGTTTTTGATCTGCCTACAGAGAGTACAACAGAACTTCTTCCAGCATGGATAGTAGGGATATACTTACTTATATCATTTGCTTCTATCTGGAGTAGAAAAATATTTTTTACAACGTTTAGTATGGCATTGTTGTACACAGGATATTTATTTATATAATTTTACTTCAAAGCTAAAAAGGAACAAACTTCTTAAATATGGTCTATCTCTTCATCCCTATTTAGAAGGTCACAGAATTTTAAACCGTGTAAAAAGATAGCCCAAGAAATGTATATCCACAAGAAGAAAAAGAGTATCGTAGAGATACTTCCATAGACAGACTCATAGGTTTTGTTGTGTACAACATAGAAGACAAATGCACTTTTGGAGAGATACCATACCAGTGAAGAGATAAATGAACTGATCGTAGCAGATGATTTAGTAATCGTTGTATTTGCAGAGTTCTGATAGAGAATATAAAATACCATCCAGATCATTAAATAAGGTAAAAAGTAATAGAGGTGAATACTACTGGTGATACTGTTCATATCGAGGTATTCTTGTATAAATGATGAGAGATAAAATGAAGTTCCCATCAGTACAGGTACGATCACTATCAGTAAAAGATAGGTTTTAATGGCTTCAATGATACTCCTGCTAGGGGTATTGAAAATATCATTGACAATAAAATCATAGTTCTTTAAAAATAAAATAGCAGCAAATACAACATAAAAAATCCCTACGTAACCAAGTTTATGTGAGTTTTCCATAAAAGTACTGATGTAGTTCATGATCTCTTTTGAATCAGCAGGAAGAAGATTGGAAAATATAAAAGTCTCTATATTTTGATAGACTGAATCAAAAAGTGGCAGGGTTGTAAAGATCCAGAGTAAGATGACAAGTAGAGGAATAATGGAAAAGAGTGTACTCCAACTAAGACTGGAAGCATAGTGTCCTATCCTGTCATCAAAGAGGTCGCCTAAGAAATCACGCAGAAAGATATAGTAGTTTTTGAGTAATTTCCTTGTTTTCATCAAAAACTCCTTCTACTTTTTTTGTTAAAGCAACAGCTTGCGTCTTATGCCGGTAATCCCATTTTCCCTGGATTTAGGATGTTGTTGGGGTCAAAAGAGGCTTTGATACTTTTAAAAAGATCAAGCTCCATATCGTTAAAAGCTATACCCATAAATGGAGCCTTACTTGTACCTATACCATGTTCACCACTTAGTGTACCTCCCATGTCAACAACCATCTGGAAGATCTCTTCTATGGCCTCATGACCATCATGCAGTTGTTTTTCATCTGAACCGTCTACCATGACATTTACATGAATGTTTCCATCACCAGAATGACCAAAACATGGTACCTTAAAGCCATATTTATCACCTATTTTATAAATGTTGTTGAGTGCGGCAGGCAGCATAGAGCGTGGTACAGAGATATCTTCATTAAGTTTTTTAGAACCGAAAATGGTAATGGATTGTGAAGCATTACGTCTAGCATACCAGAGCTCATCTCTATGCTTTTTGTCATTGGCTACAATGAACTCTTGTGCGTTATTCTCTTTAAATGAATTTTCAAGTGTTTCTAATTGAAATGCTACTTCTTCCGGTACATTGCCATCTACATCACCAATGAGCAGAGCACCGGCATCAGCAGGAAGATCAACATTAAGTTTTTCTTTTAATGCCTGTATAACAAGTGCATCCATAAACTCCATAGCTACTGGGTTCGCTCCAGCCGCAAGTGATTTGAAAACGGCATTCATTGCATCATCTACAGAAGGGAAGATACCCATATAACCTTTAGTATATTTAGGTTTCGGGATGAGTTTCAGTGTGATCTCTGTGAGTACAGCAAGTGTGCCTTCAGAGGCTATAAGTATACCTGCAGTGTTATACCCTGCTACATCTTTAATGGTACGCTTTCCTGCACGAATGACATCACCATTGGCACGTACTGCACGAAGTGCCATTACATAGTCTTTTGTGATTCCGTATTTGGCTGCCCTCATACCTCCAGCATTTTCAGAGACATTTCCTCCAAGTGTAGAGTACTCTTCACTTGCAGGATCCGGTGGGTAGAAAAGACCTACCTCTTCAACAGCTTTTTGAAGGTCCATGTTGATGACACCCGGTTGTACAACAGCTACCATGTTTTCCATGTCGATCTCAAGTATCTTGTTCATATGCTTTTCCATACCAAGGGTAATGCCGCCATTGGTAGGTAAAGCACCACCTGTAAAGCCAGAACCTGCACCTCGAGGAGTAATGACTATCTGGTGTTCATTACAGTATGATAAGATAGCAGATACATCTGCTTCATTTCTAGGAAATACTACGGCTTCAGGTTCAAAACGAGTACGTGTTGCATCGTAAGAGTAAGCTATGAGGTGTGCTTTGTCACTGTATACATTTTCTTTTCCAACAAGTTTCTCAAAATGTTTGATATGTTTTTTGTCTAACACTATAGTTTTCCTACTGAGTTATAATAGTTACCTTTGGCATCTGAACCGAACCAGCCTGTATCAAGTTTGTCAAAGCGCATATAGAAAGGAAATTTACCTTCAGAAGGTAAGCCTTTCATCGCTTTTTTGGCAACGGTCTTTCCTGAGACAGGATCTAAAAGGATCGCAGAATCTTTACGAACGATATAGATAAGACCCACTTGATATTTTTTGGCAAAACCGGCAAGGTTTTCTTTTGTGACCAGTAAGTCATCATGTACAGCTAGATAAAGTGCATAAAGGTCCGGATGTATCCATGTCTTGTCGCGATGTTGCGCTTTTACTTTTGCATAGGTATCTGCATCCGGAGCCAAAAGAAGTACATTGTCATAAAGATAACCGCCCATTACTTTATCACCGGCTACAGCATCTGTTTTAATGGTAGGGAGTTTATCATGATGTAAAACATCTGCAGAAAGAAGCTTGGCTTTTCCCTTGGACGTTTGTGTGATACGGTGAGTAATGGCGGTAAGGTCATTTCCATAGTTATGTACCACTACTCCACTCATCCCTGCTATAGGAAATGCAGACTTGAGTGTAATATTTTTACCTTCTACAGATTGGATGGAAGTATGTACCGATTTTGGAAAAAATCCAGCAAAAAGCGGTAACGAGAGTAGGGCAAAAAGTGCTATTTTACGCATAGCTATCCTTTGTGTAAATATATAGTCTTGATTATACAAATAATATCGTTCACATTAACTTATTTCGGTTATAATTATGGCCAATTTACAGGGTAGGGGTTTGAGTTAAAGTATGAGATATTTTAAGACGATTGTGATATTAATGGTTATGGTGAGTTCACTCTTTGCTGCGAAAGTAACACATGAACGTTGGGGGAAAGGTAAGACATTTTCTGCTTATCTGAGTTCACATGATATCTCTGTGAAGTTGTTAGATAGTATCTCAAAAGAAGATATGAAATTTCTTTCTGAGATCCAATCCTATTACACATACTACGAGTTGAAAAACAGTTCTGGTCAATTACTTCAAACTCTTATTCCGATCAATGATGAGATGCAGATACATTTGTTTAAGAAACATCAAGACGATGAATACGGCTTTGATATCATTCCTATCGAATACAAAGAAGAGGAACACTTTGCAAAAGTGACCATTCAAAATAACCCTTACACCGATACAATGAAAACAGTCAATGAAAAAAAAGTTGCTGAGAGACTTGGTATGGCACTTAAAGACAGTGTTGATTCCAGAAAATGGAGAAAGGGTGATGAACTCTCTTTTGTCTATACACAAAAAACACGTTTTGGTGCTTTGTATCTTATGCCGGACATTAAAACAGTGGCGATAAATCAAAAAGGAAAAGAGAAGTTCATCTTTGTCGATGAAGATGGTGATGGCCATTTGGAGGGAGGAAAAGCTTCTTCTTACGCAAAAAATGGAGATTACATTAAAAAAGTCCGTGTTAGAACGCGTACCCATAAATTTCGTATGCCTTTAAGACATGTGCGTGTTACATCGAAATTCACCTATAGGAGATGGCACCCCATTTTAAAACGGTATCGTCCGCATCACGGTACTGATTTTGGTGCAAGAAGGGGTACACCTCTTTTAGCAGTTTATAGTGGAAAAGTAAGCTTTGCGGGACGAATGGGCGGATATGGAAAAGTAGTAAAGATCAAACACCCTCGCGGATATGAGTCTTTGTATGCACACCAAAGTCGTATAAAGGTACGTCGTGGACAACAGGTTAAAAAAGGTCAGATCATAGGGTATGTGGGAAGTACAGGAAGAAGTACGGGACCACATTTACATTTTGGTTTGAAAAGAAACGGCAGATGGGTCAACCCGATGAAAGTATTGAAAAAAGAGTCACTTTCCAAGAAGATAAAATATAAGAAACTTGTTATCAAAGAGGCAAAACAACATAAGGCCAAGTTGATGGATTTCATGAAAAATGAAAATGCGACTTTTCATGTTTGGGATAAGAGTAAAAAAGGGATAGTATGCTGTACTGAGAGAAGTAACATATGAACGAGAGTATAAAAGCGTTTAAATTACACCCTTTAGAAGAGCCTAAATTTGTCTTAGCCTCATTTGCGACTTATGAACAAAACGGGATAAAAAAATCATGGGAAATCGTAAATGCACATGACTCTGTGGCCATCCTGATCTATCATAAGGAGAAAAATGCTTTTGTTTTAGTTAAACAGTTCCGTCCGGCAGTTTATCTGAACAATGAGAATGGAATGACAGTAGAACTTTGTGCGGGTATTGTAGATAAAGAGAGTTCTTTGAAACAGATAGCCAAGGAGGAGATAGAAGAAGAGTGCGGATATGATGTGCCTCTTGAGAACATCGAAAGGGTCACTGCTTTTCATACTTCTGTTGGTTTTGCAGGATCAAAACAAACACTTTACTATACTGAAGTGGATGAGAGTATGAAAGTGAGTGAAGGTGGTGGTATAGACCATGAAGAGATAGAAGTCGTTTATCTGCCTTTATCTGAAGCAAAAGCACTTATTTATGATGAGAATATCGCAAAAACACCAGGGTTAATGTTCGCATTTATGTGGTACTTCGACAGGCTCAGTAAGCGATAGAGATAGGTATTGTCTGAGCTTGTCGAAAGCACAGTATCTTAGTCTTCATCGCAATATCTTTTGAGTAAACACTCATACTCTTCTATCCGCCTGTCACGTAAGAATGGCCAGATATCCCGTACTTCTTTTGTCCGTTCATGTGTGATGTCCGCATAGAGAATTGTCTCTGTTTGGTCATCTGCCTGGGCTAAGATCTCTCCTTGTGCACCACAGACAAAGGAGTTTCCCCAGAAACGTGTACCGTTCATGACACCTGATGTGTCAGCTTCAAAGCCGACACGATTGCATGAGAGCACTGGAATAGCGTTGGCTATAGCATGAGAGCGTTGTATGGTGATCCAAGCGTTTAATTGTCTCTCTTTCTCTTCTTCTGAATCTTCATCGAACCAGCCTATGGCAGTGGGGTAGATGAGAAGTTCTGCCCCTTTAAGGGTCATGATTCGTGCCGCTTCCGGGTACCATTGATCCCAACAAATGAGTACACCAAGTTTTCCTATGGAGGTCTGTATGGGTTCAAACCCTAAGTCTCCTGGTGTAAAGTAAAACTTTTCATAAAAACCGGGATCATCCGGAATGTGCATTTTTCTGTATTTCCCTGCAACTGAACCATCTTTTTCAAAGACAACAGCAGTGTTGTGGTAGAGTCCGGCTGTGCGTTTTTCAAAGAGAGAGGTTACTAAAACTATATGATTTTCTTTTGCTACACTTGCCCAAAAAGTGACATCTTTTTCATAATCATTAGCATAAGCAAAAAACGTTGTATCTTCACTTTGACAGAAGTATTCTGTCTGGTGTAGTTCCTGTAGAACAACTAGTTGTGTACCATTTTGTGCAGCTTGGGCTATTTTATCAGAGGTAGCTAGTAGCATTTTTTCTTTTGTATCATGATATTCTTGTTGAATAAGTGCTGTTTTTATCGTATTTTGCATCATGTCTCCTAATAGGCGATATTCATGGTAGAACAGTGTAAACTGCCACCTTGTTCTATAAGCTTTAAACAGTTGATAGGGATGATCTCTTTTTTTGGAAAGATATCTTTAAATATATCATGGGTTATACTGTCATTTTTGTCACTATAGGTAGGGTAGATCAGTGCATCATTGGTGATGAGAAAATTGGCATAGGTCGCAGGCAGTCTTTGTCCCTCATCACTATAAATAGCCTCTGTCATAGGCAGTGGTATAAGTGTATAGGGCTCATCTTCTTTTGTCTTAAATGTTTTGAGTTGCGCTTCCATTTTTTGCAAGGCATCATAATGTTCATCTTCTTTGTCATCACATTTGATGTATGCTATTGTCTTGGTGTTGACAAAACGAGCTAAAGTATCTACGTGAGAGTCTGTATCATCTCCAGAGAGATAACCATTATCTAGCCATAGTACTCTTTGTGCTCCAAGATACGTTTTTAACTTTTCTTCAACCTCTATTTTTGTTTGTCCCCCATTACGATTTGTGTTGCATAGACAGGTTGTAGTAGTCATGATCGTACCTTCTCCATCACTCTCTACCGACCCTCCCTCTAGCGTAAAATCAATACTTTCAAGAGGGGTAGTTCCCATATACCCTTTTTTATGCAGGGTATTGTTGACAGCATTGTCAAGACTTGCTTCAAATTTTCCACCCCAACCATCAAAGCGAAAATCAATCAGTCTTTTCTCTTCACCATCTTTAATAGAGATATACCCATAGTCCCGGATCCATGTATCATTAGTAGGGATCTCTATGAAGGTTAAATTTCTTTTAGAACAGAACATAGAAGATATCTTCTCTTTGTCTTTACACATAATGTAAACTGCCTCACCATAGGCAATAGCTTGCGCTATGCGGATAAAAGGAGAGAGAGAAGCTTCCAACTGTGAGGGGTCATTAGGGGCATTCCAGTCTGTCTCTTCATGGGGAAAAGACATGAGTACACATTGTTGTCTCTCCCATTCAGCCGGAACCCTCTTCATAATACATATCCCTTTGTCTTAAACTATTAACTTGATTAGCTATAATCATATATGGCATTTATTAAAATCAATAAACAAAATTTTTATCATAATCTTAACCAAATTGCACTAAAAACTGGCTCTGTAGAGAAGATAGCCATCGTTTTGAAAGACAATGCATATGGGCATGGACTTGTACTAATGGCAAAACTCGCATCAGACTTTGGTATCAAGCATGCAGTAGTGCGTACACGTAAAGAGGCAGAATGTATCCGGTCTCTTTTTGAGAGTATACTGGTACTTGGTGACAGTATTAGAAAAGATAGTGTTTTTTCTTTTACTATCAACAGTTTAGAAGACATTAAACAGGCACAGACAGGTGCAAAAGTAGAGTTAAAAGTCGATACAGGAATGCATCGTAACGGTATCGCGTTAGATGAACTGGAAGAAGCGTTGAAACTTATCAAAGAACAAAAGTTAGAGCTTGTTGGAGTAATGACACATTATCGCTCTGCAGATGTGTTGAGTAGCGAGTTTTTTTGGCAGAAAAAACGATTTGAAGCAGTTAAAGAAAGTGTGAAAAAATTAGGATTTACTAAAGTACGCAGACATTCACATAATTCCGCAGCTATTTTAAGAACAAAAAGTTTTGATGAAGATCTGGTTCGTGTAGGTATTAGTGCATATGGATATAATGAACTTCCAGAGTCTTTTGATCCGGTTACTTTAAAACCTGTGATGACACTGCATGCTAACAAGGTTTCCAGTAGAGTATTACAAGTTGGAGAGAGAGTAGGATATGGCGGAGACTTTATAGCAAAACAAAATATGAAGGTCTCTACCTATGACCTAGGGTATGGTGATGGTTGGTTCAGAGCGAATACTTCAGAGCCTTTCATGACAGCAGAAAGTTTACCTATATTGGGACGTGTTTCTATGGACTTCATCTCTCTTGAAACAGAAAAAGATGAAGTGTGTGTGATGGATGATGCCCAGACAGTGGCCAAAGCACTTGGAACCATTTCCTATGAGATCATGACAACTTTATCTGAAAAGATAACACGAACAGTAATTTAATTTTTCAGTAGACTATTGATGTATAAGTCTAATAATATTGTTATTGTTGTCTAAAATTTGATAAATATGATGATCCCCTGGTGCTTGATTATAGACAGATTCACTGTTATTAACATCATCTAAAATGACTGTGACCGTAGCTTTATTATTGTCGTCTATTTCAACATGAAATGATTTGATTTCCATCGCAGAGACTACCATGTGTCAAGCGCGGTGCTAAAATAGGCAGTATAAAAGACTGCTAAAAGAGTAGT
>CAZBLM010000003.1:0-79771 GCA_964492675.1 uncultured Sulfurovum sp.
AAACTACTCTTTTAGCAGTCTTTTATACTGCCTATTTTAGCACCGCGCTTGACAAACATTCAATGTTTCATCTATATTTTCTTGGTTTTTTTGTTTTTTTTGGTTTTCTTTTAAAACTAATTTAGCTGTTTCACGGTTCAAAATATCTTTTGTAATACTTACTGCATACTTTAAATTGGTAGTATTATTTTCATTACATGAATAAATTTTTTTTCGTTTTGATTGCTTTGAAGTTTTGTCTTTATAAGAATAGTAGTATGTGATCCCCTTTTTATTTTTAGAATAATAATAACCGGGAATATCTGTTTTAATAAGCTTCATTATGCACCTTTAAAAATATAAATAAATTTTACCATCCATACCTTAAAAGATACAACTATAAAAAAATAATTATACAACCATATTAAATATTTTTAAAGATTATACACCCCATAAATACCCTTAAAATGGGGATTTGTATTATTCCATTTCTAACTGCATAAGATACATATCTTCCCCGTCAAGTACTTTTACTTTTAAGCTTTCACACTTTTCACAGATGTAGCGCACTTCATCAACCTCAAAAACATGACCACACTCTTTACACTCAAGTTTAAGCTTCTGAGGATTGATAATAAACTCTGCTTTATCACACATCGTACCTTCTTTGAAGGTATCAAATGCCGTTTGCAATAGATGTATCTCAATACCGGACATCACACCTATTTTAGTAATGATCTTTGTCACTTGTGTCGCATCATTTTTTACAGCAAGCTCTTCACACTGATTTAACAAGGCTTGTACAACGCTATATTCATGCATAGGTTTTTTCCTTTGGTAATTTGAATCTTTGGGGTGTCTCACAAGGACATTTTTTATAGACAAAATCTTGTCGATGTGCATGGAAAGAACTATCCTCTTCCCAAAACTCAGGGTACATCACTTCAAGTTCATTCTCTTTAAGAGCTTCTATCATAGATCCATTTTCTTCCAGATACTCTTGTTTAGCCCAAATGAAATCATCATCATAAAGTGTTTTTGAAAACTGATGTAAATCTTCATAGTAGTTGTCATGCGCATATACCTCATCTACCATTCCTAATATTTTTGCTTTTGTAGTAGATATCGGCATACACGATTCCAATAACGCTTCTGAGATCTCCCTACCTACCCGTTTAGGCAAACTAAAGGTATGGTATTCGCTTCCACTGAGTCCCAGTGTTTTATAATGGGGATTTAGAACAATGCCCTCTTTGGCAACTACATAGTCACATGCTAAGCCCATAAATACACCACCCGCACCGGCATTACGTCCAAAAGAAGCCACTGTGACTACATCATCTGCATAAATGATGGAGCGTACAAGGTCATTCATGGCATTGATGTTACTCCATCCGTCTTCCCCCTGTTTTTGACTGTCTTCCAAGATGTTCAGGTGTATGCCATTGGAAAAAAAATCCATTCCACCCACCAGTACCAACACTTCACATTCTGTTTTCAAATATTCCACAGCATACTTGAGTCTAATACACTGTTCAGCACTCATTGCACCATTATGAAAATTAAAACAGAGGTAAGCTACAGAATCTCTTTTTTCAACGCTTATCTCATAAAAAGTGTTGTAACTTTTATCGAAGATAAGGGGCAATCGTTCTTCTTTAACACCTTCAAGCTTCTCTTTGAGTACATAGGTAGCAGGTAGTTTAAAACCGTCTACTTTTTTAATATGCGTAATCCATACGGCACCATCACATGTACCTAAACAGATAGCACCATCACGCTTGGCCAGTATCTTTTTAGGTTCACCTCTAAATTTGTCTTCTTTATGTGCACCATAGAGGTAACAAGGTATACCCAAAAGTTCATCCCGTACACCAGGGAGACTGTCTGAAAAGTGTATCTTCTCTATGATCTTTTCTGTAGAGTCTTTAGACCAGTCTATGGCCCTCTCATCTTGTGTAAATTGAGCATGTATTGGGTTGAGAAGTTGTGGGGTTACTTTATGCTGCTTTAGGTTTATAAAAAACTGTTCCAATGCCTGCAGTGAAGCTTGTACTATCTCTTGGCGGTAGAGTGAAGCCTTATATGTATCTCGAACTTCAAAGTCTTGTTGTGCATAAATATCACCACCATCATAAAGTGCATTCGCCCGAAGGATAACCAGCCCCCATGTTTTAGTATGACTTTGAAGTGCATATTCTAAAGCATTGGGTCCTCTATCACCTATGGGACCAGGATGAAAAATATATGTAGGATAATTAGCATAAATATTTTCAGGCAGATACTGCTTTAAAAATGGACACAAGATAAGCTCTGGTGAAACACCTTCTATCTCTTCTAACATCTGTACTTCAGAGATAGCATATGAGACTGCAACCTGATATCCTCGGTCCTCAAGCCAAGTATAAACAGCTTGCGTTTGGGAATTAAAAGCGGTGCAAAGTAGAAGTATTTTCATAGTAATGCTTAACAGATCCGTGGTAAAAGTTCACCCGTAGGCAAATCTAGAAACCGTTTAGTTCCCCATGATGAGTTGAGAATGACTTTACCTTTATGCTGCTCAGTCACAGTAGCAATGATGGCAGATTTTTTATGTGTCTGCTGTAGAACTTCTAAAGCCCTCTCTTCATCCTCTTTGGCAACAGCCAATACAAATGTACCCTCATTTGCCAGGTCCACTGCTTCAAACCCTAACATCTCACAAATGCCTCTCACAGCTTCCTGAACAGGGATACTCTCTTCATTGACCTCAACACAGACATCTGAACTTTTTGCCCACTCATTTAACACGGCAGAAACGCCGCCTCGTGTTGCATCACGTAAGGAAATTATGTTAATGTCTGCATCTATCAACTCTCTTACTTGTGGGTAAAGTGATGCACAGTCTGTTTGGAGATCACTCTCTAACTCTATACCTTCACGTGCAGCAAAGATGGTAGCTCCATGAGTACCTACATCACGGCTTACTAAAATACTCATACCCTCTGTTAAATTTGATGCAGAGATACCCTTATGTTCTATTTGACCTATACCTGTTGTATTGATAAAGAGTTTATCTACAGATCCTCTGGGAACAACTTTTGTGTCACCACTGACTACTATGGCACCATTGATCTCTAACTCTTTTTTCATTGATCTCACTATCTTTTCCAAATCTCGTGTAGAGAATCCCTCTTCAATGATCACAGAACAGGTTATATATTTAGGTTTTGCTCCCATCATGGCCAAGTCGTTACATGTACCACACACAGCAAGTTTACCTATATCTCCACCAGAGAAAAAAAGTGGGCTTACTGTAAAACTGTCTGTCGTAAATGCAAGTTTTCCATCTTCTATCACAGCAGCATCTTCACTTTTTGACAAGATCTCATTTTCAAAATGTTTGTAAAAAACTTTAGAGATCAATTCATTGTTCTCTTCTCCACCATTTCCATGGGCAATTGTAATTGTTTTTGTCATATTAGATTTCCATATTTATAATAAGCGGCACATGCACCCTCAGAACTCACCATACACGAGCCTATCGGAGATGTAGGTTTACATGCCGTACCAAAGATAGTACACTCTTGTGGTTTCGCCATACCACGAAGAATATCTCCACAGATACAAAGTTTATGGTCTTCTATCTCAGCGATGGGGAGTACGTCTTTATAAAGAATTTCGGCATCATACGCTGCATAAGCCTCACGAAGTTTTAAACCACTGTCAGGAACATTACCAAGTCCACGCCATCTAAAAAGGCTCATCTTTTCAAAATATCGTTCTATCAATGCTTGTGCTTTGAGATTACCATCATGATTAACCACACGTTTGTACTGAACCTCAAGTTCACAACGCTCTTCTATAAACTGCTTCACTATCATACTGATGCCTTCCATTGCATCCACAGGTTCAAAACCGGTCACAACCACAGGACGGCCGTACTCTTTTGGGAAATGGTCATAGATCTTGGAACCTGCGATCACACTTACATGACTTGGTCCTAAAAATGCATCTATTTGATTATTGTAAGAGTCCACATGTTCATCACGGCTGTCAATCAACTCTACCATCACTTCAGGTACGGTCACATGGTTAATGTGAAAGAAAATATTTTTAATATCCTGTTTGATCACTTGATCTATCAACACTGCAGTCATAGGCGTTGTTGTTTCAAACCCAATAGCAAAAAAGATCACTTTTTTATCTGAGTTCTCTTCAGCAATTTTGATACACTCCATTGGAGAATAAACAAAACGTACATCTGAACCCTTTGCCCTTGCGTCCTGCAAACTACCATTACTTCCTGGAACCTTTATCATGTCACCCAATGTTACAAGTATCACATTTGGCTGCATAGATAATACATAGGCATGATCAATCCGCTCTTTTGGCATAATACACACAGGGCATCCTGGTCCATGTATAAAATTGACGTTTTCCGGTAACAGCTGAGGAAGACCAAACTTCATAATGGTATGTGTATGTCCACCACACACTTCCATGATATTAATAGGTTTTTTTAACTTCTTTGCATCCTCAGCAATGATCTTTGCATAAGCTTTAATGGTATCACCATCTCTAAAATCATCATAAAGATTTTTTAGCTCAAGCTCTGCCATCATACATCTCTGTCAGGACAATTATCATCATCTATAATAGCTTGACGACGCTCATCTTCATCCATGACAGCAAGTAGTTCTCTATAGGTATCTATCGATTTTATAGCCTCGTCTTCATCTATTTTGTTCATCACAAAGCCGATATGAAGCAGCACATAATCGCCTATGGTTACATCCTCTTCAGCCATCATCATTAGGTTTGCATCACGCTGTACTCCCATAGTATCAACAGTACACATCGTTTTATCATCAGAAATTTTCACTACTTTACTTGGGATTGATAAACACATACTAACCTCTCATCTTTCTTTTAAATTCTATCCACTCAGCCACTGCTTTAACAGAAGCGATATCATTGACATTCACTTCTAAAATGTCCACATTGGGCTTAATACGTCGTGCTTCTGCTTTCTCTGCTTCTATATCATATTTAAAGTGTGGCAGCAGATCTGTTTTTGTTATGAGTACCAAGTCAGCTTGTCTAAACATTACCGGATATTTAGCTATCTTGTCTTCCCCTTCCGGGATGGAAACAAGGATAATATTTAAATGAGTACCTACATCATAACTTGCAGGACAAACAAGGTTTCCTACATTTTCAACAAAACATACATCCAACTCATCTAAAGGCATATGATGTAAACCTTTATGCACCATAAAGGCATCTAAGTGACACGCCGTACCTGTTTGTATCTGTTCAGCATGAATACCTTTTGCTCTAAGACGGTTAGCATCACGCTCTGTCTCCAAATCACCTTCAATCACGCCAAACTTGAAGTTTGCTACATCTGCCAAATACTCTAAAAGGGTTGTTTTCCCCGAACCAGGACTAGACATAAGGTTGATACCTAATATGCCTTGCTCTTCCAGGTGACTTCTGTTATGGTTAGCTTCATGGTCATTTTTGTCTAATATCTTCTGTATAACAGAAATGGTCTTAGAGTCGTTAAGTTGGGGGTTATGGTGTAGATGTTCATGTGCTTTTTGGTGTTCACCGGAACTATCATGTTCATGAGTATGTCCCTCTTCTCCATGACTATGAGCATGAAATGTCTTCCCACCATCATGACTATGTTCTCCTGCATGTTCCTCTCCATCGACATCTTTTCCTCTTATACTACACCCACAATCTGTACACATCTGTCTCTCCTATCCTAATAATATATTTGTTCCCACAACAAGTGAAAATATACCTGCTGTAGTAAAGGCTCTTCTTACATTGGTAAGGTTACCTAAAAAGTTTTGGTTAATGTAATGCATCACTCCACCAAAAAGCCCAAAGATCAACATCACACCTAATGTAAATGCTGTCACAAGTGTGAAGTCTACCTGTGCGCCTTGCACCACACCAAGTGTAACAAGCATACCTCTTACACCTCCAGCACCCATCAAAAGCCCCAGTGTCAATGATGAGCTTCTAGCTACCACATCACCATTATGTTCATGTGACTTACCAAACCAGATGTGTATATGCTCTTTATTTTCATGCATGTGTGTGCGTAACTGTATACGCTGCGTAAATACCATAAAAAGCAAGTATATCCCCATAGCTATAATCACGGTAGCAGATATAATGTCTCCATAGGCTAAAAGAGACTCTGAGAGTTGAACTGTTTCAAGAAGTTTGGCAAAGATAAAAAGACTCACACCATGTCCCATGGCAAAAAGGAATGTAATGATAAATGTTTTTTTTCTATTCTTTCCTATAGAAAAGTCTGCAATGGCAGTAAGGTGATCTGGTCCAAATGCATGAAGTACCCCGTACCAAAAAATAATTAATAATGATAATTCCATTACTTACTCCTAAAAAACTGAATAACTATTCACTATAATAGTATTTAAATATTA
Organism: uncultured Sulfurovum sp.; assembly: GCA_964492675.1. Lineage (GTDB taxonomy): Bacteria > Campylobacterota > Campylobacteria > Campylobacterales > Sulfurovaceae > Sulfurovum. Next base: position 6,429 of record CAZBLM010000003.1, read on the forward strand.
AATACATATTAAAAAATAGCTTTCTACTCTATTTTAAGGACTTAAATATATAATAAATCATGAAATGTATTTATTGTAATTATCCATATACCTATCTGCTCTCTGATAAACAGCGTAAATGTGGAAAGTGTAAGCGAAAATTCAGTCCTAGAAAGCTCAAACGTGAACAAACACTCTATACACATTTTAAAAATGGAGATACTGCAAGAGAAACTTCCTTTGAAACAAAAATGCATTTTGCTACGGTACAAAAATATTTTGAACAATTTCGAAGAAATATAGCACTCTACGCTGATGAGATGTATCAGCACAATAGCCATAAAGTGACAGGCTATGACGAATACCTATACCTACCAAAGAGTCTAAAGATAGAAGAGAACATCTCTAAACTACAACACTTTCTTACACTCTCATATGATGGAAAAATCTATAACATCATGATGCCTCGTTCAAGACACATTCCACTACATAGTGATGATGAACAGGATAATAAACTCATACTCAAGTATCTGAAATTTAATAAAGTAGCAAAACTCTCAACAGCCCAAACGACCATCACAAAATTTTGGAAATATTTTGAAAGTTTCATACTCCAATACAAAGGGGTAAGTGATGAACAGTTTATCTTCTATCTGAAAGAAGCAGAGTGGCGTTTTAATACTATGGAGGAACGTGACTCTTAAAGCACTACTTCGTTACTATATCTTAAAAGGAAGCCTATGAAACATCCTGTCAAAACAACTCTTGAAAAAGGTAAATCCTACCAATTCTGCACTTGTAGCAAAAGTAGTGATGGTGTCCTATGTGATGGTAGCCATAAAGGTAGTGACTTTAATCCAAAAGAGTTCATCGCAACTCGTGATAGTGAAGCGCTTTTATGTCTGTGTAAAAAAAGTTCTTGTACCCCTTACTGTGATGGAACACATGCTAAGCCTGAGAAGCTTGATTTGGACTTTTTACTCGACGACTAAAAAAGAAGCCACCTGTCCTAAAGCAATACCTCCATCATTAGGAGGTATTGTGTGGGATAGTATCGCTTGAGGAAATCTTTTTAACACTAGCGATAAAAGTACTCTATTTTGAAATACTCCACCACCAAGAACCATAGGCAAATCATATGGTGCATACACCTCAGATATCAACTCCACTAAGGTGTGAAAAAACTTTGAAGTAGCAACATTGACGTCTGTTTCACTTAGCATAGCTTCTAACATAGGTAAAATGTTTATCTTCCCCTCTTCAATGCTAAAGTCATAATGCCTTTCCACACTCCCATCATACAGCTCCTCAAGGAGCATACCACTCTCTCCCTCAAAGCTCATCACCTGTATGATACCAAGTAGCGAAGCCACTGCATCGAAGAGGCGTCCTACAGAAGAGCTGATCGGTGCATTGAGTCCTTTTTGCCATGCGAGGTAGTAGGTTTTGAGTTCTACAGTACTAAAAGCTTGTGTAGTAGCATTGTCTAAGTCTAATGCCTCTTCACCATAGAGGTCAAAAAGGAGTGAGAGTGCCACACGTCTTGGCTCTTTAATGGCTTTAGAACCTCCTAAGAGTTTAAAGTACTTTAGGTGTGCCACACGTTCGTAACCTTCGTAATCACACACCATAAACTCACCACCCCATAAATTGCCATCATCACCATACCCCGTACCATCAAACGCCACACCAAAGACCTTACCCTGCATCTGTTTCTCAGCCATCACACCTAAGATGTGTGCGTAGTGGTGTTGTACTTCCCTCAAGGGTATGCCTTTTGCTTGGCTCATCTGCTTGGCTACTTTAGTAGACTCATAGCTTGGGTGTTTGTCGTGGGCTATGAGTGTCGGGCTAAAACTGTAGATGCGTTCAAGAGACTCTATATTCTTTCTAAAGTACTCCATTGAACCTATGGAATCCAAGTCTCCAATATGAGGAGAGAGGATGACTTGATCTTCAAACCCTATGGCTACTGTGCTCTTTTGGTTGGCACCTAAGGCCAATACATGTTCGCTAAGCCTCTTGGCTAGAGTGATGCTAGCAGGAGCATAGCCCCTTGCTCGTCTTAAGATAACCTCTTTACCCTCTACCACCATCACCACTGAGTCATCACAGCCATTAACTATTGCACGGTTGTGTTCTAACACATAGTCATACACTCCTTGGAGTTTTTCTAAAGATTCTAGGTTGGTACAGATGGGTTCATCTGTTACATTGGCTGACGTTGCCACTAACGGTCTTTGAAGTTCCTCTAAAAGTAGTAGATGTAGTGGTGTGTATGGGAGGAATAGTCCTAGCCTAGTCAGTTTAGGTGCCACACCCTCTAACTGTTTTTTCATGCCTTCGAGTAAAACGATGGGGCGTTGTACTGAGCTAAGTAACTCTTCTTCTTTAGCTGAGACATCTACAAGTTCTCTAACCATGCTAATGTCTTTTACCATAAGTGCAAAAGGTTTACTTGGGCGGTGTTTACGCTGTCGTAGTTTGCTTACCGCCTTGGCATTGGTAGCATCACACATAAGGTGGTAACCACCTACTCCTTTGACTGCTACGATGTGACCCTCTTTGAGTAGCTCTGCAACCCTCTCTATCCCTCTAGGTTTTTCTAGCACATTGCTTTGATTATCTCGTAGTTCAAGTGTAGGACCACACTCATAACACCCAATGGGTTGAGCGTGGTAACGTCTGTCTAGTGGGTTTGTATACTCTGCCTCACACGCTTCACACATCTCAAAAAACTTCATAGAAGTATGTACCCTGTCATAAGGTAAATCATAGATGATGGAGTAACGAACTCCACACTGTGTACACGTGATAAACGGATATTTATAACGACGGTTATTTGGGTCAAAAAGTTCTTTTTCACACTGACTGCAAACACTCACATCTGGCGGAATACGTACAGTTTTTTCACCTTCATCATTTGTTGAAATAATTTGAAAATCGGTGAAGTCTTCTCTTGGTATTTTAGAAGTGTATATATTATCTATAGAAGCAAGGGGTGGCAGCTCATCTTTAATAGCTTGTAAAAATGTTTCAAAAACATCCTCAGAAGCAGAGAGAACAATCACTACACCTTGTGTACCATTAAGTACTGTACCTTTAAGCTTATAACGTACTGCCAGCCCATAAATAAAAGGACGAAACCCTACACCCTGTACGGTTCCTTCTATCTGTATTTTATAAGTAGAGGGCTCCATGTACCGCATTCTCCTTACCTATCGGGAAGTTTTTATTCATCAGTGGTTTATATTGTCCCAATGTTCTTTGTATTCTACCATAGAGAGACTGATTGGCAAAGGTTTCACCACTCAGCACTACGATACGGGTATCTACTTTTTCAGTCAACTGAGGTACTATCTCACCGATATAATCACCAAATGATTCGTAAATACTGTAACACATAAAGTTGTTTTCAACCCCGCCAAGCTGATAGGACATGATGCTGGTCAAAAATGCATAGTTGTCAAATCTGTTATCTTTTACCCTTGTATCTATTTGTAATCCGCCTTTACCTAAGAAGCTTAATGCCTCAGCAGAAATACCCTCAAAACTTTCATCTTCTAAACCAAGTGTAATTGCAGTAACTTCAAAGATATCCATATTACCTTCAAGCGTATTTAAACGTTCCCAGACTTTAGGATAAGCTTTTTTATAGTTCTCAACCAATCTATCGGACCCCTCTCTGAGTGTACGTATCTTCTCCCAGAGATTGTCTGATTCAAAAGGTATAGAAGGTACAGCATTAATCACTCTTTTTCCATTATAATACAGAAAATTTAATGTACCGTCAAAATGAACACCTATAGATTTTTGACCAATTTTGTAGTGCTCTGAAAGTACTGACATCATAGATGCATTACCTTGTTCAAACTGTGTTTCATTAGAGTGTTCAGCATCAAAGTCTTCCCCTTCTAACACATAGAGCTCTTGTACTCTGGTCTCATCAAAAACATCTAACGAATCAATAATACTATGCTGATCATCCTTTACACAGGCAAGTTCATGCGCAATACTCAACCTGCTCCTATTATTTTGGACTTCGGCAGGATATATGATCCTCTCCCCCGAAACAAATAATTTAGTATCTTGATTGATAAACACTTTTGTATCTTTTTGTGTATTTAGCGGTATATCAAAATCAACTAGGAAATCAGCATTCTCTTCACTATCACATTCAACATAAGCTATATATTCTAAACCCGCATTCAGTATCTCTCTGGCCAAGATCATTGTCATCCCATCATCAGGGTATTTCACTTGCACAGATGAACCATAAAGTTTTTTTATTTCATCACTTTTTGTCGCAACTCTTAGTAGTGGTCGTTCTATACTCAACAGCGCATTAAACTCTTGTTCTACCATCATGAGATGTGCATTAAACCCTTGAGCGGAAGCCATGAGTAAGGTTGATAGTCCTACATGCTCTTGTGCTGAGCTATTGGGATCAAAAAACTTTCTATATCCATGCATAGTTTTCATAATGACACTCTTACCTGAAGCTATAGCCCCGGCACTCACCTCAAATAATTTTCGATAATCTCCCTTATTCAATGCCATGTGTTCGGTATCTTTATCAAGCATACGAAGACCGATACCACAATCAATACATGAGATGAGTGGATACTCTTTACGCAATGCATTTGTTTTACGCTCATCATCACACGCTTTACATGGTATTAGGAACTTCATTGATGTATTAGAACGTTTATACGGGTATTTTGTCACAAAAGGATGTTGTGAACCACAATGATTACATGAAGTGAAAGGATAATAATAACGTCTTGAACTCACATCAAATATCTCTTTTTGACATGTGGGACAAGGAGCAATGTTCAAAGGAAGATCTATTTTTGATACAGGCATCAGTGCAGGTTTTTCTTTAGCAATATAGTGTTTACCTTTACCTAAAAAAAGTGATGCGGGCAGCACATCCTCTAGGCCAAGTAAAAACTTTTCTATCTTGTCATCGTCTTTATTAAAAGACATCACTATCTTATCTATAGTCTGCAATACCTCAACATTAACCTCTTCTCGATCTGCATATGACCTTATGATATTGGCTATATAGTTTTTAGGTGAAGAGAATAAAATTTCAAAAATAAAATACATGTTTATCCTTTATATATTTTGTGTCATATATCAATAGAGTCTGTGCCTTAGAGATAAAACACACTTTCATACCAATGCCGATATCTCATGATAATCTGACATTTTTGGGTTTGCATATGCATCTATGATCTCTAAAAAAGTAACTTCTTTAGCATCTTTTCTTTCTAGTACAATGTCAGAGTTTTTCAACACTTTAAGTGTCCGTTCTACCAAAGTAGGCATATGTTCTAACGCTTGAAGTGTCATAGCATTTTTAACTTCTATAATGTCATGAGGTACCATAGTAATGAGTTGAACTTCACCCATCTCTTCATGAAAAGAACATATCTCTATCATCATAGTGATCTCTACTTCATTAGCTGTTTTACGTGTGGCATTTTCATTTGCCATCACCTCTTGTGCATTTTCTGAAGCAATGGTTCCAACAGGTCCCTCTTTGGAGCCTGTACCTACTACTATAATTTTGTCATATTCCTGGTAGTACGTCATCAAAGTAAACCCTAAAGTACCCCCCTCAACAATAGTTAAGTGAGGGTTAGCTTCATAATTCTCTTCGATATACTTGACCAAATATGCACCAAGACCTTCATCATGAAACATAATGTTCCCAATACCGATAAGTGCAATTTTTTTCTCTAACATCTTAGACCTTATGACAAAGAAGCATTATGCTTCTTTGTGATTCTCATCATCTTTAACGTATTTATTTCCGCCAAAAACAATGTTAATGTCACTCTCTTGCCAGTAAATTGTTCTCCATACTTGATAATAGATATGAAACACTACCCAGAAAAGAATCCACCACATTGTATAATGGTGCGAAATACGCACATCCATAATGGAAGCTGTAGGTCCGGCACCATGTATCCAACCACTTACAGGGATCGTCCAATCAGTAACAAAATGCAGCATCCATGGCCACCACTCACCAATAGAGCTAAGACCTGAACCCAAACCATGTACATACAGTTGAAGACCAGTCAATAACATCCAAACCAGCAAGAGGTGAAATATCGTAAAATTGACAGCATTAAAACTATCTAAATACGACGAATCAAAATTTTTGCGTCTATTTAGTGTTACAAGGTTTAAAAATACTTCAAAAAACTCTTTGATGTTATTCCCTTTAGGAATATCTTTCTCATAAGGTTTAACCTTTAAAAATCGTGTCGCAAAAGAGAGATAAAAAACAATGATTGACGTTACATCAAAAATGATCGCAACAATAAAATGTCCCCAACGGTTCCATGCCATCACATATTTATCTACTGCAGGATCTGCAATAAGTGCTGAATAGTAGGGATAAGCAATATAAAGCCCAGTGATCACTGCAACGATCAATGAAATAACATTGGTCCAATGAATAATACGCATCGTACCATTCATACGTTCAACTTTTTTATATCCTGGTTTCATCACAACCTCCTTAGAATGCACAGGTAGGATCAACTTTATATACAGCTAACTCCTTACCTTTTGTATCAACCACATGCACCGCACAAGCAATACATGGATCAAAACTATGTATAGTTCTAATTATCTCTAACGGCTCTTCAGGATTTGCAACTATTGTACCAATAAGTGATGCTTCATAAGCACCCACCTCACCATTAGGTCCTCTTGGGCCTGCATTCCATGTAGAAGGCACGATCGCTTGGTAGTTCGCGACTTTACCGTCTTTGACATTGACCCAGTGACCCAATGCACCTCTTGGTGCTTCAGCAAGACCCCTACCTTTTGTGTCAGCCGAAACTTCTTCAAAATCAAACTCTGTCCAAGTTCTAAGATCACCAGATGCTGCATTTTTAGCCAACTCATCAACCCATTCGACCATTGCATCACCGATCATATCTGTCTCTATGGCACGTGCAGCTGTTCTACCTACAGTTGAAAAGAGTACCGTAAGTGGAAGACCTGAACGCTTGAGGAAATCCCCTGCATACTTTTTAGTACGTGCATCACCACCTACATATCCTACTACTATACGCGCAAGAGGACCAACTTCAACTTTTTGACCGTTATAAAGGGGTGACTTGATCCATGAGTACTTTTCATCTGTTTTCAGGTAAGCATACCCATCATCTTTTTTATTGAGTCCGGTATATTTAGGAATAGTTGTTCCTACATATGGATGTTCCGGTGCACCTGTACCTTCGTACCAAGAGTGTGTTACATCTTCAGTAATTTTAGACTCATCCAGCTCATGAAGTTTTGAAATATCTCCACCAAGTACCAAACCTCTTTTAAAGAACAGGTCTGAACTATAAAAACCGGTGTCATCCAGTCTAAAGTCACCATAACTCATATACGATAACACACCTCCACCAGTACCACCTACTTCTTTTCCTAATGCACCTTTGTGATCAGAGGCATGGAATGTTGCCGAACCATCTGTTGCCTCTTTGGCATACATAGTTCCAGCCATATAAATATCAGGAAGATATGCACCTTTTATAAACTCATTACTATCAACAAGTAACTGTTTAAAAAGTGAGATACGTGCAGGATTTTGGATATCCTGAACACAGGTCACACCACCAACAACAATAGATTGAGGATGTGGGTTTTTACCACCAAAAATTGATTGCATTTTTGCCATATCTCTTTGTACATCTAATGCTTTTAAATAATGTGCAACACCTATGAGGTTTTGTTCCGGTGTTAATTTGTAGTTATTGTTTCCCCAGTATCCATTTCCAAAGATACCAAGACGTCCCTCTTTTACAAATTTTATAATTCGATCTTGAATTGCTTTAAAATCTGCTTCTCCAGAGATATACGGTTTATGGCCTGCCACCTTTGCCCATTTTTGAGCCTCTTTTGCAGTTACTTCAGGGTCAGCTTTCGTGGCTGCTACGACATCAACAAAATCAAGCGCATGCAGATGATAGAAATGTACCAAGTGATCATGCACATATAGTGCTCCCTGAATAAGGTTACGCACTAAACGTGCATTTTTAGGGATCGTTACATTAAATGCATCTTCTACCGCTTCAATACTTCTTTGATAATGTGTACCTGTACAAACACCACAAATACGCATTGCCATCAAGCCGCAATCTCTAGGATCTCTTCCTTTTAGAATCGTTTCAATGCCTCTAAACATCGTAGAGGATGAGAATGCATCTACTATTTTGTTATTACTATCGATCACTGCTTCAATTCTTAGATGCCCTTCAATTCTTGTAATGGGATCAACAATAATGTGTTTATTACCGTTTGCATCTGTTGAATGGAAGTTTCCATCTGTTCCGTGTGTAGTTCCACCACCTGTGGTATGAGCTTCTACTTCTTCATTTAATTCTTGCATTACGACTCTCCTTCACCATCTTTTTTACCAGCGACATAACTTGCTGCTGCGTGTATACCTATACCTATACCAGCCACCGTTAATAATCCTAAACCAAACTCATCAACTGTTTTTTCCACACCACCTGTTGGTGCTTTAATGTTGGCATTTGACATAGGTCGCTCATACGCATACTTATCCCAAAAATCCGGTTCAGAACACCCAATACATCCACGTCCAACACCAATAGGCCAATTCACTCCTTCGTTGTAACGGATAATGGAACAGTTGTTAAATGTCATTGGACCTTTACATCCAACTTTGTAAAGACAGAAGTTGTTTTTAGCCCCTTCATCTCCCCATTCTTCTACATATTCACCTGCATCAAAGTGTGCACGTCTTTCACAATTGTCATGAATTCGGTATCCAAAAGCAAACTTTGGACGCAGAAGTGAATCCAATTCAGGAATCGTTCCTGTAAGTACAAAGTGTAAGATCACACCTACCATATTTGATGGATTTGCAGGACATGCAGGGATATTGATGATCGGCTTTCCTTTTACAACATCCATCACACCTACAGAATCTGTCGGGTTTGGTGCTGCTGCTGGAATTCCACCATACGTTGCACAAGAACCTACAGCCACTACTGCAGCCGCTCCTTCAGCAGCACGATGTAAATGATCAACAAATGTCTCTCCTGTTGCACCGATAGTTCCGTAGTTGCCATCCATACCAAGTGGCACTGCACCTTCTACAAATAGAAGGTATTTACCTTTAAAGTGTTCCATCGCTTCATTCATCTGCTTCTCAGCCTGATGACCTGAAGCTGCCTGAAGTGTTTCATGGAACTCTAACGAGATAATATCTAAGATGATCTCATCAATCTGTGGTCCATCTGAACGTAACAATGCTTCTGAGTTACCCGCACAATCAGAAAGTTCTACCCACACGACTGGCACTCTATTCATGAGTATCGCAGCGTCAGCTACCAGTGGTGTAAATGAAGCAGGCAGCATTAACATCGCTGTTGTTGCAGATGCCCACTTTAAGAAATCTCTTCTCTCAAGTCCCTGATCTTCTATACTTTCAGTAAAATCCATTCTATTATTGAGAGGTTCTAATTGTTTCAACTCCTCAATACGCTGCTGGCATTGTATATATAGTTCATCATAATAAGACTCACCTCTATTTGTATCAACCTGTGCACTTTGGGCTGTAAAGAGTTTCTTTACAGACTCTTCTCTATCTTTAATCATATTTTCTCCTTTTCAATAAATGAATGAATGACCATTCAGTATTCTAGGCAAAGAAAACTTAAATTATAATGAATAGCCATTCATTTTTATGAAATTAGAGTGATTTTTGTAATTGTTTTATATAATTTTTAATTATTTAGTAGTACATACAGAACAAATATCAAAGGTACGAAAGATAAACGTGGCTTCTTCAATAGTCATTGAACCTCGCATCGCCATACTTGCTATACCAGATTTATCTTTAGTGTCATTACTAAGGTTCCATTGTGTGGGAGTCACAATAGTATAGTTCTCTATACAACCCTCTTTCACTGTAGTTTTATGAATAAGAGATCCCCTAGCAGCTTCCACTACACCTACTCCGGTATAGTCCTCTGCATAATCTGATTCTGTTAGTGTACATGATGGTTCATCCAATACAAGAGAATCAAGTATAGTCTTACAGTCTTCAAGCAGTAAAGCGGTTTCATGAACACGTGCAAAAATACGTGTCATGATTGAATCTTTAAAACGTTTATGTAAACTTTTAATAATAGGCCTTTTAGACACCATCCCTCTTGCTAGTGGACCAACTTCATAAAACTTATCTTTATATGTAGCTGCCTTGGCAGAAGTTCCCTTTTGCAGGAGTTCACTCACATGTTTTACATCTACAGATGCACGTGTTGTAGCCCTTGATTTTCCTGAAGGTGAGAGTATACTGTCATCAAAAACGATAAAATTGTCATGACTTAACCCTTCAAAAACCAAACCATGTGTTTTTAATAACTGCAATACTTTGCCAAAATCGCCTTGAATTTTATCTATTGAAGACATAGCATCAATCAATAGATAACTATCTAATGGTAAACCCGTGACCACTTCCTCAAAAAAACGTATAGACTCTTCTACTAATGCCTTTGCCTGCATCACATCTACATAAGTAGAATCACAGGTTACACCACCTGGTACTGCATAACTTGAGTGAGGCCACTGTCCAGCAAATATTGCCAATGCCCTTGTAATCTTTGAAGTGAGATATGAAGCTTTAAGAAAAGGGTTTTCTTCACTACTGAGAGATAAAAGATTATTTAGCTGTGGGATAATAACCATATAAAACCATTTAATATGATTTTGTATCAGTTCACAATGCAGGGTAAATGTTCTAATAGATTTAGCTTTATTACTCAAAGAGATAGTGACACCAGCATTTTCATACCCACTCTCTATGGCTCTTACTGAAGCCATCAGGTGTGCATGATTACATATACCGCATACTCTTGGAGTAATCACAAGGGCATCTCTGTCTGCTTTTCCTTGCAGTATCTTCTCTATACTTCGTGTATAGCCAAAATTTATTGCAACACCTTCTACTCTTCCCTCTTTCATAGTAAAATCAAGTGTTGCTTCCCCTTCTACCTTTTCTATCAACTGTTTAACTATCATATTTTATTATTCTCTCTTCAAATCGTTTAATACTAAAACTTTTTGCAATACCTGTAATAGTAAAGTAAGCTCTTCTAGGTACACCTAACGGCATTTTCCCGGGAATACCCATGTTCGTCTCTGTTTCAAAAAGTGCCTGTTTAGGAAAGTTTGGTTCAGTACAACCAAAACAAGGTGTACCTACCCTGGTCTTTGAACTGGTTTCATTCCACAGTATGATGTTACAACTACCTTTTGTATAAGGTCCTTGACAGCCATGGTTATAAAAAAGACAACCTTCTTTTAGACCAAAACCTTTTGTATCTACTTTCCATTCAAAGTATTCGTTTCTTGTGCAGCCATTATGTACCGTATAGCCATACAGTTCAACAGGACGATGCATTTCATCCAAAACGATGTTTTTATCTGCTGCAAGCATCATAAAAACAAAAGATATCCATTTGGGATGTGCAGGACATCCAGGTAAAGAGATAAGTTTGGAAGCATACGTTGTATATCTGTCTGTTTTTTCTTCCTCGTCAAAACAAAAACCCGAAATGTGATCTGGGTCATTTTGTTTAAATATACCTCCAAAAGTTGCACAGGTACCTACAGAAATAATGTGTTGAGCCTTACGTGCATAGGTATCTATAAGATGTGATACTTCTATGCCGGATTTTGTAAAACCTTCTTCTTTAAAGGATCCTTCCAAAATCAAAATATCACAGGGAGCTGATCCTTGAAGTATCTCTTCAAAAGTGTGATCTGTATCGATAAATGGATGATGTATCAGTTCAAAAGCAGAGAGAATAGAAAAAAAGTCGGGATGATTGAAGAAAGAGTGTGCGTTACCATTACATGTGATAGATTGGAGCCAAAGAAGTTTAGGTTTCATTTGGCCCCTCCATCTAAACTTTTAATGCGTTAAAGATATTATAAGAAATATCATCAATATATGCATTGATCTCTTTAGGTAAAATGCCTTCACCTTTAAGAAATACCATACCGCCTAAGTACCCCATAAAGAGTCCAAATGCAGAGAAGAAATCTTGATTTCTAAGCTCGCCAGAGGCTACACCATCATCAAAGAAGATCATGATCTCCGTGATAAAACCGGAAACACAGACCATACCCTCACAATCATCAGTGAAAACTTCACGATGGGAGAGATAGACACGTAAAAAATACTCTATCATCTCCGGTTTTTCTTGTGCCATACTAAAATAGACTTCTACAATCTTCTTCACTTTTTCTTCAGTAGATATATCAAGCATATTTACTTTTTGGATCTCTGTACCTAATGCCTCAGATGTATATTTAATGATCTCTCTTGCCAATATATCTTTAGAGGAAAAATAATTATATATATTTCCAACACTCATCTGCATTTTTTTGGCAATATCAGGTATTGTTGTTTTATGAAAGCCATTTGTAGAGAACAGTTGTAAAGCTGTCTGAATGATAGATACTCGTTTTAAGGCTTTTTTATCTGCTATTTTCAAAGAGAACCTTTTTTACTTTATTGTATTAAGTTTAACATAATATTACCAAGAGATATCAAGAAGAGTCTTGATAATACCACACTCTTCTATAATCATTTCGCAATAACTTTTCTTTTTATAACAACAATTCCTTAGCACAAACAATATCATTCTGAATTTGCTGCCTCAACGATTCCAGACTATCAAACTTTTGATTTGGACGTATAAAGTCAACAAATCCCAAGTGAACCTTTCCTTTTACTACACCTATCTCTTTGTCTAAGATATGTGTCTCTACTGCAAAAGAGTCATCTGTCGTGACACGGTGCCCTAAAAAACTTACAGAGTCTAACCATTCATCTTCTATATAGGTACGCGTTACATAGACACCCTCCATAGGAAGCTGATAGTGTTTAACATTTAAGTTGATCGTTGCAACCAACTCTTTTTTACCCAGTCCCTGCCCGGAGACTACTTCTCCATCTATATGGTGTACTCTACCCAACAATTTATTGGCCATTTTAATGTTACCCTTGCGTAAGTACTCCTTTATAGTCCTCGAATGCACAGGTATCTTATCTACAGAAACTTCATCTACGACGATCACCTCTTTATCACAAAGAACCTCTAACATGTTGGCATTACCTGCCTTATTTTTTCCAAAGTGGAAGTCATACCCTACTACAATGGTCTCAAGTAAAGGAAAATCTTCTAGAAGTTTTTTTACAAAAGCTTCTGGCGTCAGAGATTTTATTTTATCAAAGTGATAAAAACAACATATCTTGGAAGTGAACAAAGATCTTTTATGTCCCGGTGTCAAATATCCGCCATCACGCTCTATAATGACCAATGCATCCACCTGGTCTATCAGTGTTCTGTGGGCGAGATGAATGCCATCAAATGAACCAATGGCTATAGATTTTATCTTGTTTTTAAATTGCAACTATTTTTTCTCCATCTTTACAAAATGGTAAAGGTACTCTTGGTTACCCTCTTTTCCGCGTACTTGAGAATGGGTCTGATACTTCTCTTCCCAGCCTAATTTCTCTGCCTCTGCTTCAAAGGCTTCCTTACGTCTCGCGATCGCATCTACGTCCTGCACTACACCTTTGGAGTCGCGTTTTACATCTTTACCCACTTCAAACTGTGGTTTGTAAAGTATGATGATATCTGCACCCGCATTACTTAATCTGTCTATATCATCTGTTATTTGTAAAATAGAAATGAACGACACATCACAAGTGATGAGTGCAAACGCTTCCTCACTCTGAAAATCTCTAATGTCTGTCTCTTCATATAAAGAAAGCCTAGCCTCATCACGTAAAGAGATATGTAATTGATCTTTACCAACATCTACACAATCAAGTGATGCCACACCATTTTCAAGTACGATCTGTGCAAAACCACCGGTACTTGAACCGATGTCCAAAGCCCTTTTGTCTTTAAAGTCCATAGGGTACTCAGCTAAGAAGTTCTCCAGTTTTCTGGCAGCACGACTCACATAAAACTTCTCATCTTCCACATCTACCACAGAATTTTCATCTATCTTCGCAGAAGCTTTGGCAACTTTTCCATCTACCTTTACTTTCTTAGCTTTTATGGCATCATTCGCACGGTTACGGCTTTCAAAGTAACCCTCATCAACCAAATATTTGTCTAATCTCATCTTCTACCTTTTAAATACTCTGAAATGGTCTACTATCTTATATCTTCTTAACACATCTTCTTCTTTGGCTCCAGAATTGATATTATGTATGATAAGCGGTTCTCCGTGCGCATTTCGTTTATCTGAACAGATACCTATATGGTCCAGGCTCTTTCCATTTCTTGCTTTAAGTTTCCACACTACGATATCTCCGGGTTTAAATGCATCACGTACCCTGTACCCACGATCAGACAGATATGTCTGAATGTTCTTTACCCGTCTATGGTCGATGTTTGGGTCGAGCTTGTCAGTATAGTAAAGCCCTTTGTAACTGTTAGGATACTTCTTTTTATGTTTATAAATACGCTCCTGCAGGTCAATGGCTACTCCACGAAATGCACGTACCACTACATCAGTACATACTCCTTTTGAGAGTGGTATGTCACCCATTGGGTATTTGAGTGTTCGATACTCTGGATTGTAGGTGAGTGTCTTACCAACCTGTGTCTGTGCAGACTCTATAAACCTATCTACATTGGCAGATAGTAACCATGTACTTAAAAATAAAGTTAATCCTAGTAATTTTAGTCTCATATTTTTCCTATAATTTTATTCATTTTCTGTAATTTTCCATACCCAATATCCTATTACTAACGATAGCCAAATAAATCCTATTGTCATCATATCATGACTTATTTTGATAAACGGTGCAGAATTTCCACCATGACTACCTATTTCTGTAACAAAAGGTCTTAATTCTAATCTAAAAAATGACAAATACGCATATATTGAAACCCACATAGGAATTATCCATCCTACTGAAAAAACTATTTGAAGTAATCGCATCAGTATGCTCTTCACAACATCCCTCTCATCTCATCCTCAGTCAAAGTAGTCACACCAAGACTCTCAGCCTTAGTCAATTTAGACCCGGCATCTTCACCATACACTAAAAAATCTGTCTTCTTAGACACAGAACCGCTCACTTTTGCCCCAAGCTTTTCAAGCATCTCCTTAATGACACTACGGCTTACAGACATCGTACCGGTTAGCACCACAGTTTTATCTTTAAAAGGATTCTCTACCGCTTCTACTTTTTCTTCTACTGTAGGCTGCACTTCATCAAAGAGTTTTAGTACAAAGTCATGGTTCACTCTCATAAACTCCAACAAAGAGTTTGCCATCTCTTCGCCCAACCCATCGAGAGCTACCACTTGTTCCAAAGTAACATCTACTATACCCAAACCAAACTCTAAGGCCAGTGCTTTACTCGCAACTTCACCGATGTGTTCTATACCCATAGCAGATATAAGTCTGTGAAGAGGGACTCCTTTGGTAACTTCAATGGCATCAAGCAATTTTTGGATGCGCTTCTCTTTAAAGCCTTCCATCCCCTCCAGATCTTCAAATTCTAAATGATACAGTCCAAGAATGTCTTTTATCTTCTCTTCTTTTACCAATATTTCAACTATCTTAGAACCTAATCCATCAATGTTCATACATCCTTTTTTAGCAAAGTGTATGATGGAATTCACTACCCTATCCGGGCAGTCTAAGTTCTGACACTTGATGAGTGTACCTTCGTCTAATAGCTCTTGGTTACATGTAGGGCACTCTGTTGGTCTTGTTATCTCTTGTTCACTACCGTTACGTCTATCCGCAAGTACCTTGGTGATCTTAGGGATGACATCACCTGAACGTATCAGTATAACCGCATCACCTATCATCAAGCCTTTTCGCTCTATCTCATCGAAGTTATGCAGTGTGGCACGCGCGATCATGGCACCTTCTACATCAACAGGTTCGACTTCAGCTACAGGAGTGATGACACCTGTTCTTCCTACTTGAAGAGTAATGGCGTTGACCTTAGTAACTTTCTCTACTGCCGGGAACTTGTACGCACACATCCACTTAGGTACTTTAACGGTATAACCCAAGTCTTCCTGCAAAGATACCTTATCTACTTTAATGACCAAGCCGTCCATCATCATAGGGATCTCTTCACGTTTAGAGATGATGAAACGGTAAAACTCTTCTATCTCTTCTATAGTGTGACACTCTTTGGCATAAGGCGGCTGTAAAAATCCATGCTCGTGGATAAAATCCATCTTTTTAGACAGTGTTGTTTGAGAAAGAGCATTTTCGCCAAGACCCCAAGGGTAAAAAACAAGCCTGCGTTTGGCTGTCACAGAAGAGTCAAGTTGTCTTAGACTTCCTGCTGCTGCATTACGCGGATTTGCAAAAGGTGCTTCACCCTCTTCCAACCTCTCACGGTTAATGATCTCAAAATCATCTTTACGGATGACCACTTCACCACGTATCTCAATCTGTTCTTTGTAATCTATAGTTAATGGTACTGAACGGATCGTACGCACATTGTCTGTTACCTCTTCTCCGATCACACCATCACCACGGGTGATGGCACGTACGAGCTTCCCGTTCTCATACAGCAGGTTCATACTCGCACCATCAAACTTTGGCTCACAAAAATACGTAGATTCACCTACATTCTTGACTGTTCTGTCTAGCCACTCCTGCACTTCATCTGTAGTAAATACATCTTCCATACTCCACATACGTTTGATATGCTTAGCCTTGGAAAACTCATCACGCACCACTCCACCTACACGTTTAGTAGGCGAATCCTCTGCTGATTCAGAAGGGTTAGCTGTTTCATAATCCAACACTTCATGATAAAGTTTATCATACTCTTCATCTGTGGCTATAGGGTTATCTTCTGCATAGTAGGCATATGCCCATTTTTTGAGTATGTTTATTTTTTCTAAATATTCTTTATGTGTCATTTAACTGCTTAACTTTCTTTCTAGGATTATTTCATGGCTTCAAACACAGTCAAAGCCTGTACATGCTCTTTTACATCATGGCAACGTACGATACTTGCACCATTTTCCACTGCTTTTAAATGTAAAGCAAGTGTTCCGGGAAGTCTTTCCTGCGGTGGAGAAGATATGATCTTATCTATCATTGATTTTCTGCTTGCACCCACTAACACTTCACATCCAAAGACTTTGAAATGCGCCATGTTCTTAATGAGTGTAAGATTATGTTCCAAGGTTTTCCCAAAACCTATACCTACATCTAAAATAATATTTTCTCTTTTCAGTCCTAACGCTTCACACTTGGAAATTCGTTCTTCAAAGAACTCACTTACCTCAACCATCACATCTTCATACTGTGGATCTTTTTGCATGGTTTGTGGTGTCCCCTGCATATGCATCATACAAAGTTTAGCATCATACGCTACAGCCAGCTTTATGATACTTTCATCACTGGCACCAGTGATGTCATTGATCAGTGTAAATCCACTCTTCAATGCATACTCCACAACACTTGGTGTATAACTGTCTATGCTAAAAGTCGCTTTTTCATAGAGTTTCTGAGCCTTAATAACATCACAAATGGGTTTGGTACGTTCTAACTCTTCAGCCTCACTAACCACATCGGCCCCTGGACGTGATGAGACTGCACCGATGTCTATAATGACAGCTCCCTCGTCTATCATCTGTTGACATCTATCTACTGCACTATCAGCTGTAAATCTACTCCCTTCAAAAAAACTGTCATCATTGGCATTTATAACACCCATGACCTGAGTTGGATTTTCCTTTATAGAAAGGAACTTCTTAAGCTCCTGTGCAACCGTTTTCAAACCAAAAGGCTGTGCCAACTCTTTACGTGAAAGTAGTTCCATATGTTTACGCGTACCGATCAATATACAGTCGTAAGTAGGCTGTTCACAGAGTATCACCCCTGATGGCACTGCAAGTTCAGCCCCTATACTCAAAGCATCTTGTTTCAAAATATTTGCTGCAGGTGTTTTAAGTTCTTTTATAAAGAAGTAAAGCAGTTCCATCTTCTTTGCCATGATACCCACACCACCACTCTCTACACCTAGAGCTTTAAGGGCTGCATTTTTGTCTACAATGGTTCCAAGTTTATAAATATACATTCATTCACCCTTATTTAATCACGCAACGCGTGCCTGTCTCTACAAACACCCTTGAAAGCAAAGCGATTTGAGAGTAGAGACGATTTTTTTGTTTCGTTTTTTTCTAAAAAAAATGAAAGAACACAATGCCACAGTTCAAACATAAGGCAGTTAAAAAACAGATGTAAGTATTTTATCGTTTTTTTCTTGCCAATAGTTTCAAAAGTAATGCATTGAGTACAAACTGAGGAGGAGACCCCACATCCAAAGCCACAAATGCATTTGAAAACAACGTTAATGTCTTCTCATCCAGATCATACTTCCGTGAACGCATCGCCTCTTTTGAAATAGCTTCGATCAGTGACTTCATCGCTTTGGCATCTGTACGTTTATGAGTTTGTACAAACTCATACACTGTTGATAAAGAGAGTTGTCCCAGATCTAATCCTAACACTTCCTCTTCTTTCTCTTCACTTCGCACACTAATAGGTAAACGTGAACGGATGGTGTCGAGTATGGTTGATTTACTATGCGTAATGAGTATGAACTCTTTATTTTTAGGAGGCTCTTCTATCACTTTTAAAAGCTTATTTTGCACGATAGGAGAAAAGGTTTTTGCACCTAAAATAATCACTGTTGTCTCTTCACTCGCCATATAGGCTTTTTCTATGACCTGCTTGGCATCATCCACTGAAAATGCTTTCTCAGCTTCAAGGATTTTCACAATACGTTCTGTTGTTTGTAAAGCCTCAAGTGCCGCTATCGTTTCATCGATCTTTGCACTTATGATAACCTGCGATGCGAGATTCATGATTCGAGGTCTATATCCCCAAAGAGTGCTGCTGAGAGTGTTGTATCAAAAAGTTTAAAAAGTTGTAACAGTTTAATATCAAGTAGTGGGTCAGAAGAGCGAAGAGCAAAAGAGTTCTGTACCTCTTCATCCATGATCCATAAAAAACTGTCTTCATTTCTATAGGCAATTTTGGTACAAGGATTATCGCCTTTACCTACATACCAAAAATAATATCCGTTAGGATACGATATTTCCAGCATATCTTCAAGAAGTTGATGATCTTGCGTCGATTTCATCATTTGCAGATTGGGGAAAGCACTCTCTAAAGGGTAAAACGGCAAAAGCGGTCTGTTTTTTTTCAATTCATTGATCTGATTTAAAATATATTTACCAAACCATTCATGTGATTCATCTGTGATGATCAAAGCTGTTTTCCCGTTCAACGTTTGGGAAACTGCACTTTTAACCAAAGGTGCCCACTCATAACGGTACTCTTCCATCCACGAAAAACATGACTCGTCTTCACGTATGGTGTCAAGTGTCCATTTGAGTAGTTGTTGCATAAATTTAACCTTTACTTGTCTAGTTCATACGCTTTATGTAAGGCACGGATCGCTGTTTCACCATGTGCTTCATCTATCACCATTGAAACTTTTATCTCAGAAGTAGAGATCATCTGTATATTGATGTTTTCATTAGACATCACAGTAAACGCCGTTGCTGCTACACCAGTATGTGACTTCATACCCACTCCCACTACAGAGACTTTACAAACATGTTCATCAAAGTCCATACCTTCTATATCGTGATCAAATGTTGCCATAAGTCTCTTCGCATTTTCGTGTTCTGAATGTGGTACTGTAAAACCAAGATTTGTAGATCCATCTGTCCCTCTGTTTTGGATGATCATATCTACATTGATGTTTTCATCTGCCAACATATTAAATATCTCTGAAGCGATCCCCGGTCTGTCTGAAACACCTCTAAGTGTTACTCTTGCTTGATTTTTATCCAATACTACACCAGATACTAATACCTCTTCCATATTTTCATTCTCCTCTGTTATCAATGTACCTACGTCATTTGAAAAACTGCTTTTTGCATACAATTTCACATTTAATTTTTTTGCCAGTTCCACAGAACGACTCTGTAACACTTTTGCGCCTAAAGATGATAATTCTAACATCTCATCATAAGAAATAGTGTCTAACTTTTTTGCATTGGGTTCTATACGTGGATCAGTTGTATAAATACCATCCACATCAGAATAAATTTCACACTGATCTGCTTCTAATGCACCTGCCATAGCCACAGCAGAAAGGTCAGAACCTCCACGTCCAAGTGTCGTAATAGAGCCATCTTGATTTACCCCTTGAAAGCCTGCTACAATGACTATCTTTCCTTCTTTGATAGCATTCTTCATCGCACTTGGATCGATGGACATAATGCGAGCATAGGTATGTGTATCATCTGTCACAATTCCTGCTCCACGTCCTGTCATCGCTACGGCATCATAACCACGTGCTTGTAAAGCGATGGAAAGTAGTGCAGCTGTAACCCTCTCTCCTGAACTTAAAAGCATATCCATCTCTTTTTTTGCAGGATCTTTTGTAAAATGTTCTGCAAAACCTATGAGTTTGTTTGTCTCTCCACTCATTGCAGAAACTACAACAACTACATCATGTCCCTCTTCTCTGGCTCTAGCCACACGGTTTGTCACGTTTTCTATTCGTTCAACATCCCCAACACTTGTACCACCATATTTATGTACAACTAACATCTAAATCAAACCCTTCTCAGTTTTATAACGCTTTTTGGCATAGTTTCTCATCAGATAACTCAGCGCTAAGCTCACGTGACAAGTCACGTTTTTGAAATTATATCAATCCTTCTTTGATAAAATAATCTATCACTCTACGATACACTTTACGTTTAAAGTAAGTCACCTTTTTAAATAACTCTTCATATTCCACAAATTCATACTCTTCAAATTCAGGTATGTCATATGCTCTCAAGTCTATCTCTGCACCATCTTTCAAGCGCACAAGAAAGTATTTCTGTGTCTGCCCGTCATACGCATAAATTTTTTTACTTGCCGTTTTTTTGGGAAATTCATAAGAGATCCATTCCGGGAATTCTCCTAAAACCTCAACCTTGTCACAACCTATCTCTTCAAGCAACTCTCTTCTTAGCGCATCTCTGGGTGTCTCACCTTTATCGATGCCTCCTTGAGGAAATTGCCATGCATTCCTTATGTCACTCCGATGTGCGATAAAAAACTCACACTTATCAGGATATTTGGAAGAGAGTATCACTGCTGCAACATTTGGCCTATAGCTCTTACCTTCTTGCATATTTACTCTTTATAAAAATTCATTAGACTATCAAAGATGAAGCCAATCTTATGAATAATATTTATTTTTCTGATATGATTTTATCTAAAAAGTAGTTAGAGGCATTTTAATTTGTTAGTATATATTCACATCCCTTACTGTGATTCAAAGTGTCATTATTGCTCTTTCAATACCTATGTAGATAAGTTTGATACACGTGAAGCATATATGAAAGCACTGCATGAACAACTCAGCTATGAACTTGAACGTTTTTCCGCAAATAAAGAAAGTATAGAAACGCTTTTTATTGGTGGAGGTACTCCTTCAACCGTGGCACCTGAACTATACAACCCGATCTTTGAACTTTTGCAACCTTATTTGCAACAAAATGCTGAGATCACTACAGAAGCTAACCCGAATTCTGCGACTAAAGAGTGGCTGAAGGGGATGAGCACACTAGGCGTAAACCGTGTGAGTTTTGGTGTGCAGAGTTTTGATGCAGACAAATTAAAGAACCTTAACCGCGCACACAACCCTGAACAGGCAAAAGAAACTATCCTCAATGCTGAGGCATTAGGCTTTAAGCACATCTCTTTAGATTTGATATATAACTACCGAGGTGATACAAAACCCCTGCTTTTAGATGATATTGAAACCGCTTTCTCTCTACCCATAGACCACATCTCTGCCTATGAACTCACCATAGAGAACGGTACGAAGTTCTCTTCTACTCCAGAAGTACGACAAGACGATGAGAATCTTGCATTTTTTGTCAACCAGGAGATAGAAAGACGAGGTTTTAAATCCTATGAGATCTCTAACTATGGAACATACCAAAGCAGACACAATAAAGGATATTGGGAGATAAAAGACTATATAGGTGCAGGTGCAGGTGCCGTAGGCTTTTTGCAAGATACACGGTATTATCCTCAAACCGATATAGAAGCCTATATCAAAAACCCTTTGCAGATACAGGAAGAATCACTAAGTAAAGAAGAGTTACTTACAGAGCGACTCTTTTTAGGTTTACGTAGCAATATCGGTATACAAAAATCTCTATTAACAGAAAAGATGCGAAAAAAAGCCGATTTTCTTTGCAAAGAAAAGAAACTACTAAGTAACACCACTCACTACTATAACGATAATTTCTTCCTCTCTGATGAGCTAGCACTCTACATTTTAGGATAATTAGCTAAAATACTACAATTAATTTAAAGGTTTTATATATGTTTGGAATCGGCTTTACAGAGTTAATCCTCATTTCTATTGTTGCGATCATCTTCTTGGGACCGGATAAACTTCCACAAGCCATGGTTGACATCGCAAAATTTATCAAAAGTGTCAAAAAAACAGTAGGTGATGCGAAAGATTCTCTTGAAGAAGAGATGAAGATCGCAGACCTGAAAGAAGAAGCGTTAGGGTATAAGAAACAACTCAATGACGCAACCAATGAACTTCAAAACTTTAAAAACCTATCTCTGGATGACTTTGATGATGATGTAAGTTATGATGAAGAGATCTCAACAAAAGACTCCAGTGAACTTGTGGCTAAGTCTAACAATTACACCCCCGATAAAACTGAAGACAAAGTATCAACTCCGGAAGTGGAACAAAAACAAGATGAAAATGTTGTCTTAAAGAAAAAAGCCAAAAAAACAAAAGTAGCTAAAAAAGAAACCAGTGAAAAAGATACACCTAAGGATAATGCCTAATGTTTGACGAATTAAGACCGCACCTTGTTGAGTTACGAAAAAGACTTGGACTCTCTGTTTTATCGATATTTATCGCTTTTATCATCGCTTTTGTATTTCATGAGATCATCTTGGAGTGGATCACCGCTCCCCTGAATGAAGCACTGGCACAGGTGGCACACCTCTCTCAAAAAGCTGCAGACGGTATGGTAACTACACACCAGGTCGGTGGTGCATTTTTCGTGGCACTGAAAGTTTCGTTTTTTGCTGGACTCCTTGGTGCTTTACCTTATATACTTTATCAACTTTGGCTTTTCATAGCACCAGGTTTATACAGTAATGAAAAAAAGATGATCATCCCTTTTGTAGTAGGTGGTTCTATCATGTTCTTTGTAGGTGTCATGTTCGCCTACTACGTGGTCACACCATTTGGATTTCAATTCCTCATCACTTTTGGATCATTCCTCTATACACCTCTCATTAACATCGAAGACTATGTAGGCTTTTTTACGAAGATCATGATGGGCTTTGGTATCGCATTTGAGTTACCTGTATTTGCCTACTTCTTGGCACTTCTGGGACTCGTTACAGACAAAACACTCAAAGACTTTTTCAAATATGCCGTACTCATCATCTTTGTTGTTGCATCACTTTTAACACCACCGGATGTATTAACACAGCTGCTTATGGCTGCACCACTGATACTCTTATATGGTGTGTCAATCCTTATTGTCCGTGCAGTAAATCCTCATATAGAGGAAGATGATGACGAAGATACAGAAGAAAGCGAAGATACTGCAAAGTAATGTCTCTTGATCTGCTTACTGAGAACTATGACTATGAACTCCCTGAAGAGTTCATAGCAACTACACCTGTCTACCCCAGAGATCACGCAAAACTTCTTGTGTATGACAGACAAACAGATACTATAACACATACAACATTCCAACATCTCTTAACATTTGTACCCAAAGAGTGTGATATCTTCTTAAATGATACCCGTGTTATAAAAGCACGTATCTTTGGAAAGAAAGAGCTTATCAATAATCAAGGTGGAGGAAAAGTTGAACTTCTTTTCAATAAGTCACTTGATGCATACAAATCTCTGGTACTTATACGCGGAAAAGTAGAGGTAGGGATGAAACTTCTCTTCCCATTAGAACTCATCGCCACAGTAGAAGAGATCAAAGAAGACGGTTCACGTATCGTTACTTTCACACATAAAGGCAATGCTGTACGTTTTGAATCATTGGTACTCATCTTGGATGAAATAGGCCACCTTCCCTTGCCTCCATATATGCAAAGAGAAGATAACAAACAAGATGAAACCGACTACCAGACCCTATTTGCAGAAAATGCCGGTGCAGTTGCTGCACCTACAGCATCTCTTCACTTCACCCCTGAACTTTTTACAGCACTACAAGAGAGACACCACACACATAAGGTAACGCTGCATGTAGGTGCAGGTACTTTTAAGCCTGTAGATTCAGAGCAGATATTAGACCATCCTATGCATTCAGAGTATTTTGATATACCCAAAGCATCAGCAGAAGTATTAGAAAGTGACAAACCTATTTTAGCTATAGGTACAACCGTTACAAGAACGATCGAATACTATGTTCGTACACACAAAACACAGGGAGAGTGTGATCTCTTCTTAAATCCATCCAATCCACCACAACGCGTCACCCATTTACTCACAAATTTCCATTTGCCTAAAAGTACATTAATTATGCTTGTCAGCGCTTTCATAGGAAGAGAAAAAACGTTAGAATTATATAAGGAAGCCATTGAGAATAATTATAGGTTTTTCTCTTACGGCGATGCAATGCTCATACTATAAGAGGTGCTATTATGAGAAAAACTTGGATAACTACGCTACTGATCTTACCTGCTCTTTTTCTTTTTAACGGATGTGCACAGAAGAAACCCTACAGCTATCCTAACTATGACATTATTAAACCTGAAAAAAAATGTTCACCTAATAGAAAGAATATACAAGATCTACTTTTCTCATACCTGGGTAAACCTTACGTTTGGGCAGAAGAGGGTCCTGATGCCTTTGACTGTTCAGGTCTGACATATAACATCTACGGTTCTATGGGTATGGACATTCCTCGTGTCGCAAGAGAACAGGCTAAAATGGGTAAAAAAATTGCCTTTAAAAATTTACACTATGGTGATCTCATCTTCTTTGGTTCCACAAATAGAAGAAGTAAACGTATTAACCATGTTGGTATTTATCTAGGTGAAGGATGGTTTGCACATGCAAGCTCAAAAGATAGAATAGTAACGATAAGCCACTTTGACAAAGAACCTGTCTATATGAAGCGTATGAAAGTATGTAAGCGTTATCTTAGTGAAGATGAACGTGCCAAATATATGAATTGTGATGTACCGCTTCAAAAGATGGAAATCAGTAGCAGCAGATACACTTCTCCTTGGAAAGCAGGTATGAAACTGCCTAAAAAGGCAGTACCTGGTTAAGCAGCATCTATATATTGACTGATAGAATGGTTTAGCACTTTAAGTTCAAAGATATATTTCTCTTTATAGTTTCCAAGAAATTCATGTTTCTTATAAAGAAGTTGATGCAGTATATCTGTCACCAATTCTTGCATATCATACGCACCTATAGTACCTGCCAGACCTCTCATATCTACACATAACATCTTGATCTGTTCAAAACGATGTTCATCAACAAGTTTAACAAAGAGCGTATCACTCTTACCATAAGCTATATTAAACTCTTTTAATACTTCTTGGTAAAGTGCTTCATTGTCACCAGCATGTTTCATACCTTTTTCAATATCAATACCAGCATAAGAAACAAGCTCTTTAGGCTCTTCGATCATATTTTTCTCTTCAATGATAGGTTCTTCATCTACTATATACATGGCAAGCGCTGTATAAAGTTTCCCTATATTCAATGGCTTTGCCAAGAATGCATTGATACCACAGTGAAACATCTTTTTAACTTCACTGTCCAGTACCAAAGCTGTAAATGCTACGATAGGCAATGAGTCAAACTTAGAATCCAAGCGTATCATTTGCGTGGCTGTATATCCATCCATGATTGGCATGTTGATATCCATGAGTACTATATCAAAAGTACTTTTTTCTTCCTTTACCAGATCAACAGCTTCTTGCCCGTTATTTGCAATGCTAATATGCATACCAGCAAGATGCAATAAGTTTGTAAGTACTTTTTGATTG
Source organism: uncultured Sulfurovum sp. (assembly GCA_964492675.1). GTDB lineage: Bacteria > Campylobacterota > Campylobacteria > Campylobacterales > Sulfurovaceae > Sulfurovum. Next base: position 32,580 of record CAZBLM010000003.1, read on the forward strand.
ATAACATTGTCTTCTACAATAAGAATATTCTTCCCTGCAAAATCTTTAAATCTCTCTCGTGTAACCCCTCGTGTTTCATAGATCGGGTTTTCATATGTCTTCGCACTCTCTTCACTTTTATCTCCATAGATCAAAGAGCTGTCATCATACATACTGACGATCATTTCAAACACACGCTCCTGGTTCATCGGCTTAAAAAGATACTTGTCTACTACATCATCAGTAAAAGCCTCTCTATAAGACTTGAACAGGGAGTTTATCGCAATGACATGCATCTCTTTGTCCATCTTGATCTTATGCAGATATTCAACCAATCGTACATTAAAGAGTGTCTCATGTAATACCACAATATCATATGACATGAGATTGGGAACACTTTTTCTAAAATCTTTTTGAGAAACAATGGTCACATCATGTCTAAAATATGCAAACATTTTTTTGATCGCTAATGCAGAATTGTAGTTATTATCCACAATAAACACTTTTTTCTCTATCAATGATTTTTTTGGTAATCTGTATTTTCTTTTATTTTTTACATCCACAAGATTAAAAGGCAGAGAAAGTGTAAATACTGTTCCTTTCCCTATAGTACTTTGTACAGAAAACTTACCACCCATCATAGTGATAAGCTCATGTGCAACAAAGAGGCCCAATCCGCTATAAGTACCTGTCACTTCATTATATGCAGGAATAAATAGCCTATCTAATGCTTCTGAAGTCAGTCCCATCCCTGTATCTGTGATCTTAAATTGTATTTCAATGTTCTCATCATCATAAGAGTCAAACATAGAGAGATCCAATTTAACTTCATCCAGGTTCTCCTGATCCAATTGATACTCAAGTATACTGCTCAATATTTGTCCCAAATGAAGAGAATCCCCAATAACACGACGAGGTATACTTCTGTCTATATCAAAAATAAGTTCTTTTTCACTTCCGGGAAACTTGGATGCCAATGAACCCGAAAGTTCATTAAGTACATTATTGATATTAAATTCTTCATTGGTGATTTTTACTTTTTTTGATTTAAGTCGTAGAAAATCTATAAGATCACTAGTCACATCTAAAAGTCTATTCTCAGCATTAGATAAGACATTTCCCTGATCTTCCATCTCTGGATGTGCTTCAAGTACCTGATGTGTATCTTTCATCGCTTGTTTTGCAATATCATAAATATTTTCACTTAGTTTTGTAAGTAAAACATTTTGACTTTTTTCCATTGCCAACTGTTTTTCCAAGATCGTTTGATGTAATTTTTGAATATTTTGTGCCTGTTTGGAAAAGATATATAAAATACTGATACCTATGGTCGCCAATGCAAAAATGGCAATCCATACCCATAAAGTATTTATCTCAGTACTCTGTGCTGCATGTGCAAAACTCATTATATTTAAACCCACTATTGTGGCACTCATTTTTTGTAAATCCATAATATATTTGCCTTTTATTACATAATGATTCTTTTTCCCCTATACAATTCTATCAAAGGGATTTATTTTTTTAACTTATATCTTATACTTCTATACTATTTCTTTTTGATATAATACTTTTATGAAATTAGCTTCCATAGATGTAGGGCTTAAACGTATCGGTGTGGCTATCTGTTTGGATGGTTCTATCGTCATACCCCAAGATGCTATCCTACGAAAAAACCGTAATCAAGCTGCAAGAGATGTCAATACCTTTTTAAAAGAGTGGAAGATAGACAAACTCATTGTAGGTCTACCTAAAGATGCTGATAATTCAGAAGAGATGGAGAGACGTATCAAACATTTTGTTTCACTCCTTCAACTGAGTATAAATGTGGATTACCAAGACGAGCAGAGTTCAAGCATAGAGGCCAAAGAACTTACGATGGGTGTTTTCAAACATAAAAGAGATGGGAAGATAGACTCCATTGCTGCCAAGATCATTTTAGAAAGATACTTGGCAAGATAGTTTACAGATTCTCTTTTAACTTCTGTATACGTTTATAGGCTTTATCTATACTCTCTGTTTTCACTTCACCGGATTTCACAAGTCTCATAATCGTATCTACAAGTACTTTTGTACTTTTTACTTTTTTAGGGTCCATCTGATTTCCTATAAGTAAAATGTCATCTCCTGCATTGATCGCTAGTTTAAGTGTATTTTCAAGTCCGTACTTTTTAGAGATAGCACCCATTTGCAGGTCATCTGTGATCACAACACCATGATATCCTAACTTCCAACGTAACATTTTTGTAATTGTTTTAAATGATAGACTTGCAGGATACTTGTCATCCAGTTTTTTATTGAAAACATGAGCAACCATGACAGTATCTGCTTTGTCTTTGAGAAGTCGGTATGGTTCTAGTTCCACTTCTTTCCATAAGTTTGTCACATCCACAAAACCCTTATGTGTATCACCTACTGAAGAGCCATGTCCCGGAAAATGTTTGATAGAGGTGAGTACACCATTACTGTGCATCGCATCGATGAAGGTAGAAGCATATTGTGCTACAACTTTAGGGTCTTTGCCAAATGAACGACCTAAACCATGAATTACATGGTTTTTCATATTGATATCCAGATCTACAACAGGTGCCAAATCATAGTTAATACCTACCGACTTAAGTTCTGCACTCATTTTTGTATAGGTCGACTTAATCTTGCTTTGATCCATTTTGATAACATCTGAAGCTTTAGGAAACTTCCCGTAAAAACCATATTTTCTCTTAAGGCGCTGTACACGACCACCTTCCTGATCAACAGCTATAAGTAACTTACCATCAGCACTACATGCCTGCAGTTGAGAAGTAAGTTTTTTTAACTGACTTTTGCTTGATATGTTTTTAGGCTTCTTTTTGTTGACAGGATTATAATCAAAAAGTATCACTGCACCTAAATTATACTTTTTGATATCTCTACATATCTGACTATTTGCAGGTGCAGAGGTACCATAAAAACCTACCATAAGCATCTGTCCTACTCTCTTCTCTAAAGAGATCTCTGCATATAGGAAAGAGACAAACATTATATACAACACTAATACTTTTTTTAACACACTGATATCCTTGATTTCTTATTCGAACCATTATACCCTCTATTAGTATTCAGTTAACCTTATATTATTATAATAATTTTACAAGAGCATTTGAGGACTCCTAAAATATTTCCCCTCCTCCTTTTAAAATTATTTTAGGTCTCCTTTTAAAAAATTTTCCCTTTTTAGTCCTCAAAATGCTCTTTGAGAAAAAAACTTCCTCTCAATTCAAATAATTACACGATTTTTACATCTTCATTGTGTATAATCATTTTAGAAATATATAAAAAGGTTCATTTATGACAAAACTAAAAAAACTACTGATGGCAGTGTTTCTTCTTCATTCATTCTTTACAATGGTACAAGCAGCCGAAAATGCAGATGTATTGGCTGAAATGTCAATGACAGATGTTACAGGAAAAACCTATAAAGTGACAGGAACACAAAATGGATTAGACATAGAAGGTCTAAAAGGTAAAGTAGTATTTTTAGAATTTTTTGGTCACAAATGTCCACCTTGTCTAGCCTCTATCCCACACCACATTAAACTACAAAATAAGTATAAAGACAAACTAGCGATCGTTGCTATAGAAGTTCAAGGATACACAGATCCACAGGTTAAAGCATTTGTAAAAGAAAAAGGCATGAATTACATTACAATATCCAACGAGAAAGCATCTGATGTAGTAGACTACATCGCGCAAAGAGCACAATGGAGAGGAAGCATTCCTTTCATGGTAGCACTTGATACCAAGGGTGACGTACAGTTCGTACAAGCAGGTATGATCCCTAAAGAGTCACTTGAAGAACTGATCTCTAAACTCTCAACAGATAAATAATACCTTCAGCTTAATTTCACGATACCATTTTGTATCGTGATCGTTCCATCTAATTCAGCCTCATAAACTCTGTCACCATACTTTTTAAGACTTTCATCAAATGTCGGTGTACCTTGGCAAAAGTAAAAAAAGTCATCTTTTTCTATATCCGACTCTACAACATTACCAAATCTAGCAGCGAAACTTTCTATATCATAAATAGGTGTAGCTTTGCCTTCAAGAAGTAACTTATTTGTACCGGAACTTTCATTGATTCTGTGTGCCAGTACGAAGATCTCTTTACCCATTTCTAAAGCAAACTCTACAGAACGCATAGAGCCACTGTCCAGCTGTGCTTCCGTCACTATAAGTATATCACCAAGTGCGACAACCAGTTCATTACGCACCACAAAGCTCCACCCTGTAGCCCTAAAGCCATCATTGAACTGACTTAATACCAAACCTTTATTTTCTATGGCTTCAATGAGACTTTTATTGATAGCAGGATAGCGTATATCTACACCATTGGCTACCACTGCTATGGTATTGTCCACACCGGCTCCAGAGTGTGCTATGGCATCCACTCCCATCGCAGCACCACTCACTACACACACCCCACGTTTAGAGAGTGCCTGTGCCAAAGAGTAAGTAAAGTCTTGTGTATAAAGTGAGGTATTTCGACTTCCTACGATGGAAACTTTCGGACGATCTAACAATGATAAATCACCTTTATAAAAAAGTTCTTTGGGGTATTTTTTCATCGCTTCAAGTTCTGAAATCGTTTGCGTAATATTTTGACTCATCGTTATTCTCCTCTATTTATGAATAGATAATAACGTATATAAAAAATGTCACCGTAAAATATGTCATATTGTCATACTTTATCACTTATTACAACATTAATCTCCAAAGGAAATAAGCTACAATAGATAAAATGATCACACCAATCAAATTAAGTCTTAGTCCAATTGAAGCCATCTCCTTTATATGGATCACTTTTGAGGACATGACTATGGCATTTGGTGGAGTGGCGATAGGCAACATAAAAGCATAAGAGGCTGCTATCGTGGCAACAAGAAGTACTAACATACCTTCTGTCTCAGGCATACTTTGAGCAAACTCATAAAAAATAGGGATGGCTATAGAAGTGAGTGCCGTGTTACTTGTAACCTCTGTAGAAAAAGTTACAAATAGAGCTACTACTATCAACATTGCAAAAAGTGGTAATGTCGTAATGACACTAAGTCTTTCAGCTATTTCACCTGCTAATCCTGTACTAGAAACCGCTGCAGCGATGCTAAATCCTGCACCAAATAAAAAGATGATCTCATAAGGCAAGTTACGTGTATCTTCCCAATCCAAAAACCCGACCTTTGGCACAAACATCAATAAACCAAACCCAAGTAATACCAACCGTTCATTAAGTGCAAAGCCAAAAATCTGTTTAGTAAAAGTGTTAGCTAAAAGTACTGCTGCTAAAAGGCCGACTATACTATAAAGACGTTTGTGCTCACTGGTTAATTTAGGGATGTCATCACTCACACCTTCCACACACTCTTCGCTTACGCCTAATGAAAGTATCCAAGGTACGATAAGCAACATCAAAATGGCTGCAGGTAAAAGAAGAATGATCCACTCACCAAACTGTAATGAAGGTAAACCTTTATCCTCAAGAAAACCAAGTAAAATGAGGTTAGGTGCTGTACCAATGGGAGTAAGTGTTCCACCAATACTTGCACCATATGCCACAGCAAGTAAAAAACGTACTTTCAAACGTATGTTTTCACTTAAAAAGAGTGCCACAGGCATAAGCATTAGGGTAATGGTTGTATTCATCAGAATAGAACTTAAGAGTGCTGATGTTATCGCAAGTGCATAAATGATACCTCTTACTGTCTTAGGGAAAAAGCTTAAGAGCTTTGCAGAAAAGTATTTATGTAATCCAATCTTTTCTATGGCAATGGCTAGTAAGAACCCACCTATAAACAAGAATATGATGGACTTAGAGTAATTTGAAGCAACTGCGTTTGTGTCTAATATACCAAATGTAGGAAAAATAATAAGTGGTAACATCGAGACAGCCCCCAGTGGCAAAGCTTCATTTGTCCATAGTGTCACTAAAAAAGCTATAAGACCTATAAGAACCGAATGATCTACAGAAAAAACGAAAGTTGATATCCCAAAAAATAGACCACCTACTATTATCGCTACTAAAATACCTCTCACAAATGCTCCTTATTATTAAAAAATCTCATCGATATATACAAGTTCAACATCATTTAAAATGTCTTTTGACAAAGCCAATGCATCCATTGTTACTTTGTGAGGATGACCTATGGCTACAGCATAACCTCTTTTCTTAGCAAATTTAACTGCTTTTTTTAGCTGTTCATGTATATAAGGTATAGTATGTTCATTATCTATAAAAATATCTCTTGCAATATATGTATGGCCAAATTCACTTGTGATCTTCCCTACTTTTGAAGAACTTGTAGTACGTGAATCCATAAATACAAATCCTTGCTTACTTAATGCCTTATAAAGTTTATACATAGCACTATAATCAGCCGTAAAAATAGAACCTGTATGATTATTTATATATTTTGCTTTAGGAAAAAGTCTACGTATCTCTTTCACTCTATTTTCTATCGTACCCATAGAACTATGTACCATCAATGTTTTATGGTGAGTATTGAATTGTTTATTTCCCGACTCCATTGGTAAATGCACCATATAATGTTCTAAAGAGGATGCTAATTTATGACTCATCATAGAAAGCTCTGATGGTGGAAAAATAGATGGGGTCAATTTAAGACCTGTGCCTTGTATACGTCTCATTTGCGCTTTTGTGGAAACATCGTCTATGACTATAGCCAATCGTGGTTTTGCCTTGGAAGATATCAATACTGTTTGTTTCTTTTGTTGTTTTTGCCTCTCTATTTCAACTCTCTTTTGAGGCTTTACTTTGAGTTGTTTCTTTTCTACTTTTTTAACCTCTGACAACTTTACAGAGGACTGCTTTTGTTTAATCACTTTAGCTTCAGTAATATCTGTTTTTGAAATATCATTCAAATATTTATTTTCTTCAAATGTTTTACTATGAAGTCTTGTCGATTTTTCAGAGGGATTGTTATTACCTAAGAAATACCCAAAAGCCACCAGAGAAATTGTAAAAAGTACACTCAGTACAACAAAAATATTTTTCTTGAAATTACTCTTTCTTAACCGTTTGCGTGTTTTACGCTTTGTAGTATTTTTTTTAACAGTCGGTTTTTTCTTTGTTCTAGTTCTAGACTTTGGTTTTGTAGATCTGACTGCCATGTATCTCACTAAGTTTTAAATTTAAAATATTATAGCAAGTGAATTGAAAATTAGAAAGTAGAAAGTTAAAATTAAAGAAATTTTTGAAAAATAGAGGCTATTTAACTAGCTAAATATTTTTAGTAAGTTTATAGTATATTTGGAGGTTTGTAGAGGGAGGCTACGAATAGTAGCTGACCGAACACATCCTCCAAAGATGCTGTGAAATAACTAAAAAGATTAGTTAGTTTCTTGATCTACGATTTTACCTGCAGATATCCATGGCATCATTTCACGAAGGCTATTACCAGTTTTAGTAATAAGCTTCTCTTTGTCATTTGCTCTTTCAGCATTCATACGAGGGTAACCTGCTTGACCTTCCAAGATGAAGTCTTTAGCAAATCTACCATCTTGAATTTCAGTTAAAATGTCTTTCATCGCTTGTTTTGACTCAGCGTTGATAACTCTTTTACCAGAAACATAATCACCGTACTCAGCAGTGTTAGAGATAGAGTATCTCATGTCAGCGATCCCGCCTTCGAACATAAGGTCAACAATAAGCTTTAGCTCGTGAAGACATTCGAAGTATGCAAGTTCCGGTGCGTAACCAGCTTCTGTAAGTGTTTCAAAACCAGCTTGTACTAGAGACGCTGCTCCACCACAAAGAACTGCTTGCTCACCAAAAAGGTCTACCACCACCGATAGCTGATGCATAAGAAAGTGCAAGTTCTTTAGTAGTTCCTGATGGGTTTTGACCAACAGCGATAAGATCTGGTATACCACCACCTCTTACAAACTCAGAACGTACAGTATGCCCTGGTGCTTTTGGAGCGATCATCGTAACATTGATATCTGCAGCCGGGTTAACACGTCCGTAGTGGATGTTAAAACCGTGACCAAATGCGATCGTTGCACCAGACTTAAGGTTTGGAGCAATTTCATTGTCATAGATCTCAGCTTGATTTTCATCTGGGAGAAGGATCATAACTACATCAGCTTTTGCAGAAGCGTCTGCAACAGTAAGTGTTTCAAAACCTTTTGCTTCAGCTTTCGCCCATGAAGAACCACCTTCTCTTAAACCAACAACAACATTTACACCAGAATCTCTAAGATTTTCTGCGTGTGCGTGCCCTTGTGAACCGAAACCGATCATAGCTACTGTTTTAGATTTGATGATATTGATATCACAATCTTTGTCATAATATACATTTAAAGTTGACATATTTATCCTTGATGAATGAAAATTTTCGCGATTATATCGAAATCTAGCTTATTACTCTAAGTTTTAGATAGTTTTCTCTTTTATGCTATAATAATTTTAGATTAGATTAAGGAGCGTTGATGATAGCATTTTTAAATGAAACTGTTTTATGGTGGCATTGGATCGTATTGGGTGTCATGCTTTTAATTGTTGAAATGAGTATAGGTACTTTTTTCATGTTAGGGCTTGGTGTTGCTGCTATCGTTGTAGGTATCATTGATGTTCAGATGGGCACTTCTTTTACCGTAGAACTTAGTATCTGGATGGTACTTTCCCTTCTTGCCATAGCTGCATGGTTCAAATGGTTTAGAGAAGACCCTATTACAGAGAGCGGTCAGTCAAATTACAGATTAGATACATTAGGGAGTGTTCAAGATGAGATCCGTCCGCATAGCAGGGGTAAGGTCAAATTCGATACCCCTGTACTGGGCAACACAGTATGGCATGCTACCTCTAAAGTAGATATAGATGAAAATACACGTGTCAAGATCGTACAGATCAATGGGCAACTCATAGAAGTTGAACCCTTAACTACAAACTAAATTCAAGGAGAGAAAAAATGGAAATGTTAAATATCGTCGTTATACTCGTCATTGCTGTTATCGTTACACTCTATAAGGGGATCAATATTGTACCTCAAGGTGAAGAGTGGGTTGTAGAGAGACTGGGTAAATTTACGCGTACGCTCAAACCCGGACTCAACCTCATCATCCCTTACCTTGAAGCCATACGCCAAAAAGTCTCTACAAGAGACCTCATTTTGGATATACCAGAACAAGAGGTCATTACCAAAGACAATGCGGTCATCCATACCAACGCAGTGACCTTCGCCCGTGTTACCAACCCTAGAGATGCCATCTACGGTATCGAAGATTTCAGGGTTGCTATACAGCAGCTGGTCATGACCACCCTGCGTTCTATCTTAGGAGAAATGGACCTGGATGAAGCCCTATCCAACCGTGAACATATCAAAAGTAAACTCAAGGACTCTATCATCGATGATGTAGCTGACTGGGGTGTTACGGTCAAATCTGTAGAGATACAAGACATTAACCCAAGTGAATCCATGCAAGACTCCATGGAGAGACAAGCAGCTGCAGAGAGAGAAAGACGTGCCATAGAAACCACGGCTGAGGGTAATAAAAATGCAGCCATCTTGGAAGCAGACGGTAAACTGGAGGCTGCAAAGAGAGAAGCTCAGGCACAGATCGCGCTTGCCAATGCATCCGGTGAAGCCATCAATATCATCACCGAAAACATCAAAGACAAAGAACTTCCTGCCATGTTCCTTCTGGGGGACAGATACATCAATTCACTAGAAGAGATAAGTAAAAGCTCCAACTCCAAATTTGTCATTTATCCTGCAGACCTGCAAGGTGCTATTAAAGGTATGTTGGGGAATGTCTTTAAAAAATAATTGAATGAATAAGAAGAAAAACCTTATAAAGCTAAGACTTTATAAGGTTTTGAGGAGTATTTAATTACGCTTTCACTTTCGTTACATTTGCATGTACATCCATCTGAGGATAAGGGATAGAGATACCTTTTTCATCAAAAGTAAGCTTCACTTTCTCAGTCGTATCAAAATGTACACCCCAATAATCCGATGCTTTTACCCAAACACGTACGGTAAAGTTCACTGAACTGTCTGCAAGCTCACCTACACCTATAAAACTTCCCGGATCTTTCAATATACGTGCATCAGCATCGATGATCTCTTGAAGTGTCGCTTTAGCCAACTTTAGATCATCATCATACCCTATACCAAACACAAAATCTACACGACGTGTCTCTTTTTTAGAGAAGTTCGTAATATTCCCTGATGCTACCGCACTGTTAGGAATGAGGATCACTTTGTTATCCGGTGTCAAAAGCGTTGTATTGAACAGAGTGATGGATTCTACTGTACCGCTTTCACCACCTGCTGAGATAAAATCACCTACTTCAAAAGGACGGAACAATATCAAGATCACTCCCGCACCGATATTGCCAAATGTACCCTGCAGTGCCAAACCTATAGCCAAACCGGCAGCACCCAGTATCGCTATAAATGACGTGGTATCGATACCCAGATTATTGATCGCAGCCAAAATCACTACAACCAAAAGAAGGATATCGATGATACTTGCTATGAATTCACTTAACGTCGTATCGATCTCTCCACGATCCATCAATGTCTTGATAAGCCCCGATAGTTTTTTTGCTACCCATTTACCGATAACAAAGATCGCGATCGCACCAATGATCCTTAATCCATACTCCGCTCCGTACTGTATGGCCATATCTACATATTTGTTGACATCTGTGGTTGTTACATCCATTTTAATCCTTTATTATTTATCACTTCATCCAAAAAAGAGAAAGCTACTATCTTAATTATACCCATATTTTATCAGCGCATAAAATAGAAAACTGAAGTTACAATGCTAAAAGTTAAAAGATAGATTCTGATGTATTCCATCGAAGAATAAAACCTTACTTGCACTTCACAGATTCAGGACCAAACTGTATTAAATTTCTAAATTTCTCCCATGCTCTACGGACTGCATCAGAATTACTGTCCGCACTTATATGCACCATTTTCAACGGAACACCATTATTATATGCCCAACACTCATACCTAGTAGAAGCATTTGCCGTACTTATCAAAGCCCCCAATACCAATACAACTAATACCCACTTCACATACTTTAAAATAGACATCATATCTCCCTTAAAAAATTAAACTTCTTATAATACCTAATGCATGTCACATTTATGTCACATTTTGGAAGCCTAATGAAGTTATATATTTTATAGCGTTTCTTGTTATAGCGATGTCTGCGAGGGTTAAATCATACTATTCTAAGGTAAAACACTTACTTTGAAAAGTGCTGATAATCTTTCACGCTAGACCAGTCACCGCCCCACTTCCATCCATGTTTTTTAAAGATTTGAGTGGCTTTATCATATGGTAAGAGCATAGCCCTTTGTGATACGCTATCAGAAGTTCGTTTACGTTTTAGGTAAGGTTTAGATGCTTTATGACTGCTCTTTCCGCTTCTAAAGATATAAGGGTTTTCTATGGGGTTGATATCGATCGCTTTACCGTAGCTGTGTTTTGAGAACTTCTTGCTTCCCGTGGCCTTTCGGCAATTAAATGCAGAAGTATTATCCGCTTCTATGCTTTGCCAGTCACTGCCTTTATAGTCACTCACCAGTCTCATTTTATGGATGGGATAGTTTGCATCATACAGTGCTTCAAAAATCTTTGTCACTTCAGCAGAGACATCCTTATGGACGATCATCTCCCCCATCTTCTCTTCGTCATTAAAATCGATATATTTGATACGTAAATAACGCAGATCCTTTAATGCAACAGGGCATCCTTTCTTCCAGGAGTTCCCTTTCAACATACGCTGTTCGATCTTCGTAGTGATCTGAGAGACCTCTGATTCAAAAGAAGCAAAAGCCGTGAGTGTCAATATAAGTGCTATGTATAATATCTTTACCATATTTCTATTATAACGTATTGTATGATTTACTTTCGGTTTGTACCACTATGGTATATTAAAATAAAAATAACTATTTTAAGGATAGAAGACAATGGAACAATTTAAAACCTATGCCCTGATGATTGGACTTACCCTACTCTTCATCTGGGTGGGTGGGATGCTTGGTGGTCGTATGGGAATGATTATTGCTTTTGTTATTGCAGCGGGTATGAACTTTTACGCTTACTACTACAGTGATACACAAGTGCTCAAACATTACCATGCCATACCTGTAGACCATAACTCTGCCACAGGGCTTTATGAGATAGTCGAAAGGCTGACACATCGTGCAGGACTTCCAATGCCAGCACTTTACATCATACCTGACAGACAGCCTAATGCTTTTGCTACAGGGCGTAACTATGAAAATGCTGCTGTAGCAGTCACAGAAGGTCTTTTAGAACTGCTTAATGAAGAAGAAGTAGAAGCAGTCATCGCACATGAACTGAGTCACATTAAGCACTATGATATGCTCATAGGAACCGTAGCAGCCACTATGGCAGGAGCTATCGCAATGCTGGCAAATTTTGGTATGTTCTTTGGGGGAGGCAGAGACAGACCAAACCCAATAGTGATGATCGTATTGATGATACTCGCGCCACTTGCTGCAACAGTAATACAGATGACTATCAGTAGGAATCGTGAATACATGGCGGACGAAGGTGCAGCCAGAATGACAGGACATCCAGAATGGCTTCAGTCTGGACTCGCTAAATTAGAAAACTATGCCAAAGGTATCTCTATGCATGATGCAGATCCACAAACAGCACATATGTTCATCATCAACCCGTTTACAGGTAAAGATATAACTCTTCAGAACCTATTTAGAACGCACCCGACCACACAAGATCGTATAGATAAATTAGAGGCTTTAAAACACTAATCTGCTATAATCATTGTATGAATAAAACAAACAGAAAACTCCCACTTATTTCATCTAAAGCAAAAGGCTTTAGATGAGTCCTTTTGCCATACAGCTTATGCAAGGATGTCTTGAAAGTGACATTGAACAGGAAGACCAAAACAGTTTCCAGTCACTCCAGCAGCTTGGTGCCATAGAAGAAGTGGATGGTCTTTGGAGATTAGGATCTCTTTACCGTGCAGGTAGACTATACATTGGTAAAGACGGTCGAGGATATGTAGAAGCCGAGTTCAAAGAGCAGCGAGACCTGCTTGTGGAACCTGATCATCTTTGGGGTGCAAAACACGGTGATACAGTCGTAGTCAAACGTATCATCGCACGACGCGGACGTGCAAGCGGTGTCGTCAAACTCGTCATAGACAAAGCACACCTCTTTACAATCGCTTACACACACAAAGATGAACAGGGGCACTTTCTTATACTGAACATTCGTACAGGAGAACCTACCCATGCCGTTATGGAGGGAATGGACCTAAAAGCTTTTAAACTGGGTACTGTTCTCAAAGTAGATATAGATACAGATAAAGTCTTGGAAGTCTTTGGTCACTTAAATGATGCAAGAGTAGATGAAAAGATCTCTCTTGCACTTTATAACCGTGAAGATGCTTTTCCTGGGGATTGTATCACTGAAGCATTGGATGTTGAACTTGAAGTCGTAAAAGAGGAATATCCAGACCGTGTAGACCTCACGCATCTTGATTTTTGTACCATTGACCCCCTCACAGCTAAAGATTTTGACGATGCCATCTATTTTGATATGGAAGCATATACACTGTATGTTGCCATCGCTGATGTTTCTCACTATGTCCCCTACTTTACGAACATAGACAAAGAGGCAAAAAAAAGAGGGTTTACAACGTACCTGCCACATAAATCTTTTCCCATGCTTCCACGGGAACTGAGTGAAAATATCTGTTCACTCAAACCGAAAGTAGACAGGCTTGCTTTTGTGGCAAAGATAGAACTCGACAAAAGTACACTTAAACCCAAAAAAGAAGAATTTTTCGAAGCAATCATACACTCTAAACACCGATTTAACTACGATGATATTGATAAGATCATAGACAACAACGGTTCCCAGGCAACAGGAAAAGTAAAAGAGATACTGACTTATCTTTTACCTTTATATGAGATAACAAAAAAGTTACATAAAACCAGACTGCTGCAAGGTTTTGACTTTAGAAGCGAAGAGACTAAACTGAGTATTGATGCGGATCATCTTTTAAAAGAGACCAGCATAGAAACAGGAACACCTTCCCATTCACTCATTGAAGAGTGTATGCTTTTGGCAAACCAGGCTTCAGCAAAACGTTTTGAGGGAGAAGGAGACAGTATTTTCCGTATACATGAACCTCCTCAACTTGCTCGTACAGAGCAACTCCTTTCAGAGCTTGCAGCTGTAGGGCTTTATGTAGAGGAGTATGAAGACTCACCTTCCCTCATACGTGCGATACAAAAAGAAGCCCAAAAAATGGGTCTAGCTTCAGAAGTAGACTCTATGGTCATCAAGTCTTTACGACGTGCTGAATATAATGCACACAATGTAGGACACTTTGGACTGGGCTTTTCACACTATAGCCACTTTACCTCACCTATCCGTAGGTATGCCGATCTCATACTCCATAGGCTCATCAAGACACAACTCAGAGATGATAAAGAAGAAGAGAGCTATCTTCTAAGAAACATCGATCCTCTCTGTGCAAGAGTCTCGGAACTCGAACGTGAAGCAACTAAGGCGGAGTGGGATTTCAGAGACCGTAAATTTGCAAGGTGGGCAGCCCAACATATAGATGAAGTCTTTGAGGCTGAAGTCATCGAAGCCGGTGAAGATGCCAAAGCTGTATTGCATGGTGAGGTCAAAGGTGTGAACGTACACCTAAGAGGTGATAACATCATGCTTTTTGACAGAATAAAAGTGAAGATCAATGAAGCGAACATTGCACAGGCGATCATTATGGTGGAACTGGTTGAAAAACTTAGTAAAGAAGAGATGGAGTTAGCCTAATGTACCAAAGAGAGTTTGACCAACGTCTTAAACAAGCTTTTCCAAAAGCTGTTTTATTATATGGTGAAAATGATTATCTGATTGACTTCTATATCGAGACCTATGTAAAACAAACCGATGCAAAAGAGAGTATGCTAAGTCTTTACCATGATGAGTGGAATTTTGAGCAGGCTAAAGCATTTTTATCTCAAACTTCTTTGTTTGGAGGGACCAATCTTATAGTGGTCAAACATGAAAAAAAGATCCCTAAAAAAGAGTTAGATATTCTTGTTGAACTCGCCAATAAAAACCCGGACAACTATTTTCTTTACGGTTATGCGGGTGCTCCCAAAGATGCACGAAGTATGCAAGCTGCATTTACAGATAAAAAAGGTGGTGTGTGGGTACGTTTCTTTGAGCCTAACATCCATGACGGCATCGCTGTCTTGCAGCAAAAAGCACAGCAGATCAAACTTGATATAGACCACTATGCCCTGCAGCACCTCATGCTTGTACTCAACAACAACTTAGCACTTTGTGCCAATGAGCTGGAAAAACTTGCCATATTGGAAGACAAAGTAACTGGTAAAGATATCGATAGACTTGTCTACTCCACTGCACCGCTTGCTACAGAACAACTGCTCATAGACCTTTTTAACAAAAAACCTGTTACCGATACTATCTCTAGGCTTTTAGAGATAGGAGAAGATGAGGCAGCCATACTAAGAGCTACCCAGTACTTCGCCAATCAGATCTTTCTCTTCCATGCTTACATCAAACTAAATGGACATGTAGATTCTGCTGCCATTCTAGGGTACAAACTCCCAAAACAGATAGAAGAACAAAAAGCACAACTGGCTTTACGGGTAAAGTCTGCATCACTTTTGAAAATATTTGAACATCTACTGGAAAGTGAACTAGCCATTAAAAAAGCACCTGCGACACAAAAAGAAGTGTTGCTTTATAGTATGCTTATAAAGTTACAGGGATATCTATAGCTGTATTAAGTGTGAAGTGAATTTAATATAGTTCTGAAAGTTTTACTAAGAAATTAATAGTCGAAAATATTTTTTATGAGTTGTACTTAGATTTAAGGGTTTTGGAAAGAGAACATACATCAAGTATGTGACCGCACCCATCCCTTAAAGATGAGTGCAAGTCATGAAAAAGATGCCGACTATGCGAACATTTCTCTCATTACACCGTTAAACCACTCTCTAGTAGCTGTCGCTGTACCTTTAGATCTAAACTTACCGTTTCCATCTTTTGGCTTAGGAACATTACCTTTACCTTTAAGTACACCAGACTTAGCATCTGCTGTGAATGTGTGTGTTACCATGATCGCTTCTTCAGGTTTACCACCAACCATTGAGAAACATACGTTTGCTGCTTTAGCTGGAAGACCTTCTTTAGTATCTTTCACTTTACCGTTAAGCTGTGCTACGATCTGACCTGCTGCTCTGTGTGAACCCCAGATAGCTGTTTGACCTGATGGTGGGATCTTGTGAGTTACTGCATCACCGATTACATAAACGCTAGAGTCTGTTTTAGATCTAAAGCTGTAACCATCCATAAGTGCATAACCTGCACCATTTGTTTCAACACCTGCCATAGCGATAACTGGTGAACATTTATTCATTGGGATAAGGTTACATACTTCATACTTTTCAGTGTGTGACTTACCGTTTGCATCTTTATACGTGATTGTTTTTGCATTTGGATCTACATCTGTTACTTCGCTCTCACCTCTGTATTCAATGATATCAGAGAATAGATCTTTCCAAGACTCTTTAAATGCTTTTGCTTTTGCGAATTTACCAGGTCTAGTGTCAAGAACGATTACTTTACCTTTGATACCTTCTTTTTTAATGTAGTTAGCGATCATCGCTGTTCTTTCATATGGCGCTGGAGGACATCTGAATTTACCTTTTGAAGGAGGAACGATGATTACGTTACCATCATCCATATTATCAAGTTGTCTTTTAAGTGCAACATGCTCGTTACCTGGGATCAATCCGCCTGGACAAGCGTGAGATACATGATTGATTTTTTCTGCTGACCATGATGGGAATTGCTTTTCAAGGTTATATTCGATACCTGGAGAAAGCACAAGGATATCATATGCAAATGTACCATTTGTAGATGTTACTGTTTTTGCTTTTCTATCGATAGCAGTTACTGTACCATGTACAAATGCATATCCATATTTATTTGCTGGTTGGTAGTAATCACCAACAAATGTGTCTAAAGATACATTGTCAAGTCCACCAAGAAGTGTATTTGAGAATGGACAAGCCATAAACATGTTATTTCTTTCAACAACTGTTACATCAATGCTCTTGTCTGATTTTTTAAGTGCCTTCGCCATTGTAAGACCACCAAAGCCCCCACCTACGATTACTACTGATTTACCGCTTGCTTTTTTAGCTGCTGCTTTTCCGCTTGCTGTTGCCATTGTTGGCATAGCTGCCGCTGCTGCTGCTACACCAGCAAGTTTAAACGTGTCTCTTCTATTCATTGCCATAATGTCTCCTATTAGAATTGTATTTTGTTCTCTTTACATATAATATAAAGTAATCAAATTATGGCACATTTATTCTATTTTGGCAATTAAATTGGATGAATTTTAGAAATTTTAAAAAGATGTAACTAAAAGGTACAGTGGGGGTTAAGAGGGATAATTACAAGGTATAATAGTGTTTATTATACCTTATATAGAGAGTTTATGCTTGGATGATCTCAGCAGTGAAGTTTTTCAGTGGTTGTGCTTTTGCTTCATCTTTCATAAGCTTTTTAGCTCCTCTTCTACCATGTTCAGCTCTAAGTTCTTGCTTGAAAGCGTCAAAGAATGGTTCAAACATATCTGGACCAAGCACAGCAACTGCCCAAATTGTATCATCAGCATCTATCTCAAGAATGATTGATGCAAGACCTTGAGTTGCCGGACCACCAAGCACCTTTCCGCCTTCAGTTGCAGAATAAGCGGCTAAATGTGATGAACATACAAATACACCTGATTTTTCATATGCAAGTGTTTTGCCGGTTGTCGGTACATATTGGAACATCGTCATTGCTTTTGTAGGACGTGTCATTTGGTGTGCACAAATTGCAGAATATGCTACTATAGTTCCTTTTGCTCCAGCACCGCCTCTATAGACATATTCTGTACCATCTTGTGCTTTTAATTTCACATCTTTAGCCGCTACCTCTGGAAGGTCTACCATGATCGCAGGTGTTGCAGCATGCGGATAATTAAATACATAATTCTCTTCTTTTACTAATGCTGCTGCTTTAAGTGGATTACCCTCTGCATCTTTAAGTTGTACTTTTTCATATGCTTTAAAAAGTGAGCCGTCTTCTGCATAAAGCTTTTGTGTAATGAGTGATGGCGCAACTGCTACTGCTGCTGCTGATGTTGCTGATAAACGTAAGAAATTCCTTCTTTCCATAATAAAACCCTTTTATATAAATTAAGATAATCAAATAGTACAAGATAATTGATTAATGTCAAGGTGTTTATACAAAAAAATAGGTAAATATTTCTCTAATGTGCGATTAAGTGGTATTATTGTAACATACTGCTTCCAAAATTCTTGCTCATTTTTGGATGGTTGCAGATGCGACTACTTACATGGGCTATTAAACCAAAAGGAAACAATATGACTTGTTATGAAACACTGTTTGTAGTTAAACCTACACTTACAGACGAAGAGACTGCAGCACAGATTGCAAAAGTAAAAGATGTTCTTGCCAAAGAAGGTGCAGAACTAGTTGGTACAGATGATATGGGTATGAGAAAACTTGCTTATCCTGTAGAGAAACATGCAAGAGGTTACTATACTGTTCTTTTCTATAAAGGTGAAGGTACTGTGATCAAAGAGCTTGAGAGAAACTTGAAAATTAATGAAGATGTCATTAAGTTTTTAACTGTAAAATATGTTAAAAATAAAGAACTTGCACAATTTGATAAACTTGTTGCGGCAGCAAACAAGAATCCAGCTCCAGAAGCTGAATCAACAGAAGCATAATCCCAAGCACTTAACAGGAGCAACCTTATGTACAACAAGATTATTTTAGCTGGAAATCTTACGAGAGATATTGAGATCAGATATACACAAAGTGGATCAGCTATCGGCAACACTGCCATAGCGACATCACGTAAATTCAAATCTCAAACAGGTGAACAAAAAGAAGAAGTTCTTTTTGTAGACATCACATTCTTTGGTAGAACAGCTGAGATCGCAAATCAGTATTTACGTAAAGGTAGCAAAGTTTTAGTAGATGGAAGATTGAAGTTAGACCAGTGGACAGCACAAGACGGTAGTAAGAGATCTAAACACTCTGTTACAGTAGAAAACCTTCAAATGCTAGGAAGTAAAGATGAAGCAGCACCGATGGGTGGTAACGGATATAGTCAACAAGGCGGAACATCATATGATGCGCCTGCACAGAACAACTATAGCCAACCTGCTCCGTCTGCTCCAGCAGCTCAACCACAACAACCTGCATCAAACATTCCAGAAATCGACATCAATGAAGATGAAATACCGTTTTAGGAGAACACCATGGCAGAAAGAAGAAAATTTAAAAAAAGATTTTGTAAATATTGTGAAGCAAAAATAGACTTCATAGACTATAAAGATTTGGCACAACTTAAATTCTCACTAAGTGAGAGATTTAAAATTATGCCAAGAAGACTTACAGGTAACTGTAAACGTCACCAAGAGCTTGTAACAGTAGCGATCAAAAGAGCTAGACAAACAGCACTTATTCCTTACATTGTAGATAGAAAGAATGTTGTTGAAAACCCATTCGAAAATGTAAAATAGTCTTACACTATCATACATTAAAGGGTCGATACTAAATCGACCCTCACACCTTTATTAAATATAATAAAGCGTTTATCTGCTTTATCAAAATAATCTAACTATATATCCATTATTTATACTAAATTATCCCCCAT
The DNA here is from genome assembly GCA_964492675.1 of uncultured Sulfurovum sp. Taxonomy (GTDB): domain Bacteria; phylum Campylobacterota; class Campylobacteria; order Campylobacterales; family Sulfurovaceae; genus Sulfurovum. Next base: position 52,365 of record CAZBLM010000003.1, read on the forward strand.
CCTCACTATAATGCTTAAAATATCTTAAGTATTTTTAAATATTTATAGGACTATAATAAAAATTAAGGTATCCATAAATGATATCTAAAAACTAACATTGAAAAGATGAAAAAGCAAATATTATGGTATTCATTATCTATTGCTACAGCTACTGTCATGGTAGGATGTAATACTGGTGGTGGTAGTGATGGATGTAATACAGAAGAGCCAGATTGGACAAGTCAAGTTGCACCTATGACGTCAGAAGATGATGCTAAAGCAGCAGCAACAGTAGTGCATGCAGTTGATGTTGTTACGGGTGGTGAATTGCTTGGTGGATTCAGTGTTAAAACAGCTGATTCCGATACTCAAAATTCGATTGATGCATTGACAAAACTTTTGACACCGGATATGTCAGCTAAAAATGAAAAATTAGCAGCATTGAGAGAGAAGAAAAGTGAAAAAAATACACCTTCTTTTATTCCTTACCCGGAAGGTCCACAAGAGTGTAGTTATGGTGGTACTGTAACCATCACAACAGAAGGAATGATACCAAATGGTCCAAGTGAAGAACACCAGAGCTTAACTTACTCTTTTAATGACTGTGTAGAAGATCCTGAATATATCGGAGAAGTGACTGGTAATCTTTTCTATATCTTTGGACAGGCCTTTGAGTACATTAATAATGGTATATCTGCAACAGTAGAAGATGGCGGGCCAAGAGTCACTCTTAATGGTAAACTAAGTGCTGAATTTACAAGATATGATGGTGTATCTGATCTTCCTGCATGGGTAGGCCCTCCATCATGGTCATCAGATCCAGATGAAGGACGACCTGATACAGTCGAGAATAACTACCTACGTGGTGAGATCAATTCAGATGACTTCAGTGCTACATTTACTACAGGAGAAGAAAGTTCAATGCGCTTTGAAAGTGATATGAATATCTATTTTGAAGACAGATACATGAATCAATTTTTATGGAATGATGGACCTCGAGAAAACCAGATACCTGAAGCAGGGTTTTTCAATGAAGGTTGGTACTTGATCATTGGAGCCAATGGATGTTTAGAATTGACAGCAACAGAAGGGCCTGAGACATATAATGTTTTAAGTATGAGAACACTTGGTCTTGAAGCAATTATGCATATGGATGATAATAATGATGTTTGGATGGTAGAGAAAACAGTTTCTCCTAATCCTGCTGAAGACCCTGATCCACTAATGTTAAAACTTGATGGTTTCCTGGAAATATCAAGTGGAGAAGGAGACATTGGACTATCGTTTAAAGCAGATGACTTTTACAGAGGTTATGATGGTTACTGGACTGAGGAACAAGGTGGTGCAAATATCTATGAAACAATAATGATGGGTTACCTTGGATCAGACTGCATGGGCGGAATGCTTTTTGTAGAAGGTGCATTTACTGGTGGAAGTAGTGATAATTTTCCTGATACAGGATATATTGCTTTCTTTGCACAAGTACCAGATGGAGAAAACCCACTTGGAACACTAAACTTTAGTAGTGGAGCTACTCTTAATCTAAATCAAACATTATATTCTTACCACAGCTGGTCTGATATTACAAGTGGTAGCTGTTCCATAACACCTGAACCATAATAGTCATGTTGCATTATAAACTATAATGCTCTAACCGAGGGAGATTCAATCTCCCTCTTGTCTTTCCTTTTACTTTCTATACTACTCTTTCAAATTTATTATATATATATTATCATTTCTTAACACATTTTAGATACACTAAATTATTATAAGATAAGGATATCTTACTATGCAAATAAAAAAAAATTTGTCTTTGATACTTTTACTTAGCACTATTTTTCTCTATACTGGATGTGGCGGTAGTGGGGGAAGCAGTGGTAGTGAAGAGCCATCTGATACTACTGCGCCAAACTTTACCTCAGAGAGTACTGTTTCTGTAGAAGAAGGAGAGACCGATGTGATCACTGTAAATGCAGAGGATACTTCTACTGTAACCTACACTATTACTGGTGGAGATGATCAAACAGAATTCTCCATTGACAGTACTTCAGGCCTTCTCGAATTTAAAATAGCACCTGACTATGACGACCCCGCAGACAGTAATCAAGACAATGATTATGAAGTCACAGTTACTGCAACAGATACATCTAATAACCAATCTCTACAGCAGATCATAGTGACAGTGACTGATCTAGATGAACTTCATATGAGTGATAGCGACTTTGACTACATACCTGATGATATAGAGACAGACCTTCTAGGCACCGATCCTAACAACAGTGATGAAAACAATAATGGCATACATGACGGACTCGATACAGAAGGATCACATGGAGATACATTTTTCGATATGCAATGGCATATACGCAGTTTAGGTTCCTTTGTAAATGACAGCGGTGTACTTACCATCATAGGGAATGATCTCGATCTTTTAGATACCTACCATAGTTATATGGGGTACAATCAAGGTGATCCCATCATCGTACAGGTTGTTGATACCGGTGTAGATGCAGACCATGAAGACCTGGAAAACAACATGGATCTCACGCGTTCATATGATGGAGTAAATGTAGGTGACCCTTCTTCAAATGAATCAGACACTCACGGCACTGAGGTTGCTGGTATCATGGCAGCTGAGGCATTCAACGGTAAAGGAGTTAGAGGGATCACTCCTTTTGCCAAGATCGCAGGGAGTAACTGGCTGGAGACACAAGGAACCATAGAGCTTGAAAAGGTCTGGTATTCAGGAGTAGGTGCCAATGAGATAGCCGTAAGTAACAACAGCTGGGGTTCCTACTTCGACCCAGATACACTTTATGAAGAGATCATGGCACTTGGAACCAGTGAACTTAGAGATGGAAAAGGAAGGATCTATCTCTTTGCAGCGGGAAATGATAGAACAGATAACGGTAATGCCAATCTTCAGTATTCACTTAGTAACCGTTATATGATCGCAGTCGCCGCACTTAAACATGACAATACATATGCCAGCTACTCTACACCAGGCTCAAACATTTTGGTTTCAGGATATAGTGGAGATTATGCAAGTAACAGCCCTACTATAGGCACAACTACCATCATGGGAATGGCAGATAACTCAGGTATAGGAAAAGATACCTGGAGTGAAGACATTAATGAAAACTATACCTATGCGATGAATGGAACCAGTGCTGCCTCTCCTACCGTAGCAGCCTCCATTGCTTTGGTTTTGGAAGCTTGTCCAAACCTTACCTGGAGAGATGTCAAATACCTAACTGCAAAGCATGCAAAACAGGTTGACTCAAACAATGAGACCTGGGTAAAGAACTCTGTTGATCTCTGGCACAGTATTGATTATGGATTTGGACTTATCAATCCAAAAGGGATGATAGAATCATGTACTAATAGTCCAGATGATAGCAACCTTTCTACAGAGCTAAACAGTACAACTTCAAAAACTTTCGATACATTCATAACAGATGATAATACCCCATACTCTTTTGTAGTCAATATGTCTGATGATATTACTATAGAATGGGTAGAAGTCACTGTAGATAGTAATAGTACCTATGCATCTGACTATAAAGTAGAACTTACTTCTCCTCAAGGTACACGTACAACACTGATGACTGAAAAATCAGTAAAAGGTGGTTCATGGATGAACGGTGGATTTAGGTTAAGTACCGCAGCCATGATAGGGGAATCAAGTCAAGGAGACTGGAACATGACAATCAGGGATACTTGGAATGAAAATAACGGTACGCTTAAAGATATAGAAATAAAAGTTTACGGACACTAAAGGAGTTAAGATGTATAAAAATATAATAACGGTTACCCTCATAGCATTTTTAACAAGCACTAATTTTGCTTTTTCACAAAAAGTGCAAACAAAAGATACTACAAAAAACTATACCGAAGTCTGCATTTTAGAGAGAGGTGTTAAAAGAAAGATCAACATCCCAAAAGATGATACTGTCAAAAGTAGCATAAATCCTTATGAAGCGAAACAATTGAGTTCAAAAGAGGGTATCATCCTCACTTTTAAGAATCCATCAAAAGTATCTATCAATGAATTAGAGACTAAGTATGGATTAAAATTGAAAACAAAACTAGTGATAGGATATTATATTTTTGAAAATATATCAAAGAAAAGTGATATAGAGATCGTAGAGCGTATCATCGATAATGAAACAAATGTTAAAACAGTGAAACCAAATTGGAAGATGAAAAATAAACCAAGATAAAATGCTCTTGGTTTATTTCTTTTGCAAGACTAAAAACTCTTTATCTGCTTCTTCCATCTCATAGAGACTAACCTCATCACTGCTTATAAACTGTAATTCACTTAACGTAATGATCTCATCGATATTGTGATAATACTGTTTGATCTGTTCTTGAGACTTTATAAAGCATTTATCTTCTTTTTCAAAAAGCGTAAATTCAGCACTGTACTCACCCTCTTCAAAATCACTGTCAACTGTTAAAAACCTATCTTCATCATCTACGATGTAAGAGCCTACTGCAACATTTTCAAAACCATAAAGTGTGTTAATATCACAAAGGAAAAGACCACCCTCATTTAGATGTTCTCTTACACATCGTAAAAAACGTTTTAATGCATTTTTATCAAGATAGTTCAACATATCAAAGACGGCTGTGATCACATCAAATTTGCCTTCTATAGTACAAAGATCTATACACTCTGCATCCAACCCTTGTTCAAGGCTTTTAGCCACCATTAGTGGACTGAGATCGATCCCTTTTACTTTTGATATGTCTAAGGCTTTCTGCATCTGATACAGGAAATCACCTGACCCGCAACCGACATCTAAAAGTGTCTCAAACTCTACAGAATTTAAAAAAAGGAGGTAATGGGCGTAAAGGCTTGGAGCAGCCTCTTTTACACCAAGAAGATCCTCTACTTTTGCGTAGAGGTCAAGAGAGTCCGAAGTAGTGTTAGTCACGGCTTTCTACAACAACTTTTATCTTTTCATACAAAGAGATTATCTCTTTCTTCTTCGCATAAAAACTATTTTTGTTTGAGATGAGATGTGCTGAAGAGTCCATGATATCTTCTGCTACTTTAAGCCCATTTTCTCTCATAGTACTTCCTGTCTCTACGATATCTACAATGGCATCTGCCAGCCCAACAAGCGGTGCAAGCTCTATAGAGCCGTAAAGTTTAACCACTTCTACACCAACTGCTTTTTTCGCAAAGTAGTTTTGAGTGATGTTTACCATCTTTGTAGCTATTTTAATGTTAGGACGTGACCAGTCAAGTTCATCTTCATTTTTAATACCGATGGACACTTTACATTTACCAAGCTGCATATCAAGCAGTTGGATGATATCTAACTCTTTTTCAGTGATTACATCCAATCCAACTACACCGATATCTGCTGCACCGTGTTCTACATAGGTAGGTACATCCTGATTACGTACATTTAAAAAACGAAATTCGCCCATGTCCAAGATGAGTTCTCTACCTTCAAATTTAAACTCTCCACCGAATATCTCAGCAAATATTTCTAACGTTTGTTCTGCTATTCTACCCTTAGGTAATGCTACTGTTAACATGTTAACCCTTATTCTCTATCACTTTTTGCATCCCATTAAATACCAACATTTCATCATAGATGGCATCTTCAAAAAAAGAGGAGAGAAACGCTCCGTCTCCACCTGTAAAGTAGAGTGTTTTACCTTCACTATGTTTGTCTATGAGTGCTTTTATAGACGCGATTATACCATAGCTTATCCCATCTTTAGTTGTGACAGGTAAAGAGTCCAGTGATAGCTCCTTGTTCAATGTCACATCCAATATAGGAGAGATGGACTTATAGCTGTTAATGTATGCTTGTATACCCGGAAGGATAAATCCTCCCACGTACTTTCCTTTTTCTACCACATCAACCGTTATTGCAGACCCTGCATCTATAAAGATACCTTCATTATGACTCAAACAGAGTGCTTTTCTGTCTACACCCATGGTGTCATATTCATTTTCTATCTGTATCAAACCGGAGATATTTTTCCAATTTTTGATCTTGGTGATCTTCTCTTCCAATGCATGTTTCACAGAGATATAATAGAGTGATCTCTCTTGATATTTGGCTATAGCATCCTCATATATCAAATGTTCAATCCTGTCTCCATCATATATATGAAAATAGGTATTACCAATATCTGCCAGCAAGATCTCTTCTTTATATTGCACTACCTGGTTCCCATACTTTCCACTGATTCTCTTCTAGTAATAACTTAGCTTTTGAACATAAAGGTGCTTTGATGATCATATATTTTTTCTTAATACTACTATCGATATATTTTTCCATCTTTTCATGCAAAAGCATCAATTCATTGGCTTCTTTACGAAGCACCCTACTCTTCTTTTCAACCACCATCACCACGGCATAAAACTCTTTAAGATCAACACCCAAATAGAGGTCTATCTTCTTTCTTGAGCCAAGCTCTTTAGGTGCAATGCTTTTTAAAGATTTAAATATAATATATTTTTCTTGTAAATACTCTACGATTTTTTTCATACTATAATCATATCCAAATTCAACTCGAATTTAACGTAAAGGATGATAACTCTTCATCGTGTCAGCTAAATTCTGTTTTTGGATATGTGTATAGATCTGTGTTGTCTCCAACGATGAGTGTCCCAGTAACTCTTGTACTACACGCAAGTCTGCACCTCCTATAATGAGAGAGGAAGCAAATGAATGTCTTAAAACATGAGGAGAGACATCAAGGTACTTTTTTACTATCTTATATGCAGATATACGGCTAAGAGGTTCTCCTCTGTAATTAAGCCATATATATGGACTTGCAAGTGTCTGTTCCGAAAGGTAAAGTTCCATAGCCTGTGTTGCCACAGGTGCCAAAGGTACAACTCTCTCTTTCTCTCCTTTGGCAAAACGAATTTTAAGCCAACCGTCTACGATGTCTGCACGCTGCACGGAAAGTGCTTCAGAGATACGGCATCCGCTTGCATACAAAAAGAGTATTAGAGCATAATCACGCAAACCTATCACGGTACTTCTATCTATAAGATTTATGCTATCAAGTATCTCTTCATTACTGACATACTTTGGTAAATTTTTAGGGACTTTCGCCATAGGGATTTTTATCTTTTCATGTTTAAAATCCTGACTATGACAAAAATGGAAAAATGCATTGATGGAGGAGAGTTTTCTGTTGAGTGTTCTTTTGTTATCGAATTTGGCTAAAAATTTCAGTATATCTGTTGTGTCTAATTTTGTAAGTGTTTTTTGGGTCAGTTCTTCGAGTTGCTGAAGATCAGAAAGGTAAGAAGAGATAGTAAGGGCATCAAGTGCCTTGGTGACACTTAGATACTCTTCAAAAGCAGTGAGTAAATTACTCATAGTAATTTTGAAAGTGACTAGTCACTTGAGCCGCCTGCTGAAGGCAACCCAGTGTTAACGTAGTATATGGAGCTTTGCTTCATATGCGTCCTTTAAATATGACTACTCATAGCCTAATTTAGAGAGTTCAATGACATCACCATCTTTATAAAGCTTTGTACCTGTAATAAATGCCGGTTCAACAACTTCACCAAGCTCATAGATCTTATGTTTTGTCAAACTATTATTTAGTACGATCAAAGAACCTTTCTGACCTAAAGCATATACTCTGTCTGAAAATGCTGTTGCAACTGCATAGTGGGCAAATTTAAACTTAGCAGTAGCAATCGCTTTCAAATTAGAGTTCAAGGCTATAATCTCACCCTCTTTTGTAAAGAGATAGATATTCCCCTTATCTATAGCAACTTCCGAAATATTTACTTTATATTCTTGCTTGCCGCCTGTACCCAGAGTAATGAGTCTTTTTGGTGTAGCCGCAACCATAGTATTACCCATACGATCCAGATAGATAACATTGTTAAATGCCTTTTCACTAGAGATATATACCACTTTTGCATTTGCACTGTCTGCTGCATTTACGATAATGATCTTACCATCCAGCATAGGCATAACTGCCAGGTTATCGATAAAGATAGGACTTGCTGCTCTTGTATCGATAGCAAAAGTACTTCCTGATCTGCTTTCAACTATTTTTTTGTTACCTGCCATTTTATAGATACCAAAAGTATTGTTATTTAAAATATATGCGATCATACCATCTCTGATAGTTGCTGAAACTACAGGAACATGTAGTGAGATAGCACGTACCGGCTCTTTGGTTTTTTTAGATATAATTTTTAAAATACCCTCGGCATTACTTGCCAGGACATAGCTGTTGTTTTCATTTAAAAATCTGTAGCCTTCCCCTAAAGTGAGCCCGCTCACTCCTGCTTTTCCAACATATTGACCTGTTTGAAGTGTACCACCGTCACGACTAAGTTCAACCATATTTCCACCATAAGACGATTCAGCAAAAGAAGCTGAATATGTCTGTTCCGGTTCAAAATATTTTTTAGAGCTACATCCTGAAAAAATCACTGCTATAGCTGTAAATGTAATAAGTGATAAAACGTTAAAATGTTTCATTTAATCTGCCTTAATGATAGAGTGTTTTAAAAATCCTGTAATTACTGCAAGAGGAGAGCGTTCATCGATCAACTCTAATTTATCTTTAGCACTTTTTTTATCCCCTGCAACAATAGCCAAATATGCCTCTTGAAAAATTGACAGTTCTTTATAAAGTTTTGAATCAACAGGTTTTTTATCTAGTACTGATGCTGTATATGCACTTGCATCAGCGAGCACTTCATTTTTACTAGCACGCAGTGTATTGAGTGTTTTAGCATCTTTGTTTTTTACAGCTTGTGCATAAAAGAAAAGTTCCAAAAGTGCTGGGTTATTGGCTTCAAGTATTTTAAATGAAGCTTCATCTGTAGGGTTTTCCTGTAAGACCAAAAAAGCTTCATTTGCTTTTTTTAATTTTGCATCATGCATCGCTGTCATTACAGACTGCCCAACAAAAAACAAAACAAGTGCTACAACAGCACCCCAGATCTTAAGCTTGTGTTTTTTATAAAGTGTCTCTAATTTAAAAACATTTTCAAGTACTTTTTCATCACTGCTTAACTCTTTTTTTACATCTGCAATATCCACTGCATTCTCCTAAAACATTATTATTGTCATCATTATACCTTTTGGAGTTAAAAAAATAGCTTTACCTAAAGACTCTATAACTCTACTACAGTAATACCTAAGTTCCCCGGCATCCTGTAAAACTTCTGAATCTTAGGGTGCTTTTTAAGATACTCAGAGACAAGTTTTGACAAGACTCCTCCACCTGTACCGTGTATGATCTGCACTTCATTCAGTCCATTTACTAAAGCATCAGAAAGAAACTTATCTACAGTATCTATAGCTTCATCAGCATACATACCAAGCAGTTTTACAGAGACTGCTGCACCTGACTTTTCTACAGATACTTTTGCTTGTTTAGGTTTTTGTTTTACTTTAACCTGAGGAATGTCCCCTCTTCTTTTCAGTTGGGAAAGCGGTACTCTCATCTTCAAACCATCTACAACGATCGTTGCATCTTTTCCACGTAAAGAGACCAATTCACCTTTATGCGAACGGTACTTCACTTTATCGCCCTCTTTAAGAGGCACTTCATCCACAGCTTTCAGCTCTTTTTGTTTAAAATCCTTACGCTGATGTGCTACATTGAGCAAACGTCTTCCTTCAGTTGACTCTTTGGCCTTAAGGGCTTCACGTGCTTTTTTAGTAGCTGCATTATAACGATTTTCAAGTGTAGCTATAGCTTTTCTATGGGTCTCTTTCAGGTTGAACTCTTCCTCTTCGAGTTTAACCTTTTTTTTCTCAACTAACGCCAATTCCTCATCTATTTTTGCTATTTTCATACGCATTTCACGCTCTAATGAAGTAGACTTTTCTATCAGTTCATTGAGATTGTCTTTATCTTCTCCATAGACAGCTTTTGCCTTGTTCACAATGCTGACAGGTACACCATAACGCTGTGCAGTCTCAAAAGCATAAGATTTTCCGATGCTCCCTTGTAAAAAAGTATAGGTAGGCATACGTCGTTCTTCATCATACAGTGCAGCGATAAGTTCCACCTCATCATCAGATGCCATGAGAGAGGCTAAACGTTTATGGTGTGTGGTCACAATGAATGTAATGCCTTTTTTACGAAGTTCATCTAACATCACACGAAAAAGAGATGCTGCTTCATCAGAATCTGTTCCCAGTTCTATCTCATCCACACCTACAATAGCATCTTCTTTGGCAAATAATTTAGCAAACTCCTGCATACGCCCTGCAAAAGTTGAGATATCATTTTTAACTGACTGTGGGTCATCGATAACTGCTTCGATGCTCTTATAATGCCCTACCTCTGTCTTAGAGACATCACACTTGAAAGGTAAAAGATACTTAGACATATAGACGGCACTTAACATAGACTTTAAAAGCATCGTTTTACCACCGGCATTTACCCCGGTTACCAGCATGATCTGTTTGTTCAAGTCCATAGTGATGGGTACAGGGTCATCAATAGCCGGATGAGAAAAATCATGAAGCTTAATGCGTTTTTGTTTAGATGGCAAGACAAACTCATACTCTTTGGCTCTTGCAAAACTTACCCTTGCCTGATAATGGTCAAATCTGTCATACTCTTTGTTGATGAAAGCTAAGAATCTCTCCCACTTAAAAAAGAGAGCTGAGATCTCTTTACAGTACTTAAATATCAACTCTTCTTTACTTGAAAGTAGTGCAGACTCTTTCTCTTTTAGATGTGAAATACTTTGGGGAATGATATAAAAAAAACCACCTGAAGACCTTGCAACCACAGTTGCTTTGATGGCATTGTTGAAGCCACCACGTACTAAAAGTGTCTCTTCTCCACCATTAAAATGCACCTGTGTATCTACCAGATAGTCACGAAGTTTAGACGAATGTGCCAGTTTATACAGGGTCTCTTTGATCTCTATCTTATTTTGTTTCAGTGAATGTTCAAGTTTAAAAAGTTCAGGGTCCCGTTCAGGGTTTATCTCTCCTTCGTCTGTAAAATAATTGATGACCTCCAGTATCTCTTCTGGTATCTCTATATTTTGTATCCAAGAGATCAGGGGTTCGGTAAAACCTACTGCACTTAAAGTGTTAAAGTAGGAGAGCATCGTAACAAAAGCATAGATCTCATCTAAAGAGAGTACTGCTTGTTTTTTGATGCGTGCAAGTTCACTGTCTAAGTTGGGTACAACAGAAGGAAGAGGGAATTGTACGTTGGAAAGTGCCTGTATATAACGGTAATGCTGGTTTATGTCTCCCATCATCGCCACAGGCTTTTCTCTAGCAAGAAACTTTATAAACTGCGCTACATAGCCATCAAGGTCAAGTTTTTGAATGATGGATTTTTCGTTTGTTTGTTGTGTAGACACTTCAAATTTCCTCTGTCTTAAATTATTTGAATTATACTATAATAACTCTATGAAATATATACTTGTTACTATAGCAATGATACTCATATTTTTCAGTTTTACAAAAAAGGATCCCGATATCCAAACTTTACACCCTCAAAACTCTATCTTGGCATTTGGAGATAGTCTTACCTACGGATACAATGCAAAACCTTCAGAGAGTTATCCTTCCGTACTAAGTACTCTGACAGGTCTAAATGTCATCAATGCAGGTATACCGGCAGAAACATCTGAAGAGGTCCTTCAGCGTCTACCAAAACTTTTAAAAGACCCATCTATCAAACTTATGATACTCTGTGTAGGGGGAAATGATATGATGCAGCAGATCTCTATGGATACACTTAAAAGTAATCTAAAAACAACCATACAAATAGCAAAAGATAAAGGCATTGATGTGTTACTTATCTCAGTACCAAACCTTACCCTGTTTGGGCTTTCACCTCTGGGGCTCTATGAAGATGTAGCTAACGAAGAAAATGTTCCTCTCCTAAGTGGTTTACTCGCAGAAATACTTTTTGATCCCTCACTTAAAAGTGACCAGGTTCATCCTAATGCATTAGGATATAAACAAATGGCTGAAAAAATTTATAAGAATTTAAAAGAAAATGGTTGGATAGAGTAAGTAAAGAACACCTCTAATAACAGGTGCCCTAAATTAAGTATGAGCTACCAAAAAGGTAACCCAACTCTTTTATTTTCTACCAAAAATATATTTTGGTTTGAAGATAAATAGAAGAATAGGTAGAAGTGTCAATGATGTAAATACATCGATCACAACTGCTTCTGTAATGTAAACAGAAAGTCCCCATGTATTACCAAGGTCTGTTGCCATAAGTGGTATAAATGCACCTATAAGTACAACCACTGAGATCAGTACAGATGACCCTGTTGTGGCAACTGTATTTCGAAGTGCCTGTGCCCAGACACCATGTCTCTGATACTCTTCCCGGAGTTTAGAGATCATATAAATACTATAATCCACCCCAAGTCCCATGGCGATACTCAGCGTAACCAAGTTACCAAAGTGTAAGTTTCCACTCCAGTTTCCTGTAGAAGTGAAGTATCCTGCAAGTCCGTATTGAGCGAAAAGCGTGATCCCTAAGATCGTCATCAGGAATCCTGACATTAAGGCTGACCTAAAGATCAACGATGCTACCAGGAAGATAGCCAATGCCGTACCAAGTGGATTCATGATCCAGTTTTCATAGGTTACATCTCTTGTCGCTTCAGTTGCTCCAAGGAAGCCACCGATACCAGGCTTAATATACTCTGCACTCGTATCATCTGCTATGATACCTGTATCACCGCTGTCATCTGCATTTCTGTATCCAAAGTTCACTTTTTCAAAGCCTGGATCATTTTTATGTTTTTCTATGTAGTCTTGTAAAAAGAGCATTGCTTCATGTGTCTCTTTTGGATGCATCGTGTTGATAAATCCTAAGATCACACCGGAGTTGTAATCCTGTCCTACCATAGATGCAAGATCTCCAGGAGCAGATGCCATGCCTAAAAGACCGTTATACGTTGAAAGGATATCACTTGGATCTCTATCATCATCCGGGTCTATATCTGTTAAGAACTTTGTTGTAGGAATTTGGAATTTTGTAAAATCAAGTGTACTCCCCTCACTTAAGAGTAACAAGTTTGCTATACGAATATACTGTGCATAAGATGCAGTAAATCCGATGAATGGATGTTTTCTTATCTCTGTTTCCATTTTGGCCATAGCATTGATCACATCGATATCATTCATGATACCCGGTGCAGGGTCATTATCCGGATCATAACATGTTTTAGGAGGTAGTTCTGTTTCAGCCTCTACTGCTGCATCATAAATTTCATAATATGCATCATCACACTCAGGTAATAAACCTTGTTTAGCACGGATAGGGATACTAAAAGAGATCACACCAGGCATCAATGTATTAAGATGGAAGATATCTTGTACCGGTCCTGACTGTACTTTGAATGCTGCCTGCGCATAGTCAATACCTTTTTCTACACCTGGCATGATATCAAGCTCATCTGATGTGATCGCCAATTCGATCTTTTCACCAAATGGTCTATCATCATTCATTATTGCAGAGATACCATCTCCTATCTTCGTGTAGTGCCAAGAGAAGAGTAGAAGCATAAATACCGCTGCAAAAGGGATAATACGTCCAAAACCTGTTGTCATATATACAACACCATCAGCCATTTTTCTTTCCCAAGCATAGCCGATTTGTGTCGGTGCTGCTGTTTTTACTTCTCCATCTTCTTTTTCTTTTCCTCCAGGGAATATAACCATAAGAAGAGGAATCAATGTTGATGTAGTTAACAGCAATGAGAACATTCCAAACATACCAAAGTATGCATATGCTTTGTAAAATGAGATATCAACACTTGCAAGTGTTGCAAATCCGATCGCATCTGTGATAATAGAAAGTACCGCAGGGATGATCGTAAACCCTAATGCAATATATGCACCATTGGTATTGTTCTCACCCTCATTCCGTGCTTGCATGTATCGCCTTGTCACTTGTATGGCGTGCCCCATACCAACAGCCAAGATAAGCATCGGTGTAAGTACCATCATCGTGGTTAGTTTAAAGCCGGAGAAGCCCATAAGCCCCAGTGTCCAAACGATACTCATACCAACACCTGCAAGTGGGAATATAGCCCCTCTTACAGACTTTGTTTCCATATAAAGGATAAAGAAGGCTATGAGTATAGAAGCAACAAACAGATACCAGTGGTCAATCAATTGAACCATCATCCATGCAAGGAAATAAGGCTCTCCTGCAATGGCTATGTTTACCCTGTCATCATCAGCATACGGTTGTATCATGTCAACAACATTTCTTACCCATTCAACATACTGTTCTTTCACGCCATTGTCAAAGTCTGCAATGATAAAAGTTGCTTTTGCCACACATTCAGGTTCATTGTTGTAACATTTTTCACCAGTGTCTGGATGTACTTCATGAAGTACCATTGGTTTAAGTACAGGGTTATTATCTAACCCCTCTTTCATGAAATCAAGCTGTGCTTCTGCATCAACATCATCATCAAGAGCGATACCAGTATTTGGAATGAGACGTTTAAACGATAAACTTCCATCCTCGGTCACACCCATGTTTTTTACTTTTTGTGCTGCAATACTGATAAAGTTAGCTGTGCTTGCCGTTGGCATCACTGATATTTTATTATGTATCTCCTGAGTCATATTTACAAACCAAGGTTGGTAAACAGTACCCTCCTTTACCTCAATACTGACAACAAAAAGGTTTCCCATTCCAAAAAAACCTTCGATGAAGTTATTGGTTGAAACATATTTATTGGTTTGAGGCAGTAGTGTATCCGGGTCATTCCTGATATCTATATTTTTGATCTGCAGAGCAAAAAAGAGCGTGGTAAGCAGTGTAAATGTCAATATCAGCCATTTAAATCGAAGTGCAAATTGTGCATATTTAAATGAGAGTTTGTTTTCATTGTTCATTATTGTATCCTGTGAAATTGTACGAAGCGTTATATCTCCTGATATAACATTAAACACAGATCATGCGATAGAGGTTATAAAACTATATCTATTGCATGATCTGTGTTGAAAATTTATGTTTAGGTCAAAGATGGGAATCCCATCCTTGATCCAAGTTTTTTTAAAGATTAAAATATATATTTAATACCTAGTTGGAAGTTTGACATATCTGCAAATTGTCCAAAGACACCATATTCGTCACCACCATATTGATTCCATTCTGCTGAGATAAGAATGTCGTCTGCATAACTGTACTCAAGGTCAAGTCTGTTCCAGTATCCACCATCTTCTTGCTCATATAAGAAAAGGTTGTTCACACGCATTGAATCTGACTCCAAAAATGGTTTTGAAAGGAAGAGTGTATACATGATCTGGTGTTCTTCAGCTTTCTTGAAACCATTTCCTATACTCATAGTAGCTGGGTTTGCTGTAAACTTACTGTAACTATGCGCTGGATTAGTACCTGCATAATTTACTTCTTCATCAACATAATCTAGATTCCATGAATCCATGAACTGAAAACTTATAAAGAGGTTTGTAGCAACCGTTACATCTGCACCGATCACATACTTAAAGATATCTGCATCAGCCATGGTCATTGCACCCACTATGTCACCATAAGAAAGTTTTCCGAGATCTACCTCAGGTACTTTTGCACCCTGATCATAAACAAACTCACCTCTTAACACGATAGGAGCGAAGCCAGTGTCTAAAGCATAGTCAAATGAAGCACCATATGTATTGACCTGGTTGATACCCTGTTCAAACACAAGTGTTGCAGGATCCGTATTGGTTGCTCCTTCAAGTGTTATTGTTCTGAAAATTGCGCTACCTTCAGTCGTTGGGGCACCCATAGCATCATAAAAATTTTGATCATTAACTGTTAATCTTGTTCCATCTGATCCTTCCCAGTGCATATTCACCATCGGGTTGTTATCCCAGTGACGGTAATAATTCAAGGTAAAGTTCAATCCAAAATCAGTACCTTTTTTATATCTAATACCAAAGTTATGGTCTTCAAGTTCTCTACTGATATCATTTACCCTGTAGGATGTTTGCATATCTTTAAATGCATTAAATGTTGCGAATGTTGTATTCCCCATATAATCAAACATTGTTGTAGGATTGTCAACATCCAATGTTCCACCGAAAAGATTTGTTTGAGATCCAGTCATAAACACAGCACCGCCTAGCATTTGATTACCAGATGCTCCTCCAGCACTATCATCTATATAACCTGAACCCATACCTTGGGTACTTCGTAAAAATCCTTCAACTGTAGGTCCATCCATGCTTGTAAAACCCTCTACAGTTAAATTATTAAATCCAGCTAGAATATGTTCATGCGCCCAATTAGGTAAAAGGCCACTAAACGTTTGTTGGAAGAAACGAGATACTGCACCCATATCTTCACCGATATTTACAAAACCATCAGTCTGTCCTGTCATGATATTTGTACCATGACTTACAAAAGGCTGTCCTTGATCACCGGTTTCTGTGTTATAAAGTCCCGGTATTTGGTTGATGCGTCCTACATCAGGTACCCATACAAACTGGAGTGAATCATTGTTTCCAAGATCTTTTTCTGCTACAGCCATCCATAATGGGATCCTACTGTCTTCCATCGTGTTCTGTCCCCACTCACGGAAATCTGTAGGGTTGATAATGTCAAGAAACTTCACACCGTCTGCCTTACCCCATACCACTTGCTGCTTACCTAAACGGAAATCCCAACCACCAGCAGCGGTATCGATATAAAGTTCTCTAAGTGCATCATACTGTGTATAATTTCTATGGTATTGATATCCGTCTATACCTTCAGTATCTCCGATAGCTTGGATCTCTGCATGGAAACTGCTGTCTTCACCAAGACCACCGTTTACAAATACTTTAAGCGTTCCTTCACCCTTCATGATATCACCAGCTTTATGAGGTGCTTTAGGGTTATAGGTTGTACCGTCACCTGTAAACACTGCTCCTTCTGCTTTTAAGTAACCTGATATCTCTAGATCTGACTCTTCTTCCTCTGGTTCTTCGGGCTCATCAAGTAGCTCTGTTTCTTCTTCTATTCCCTCTTCTGAAACAGCCATTTCAGACTCTGCCATAGGTGTTTGTGTTGTCTCTTCTGCTAGAGAAGGGAGTGTCAATGCTGCTATCACTACTGCTGAAAGTAAAATTCTTCTTTTTAACATCTTCTATCCCTTATCTTTTAATTTTTCTAAGTGTTGATTCTTGCCATAAAGTTGAAGCAGTGTAATTTTTTTTGCCCACTTTAAATTTGCTTTGATCTTTTTTTACCACTTTTTGAGGGATATATGCAAGTGATTCATGTCCATTTCTAAAGTCTTTACCGTACCATGTATACCATCTTAAGGCTCTAGGATCAGAACTTCCTTTTGATTTTGGCCAGTTTTTATCGAGGATCTTGATCTTTTTTCCGCCTTTGTAGTACTCCGTATGGTAATCAGCAAACGTTTTTGTATCTACATATGTAATACGATAGTCATACCACCATCCAGAAAATTTTGATGTACTTTTTACTTTATAAACTTCACGTCCAGCAAACTTGTTTGTTCCGGCTGGTAAATTTTTTGTTGATGATGTTTGTTCTGCTGCAGGGATCACAAGTGATTTTACAGACATGCCAAACTTTTGTGTACCCATTAGCGTATGATTTTCATGCATTGGTTTACGTAATGTTACATCTCCAAATGTAAAGTCTGTTCCACCCCATGATTCATCATGTGCAGGTTGTGCAAATCTTCTTACTTTTCTTAATGCCGGGAGCCACAGTAAATACTCTTGACTTTTTGCGTCATCTTTATAGTCTGTGATCAACATACCGGTACCTCTTAATTTACCCGCACGGAATATCGCTAAATCTCTTGATTTGATTTTTGGGTCTGAGGCGAAGTCATTGTTAAGATATCTCTCAACTGTCTCAGTCAATGCTTTTTTACCTTTTGATTTTTTTACGATCTTGGTAATAGTTCTACCTTTTTTAACGATAGAGTAGTTTTTAAATGCAAAAAAATGGTTTACATAATATACTTGATCCATGATCTGCTTTGCATTGCTAAGCTTCCCTTGTGGATATGGTAAATCTACACTTACACCTGCACTTGCACCTGTAATCAACAATGCTGCAGTTACAACTGCACCATTAATTTTCTTTGTGATACTGTTTGTCATTATTCTTCCTTGTCCAAAATTATAGAATATACTTATAGTAATAATAGTAGAATACTAATATCATTAAATACAAGCACTCGACTAATCATATATCAAAATAAATTATGTATTACTTAAAATTTAATTTATTATTGAGTAAATCTATAGATATGAGCTATCTTTTGATTTTTTCCAAGGTTCGTGTACTCCAAAATGACTTTTTTATTTTTTGATCTACTTTTATAAGCTTTTTAGGTACATAGGTAACCATTTCATAGCCTGTTTCAGTATCTTTACTGTACCAGTAGTACCACATCTTAGCCTTTGGATCACGATACTTACCTAAATGCATCCAGTGTCTGTGCACCTCTTTGATACGTTTTCCATTTTTGTAATACTTTGTGATATAGTCCGTAAAGTATTCGCTGTCCACATAAGAGATACGATGGTCATACCAATGCTCTTTCTTTTTGTAGGTACTTTTTAATACATGTATTTTTCTACCGCGTATCTTTGTACTTTTCTTATAAGGAAAATTTTTGCCAAACCTGCCAAGTTCCCCTTTTTTAAAAGGCATCATAGCAAGGTCAATATCCATAACCTTTGTTTTTACGAGAGAGTAGTTCTCTTCATGAAAGCGTCTTAGTTTTGCATCTTGCAAAAAAGCGATATCACCTGCACCCATACCGGCATCTTCAGGTTCTGCCATACGTCTTACTTTTCGTAAAGCAGGGATCCACATCATAAATTTATGTGATCTATTGGGATCAAGATAAGATGTCATCAAAATACCAATACCCTTGAGTTTACCTGAACGTATAATGACCAGATCTTTTGATTCTGTTACACCATCGCTATATTCGTTCGATAAAAAACGTTCTACAGCCATAATTCTCGGTTTTACTCCTACTGATCTACTCACAACAATAATACTGCTTCGTTTTTTCTTCTTGATCATCATATTTTTAATATAATGGGAATGGTTGACATTATAACTTCTCTTAGCGATCTCTTTTGCAGTAATTGCATAGAGTTCCAATGATGCTAAAAGAGGTATGATAAAAATAAATAAGAATTTTTTCATGCTTATCTCCTTTATTATAGTATACCTTAATCCGTGAACATATATTTAAGAGAGGATCAGGCTAAAAGGTATACCCAAGCCTGATAATAGTTTTTGTATCTGTCTTTTTGAATCCTATAGGCGGTAGAGAATCATAAGAGACCTCTTCTTCTAAAATGACATGAAGATGAGAGCTGACAGTAAAATCTAAGCCTATGACACCAAGAAGTTCATAGTCGTTTGTAAAATTCTCAAAGTTTTCAGAGGCTCCCGCCTGAACATACAATTTACTGGTTTTATTTAAACTGTTTTTATACTCAATATACTGCGTTAGAGAGCTGAAGGTCTCTGTTTCCTGTGCATTACTGTACGCTTCACTGTTATAGGCAAAACCTATTTTAGCTTTCCATACATGCTGCCCGTCATCAAGTAAGATTTTACCTATACCTGCACCAGCGGTCCATTTATTGTCAAAATTTCTAAACTCATTTTTTAACCAATCTGTAAAAGTATACACTAACCAATTGTTTTTTAATTCCTGATCCAAATAGAGCTTGGCCCTGTACTCTTCATTGGTTAGTTGACTGTCATCTTCCGTACGAAATGCACTGGCAGAGAATCCGATATGCAGCGGCTGATCATTAAAACCTTTTTTTGCATATTTAAATGTATATTTTCCGTTAAAATTTAATGTATCCGTGTTCCCCGTCGTATTGGCAAAACCAATATCGATTTTTTGAACCGATTCTCCCAACTTTGTTGTTTCTTCACTATAACTGTATCTGTCACTGACATCAGATACTTTCACACCGTTCACATCATTATCTGCTTGTATGACAGAAAGAGATAAAAAAAACAAAAGAAAACCGATCTGCCATACTTTTAGGATCATCTATGCTTCCCCACGGATCTGATAGGTAATGTCTCCCGCACCAAAAGCTGTTACTAATCCTTCAGAGTACTCTCTAATGACATTTCCATCACGCAGTACCTTAACCATACCATCTTCTTTGGTCACAGAGTCTGCCATCAAAAGCTTGTACCGTGAGAATGCACCCTTTAAATCTATATCTACTTCTAACTCACCTGCTGCCCATATAGGTAAAATGACAAGTTCATCTACTCCGTCAAAGCACTCTACAAATGCCTGAAGGTTATCCATAGTTCTTGAATATTTATGAGGTTGCCAGATCACATTGAGTTTGGTGAATTCACGTAAATTCTTATATGCTTGTAAGGACTCCATCGTCACTTTTATCTCTGTGGGGTGGTGTCCATAATCATCGATAACCACACACTCATCTCTATTTTGTACAATATCAAAACGTTTCTTAATTCCTTTGTAGTTCAGAAGATTAGCCCTTATCTCTTCTAAGCTCTCTCCCAGCTCTAAAGCAGCCATAACTGCCAATGCCGCATCAAGTGCAATGTGATTACCAAAGCCAAAGACTTCAAACGTACCTAAATCTAAAAGATCGAATCTTGTATGCGGTTCACCTTCCACCAACACAAATTCGATATTTTTTATATCTTTAGAAGGATAGAGTTTTATACTCTCCAGCTCTAGCGATGCCAGGAATTCATCTTCAGCATTGATAACGCATACTTTTGCCAAAGACAAAAAATTTCTGTAAGCATTATAAAAACGTTCTTCATCATACTCATAGTACTCCATATGCTCAGGTTCAACATTCGTAACAATGGCTAGATAAGGATTTGAATTTAAAAAACTTTCATCACTCTCATCGGCTTCAAAAACTACTTTGTTGTTAGGGTAATTTCTTACGTTTGAACCAAACTCTTTAGAGATAGCTCCTATCAGTGCATTGGACTCAGGAATGACAGAAGAGAGCATCGCAGACGTAGTACTTTTTCCATGTGCACCACCTACAGCATACACTTCTTTCTCACCTAAAATGCTCTTTAATGATTCTTTTCTTGAAAGTAGCTCAATGCCCAATTCTTGTGCTTTTTGATACTCTGGATTGTTTGGGCGTACTGCAGCAGAGTAGATTACTCTCTCTACACCTTCTACTGCATCTTCATGATGTGGGATGGTGATCTTCGCATCAAAGTTGGTTGCCAGGTCATTAGTGATCTCTGTCTGCTTGATATCAGAACCGGAGATCTTATGTCCGTCATTGGCTAAAAATTTAGCCAATGCAGAAAGTCCAATGCCCCCAATACCTATAAAATGGATTTTACGACTCGTCATTTAGTGACTCGCTTGCACTGAATTTTAATTCTTGTCATTTTGATTCATCCAAAACTTTTAACTCTTCTTTCCCCTCTTGAACCTGTTTTGCAAACATCGTGAGTAAAATGTCTGTTGGCTGTACAAATGTCTGGATGAAAAAAGCCAAAGGATCATTTTCATTTACAGAACTGACATCTACAAGATTTTCAATGAAGTCTTCAAAACTATGTCCGGCCATTACTGCTGCAGCATGTACCATCATCGCATCTTTTAATTCATCATGTTCTATGGTGTAATTCAACACTAAAAAGATCTCTTTGGCACCCTTTTTGTCATTCTCACTGTAACGCTGGATACCATGTTCATAAATGGCTCTTGCTGTTGCCAAGTCTTCTGCATCCATCATATTGAAATTTTGAGAACTTGTCAACTTTTCGGACAACCTGTCAAAAGCATTGTTTACAATAAAAGTAAAAATTTCATTGATCTCATCTTCCGGTGCTTCGATGATAAGCTGAGCATCTAAAAGCTGATACCCTTTTGCGATGCTTTGTTCCTCTTTACACTCTTCTTCGAGTCTTTTAATATTTGCTAAAAACTCAGGGTCTTTTTTTAATTCTTCTACGTGTATCTCAGGGTTTTGCATTTAATTATTCTCCAAACATAATTTAATTCTTCTTAGTGCCTCTTTTGTTTTCTCTGCTTCATAGACAAGTGCAAGTCTTACATATCCTTGTCCTTCACCCTCTCGTCCCAAAAATGAACCGGGAATGACTTTGAGATTATACTCTTTGTATAACTTGGTGCTAAAAGCTATCTCATCTTCTACTTTGAGCCAAATGTAAAATGTTGCTTCTGGTGTATCTATCCCTAACACCTCTTTGGCCACATCAAAATTTTTCTTGTATTTCTCTCTAAAACCATTCACATGATCTTGATCTGCCCAAGCCACTGCTGCTGCATGTTGCAAAGGGAGTGGAGAAGCACAGCCAACATAGGTTCTGTAAACCATGTACTCTTTTAGTATCTCTGCATCCCCTGCTATGAACCCTGAACGCAATCCGGGTGCAGAAGAACGTTTTGAGACAGAGTTGATCACAAGTATATTTTTAAAACTGTCATTACCTACTTCGATACTTGCATTTAAAAGTGATGGCAAAGGCTCCCCCAAATACAAGTCTGCATAACACTCATCATTCAAAAGTACAAAATCATGTTTCAGTGCGAGCTTCACCCACTTTTTAAGATCTTCCATCAGCATCACAGAGCTTGTTGGGTTATTAGGCGAATTAAGTATCACAAAATTTGCTCTAGCTAATGCTGCTTCATCTACTTCAGGTTGAAAGTTATTTGCTTCATTTAGATTCAAGTAAATGACCTCTGCCCTAGATGCTTTAGCCGCTCCCTCATAGATCTGATAAAAAGGATTTGGAAAAACCATCACAGGGTCTTTTATATCATGCAGTAAAAACTGAGGAAAGTTAAAAAGCACTTCTCTCGTACCAAAAGTAGGGATGATCTGTGCATTGTCCAGTGTCAGACCAAAACGATTTTGATTGTACTGAAGCATTGCTTCTCGAAGTATAGTTTCACCTGCAGTTTTAGGGTACTTGTTAAGCAGTGTCGCATGCTCATTAAGTGCATCCAAGATGAACTGCGGTGTTGCAAACTGTGGTTCACCTATGGTTAAAGAGAGTGCTGTGTATTCACTACTTGGTGTAATGTCTTGAAGTAAGTTGTTCAGTTTCTCAAAAGGGTATGTTTCGAAGTTCATTTGTGCCCTATTTTTATAGTATTTGAATAGAATTATAGCAAAGTTGGGGTTAAGACATTATACCCTATAACTTCACGATAAACGCACCGGCATTAATATGTTTACGTGCTTTTTCCAGATCATGTTGTGCTGATCTTTTATCTTTGTATCTGCCTACAAACACTCTTACGTTTTTACCATGACGTACAGTGTGGATGAAACCTGCACGTGTGATCTTTTGAAAGTACTTTGAATTTGGTTTTTTTCCAAATACCCCTACTTGGATATAGTATCTTCCAGAAGGTTTTGCAGTGGTTTTTTTTGAGGTCGTTTGTACCTCTGTACTCTGTATTTGAGATGGCGTGATCTTTACTTTTGAGACTGTCTTCGCTTTAGGAGGGCTGGTTCTTTTAGAAGATTTTACCTTACTTCCTGCCAGCCATTTCATGATCTCATTTTGAAGCTTTGCACCACGATGTTTTGCTTTAGAGCTATTGATCAAAATAACAACCGTATAATATTTTCCTGCTTTGTTCTTCACATATCCACTTATATTCTTCACACGTTTAAGTGTTCCTGTCTTCATCCATGCCCGTTTTTTAACAACAGTGTTTCTAAAACGTTTTTTTATAGTACCATCCATACCTGCGATGGAAAGTGTATCCATCCATCGTTGACCATACCGTTCATAAGCATCATCCATGACATCTGCTAAGAGTTTTGCATTCATCTTTGAAACACGTGAAAGCCCGCTTCCATTATCTATACGTAGCACACCCTCACCCAATGCGCCTTCATGTCGAAGTATCGTAGTGATGGCATCCCGTCCTTTTTTTATAGTAGCAGGGGCACCATATAGTTTTGCTCCCAGATAAAGTAACAAATGTCTTGCATACAGGTTATTACTTTTTTTAGAGGTTTTTGAGATCATCTCTTCCAACGAGTCTGAGTTATAGGAAAAAAGTTCCTGTGCTCCTTGGGGAACCTGTTGTAACTTTAAAGTACCGCCTACTTTTACACCATCTTTTCTAAGCTGTTCTGTCAGTGCATAGTAAAATGAGTTGTATGGCTTTGTAAGTACTTTAGATATCTCACGTTTACCACAGCGCTTGGAGATCTTACCTTTTAAGATAAATGTAGGAAGAGTCTGTGTATTGTCTATCTTGACAGCAGGCCAGGAGTAACGTCCCCTACAAGGTTTGTTCACACGTATCAGGTTGTTCACTACTGTATACCCTGGGTCTACATTCTTTTTATATACACTGTTTTCTTTTGGTGTAACACAGACCGTATTGATACGTTCATTGAACATCATTGCATCCGGCATGGCATTATAGGGACTGTAAAGATGTTTATCAAAGCCGGAAATGTCTCTGTTACCTACTTTGAAGAAACTTCTGTCGATAACGATATTTCCTGTGACCTCATGGATACCTTCAGCACGTATGTATGAACTTATCTTCTCTAAGTCATCATCTCCCAGTGTAGGGTCACCATAACCTTTGACAAAAAGATCTCCGTGAAGTACACCGCCACTGATTCTACCTTTGGTATAAAACTTTGTCGGTATACGATAGTTAAATCCAAACTTCAACAAAGCACTGTATGTGGTCAGTACCTTAACGACAGAAGCAGGTGTACGTGTTTTATGCGCATTCAAAGAAGCTACAAGTTTACCGTTTTTACCTGCTTCTTTGATATAGATACTAATATCTCTTTTTGAGATACCCGATTTTGCTATCTGTTTGTTTATCTCTGTCGGTAAAGCATAGATGTAGGTAGAGAGTAACACCACACATACAATAATAACCCTCAATCTCTACTCCTGTAAGCACTTAAAAGTCTCTGCATGGCTATTTCAAGTACCTCTTTTGATGTACCCACATTTAAACGCATAAACCCTTTACCGGCCTTTCCAAAACTTTCTCCATCATTTAACCCAAGTTTTGCTTTGTAAACAAAGAAATCTATCAATTCTTCATGAGAGTAACCCAATTTTTCACAATCAAGCCACATTAAAAAAGTAGCTTCTGTCGGTACTGCTTTGATCGGTATATGATGTTCTGTCAAAAATC
Organism: uncultured Sulfurovum sp.; assembly: GCA_964492675.1. GTDB lineage: Bacteria > Campylobacterota > Campylobacteria > Campylobacterales > Sulfurovaceae > Sulfurovum. The sequence goes on from CAZBLM010000003.1 coordinate 77,518, forward strand.
TCTGCACATATGCTATATTGGAAGCCAGGTATGCTTTAAGTCCATCCAACCACTCGGCCCCTTCACTGTAAGCAGCAATAAGTCCTTCTATCCCAAAAGGATTTCCGTTTGTAATACCAGACTTATTTTGTTCTAACATGTATCGTTGACGTAATTTTAGATCAGGGATGATGGCATACGAAGTGTTTAGCCCTGCGATATTAAAAGTTTTAGAGGGTGCATTCAAAACAACACATTTATTTGCCATTTTTTCAAAACTTCCTATACTATGGTGCATTTTTTCATAGACCACATCTGCATGTATCTCATCAGAGATGATAAGCACATCATGTGTTAAACAGATATCTATCATCTGTTCCAACTCTCCTTCAGACCATGCTCGTCCAGAAGGATTATGAGGGGAACAGAGTAAAAACAGTTTTGCCTCTGTTGCTTTGGCTTCAAAATCCTCAAAATCTATCTGATACTTCCCTTCTTTATATACAAGTGTATTGTCAAGGACTTTTCTATCTTTATGCCTCACAGAACCTGCAAAAGGAGGATAAAGTGGCGTCTGAATGATGATACCGTCACCCTCATCCGTATACGCAGTAAGTGCAAAATTGATCGAAGGCACCACACCGTAACAAGGAACAATCCACTCTTTTTCTATCTGCCAGTCAAATCGCTTCAACATCCAGTTTTGAATGGATACATAATATGCTTCGGGATAAACTGTGTATCCATAAAGAGGATGTTCTGCTCTCTTTTTCAAGCTTTCCTGCACACATATCGGTGAAGCCAGGTCCATATCTGCTACCCACAATGGCAATAGATCATCCGTGCCAAACTTCTTTTTGGCATCATCGTATTTGGTTGTATATGTACCTTGTCGATCTACTGCCTTAAATTGTTTTTCACTCATTTTCCATCTTTCTCCCACACTGACATCTGAGCCACAGTATGTTGATGTTTACGGGCTGTCTCTTGTATGACAAATGGCACATCTCTGGTATCCATCAGTTTAAAGTCAGACCCCAATATCTCTTCAAGTCCCTGCAGGGTTGTTACATTCTCGGCATCTCTTTTATAACCGCCTATCCACTTCTCTTTAGGAGTAGACTCCTCTTGCCATGTGTAAGGAGAAGTTAAGATCAATAAACCTCCATCATTGAGCCGTGAGGAAAGTGAGTCTAAAAATTTCTTAGGATCGTAAAGTCTGTCTATGAGATTCCCCGCAAATATCAGATCAAAATCTTTAAAAATAGGTTTCAAATTACAAGCATCTGCCTGCCAAAATGCTACTTTATCACATGTGTCTTCCAAGTTAAAACTAGAAAGTTTTACTTCATGAAAACTTTCCAGGTCACCTTCAGTAGGCATTGTGTATCGCAGTACAGCATTTTGTTTTAACACTTCTGCTTCCTGAATAAACCTTGCAGAAAAATCCACCCCGATCACTTCATCAAAACCTCTTGCCAGTTCAAAGGTACTGCGTCCTATAGCACAACCTATGTCAAAAGCTTTTTTCCTTGGTTTCTCTTTCATGTACTCTAAAGCGATACTTGCACATTTAGCAGGATAGTTCTCAACGCCTAAAGCATTATCACCCCAACCGAAATGACAATACTGTGAAATGATACTGTCTGTTGTATAGTAGTCTGTGACCACTTTTTCTTCATAGTCACTCTCTATATATCTAAACCCGGCATGTTGGTAAAAGTGCCGTCTAAATCCATATCTGCTTTTTTGTGTTGCAAGATTTCCACAGCTTATCCAAGAACCTCCATTGATGAGATTATGTTTTCCATCAAAGGTAGGTACTGTAAAATCATCATAGATTGGATGGACTTTAAAGCCCTCAAAAGGGTAGATAGGCGTACGTGACCACTGCCATACATTACCTATAACATCATACAAGTCACCGTGTTTATGCGTATCTATCGGTACAGAAGAAGCGAAACCTTCAAGATTGATATTGGCTATATTTTTAGACATTTCTATCCACTCCAGATAAGAAGGCACAGCACTTATATCACGTAAACGTATATATTCATCTTCTGTAGGCAAGGTGATAGGTATACCCTCTTTTTCACTTTTCCATTTACAAAAGGCAGCAGCTTCAAGATGGTTAACCTCTACAGGCCAAGATAAGGGAAGTATGATCTCACGGCTCAAAGTACGCAATAAATAGCCATCATCTTCTTTTCTCCAAAAGAGAGGATGTGCTGCTCTAGTGTAGTCTCGCCATGCCTTACCTTCAGTACACCAGAAT
>CAZBLM010000004.1:0-44505 GCA_964492675.1 uncultured Sulfurovum sp.
GGTGCAAATGCAAAACCCTCTGACTATAGGGACAATATGCAAAATATGAGCGCGAAAAAAATAAAGAAAATGGATAAGAAACATGCTAAGCATAAGGCAAAAAGAAGAAATTTCAAAACACAAAAAGAGTTTCTACGCCGACATAAACATGACATAGCTAGAAAAGTTAAAAAACATGCAACCTATGGTCATGGATACTATTATTATAATGACCGAAATAGAGTTCATGCTGATAGAAACAGACAACGGGGATTTAGACATTGGAAAAGAGGATGGGTCTTAGCATACAAATATGACAGAGCCTCTTTTTACGATAATAAGGGATATTATTATGGATATTTTAACCATCATGGCTACTACTTTGAAGATATCTTTTACAGATATGACAGATACTACACTTACCAAGACAGAGTAAGAGGTAAAGGACTTTTTTCCCATAAATACTATATGCCGGTAAATAGCAGATATTACGGTTTTAGATAACTGGTAAAAATCTGCTCTAAACTTTTACTATACACTTAGGTCCTGCCACTTGCCACCTTGTCCAAAACAAGTGACAGTACCTAAAAGTATTTAAATCATCTTTAATAATTCTATCTACTTATAACACATTTAATAAGGTCATTTTTAAAATAGTTTTTTTTTAATATGCCTAGTTGTTTAAAATCTATATCACACGTTTACTTGATACATCGTTGCAGTATATATCGATCCAAATGGATAGTCAATCATTTACTTTGAAAAAGCAAATGATAAAAGTTAAAGCCAATACCCTGCTTTAAGTGTGGAAATCATGCCTACAAAAGCAATAGATGATATAATTTCTTTAGATCTTCACAAATTTACTTGACTACCCTAGATTTTTGTGCTATAACTAAATAAGACTAATTTTATCTGATTAAAAGATATAGAAGGATATACATGGCAAATGAAGGATTAGATAAAGCTGTTTCAGGCGAGTATGCACTCGGCTTTGAAATAGATATCGAAACTGAAACGGTACCACCGGGACTAGATGAGAACACCATCGCGTTCATCTCTAAGAAAAAAAATGAACCAGAGTGGATGCTTGAGCTTCGTCTCAAAGCACTTAAAAAATGGGAGACTATGACTGAACCTCACTGGGGTAAACTAGACTATGAGCCCATAGACTATCAGTCTATCTCATACTTTTCTGCACCAAAAGAAGGCATAGACAGTTTAGATGAAGTTGACCCTAAGATATTGGAAGCATATGATAAACTAGGTATCTCACTTGAAGAACAAAAACAGCTTGCCGGTGTAAAAGTAGCCGTTGATGCCGTGGTTGATTCTGTGTCGGTTAAAACTACGTACTCTGAAGAACTTGCAGAACACGGGATTATCTTCTGTTCTATCTCTGAGGCGATAGAGAACCACCCTGAGCTTATAAAGAAATATATGTTCTCTGTGGTACCAATGGCAGACAACTACTTTGCAGCACTTAACTCTGCAGTGTTTACAGATGGAACATTTGTATATATCCCTAAAGGGGTACGTTGTCCTATGGAACTTAGTACTTATTTTAGGATCAATGCGATGAATACCGGTCAATTTGAACGTACACTTATCGTAGCAGATGAAGGATCTTATGTAAGTTACAACGAAGGGTGTTCAGCACCGACACGTGATGAGCATCAACTACACGCAGCCGTAGTTGAACTCGTAGCGATGAAAGATGCAGAGATCAAATATTCTACTATTCAAAACTGGTTCCCTGGTGATGAAAATGGTAAAGGCGGTATCTACAACTTTGTAACAAAAAGAGGTATCTGTGAGGGCGAAAACTCCAAGATATCATGGACGCAGGTTGAGACCGGTTCTGCCATTACATGGAAGTATCCATCTTGTATCTTAAAAGGTGACAACTCCGTAGGTGAGTTCTACTCCGTTGCAGTCACTACCCTAGCCCAACAAGCTGATACTGGTACGAAGATGATCCACCTTGGTAAGAACACATCTTCGACCATCATCTCTAAAGGTATCTCAGCTATGAAAGGTCAGAATACCTATAGAGGACATGTAAAGATAGGTTCAAAGGCAGTAGGATCACGTAACTACTCTGAGTGTGATTCGTTACTTATAGGGTCTAACTGTGGTGCACACACATTCCCATACCTAGAATCAAAAGATACACACGGTCAAGTAGAACATGAGGCAACAACCTCCAAGATCAGTGATGAACAACTTTTTTATCTCCGACAAAGAGGTATTAATGAAGAAGATGCGGTGTCGATGATCGTTCACGGTTTCTGTAAACAAGTCTTTAGCCAACTCCCAATGGAGTATGCAGTTGAAGCAAAAGCATTATTAGAATTAACATTAGAAGGAAGTGTAGGATGAGTATTATGAAAATTGAGAATTTACAAGCAAAAATAGGTGATAAGCAGATTTTAAAAGGTCTAAACCTAGAATTGGAACCTGGAAAAGTACATGCCATCATGGGACCGAACGGTGCTGGTAAATCTACCCTTTCTAAAGCATTGGTAGGACACTACGATATTGAAATGCTTGATGGGAACATTACCTATAAAGGAAAAAATATCAATGAGATAGAAGCTGAAGAGAGAGCCTTGGATGGTATCTTCCTTTCATTTCAACACCCAGTTGAGATCCCTGGTGTAAACAATGCTTATTTCTTGAGAACTGCGCTTAATGCTAAACGTAAGCATGAAGGAAAAGAAGAGTTGAATTCAGCTGAATTCTTACGTCTTATGAGAGATCACTTAGAGATGCTTGGTATGAAATCAGACATGATCAGCCGTTCTCTTAACGAAGGTTTCTCCGGTGGTGAAAAGAAACGTAATGAGATCCTTCAGATGCTTATCCTTGAGCCGGATGTTATCATCCTTGATGAGATCGATTCAGGCTTGGACATCGATGCACTTAGAGCTGTATCTGAGGGTATCAACAAGATGAAAGACGGTAAACGTTCTTTCTTGGTTATTACACACTATAGCCGTATCTTGGATTACATTGAACCTGATTACATCCATGTACTTAAAGATGGTAAAGTGATCAAGACTGCAGGACCTGAGCTGGTACCATACTTGGAAGAACACGGATATGATGGAATAGAGGAAGAATAATGAATCTTTCAACACTTAAAAATCAAAACAGACAAGAGCTCAACACACTCTTGGAGATACAGGATAGAGATATCCTAGTAGAACGTTTTGTATCTCTGGGAATGCCGAGTAAAAAGAGTGAAGAGTATCGCTATTTTGATGTAGAAAAACTCTTAGAAAAAGAGTACAGAACACTGAACTATATCCCTAAGTCACATAGAGTCTCAGAAAAGATAGAGATCGTCGATGGTGTTGTAGTTGCGGGACCACAAGGTATGCGTATCTACTATGAACAGTGTGGCCAGTTAGATATGGAACATTTTGATCCACTTTACTATCTTGGACACATGTTATCGCCGATTGCAATCAAAATTGAACTTGATGGTGATGTTGAAGTTGAGATAGAACATAGATATACACAAAGTGATGCACTGATAAACTACCGTATAGTACTCTATACACAGGCAAACCGTCACGCAACTATCTATGAGAACTTTATAGAGGAAGATATAGAAAATACCCTGGTACTTTATGGGTACGATATGCATATATCTCAGGACTCATCACTACGTGTTGTCAAGATGCAAAGTATGCAAAACAGCGGGTACAGTATGGTAGCTTCCCACAAGATCAATGTGGCTAAAAATGCAAACTCAGTCTATAAAAGTTTTGATCTTGGTGGAGACAATGCCCTTCAACTTATAAAAGTTGATCTTGATGAACGTGCAAATATCGATGCAGGTCACCTTCTTTACCTAAACAGTAAAGCAAAACGAGGTACTGTTACTCAGATAGTACATAAAGGTGAACACTCTACATCAAACCAGGAGGCTAAAAATATCTTGGATGGTGATTCCAGAGGTATCTTTGATGCACTTATACGTGTACAACCAAGTGGTAAATACACCAAAGCACATCAAAACTCTAAAGCGATCTTACTTCATGACAAAGCATACATGGCAGCTAAGCCTCAGCTTGAGATCTACATCGATGAACTTGAAGCAAGTCATGGTGCAACAACAGGTCAGCTCAGTGAAAAACAGCTTTTCTACCTACAAAGCCGTGGTATAACGCGTATTGAAGCTAGGAAAATGCTTGTTATTGCCTTTGCAAATACACTGATCGAAACGATTAAAGACAGTAGACACCAAGAACGTGTTAAAAAAGCTTTTGAAGATGTATTTTATGCTGGAGATGAAGGATAAATAATGAATATGGACGAGACAGTAGCCAGATATAAAGAAGACTTTGAGCTTTTTCCGACTGATAATGATAGACTGGAGTATATTTTTGAATTAGGTAAAAAGCACACCACTCTTCCCGAAGATGAAAAAAATGATGCAACCTTTGTACAAGGTTGTGCCTCTGCTGCATGGCTTGTCGGCGAATGTGATGGTGGTAAACTCATCTTACGAGGAGAAGGGACTTCAGAAATGGCAAAAGGTATGCTAACACTTCTTTTAGACATATTTTCTAACCGTACACCTGATGAGATACTTGGTTTTGATCCGGCTAAACTGCATGACATGGGTGTAGTAGAGCTACTTTCTCCTGTACGTCAACAGAGTATGGAAGCCTTTTTAAAAATGGTCTATGCCTATGCACAGAGATGTAAAGAACAAGGATAAGAGATGAGTGAAGAAAAAAACATTAATGACAAAATGGCGGCTGAAAGACAAAAGTTCATAGACTCACAACCAACAGATGAAGAGATGACTGAAAAAATCATCGCGCATCTTAAAGAGATCTATGATCCTGAACTACCGGTAAATATCTATGATCTTGGACTCATTTATAACATAGATACATGGACAGATGAAATCTCTATGATGAAAAAATGTAAGATAACCATGACCCTAACATCAGCTACATGTTCTTTCTCACAAGTGATCATTGACTTGGTAAAAAGCATTGCTGCGCGTCAAGAGGGTCTTGAAGAGATCGATGTAGAGATCGTATTTGATCCACCATGGGGACAAGACTCTATGACAGATGAAGCAAAGTTAGCAATGGGGTTACTCTAAACCCTATCCTCTTATGCTATAATTCCACTTATTAAGACCTAAGGCTCTATACGTGGAAACTACGACGATACAAACACAAAAATTCATACTTAAACTCTTCCCTGAGATCATGGTGAAGGGTTCTTCTGCCAAACGACAAATGGTTGGACAACTCTACAACAATCTTCTAAAACTCTTAACCCCTTACCATGAAGAGATGTTTGTTAAAAAATTCAATGACAAGATAGAAGTAGTTACTCCGATTGAAGTCGTAGATAAAGTACGTCGTACCCTACTCGATACACCTGGTATAGAACAAGTCTTAGAAGCACTACAGTTTAATAACATGGAAACTTTAGATGAGATCAAAACACAGGTTTGTGAAGTCATAGCAGACACGGTAAAAGACAAAACCTTTGTGGTACGGGCAAAACGTTCAGGCTCACACCCTTTTAGATCAACAGAGATAGAACAAACCGTAGGTGGATACACATTGGCACACTCTGAGGCCAAAGGTGTAGACCTTCATAACCCTGAAGTGACCATCCGCATAGAACTTATCAATAATCAACTGAACATCATCACTAAAAAGTATAAAGGTTTAGCAGGCTTTCCTATAGGAACACAAGGAGATGTACTCTCTCTTATGTCAGGTGGATTTGACTCTACTGTGGCTTCTTACCTTACGATGAAACGCGGTATAAAAACACATTTTATCTTCTTTAACCTCGGTGGTGCAGCACATGAAATAGGTGTCAAACAGGTAGCACTCTACTTATGGCAGAAATTTGGTGCTTCACATCGTGTAAAGTTCATCTCTGTACCTTTTGATGCTGTGCTTGAAGAGATCTTTCGCTCAACTGCAGAAACATACATGGGTGTGACACTTAAACGTCTTATGCTCATCGCTTCAGAGAAAGTTGCCAATGCCCTTGATATAGATGCTCTGGTAACAGGTGAAAGTGTTGCACAGGTCAGTTCACAAACCTTACGAAACCTGGCACTCATAGACCAAGTGACAAACAAACTGGTTATTAGACCGCTTGCTACGATGAATAAACCTGAGATCATTGATATCGCTTCACACATAGGTACACGTTACTTTGCAGAGAACATGCCTGAGTATTGTGGTGTTATCTCAAAAAACCCTATTGTACATGGTTCTTACAAACGTATGGAAAAAGAAGCACAACGCTTTGACTATGATGTTCTAGATAAAGCCGTAACAGATGCACAACACATTTATGTAGATGAGATTATAGATGATGTGACCAATGCAGCACCTGTAGAAGTGGTCAAGGATTTATCTGATGATATTATCGTAATAGATATACGTGCAGAAGATGACTGTATAGAAACACCTTGTCAGAGCATTAAAATACCGTTTCATAAGCTTAAGACTGAGTTTAAGAAGCTGGATCAGGATAAAGAGTATCTATTATACTGTGAGAAAGGGATCATGTCTCAACTTCATGCACAATATTTACGAGATTCCCAAGATGCAAAAAATATTAGGGTGTACAGACCGTAACGCAAGAGTACTGTTTAACTGCCTAAATATTTATTCTCTATATCATCTGAATTTATTGGATGACTAAAATAGTAGCCCTGTATACATTCACATCCATATTCAATAAGAATATCCATTTGCTCTTGAGTCTCAACACCTTCTGCAATGATCTCTAACCCCAAACTTCTTGAAAGAGCTATGATCGCTTTTACGATATCCTGATTTTCCTGACTTTCCTGTATGCCATGAATGAAAGATCTATCGATCTTTACTTTTTTAACAGGCAGACGTTTCAAGTACGCTAAAGACGAGTACCCAGTACCGAAATCATCTATAGCTATATCAACACCCATCTTACTGATCTGCTGAAACTTCATGATTGAATCTTCAGGTTTTTTCATAACCTGACTTTCCGTGATTTCCAACTCAAGCCATTGGGGATTAAATCGAAGTACTTTCATTATTTCCGATAATTCCGAAACAAAATCATGATTTTGTAACTCTCTCATCGAAAAATTTAATGATAATGTTCCTGGTTTAAACCCTTGTTCATACCAACTTACCATTTGTTTCATCGCTGTTTCCATCACCCACTTGTCTATTTCAACGATCATTCCCGTTTCTTCGGCAATATCTATAAAGTCTTCAGGTAAAATAAAACCCTTTTCAGGATGATTCCAACGTACTAATGCTTCCAAGCCTAATAAATTCCCACTCTTTAAATCTATTTGCGGTTGGTAATAAAGTACAAATTCTTCATCTATTAATGCTTTTCGTAAATTGATCTGAGTATCAAAGCGTTCAAGTGCCAACTCTGTCATTTCTGATGAGTAGAACTGAATATTATTACGTCCCTCTTCTTTAGCTTTATACATTGCTATATCTGAATATTTAAGTAGACTTTCTGCATCTTGACTATCTTGAGGATATGCACTAATACCAATACTGCATGTGATATAAATAGTATGTTCATCGATATGTATTGGATCAGATAAACTTTGTTGTAATTTTTCTGCCAAGATGGAGGCGTTGTGTACCTTTTCCAGATTTTCCATAATAATAGTGAATTCATCACCACCTAAACGTGCTAAAGTATCATCATCACGAATTAAAGAGTTAAAGCGATTTGTAACCTCTTTAAGTAAATCATCTCCTACAGTATGTCCTAACGAGTCATTTATCTCTTTGAAATGATCAAGATCAATAAAAAATAGAGCCATATTTTTCTTGTATCTTTTGGCATGTTTGATAGCATATTTTAATCTTTCTTGAAAGAGAGCACGGTTTGGTAAACCGGTCAATGTATCATGATAGGCCTGTTCATGGAGTATCTCTTTTTGTTTTTGTATCTTTTTTGTCTTTCTTTGAATATCACTTTTAAGTTTAAATGTATACTCTGCTTCTTTCTTACGCATTTTATTGATAAGTATATAAATGATAAGAAGAAAGAGAAAATAAATAATGATGGTTCCCAAAAGATTTTCTAAAAAATCTGTATAAAGTGTGCTAAAAACATCTCTTTTTTTAATTTCTATATTTAATAACCCTCGAATATCTCCAAGTTTATAGTCATAAGCTGTTGTATAGTTTTCACGTATGCTTGGTATGGCATCTTCACGTTTACCATGACATTTTAAACAGGATTCTTGAACATAGATAGGTTTTGTGTAGTAGAATGTCTCATCTTTTTGTGTAAAATGATCTGATTCACCGGTATTATTTTTAAAGTATTTAATCTCATTTAACTCAAAATCGTTTGCCATATTAAGAGTGTTTCGAGGTCTATCAGAGACAGTTCTTACGGTCACCTCTCCATTTACATTCTGGGAAAAACGCTTACTTATCTCAGTGATCGTCTTTACAGGCAGTAAATTGATCGTTTTATTATCTAAAGGAATGTGATGATTTACAAATACATCTTGATAGGTTTGACGAAAGGCTGAAACAAATTTAGACAGTGATTGACTCTCATGTAGAAGTATACGTTTTTCCGTATGTTTCAATTCATTGTACTGTACATAAGTCCTGTATCCTATAAGTAGAAACAACAACAGTGCAAAAAGTGTAAAAAACTTCATTTTATTCATAATTATAATGCCTCACCATCATATTTAGCTATTATATCATCTTTATTCACTTTAACATTGAATGGTACATACAATCATATATAATGATTTAAGATAACTAACTGAATCATTCATTTTCTCTACTTATGTATAATAAAATCTTTATAAAAAGATAATAAATTCATATAATAATTAGGTTTTTTCTTAAAATCCTGCTATAATCGCGTTACTTTTCTGCAAGAGAGTACTAAACTCCTTTTACGAGATATTAAATCTCCTCTATTTTCCACGTTTACCGTGTGACACAAGTTTGGTATCAGTTTGCATAAAACAGGGTTTTAAACCTCTTGATACCATATTTTGTTCAAAACACTATACACAAGACGAATACTACACCGATAATTTAATACAAAGATATAACACATGAAATTTACAGATTTTAACCTCAAAGACACTATACAAGCTGCAGTTACAGAAGCAGGTTTTACGGAACCTTCACCTGTACAAAAAGACTCTATTCCACTCATATTGGAAGGACATGACATCATTGCTCAGGCACAAACCGGTACAGGTAAAACTGCTGCATTTGGTCTTCCTGCTATGTCTATGATGAAAGCAGATGGTTCGGTAGAAGGTCTTGTTATCGTTCCTACACGTGAACTTGCTATGCAGGTCTCTGATGAACTCTTCCGTTTTGGTAAACTCTCAGGACTAAAAACAGCAACTGTCTATGGTGGTACAGCTTATGGGAAGCAGATAGACCGTATCAAACAGGCTTCTATCGTTGTAGCAACACCAGGACGCCTACAAGACTTACTTATGTCTGGAAAGATAAAGATCAAGCCTAACTTTGTCATCTTGGATGAAGCAGATGAAATGCTTGATATGGGTTTTCTCGATGAAATTAAAAATATCTTTACTTTCCTTCCGGAACAGCGTCAAACACTAATGTTCTCAGCAACAATGCCTAAAGGTATTAGAAAACTGGCTGAGCAAATTCTTAAAAACCCTAAAACTGTCTCTATTACAAAGTCTGAGAGTACCAACTCTAAAATTACGCAACTCTATTATGTTGTACAGGAAAAAGAGAGAGATGATGCACTTGTAAGACTTATTGACTATAAAAACCCGGATAAATGTATCATTTTCTGTCGTATGAAAAAAGAAGTAGACAGACTTGTTGCACACATGACAGCACAAGGATTCAAAGTATCAGGTCTTCATGGTGACATGGAGCAAAAACAAAGAGAAGTCACGATACGTGCATTTAAACAAGGTGGTATAGACATCTTCATCGCAACAGATGTTGCAGCGCGTGGTCTTGATGTCAATGATGTTACACATGTTTTCAACTATCACATTCCTTTTGATTCTGAATCATATGTTCACCGTATCGGTCGTACAGGTCGTGGGGGTAAGACTGGTGAGGCTATTACGCTGGTAAGTCCAAATGAACTTAGAACCATTAAACGTATAGAAAAAGATGTAGGTGCAAAGCTTACTACACAAGTGATACCAACACGTATGGAAGTACAAAACAACCGTTCAGATGCACTGATCGCAAAGATAGCAGAAACAAAAGTGACTGAAAATGCCATCAACCTTGTAAAAACACTTCAGCATGATCTTGATATCGTTACTATTGCACATCTTCTGGCTTCACTTGTACAGGAAGAGAATTTTGTAAAAGGTAAAGATAACATCGGTCTTGGTCTTGAAGAGATAGAACTTCTCATAGAAAGAGCAATGCAAAACAGAGGTGGCGGAGGCGGTGGCCGTAACCGTGGACGTGGTGGATACCGTGGAAACAGAAGCGGTGGCGGAGGCGGTGGTCGTAACCGTCATGGAAGAAATGGACGTAGTGGTGGTGGACGATCAGGTGGTAACCGTGACAGCCGTAATGGTGGACGTGGAAGCAATAAATGATATCGTAATTTATATCATTTGTGATATAATTATTGATAAAAAAAAATAAGGATAATAGATGAAAAAAATAAACTTAAAAGTATTAGTTTTGGCTCTTCTAGTCGGATTTAGTACATTTGCTATGGCAAAATCTGCTAAAACATTAGACCATGAGGCAAATATGGCTATTAATCAATTTATAGATGAAGTAAAAGGCGGAGATGCTTTTTTGGTAAAAGCAAAAGCATTTTTGGTATTTCCAGAAGTAAGAGAAGCCGGCTTTTTCTTAGGTGGTAAATATGCAGAAGGTGTACTTAGGGTTAAGAGAGATACTAAAGGGTATTATGAGATGACTACAGCTTCTGTTGGACTTCAGATGGGTGCACAGGAATATGCTATGATCATTGCTTTCACTTCTGATTCAGCACTTGATAAATTCCTTATCGATGATGATGAGTGGGAAACAGATGTAGATGGCAAGATCGCTATTGCTGAATGGAATTCAAAAGAAGAACTGGATGATGTAGACTTTAACGAAGACATGATCGCTTTTGTTTTTGATTCTAAAGGTCTTATGGGTAGCTTTACTATGGAAGGTACTAAGTTTAAGAGAGTTAAGAAATAAAACTCTCTTCACTCTGACGTGAGCATATCCTTTAGCTCGCGTTCTTAACTACTCAAACTTTTTTCTCTCTATTTTCTTATGATATATCAATATTACTTCTATAAAATTTTGTTATAATTAATCTCTTTAATTAACCTAGAACGAGGTAAGTATGAAGTTTACACAATTTTCTGATGATGACAATAATAACTATTTTCTTTCACAACCCCATCAACCATTTTTTATTTTAGCTTTTGTAAATGCATTGTTCACGATGCTTATCTTTATGCTCTCATATAAGGGTATCATACACCTTTCTATTTCAACAACAGACTTTCATTCCTATGGATTTATATATCTACTCTTTACCCCTGCTTTTCTGGCTTTTTTATTTACCACATTTCCACGTTTTGCCTCTACTCCGGTTATAGAGAAAAAGACCTATATGCAGGTATTTAATTTTTATTACCTTGGTTCTGTTCTCTTTCTTTTAGGCTCCATAGTTAGCCCAGTACTCTCGGCAATGGGCATACTTTTAGCCTTTACAGGACATACAAAAGGCATGTTAATACTAAAAAATATATATACTACTACAACTATGCAAGATAAACATGATATCTACTGGATATTACATGCGATGCAATTTGGTGTCATCGCGCATCTGCTCTTTATTATAGGAGAACTTTTTTATGCCCCTATCATAGGACTATCTATGGAAATAGCTACCTATCTTTATCTTTTTTTACTGACCTTCTCTGTTGCACAACGTATGGTTCCTTTTTTCTCTCACTGTATGGTAAATAAAAATGTTAAACTGCTTAAAAATATTTTCCTGCTTCTTGTGATACATATTATCTTAGAAGGTATCTATGCCAATAGCGCATTTGCTGTAGACATTGCTTTGGCCTATCTGATAGGAAAAGAGTTACGAAGCTGGAAACTCCCTTTTCCAAATCCTGATCCTCTACTTTGGATACTGCATATTGCACTATATTGGGTACCTGTGGCATTTGGGTTTATCGCTCTGACAAACTTTATAACACTCGTTTCAGACATCAATTTTCTAGCTTTAGATATGCACATACTGACATTAGGCTTCATATTTACCATTCTTATTGGTTTTGGAACACGTGTCACGATAGGACATTCAGGAAATACGATGAGATCAGACAAGTGGATCAAAGGACTTTTCATTTGGACACAGGTAGTTGTAGCTATGCGTATCCTAGTCTCTTTTGTTGCTGCTCTGGGTTGGGATTTCATGGTACTTTTTGACATATCCGCTACAGTATGGCTCATTATGTTCATTGCATGGGGCGCAAGGTTCTTTGCTGTCTTGATCACTGGTAAAAAATTGACTTAAGCCAGAAAGGTATTAATACGCTATAATGCGATAATATTAACTATATAAGGTCAGATCAACCATGAACAAAAAAATGCCGCCATCGTCTTTTACCGAAAAAGACTTTCTCCCTACCACACGTAAAGAGATGGATGCTCGTGGCTGGAAACAGTGTGATGTGATACTTGTAAGTGGTGATGCCTACATAGATTCTCCTTTTATCGGTGTAGCCACGGTAGGTCGGATGCTTGAAAAACTTGGCTATAAAGTAGGTATCATCGGACAGCCTGATGTTAAAAATGACAAAGATATCAAACGTTTGGGTGAACCGCGTCTTTACTGGGGTGTGAGTGGAGGAAGCATCGACTCCATGGTGGCAAACTACACCGCTACTAAAAAATTCAGAAACTCCGATGACTACACACCTGGGGGGAAGAACAATAAACGTCCAGACCGTGCTGTACTTGTATACACAAACCTCATACGACAAAACTTTAAAAATACTGTACCTGTTGTCCTTGGAGGTATAGAGGCAAGTTTAAGACGTGTGACACACTATGATTACTGGACCAATAAACTTAGAAAACCCATACTTTTTGACTCTAAAGCAGACATACTCATCTATGGTATGGGAGAGATGGCTATACGTGAACTTACACATGCTTTGGATAAAGGTAAAGAGTGGAGAGATATCCGCGGTGTATGTTACATAGACAAAGAACCTAAAGAGCCTTATCACCAACTCCCTTCTCATAAAGCCTGTTTAGAAGACAAAGAGAAGTACATCGACCTCTTTGACCTCTTTTATGACAACAATGATCCTATAGCAGCTAAAGGGCTCTGCCAACAGGTAGATAACCGATACTCCATTCAAAATCCTCCCTGTGACTACTTGAGTGAACCTGAGATGGATGAAGTCTCAGCCCTTCCATTTACACGTGAACTCCACCCTTACCATAGACCTGAAGGAAAAGTAAAATGTCTGGAAACTATCAAGTTCTCCATCATGACACACCAGGGGTGTTGGGGAGAGTGTAACTTCTGTGCCATTGGTGTACATCAGGGACGCACCATACGGACAAGATCAGAACAGTCCATCGTAAAAGAGGCATATCAGTTTAAAGAGTATAAAGACTTTAAGGGTATCATCTCTGACCTTGGCGGTCCCACAGCAAATATGTATGGCTATGAGTGTAATAAAAAACTAAAACTCGGTACCTGTGACCACCAACGATGTGTCGATTCAAAACATCTCTGTTCTTCTATGAAGCCAGACCATACACGTGTCATAGGGATGATGAAACAGGTGCGTAACATACCGGGTATCCGTAAAGCATTTGTGGCTTCAGGGATACGCTATGACCTTATAACTGAAGACAAACGTAAAGGGTACTCTTATCTACG
The DNA here is from genome assembly GCA_964492675.1 of uncultured Sulfurovum sp. GTDB lineage: Bacteria > Campylobacterota > Campylobacteria > Campylobacterales > Sulfurovaceae > Sulfurovum. The sequence continues at coordinate 13,921 of CAZBLM010000004.1, forward strand.
TGAACTTGTACAGCATCATATCTCAGGTCAAATGAAAGTTGCTCCTGAACATACAGAGCAGCGTGTACTTGACCTCATGGGAAAACCGGGTAAACAGACTCTTGTGGACTTTAAAAAGCTTTATGACAAACTCAATAGAGAGATGGGTAAAAAACAGTACCTCACCTACTACCTCATAGCTGCACACCCGGGCTGTGAAGAGTCAGATATGCATAAACTTAAGAACTTCACCACCAATGTACTCAAGATGAACCCTGAACAAGCACAGGTTTTTACGCCAACTCCGGGTACTTACTCTGCTGTGATGTACTATACAGAGATGGACCCTGAGACTCGCAAAAAGATATTTGTTGAAAAAGATACCTTTAGAAAAGAGAAACAGAAACGTATAGTGCAGGAAAAGAGTAATTTTTCTTCAGGATTTTCAAGTTAAAATGAGAGTATAAATGCCAAATAGACCTATCTATATCACTGATCTAGACCATACCTTTTTACGTTCAGATCTGAGTATTAGTCCTTACAGTGTTGAGTCATGGAATACTAAAGCCCAACACTCTATCATGAGTGTTGCAACTGCCAGAAGCTTTACCAAGTCACAAGAGTTACTTGCGAAACTCCATATCAATGCACCTATGATCTTGTTGGATGGGTCCATTATTATCACACCCGAACGTAAACTTATAGACTTAAAAATATTAAACAAAGAGATAGGTGATGCTATCGTTGATATAGGATTAAAACACGATATAGACCCTTTTATCATAGGAATTAAAGACCGTGACATCAACGAAGCCTTTCTCTATCCTAAAAAACTCAATGACTATCAGAAAGAAGTACTAAAAGGCTATCAAAATGAGCCTCGTATGCAGTTTAACCCCAGCAATCGTACGATGGCTCAAAACCTGAAGATAGTATATTTTGGCTATGAGGTACAATTACGTCCACTTTATACTGAAATAGTAAATACATTTGGTGATAACATAGAAGCCAAACTCTCACCAGAGAAATACGGTGGAGGCTATTTCCTTACTATCCTACATCCAGAAGGAGACAAAGCCCATGCACTTAGTAAAGTATTGGAATATTTGGATCTAGATACAAAAGATCTAACTGTATTTGGTGACTCTGTCAATGATATAGGTATGTTTAAATTAGCAGGAACTTCTGTGGCTGTTTCAAATGCCTTAGATGAGGTAAAAAAAGTTGCGGATATTATACTCCCCCACTCCAATGATGAAGATGGGGTTGCAAAGTATTTGGAAACTATCTCTTAGTTTCCTAGAATCGAATTTAAATGATCCATAGTTGTTCTTCCTCTTTGTGAAGAAACATCTTTTTTCTTTGCAGTTGTTTCCTGTTTTACTTTTTGTTCTCTTAGTTTTTTAGCCTGAGCCTCTTTTTTCTTTTTAGCAGCAGCTCTTTTTCTTGCAGCTCTCTTTTTCGCTTCAGCTTTTTTTCGTGATGCTACTTTTTGTTTTGCTTCTCCATTTTTTACTTTTGCTTCTTTTGCATCATATTTCTTTTTTTCAATTAAAAAGCGTTCTGCCATCTTTTTTTGATGTGCTACTTGATCATCTTCAACAGATACACTCGCCTCTTCAGCAGCTTTTGCATCATATTTCTCTTTTTCAATTAAAAAAAGTGCTGCCATCTTTTTTTGATGTGCGATCTGTTTTTCTAATGCTGATTCTTCAACAGTCTTATCTTCTTGCTGTACCATCACCTCTTTTTTCTCTTCTTCTACTTCATTTTGAATAGTTTCTAACTCATTTTCAACCTGTTCAAACCTTTCAGCATCCACTTTTTCATTTTCATTTGTGGGTTGCTCAAAATTTTTAGTATCTTCTGTATTTTCATCATTGAGTTCCTGAAGTTCACGTTTCTCTCTAATTTCCTTAAATGATGCAAGCAAACTCTCTTCTTCTTTATCGATATTCTGAAGTTTCTGATTTAAACTGAGGTTTTCTTGTGCCATCAGTAGAGAGGCACAGAATAGAAATGTTGTAGTAATTTTATACATGATGATTTTCTGCTTTCGATGATTTTATTGATATATAAATATTACAAAATACCCTTACATACTTTTAAATATTTAAACATGAGTATGAGTATATCATAGAATATACTAAATATTTATATGTTTTTATAATAATTTATACAAAAAATAATAATTGAGAAAAATTTTAACTTAAAGAATATCTCTTAAAACCATTGCATAATGCAAAACAACAAGATTAAGTAAAAATATCCCCATCGAAGAACCTTTAGAAAAAAGTTTTTGTAGTGGTGTTTTTACCTTATGTAGTGTCAGCATACTAATGGTCATATGTATCACAGTAAGTACAAAGATCACCGCAACCAAATAAAGTTTGATACGAAGTGCATCTATCACCTCATTGGTTACATTTGAAAAAAGAATGTCCAAGAGACCATTATTATTAATCATTGTATACCCTGTATAGAGTAAAACAATAAGCGCGCCCGTTTCAAAGTATCCGTAAATAGGTCCTATGCGTGGGTAAACAGCATCTTGGTCTTCTTTTTTCCTAAGTGTTACACCTAATAAAAACATAAAAAATGCACCGCCTATCCATGCTATGGCAGCAACAAGGTGTAAGTGTATCGCCCAACCCATTAGTTTCCTTCTTTGTTATGATGTCCAAGATTGCAGTAGACTTCCGCATTATCAGAGGTGAGACGTATAAGTTCATTAGGATCTATATGTGTATATAACTGGATATCCTCTGGTATAAGAGAAACTTTCACACCCAAGGCAGATAACTTAAGGTAGGTTTTGTAACCTAATTCTTTCAAGTAGATCGCTTCTACATCGTATTTTTTAAAATTTTCAAAAAAAAGTGCTGACTTGTCTGTTTTATAGTAGTTTTCCTGTACAACTATGCCATTATCTGCATCAATGAAGACAAACATATCTGCTTTCCTAAAGCGTGATGCTATGGTCTTCTCATCTTTTTCGACAGGTATAAGGATCAAACTAACTATCCAACTTCAATACAGCCATAAATGCTTCTTGAGGCACCTGTACTTTACCGATGGACTTCATACGTTTCTTACCTGCTTTTTGTTTCTCTAAAAGCTTTCTTTTACGTGTAATGTCACCACCGTAACATTTGGCAGTCACGTTCTTACCCATTGATTTTACGTTAGAACGTGCAATAATATTGTTTCCTATACTTGCCTGTATCGCCACTTCGAAAAGTTGTCTAGGAATGAGTTCTTTAAGCTGTCCGACAAAAGCAAGACCACGTGTACGTGCTTTCTCTTCAGGAACGATGATCGAGAGTGAATCCACCACATCTCCAGCCACACGTATATCCAGCTTTACAAGTTTTCCTTCTCTGAAACCTATAGGTTCATAGTCAAAACTTGCATACCCTTTGGTGATCGACTTCAACTTATCATAAAAATCCATCACTATCTCATTCATAGGGATGTCATACTCTAAAAGTACACGTGTTTCATTGAGATAATCCATCTTTATCTGTATACCTCTTCGATCATTAAGTAACTTAATCAGATTACCCAAGTACTCCTGCGGTGTCAAGATCGTTGCTTTAACATATGGTTCAAATACTTTTGAAAGCTTTTGTGGTTCTGGAAGTTCTGAAGGATTCTGTATCTCCATCTCTTCACCGTTTGTGAGCTCAACCTTATAGACAACTGTAGGGGCTGTCGCGATGAGTTCAAGATTAAACTCACGTTCTAAACGCTCTTTGATCACTTCCATATGAAGCATTCCAAGGAAACCGGTCCTAAAACCGGAACCCAGTGCCATAGAAGATTCCGGTTCAAAACTTAGTGAAGAATCATTCAGTTTTAACTTGTTGAGTGCATCACGAAGATCTTCAAACCTGTCTGTCTCTATAGGATATATTCCCGCAAATACAAAAGGTTTTGCAGGTTCAAAGCCGTGTACAGGTTCTACCGTAGGGTTTTTTGAATCTGTTATCGTATCTCCAACCTGTAGAGAGTCAACTGTCTTAAGACCCATCACTACAATACCGATCTCACCCGTGTTTATCTCCGGTGTTTTAATAGGAGCTACAGGATTTGGATACATTAAATTTAATACCTGGTGGTCATCTTTTGTTCCCATCACTTTTAGCATCTGTCCTTTTTCTATCTTTCCGTCAAAAACACGAACCAGTGCTAAGGCACCAAGATAGTTATCAAACCATGAATCATAAATGAGCGCTTTAAGTGGTGCATCTTCATCACCTTGCGGTGCAGGAACACGTTCTACAATACTGTCTACCAGTTCTGCAACACCTAAGCCTGTTTTAGCCGATACAAGGTTATGTTCTGTGGCATCTATACCTATGGCTTCTTCAAGTTCTGAAAGCACCCTGTCAGGGTCTGCTGCTGGAAGATCGATCTTGTTTACAACAGGGAGTAACTCTAGATCATTTTCTATAGCGATGTAAACATTGGCGATCGTTTGTGCCTCAACACCTTGTGCCGCATCTACGATTAGCAATGCACCATCAGATGATGCCAGAGAACGGCTCACTTCATAAGAAAAATCTACATGACCCGGAGTGTCAATAAGGTTCAGTATATACGGCTCTCCATCTTTTACATAGTCTAAACGTACGGACTGTGCTTTAATCGTAATACCACGCTCTTTTTCTATATCCATTGTATCCATGACCTGTGAAGACATCTGTCTGTCACTTACCGCCCCACACTCTTGTATAATACGGTCTGCTAACGTAGATTTACCATGATCTATATGAGCGATGATAGAAAAATTACGTATGTTCTTTTGTGGTATAGCTTTTGCCAATATTTTTTCCTTAATTTCGAGGACAACCACAAAGGGTTGACCCTACAATAATATAATGTAGTGGTATCCCTTGTGGGGACCTTTTGATGCTACTTAATTTGTTATTACGTATTTGTTTCAAAAAGTGAATTCACACTTTCGTTATTGTTTACTCTTCTAATCACTTCACCAAGCATTGGTGCAGTTGAAAGCATTTTGATCTTATCAGATGACTTGTTCATAGGAATAGTATTTGCAACAACAAGTTCATCAAGCTCACCCTCTTCTATACGTTCATACGCAGGACCTGAAAGTACTGGGTGTGTACAACATGCCATCACTGAAACAGCACCAAGATTTTTAAGTGCTGAGGCAGCTTTAACCATCGTTCCTGCTGTATCTACCATGTCATCAATAAGGATCACATCTTTACCTTCGACTTCACCAATAATATTCATTACTTCACTCTCATTGGCCTTTTCACGTCTTTTATCTACGATAACCATATCTAAACCTAGTTTATTTGCAAAATATCTTGCTCTTGCCACACCACCTATATCCGGAGAAGCAATAATAGGGTTTTTAAACTTTTTTGCTCTAATATAGTCCATAAATAAAATAGCACCATACAGGTTATCTACAGGAATATCAAAAAACCCTTGTATCTGAGAAGCATGGAGATCCACCGTTACCATACGTGTAATACCTGATGTCTCCATAAGGTTTGCTACAAGTTTTGCAGTAATAGGTACTCTCGGTGCTGCTTTTCTATCTTGTCTTGCATATCCGTAGTATGGAACCACTGCCGTTATAGATTTTGCAGAGGAACGTTTTAAAGCATCTGTCATAATTAACAGTTCCATCAAGTGGTCATTTGCCGGTGCAGAAGTTGGTTGAATGATAAACACATCTTTTCCGCGTACTGATTCTGCAATTTGAACTGAGATCTCACCATCTGAAAAACGATTGATCTTTGCTTGTGAAAGAGGTTGTTCTAAATACTTTGCTATCTCTTCAGAGAGTTCAGGGTTTGATGTTCCCGAAAAAATCATATATCCGCTCATGTATGTGTACCTTTTATGCATATTTTATAGCTTGTATTCTACACAAAAGTTGATAAAAAGGGGATTTAAAGCTCTCTATTACTACACTAAAGCATATAATAATTATAACTATGGATACAAATGATACGAAAAGCGTTTAAGAAAAAATCATCAGGCTCAAAACTTGATAAATTTATAGAAAAGTACAATCTTCCCAGAGAGTACCTAAGTGTAAATAGAAAATCCGTCAGCAGAGGTGTGCTTATAGGTCTTTTCTGGGCATTCATTCCTATGCCTATGCAAATGCTTGGTGTGATGATAACAACTCCGCTTTTTCGCTTTAATGTTCCTATAGCCATCTCTATGGTTTGGCTCTCAAATCCTTTCACTATGCCGCCTATGTACTATATGGAATACATTACGGGCAACATTATATTGGGCAGAGAAGGTATTGAAGATATGGAACTTACTATGGAGTGGTTCTCTGAACATTTTGATGATATTCTCATTCCACTCTATACCGGTACAGCATTTTATTCAATTTTTGTTTCAACCATGATATACTTTCTTATCAATTGGTTGTGGATCAAGTCTGTGCATCAAGAAAAAGATGAAAAGAAGCGCTCAAAAAAAACGAAGATGCGTGAAGATATAGAAATTTGATCTAGATCAAGAAAATATAAAAAATTTAACACTAATTTAACACTATTACAGGACAATATCATTGTCTTATGGAAGAAAAGACATTGTCCTCCTTGATCCCTTTTATAACATTGGAGGGCAATTTTTATCTACTTATAAAATGCCTTCAAATATACCGATCGTTAACTAAAATACTTTATCATTATAAAAAATATAAAGATCAACAGTATGTATCAAAAATTAATTTTAGTATTATTCCTCTCATTTTCATTCTTACAGGCAGACTATGTGCTCAAAGAGCATAAACGTGAAAAAAGTAAAATAGACCGTATGCCAAAGAACTCTGTAGCTGACATGAAACGTATACCTCAGAATCCTGCCTATTATGCAGATCAGATCAAACCTTTTTCTAAAAAAGAACAACTTGCTCTTGATAAAAAATTTAATGAAAAATACTTCAAGCCGTGGACTTTAAAGAAACTGGATATACCTGAAAAAGATTTTGGATGGGAGATCAGGTTTGTAACGAAAAAGCCTATCTACAGAGAAAAGGGGAAAGTCATACCCTCTTCTGTTTATAACATATGGATAGACAATGCTGACTATGACAACGTTGATAGTAAAAAATATAAAGCCATTACAATCAAGCGTACCAATGTTAAAGCACTGCCAACTGATTCCCCCTACTACAGAGATCCTAAAAAGACTGGAGAAGGCTTTCCTTTTGATTACAATCAAAACTCTGCTCTACATATAAACATTCCTCTTTACATCTCACATTTCTCAAAAGACAAGCGTTGGGCTTTTGTAAGAGCATCATATGCTTTTGGATGGGTAAAAACCTCTGACCTTGCTCTGGTGAACAGTAACTTCATCAAAACATTTAAAAATGACAATTATGCCATGGTTATCAAAGACAACCTAAGACTCTATGACGATGAGAAGCCTCTCTCCATAGTGAAGATCGGTGCCCTCTTCCCTATATCTGAAGATGAGTCACACTACCTCACTGCTTCACGTGATGAAAAAGGAAGAGCACACATCAGAAAAGTCAAAACACTGATCAATAAAACAAACATCATTGCAAAAAAACCTCTGCCTTTTACTGCTAAAAATGTATCGATGCTGGCAAAAGAGTTTTATGGAGAACCTTATGGCTGGGGTGGAAGCTATGATTGTCGTGACTGTTCAGCTACAACGAGAGACTTCTTAGGGGCATTTGGTATCTTTTTACGCCGAAACTCTGGGAAACAGGTACAAGATGGTGAAAATATAAATATAAAAGGTCTTTCAAAAAATACAAAAAAGAAAAAGATCATCAAAAATGCACAGCCTTTCCGTTCTCTCCTACATGTTCCGGGACATATTGTTCTCTACCTTGGTGAGTTTAAAGGTGAACCGGTCATTATGCATACCTATTGGGGTATACGTAAAAATGATAAGACCAAGATCATTACGGGTCGTACTATTATCACATCGACTGAACCGGGAAAAGAACGCGCAGATGTAAGAGAGAAAAGTAAACTCATCAATACCTTGCAGACTATTGTAAATTTTTAGGATAAAATGTCGCATGAAAATAAGCATTAAGATGCAATGCAGGGAGAGACTAAATGTCTAGTCGGAAAAAAGAAAAAATCAAAATATTTACAACAACGATCAATGCAGGGATGCACAAAGGAAAAAAGATAGAGATACCCGATATCTTCACCACACGATCTTCTAAAGGGATCTTAAAAGAATCGCTATTCAACACCCTTCAATTTGATATCATAGACAAAAATTTTGTCGAAGTTTTTTCAGGTTCTGGTTCCATAGGACTTGAAGCACTCAGCCGTGGTGCATCACAATGTTATTTTATGGAGTACAACAAAACTGCCTTTCACTGCTTAGAAGGGAATGTGAAACGTGTAGATCCTTCAAAATGCCATGTTTTCTATGGGGACAGCTTTGAAAAATTCAGTACCGTCTATAATATGGTAAAAAAATCTGATAAAAAAACCTACTTCTACTTCGATCCTCCGTTTTCAACTCGTGACGGTATGGATGACATCTATGTGAAAACCATTACACTCATAGAGAGCATTGAACCCGAGGTATGTGAAATGGTCATTGTAGAGCATATGTCAAGTCTTGATATGCCAGATAAGATAGGTGCATTGACACTATATAAACGTAAAAAGTTTGGTCGCAGTACTATGACCTATTATCAGGCAGCGTGATCTAAACTGAATCCTCTGGGGCATCTAGTAAAAAACGCTTTCTAAACTCATCTGCATGGACCGGTTTAGAAAAATAAAACCCTTGATAGATCAATTCATCATCCAAAGTCAAAAGTAACGCTTTTTGCTTTTGGTCTTCGATTCCTTCAATGACGATATTATAATTAAACTGTCTCCCAATATCCAGTATCGTTTTCACTAAAGTAAATTCATTAGGCTTTTCAATAATATCTTGTATAAAAGCCTTATCGATCTTGAGCGTATTAAAAGAGAGTTTCTTCAAATAGGAGAGTGATGAATACCCTATACCAAAATCATCAATAGCACACCTGATACCATGCTGACGTAATTCATTGATCACATTTTGTGTACTGTCAAAACTATCGATAAGAGAACGTTCTGTGATCTCGATCATAATTTCGGATGTTTTGATACCGTTCTTTTCTAGTATTTTCAAAAATTCTTTTGCAAAATTCTGTTCTATTAGCTGCTGGGCATTGATATTGATAGAGATATAATTAAGATGCCATACACCCTCATCTTTCCATGACCGTATCACATTACAAACTCTATTTATGATCCACCAGGTAATACCCGAAAGCAACCCTGCTTTAATAGCCAAAGGAATGAATTCAGAAGGATTCATCATACCTTTCTCTGGGTGTTCCCATCGTATCAGTGCCTCAGCTGATAGTAACATGTCATCATGCATTCTAACAATAGGTTGAAAGAACATATCGAACTGTCCATTATCTGTGGCATTAGCTAGATCATGCTGTAAAACAAACAGATCTTTTTGTTTTTTATCTAACGTCTCATCATAATACGAGATATAATTGTTGGTGTTTTTTGCCTGATACATCGTAATATCTGCTTGTCGTATGACCTCTTCAATATTACTGTATTCAGGCTCTATAATGATAATACCTATACTGGCCTGCATATGAAGATGAAGGTCATCAATAATAAATGGGTCCTTAAATATCGTCTTTAATTGTCTTCCAAATATTTTGGCATGATTCTTCGCTTCATCTTTGTCCCTCGTAAAATGAGGTATCACAATAATAAACTCATCTCCACCTAAACGGCTGATACTACACTCATCCTGCATCGTAAATTTCAAACGGTGAGAGACAGAAAGAAGCACTTCATCTCCCACTTTATGACCCAAAGAATCATTGATACCTTTAAATTGATTTAGATCCAGATAAAAAAGAAGGGAGTAATATGTAGTATGTTTCTCTTTTTTAATAAGTTCGTTCATATAGCTTTCAAAACCTCTTCGGTTTAAAAGTTCTGTAAGTGTATCATGAACCGAAAGATGTTCAAGCTCTGATATAGCATCCTTCTCTTTTGTTTTATCCTCTATAATTGCAATGGCACCTATCACATCATCATTGGAATCAGTATAAGGGAAAACATTTGCTTCGACCCAAAACTCTGTATCATTAATAGAAAAATATTCTCCCACATAGCACTGAGGTCCCTCTTCCATAGATTTGCTAATAACTTCTACAAACCTTGTATCGGGAAGTTCTTTAAGGTTCACACCTATTAAACTTCTCGAATCATGCCCAAAAAGCACATCAAACTGCTTATTTGAATCAGTCAATTCAAGTTGTTTGTTAAAAGAGAACATACTCAAAGGAGAATCTTTAAATAGCGTATGTAATACATTATGATCTTTTTCCAATGAACTTATCTGTTCTTGTTGTTTATGTAATGTCGTAATAAGTACCAACTGTGCCATAAAATAGACTATCAATAAAAGAGGAACAACGTAAAATATCATACTGTGTGAGTACATAAAGAGTATTACTATAGCAGGTATTAGAATAATACTATTGTACATCAAAGCTAAACGATAATTTAAATGTAAAGAGGTACTTGCACCAAAACTCATTCCCAATACTACCGCAACCGTAAATATTTGGCCAAAAGGCTCAAGATGAGGGATAAAAAGCAGTGAAAATAACCCAAACATCACTGCTGTTGCCAGAGCTGAAAAAATAAACTTTCTATACCATTCTTTTATCGTATGTATATTTCTATCTTTGAGAAATAGATACGCAGTATAAAGCCTGTAAGATATAAGCAAAACAACAACTATACACCAACTAACGACCAAGTTCCCTAACTCTTCATATAAAAAAACCGTACTAAGTAGTGAAAGTATTATAGCGATTGGTAAACTTTTTACAGATATAGTATAAAGCTCAGCAACAAGAGTAGCAGAATCATTGTCTAAAAATGATGTTTGATCAAATAGTTTTCTCATAATCTAATTATACATTAGTGAGCTTCTAAAATCCTAACTTACAACTCATCAGCCGTCTTTATAATATCTAAACCAAATCGTTCTCTGAGAACTTGCATCTTTTTACTTAAATTCTGCTCCAGGATATCATCATCCAAGTTCAGTAACGAAAATGTTTTTTGATGCTGTGAAGAAAAATTTGAAACATTTATTGTAAGTTTTATCGCCCCTTTATGATGATGGACTATTTCATCATACATTTGAGAAAGCATGGATTTAAAAACTTTTTCAGAAAAGACCCTGTCTACTGTCAGCGTTTTTTTTGATCTCACTCCATATTCATATCCTATTTTCAGATAATAACTTGTAGGGTTGACTTCAATAGCCATGACCATATAGACGATGTGCCTTGCCATGATCATCACACGCCTTTTGATCTCACTTGCATCGTATATAGCATCAAAGGTACGAGAGATACCTATGGATTTTCTATCTCCCCTAACATTGATACCCTCCCCACACGTTCCGGTAACACGGCCATAAAGCTGTATACCGGGCTTTTTCCATGAACAAAAAAGAGACTTATGCTGCTTTATATCTCCTAATGTTTCTATATAATGTTCAGATAATCTTTTTTGAAATCCTTTTCCGATGCCGGGAAATGCCTTGATAGGTATATCTTTTATATAGGCATCTATATCTTTTACTTCAAACACACCATACGGTTTGGCCGATTCGGTGGCTAACTTAGCGATCCATTTAGCTTTAGAGATACCTATGGAGACAGGTATATCAAAATGTTCGAGTATTTTGACTTGCAGCTCTTTGGCAAATGTATACACCTTATCATCTTCTATCCAACCGCTGACATCCCCGAAAAATTCATCGATGCTGTACTGTTCAACCTGAGGAATATGCGCCAGCATAAAGTCATGAATCTTGTGTGAAAGTTTATGGTAAAGTGGATAGTTCGAAGGCACAACGACCATTTCTGGACACAAACTTAATGCCTGTGCTATAGGCATCGCTGTTTTCACACCATACTTTCTTGCCTCATAACTAGCCGTGGTCACAATGCCCCTTATCTTTTTCCTCCCTTCTATCTCATCAACAAAGTAAGATTCAAATGTCTTCTTTTTATCACTGTAAAATACCGGCGTAACAAAAGCCCCTGAGTTATCATTCATGAGTTTAATATGTGTACGTTTTTTGTTAAATATTTCAAGATTGGAACGTGAACCTACACAGATAGGTATATGTTTAAGCGCAGTATTTACCGAGCGCTCTGCAGAAGCAAAGAAGCTGTCTATATCTATATGAAGAAACAAACCTGACCTTTTTTATTTGATTATACATTAGTAGAGAAAAAAAGATCAAAAATGTGTCAAATTGTCATTTTATTACGATTTGTTCATCTAAATCTTATATAATAAAATATATAAGGACAGGTTAATGATAAAACTCTTTAAAACACTATTTGGTATGAAAGAAGAAGAAAAAGAAATAATCGCTGATCCTCCAGGCAGGACATTTAAAAGAATCCTTACCGGAGATTATTTTGGCTATGATAAAAATGAAACAGATATAGATAAAATCGCCAAAGCAAAAGAAAGTAAGATAGCCCAGATAAAAGAACTGGAGCTTGTTCCTATGTTCATTCGCTATACATATATACAGGATTCCGTTTCTTCTGCACATGTTGCATTTCAAAAAGAAGTCCACAATAAAAAATGGAACATGATGCATGTAACAGAGGTCTCATTTACTGTTATGTATGAAGATTTTAATGAGTTTGAAAAGATGTCAGGAGTACGTCTCAGTGAAGATTTTAGAGATTTAACAGTCTATAATAATGATGATGCTTACAAGGGGATAGAAAGAAGAAAAGAAAAAAGAGTAAAATGATATTTTTTAAGCTTTCATTTAAGCCAATTGCATTATAATCTCACCCACAAAACACAACTTGGACAGGTGGGAGAGCTGGTTTAATCCGCGCCCCTGCTAAGGGCGTGTAGGCTCACGCTTACCGAGGGTTCGAATCCCTCCCTGTCCGCCACTAAAATCTACTCAACCTTTTTATTTAATCAAAGTTACTTTTGTCATCTTTATTTTTTTATCATCTTCTCTGTTCTCGAACTGCTTGTTACCTTTCCCTGTTCAATGGTTATTTCTACTAAAAGTTCATCTATTTCAGAATATACTTTGATACTGCCATTAAAAGTACCATCTACTATCCGTGCTGCTTTCTTTTTTCCCGTTGCATGATATACTGTAGCAACACCATATTTCTTCCCATTTTTAAAGGGTGTTTCTGATTTCAGTTTACCGGTTTCGTAAAACTCTTTAAACAGACCATTTAAAGTACCATTTTCAAAGCTTATTTCCAGTTTAAGTTTACCAGACCTGTAATACTCTTTAAACACACCATTTATAATGCCGCCTTTGTATGGTATTTCTGCTAATGTTTTGCCAATTTCGAAATAGTATTTTCTAATACCATCTTTTTTATTATCTATATATGGTATTTCAGATTTCAGTTTACCGGTTTCGTAAAACTCTTTTTCTATAAAAGCATTCTGAGCAAATACACTTCCCGACAACAAACATATCAATAATAACTTTTTCAAATTTCATCCATTCTATACATCTTTTTACACTTCTACCTATCTTTTATTATTATACCAAATTTAAAGCATTCTCCATCTCTCTTAAAATAATATTGAATACAATTACAGCACTTTTTTACTACCCTGTTTTAGCTCCCAACAATTTTGATCTATTTTAAAATAAATATACATAAAAGGAAATTATAAGAATTATAAGATATAATTAATATAAAAATAACCATATAAGGACTAAAATGAAAACTATACTACTATTCACACTTATTTTAAATACATTCTTGTTTTCAAATACTACATTTGATATCTCAAAAGTAAATTTTGGACCCCTCAAATACAATGCTAACACAAAAATGAGAATATACAAGAATGGCATTACTGCATTTAATTTGCCTATAGAAATTAATTCTCATACAAGACCGATAAAAAAAACTAAAACTGGATATCTTAAGAGATCAACTTTTAATATAAATTTTACTGCCATTAAAAGCAATAAAATGACTTTTAGTACAGAGACATTAACTGAGTTTGATAATAATAAAAAACTAACAAAGTTTACTGAAAACATAGACAGAAATGGGGAAACACAAACAATAGTTTGTGTTCCTTTAGGAGCATGTCTCATAGACGGATCTAGAATAAAAGAGATAGGATATAAATCTGATGTAGCTCTTTTACAATGCGATAATAATACCCAGAAGAAAATACAGTGTAAGGTTGAAAAAGCAACTAAAAAAGATTTGGCAAACTTTACAACTAAAAAGCATTTTATTATGATAAATAATGATATACGTTATAAAATAGAAGAAACAACAAAGTTGACGATAGATAAAGAGGGAAATGTAAAAAGAATATCTTCAAAAATTAAAGCAAAAGATCTATTTTCTATAAAGTATACAACAAAAGATATCGTTCAAACACCATAACTTCACATCAAGACTTTACTGATTCATATTTTGAGGTTTTGATTTAAGTTTAAGTTTTCAATAGACAAAAACTGTTATTATTTCGCTTAGTTTTATTTTATTTTAGGATTTTACAATGCTCCAAAAACTCGCACCACTAATTGTTCTAGCTATGTTTGCTACAGGAATGTACTTCATGATAAAAGGTATGGATAACGCAGTAGAGATGACCACACCCGGCAAAAAATCTGAAGTTAAAAAGTAACTATCACTTTTAATATCTCTTCAACTTTTGTTTGAGGATCTTCACTTTTATAGATAGGTCTTCCTACAACAGGGTAATCCACACCCTCTTTATTTGCAAGTTCTAACGTAGCCACACGCTGCTGATCACCTGCATCTTCACCAAATGGTCTTATCCCTGGGCAGAGTGTCAAAAAGTCATCGGAAGTAGCATTTTTAATAGCCCTGCTTTCAAATGTCGAACAGACCACACCATCCAAACCGTTTTCATAACTCATTTTGGCAAACTGCTCTGCTTTTTCATCTATACTTTTTTCATACACTGTTTGAAAGTTCACTTCATCAAAGGATGTAAGTGCTGTGACTGCAAGTACAAGAGGTCTATTCTCGTAAGGAGCCAGTCTTTCCATTACCGTCTTCATTGCTACTGAACCTGCAGATGCATGGATGTTGAACATATCTACACCAAGTTTTGCTATCTCTTCTGCTGCATCTGCCATCGTATTGGGAATATCATAGAGTTTAAGGTCTAGAAATATCTTAAAATCAGGGTTTATGGCTTTCAATGCTTTTATGAAAGATTTTCCGTCACGAATGTAAGCACGAAACCCTACTTTCATCCAAACATTATACTCTTTTAGTGACTCTGCTAAAGCCAGATTTTCTTTTGCTGATGGCAGATCAAGTGCAACACACAGTTCCATGGGTTAAACCTCTTATATTTTTTATGAATATTCTTTGGGTATAATAATAACCTAATTTCAATAAGTAAGGACTAAACACACATGTTTGGAAAAGAATCAAAAAGATACGATATTGCTCAATCCGTAATGGACACATACAACTACGCTAAATTTACAACTTCTAAAGGGGTTATCTGGGCTAAACTTTTCCCGGATGATGCACCGAACACTGTTGCAAACTTTGCTCACCTTTCAGAGACAGGGTTCTATAATGGTCTTAAATTTCACAGAGTTATCCCTGGGTTTATGGCACAAGGTGGTTGTCCACATTCAAAAGATAATCCAGCTATGGCAGGAACAGGCGGACCTGACTGGCAGATAGACTGTGAAACAGATACAAGCATGGCACCACACAGAAGAGGAACACTCTCTATGGCGCATGCCGGTCCAAATACAGGTGGTAGCCAGTTCTTCATCACTTTTGTACCAACACCTCACCTAGATGGTGTACACACAGTATTTGGTGCGATAGACGAAGATGATACAGAAAGTTTTATGGTTCTTGATCAAATTGATGGTGGTGATGATATTGTTTCTATTGAAGTGGTTGAGTCTAGAGATTAATATTTTATTCGTTCCCATGCTCTGCGTGGGAGTGCATATATAAAGTTTATTTGCTTAATTTCCAACTTATTTTAAGCGAGGCTTTGTTTCTCTCTTCGTTTTTTTAGAAAAAACGAAGCAAAAAATCGTCGTGACTCTCGAATCGCTCCGCTTTCAAGGGCGTTCGCCACGACACTGTTTTTATTAATGGGAGTGTAAATGTTTGGATATTACAGAGTTGCATCAGCAGTCAATAAAACCGTTGTAGGAAACCCTGCAAAAAATGCTGAAGAGATTTTAACGCTCATCCATGAAGCGCATCAAAAAGAGGTTTCTGTCATTGTATTTCCAGAGCTTACGCTTACCGGATACACTGCCAGTGACCTTCTTCTCAACCAAACTCTCATTGCTTCACAAAATGACTCTCTTGGACATATATTAAAAAATATAGAAAATACCAATACCATTGTTATCATAGGTATAGCGGTCTTTGAAGCAGATAGACTCTATAACTGTGCTGCTGTCATACAAAATGGAAAAGTACTGGGTGTAGTGCCAAAATCTTACCTTCCGAACAAAAAAGAATTCTATGAAAAACGTCAGTTTATTTCAGGACGTGATATAACCAGAACGACAACAGATTTGTTAGATAATGAAGTACCTTTTGGTGTAGATCTTCTCTTTACAGACAAAAAAGATATGACTTTTGGGGTAGAGATATGTGAAGACCTTTGGGCTGTTACACCTCCAAGTAACCATATGGCAAGTAACGGGGCAAACCTACTCTTTAATCTTAGTGCCAGTAACGAACTCATAGGTAAACATGAGTACCGTGAAGAGTTGGTACGCACACAAAGTGGACGTTGCATGGCTGCGTATGTCTATTCTTCTGCAGGTGTAGGCGAGTCTACGACAGACACCGTCTTTGGCGGACATGCCATTATCAGTGAATATGGCTCTACCCTAGCCCAAAATGAACGTTTTCTCCTTGAAAGCAATCTCATAACAGCAGATGTTGATTTAGAACGCCTAAAATGGCTTAGAGTAAACGAATCAAGCTATGGTGACGGCAGACGTAAAAAGACCAGAGTCATCAAGGTAGATGGACTTCCAGAGATCTCTAAGATAGAACGTGACATTAACCCCATGCCTTTTGTGCCTTCACGTTATGCAGATAAAAAACACAGATGTGATGAGATAGTCCATATCCAGGCACATGGTCTCATCAAACGTATGAGCCATGCAAATATCAAAAAGGCTGTCATAGGCATAAGTGGCGGGCTTGACTCTACACTTGCCCTGCTCTCTACCCACAGAGCTTTTGAGATGATGGGTTGGGACAGTACAAATATCATCGCAGTGACTATGCCGGGCTTTGGTACAACCACCCGTACAAGATCAAATGCAACACAACTTTGTGAAGCTTTAAACTTGACATTAAAAACCGTAGACATCACTGACATATCGCTCAAAGAATTTGAAGCCATAGAACATGACAAAGACGAGCACAGCGTAACTTACGAAAATGTTCAAGCCAGAGCAAGAACTTCTATATTAATGAATATGGCAAATAAAGAAGGTGGTCTTGTCATCGGTACAGGTGATCTCAGCGAGATAGCGCTTGGATGGTCTACGTACAATGGTGACCATATGAGTATGTATGCTCTAAACTCAGGTATACCAAAAACACTCATACAGTATGTCATCGAGTATTACAAATCCAACAAAAATATAGCGGATATCATCGATGATATTTTAGACACACCTATCAGCCCTGAACTACTTCCTCATGATGGTGACGAAATAGTCCAAGAAACTGAGAACATCGTTGGTCCATATGAGCTTCATGACTTCTTTTTATACCATTTTATCAAGTATGGTGCAAAACCATCCAAGATCTTACACCTAGCCACTATAGCGTTTGATACTAAATACGATGAAGATGAAATAAACAAATGGTTAAAGCTCTTTTTACGCCGTTTTTTCACCCAACAGTTCAAACGTTCATGTATGCCTGATGGTCCTAAAGTAGGTACCATTTCCCTCTCTCCAAGAGCAGATTGGAAAATGGCTTCTGATGTCGATTTTGAAACTTGGATCAAGGATCTTGAACAATGAACTTTCAACCCATAAAACACTTTATACACATCATGCTCCAAGGTCTCTTTTGGCTTTTACCTATTGTTGCCATACTGATCATCCTGACATGGGTCTACAGTAAGATCACGATGTTGGTGGGAAAAGTATTTAGACTGATAGGCTTTGCACCTGAAAGTCATGAATTCTTATGGGGTGTACTTGTTATCTCTATCTTCTTGGTAATTCTTTATATCCTTGGCTGGTTAGTCAAAACAAGACTTGCTGATCTATTTGAGTATCTATTTTGTAAGATCCCGGGTTATAGTACGATCAAAGGTCTTGTAGGGATATTCAACTCATCAAAAGAGGGAAAGAATCAGGTACTGGTCGTAGCTATAAAAGGCTTTGCCTCTGAAGGCTACAATATAGGACTTATGTATTCGCAAAAAGAGAGCATCATAAAAGACCACTATACCGTAACGCTTTCCATGTCACCCATCCCTAATGGCGGATTTATGTTTGAAGTACCTAAAGAGAAGATATTTGTCATAGAAAATGCAAGTTTTGATGACAACTTACAGTACTTACTGTCTATGGGGGTAAAGAGTTTTGCCGAGGTTATTAAAACAAACCCCAAAAATTTAGATGAACTGCTGAGCATTGAGTCATGGTTGGAACAAGAAGAAAACAAACGTTAATGTATAAACATATTAAATTATTGGTTTTAGTCGCCGTTTCACTCTTATTTAGTGCCTGCAATACACCTGCTGCACTACAATATGACAATAAAAATATAAATCTAATAATAAAACAAAAACGTATCCAGGTACCAGGTACACAGATCAAATCAAACAGAGAAAACTTTGGTACCCTCTTTTTAAACCAAAAACTTTTACGCCTCAACGATAGTAGTCTCGTTATGTATGAAACTGCGAAAACAGATATGCAGTATATGTTCCAACCCATTACCCCTAGGATCATCTCTGTCGTTTTTGATGCTGTCAATATAGTAAAAGTATATGAAAAAGATTTGATGTATGCCTATCAACTCGAACTGAAAGATCATAGGATACTAAATATTATAGTAACACAAGGGTATGTTGATGAACTGCAGATGGTTTACGGCATGAGTTCAAAGCAATTTGTAAAAACACTGAAGCGTTTGAATGCCAATATCAATTCAGTACCATATCCAAATGCTATTGCGCTAAAATATGAGCCGGATCCGCTGATGAGCAGATGGACAACATGGAAAATAAACTTCTATCCATTGGTTGTTCCACTCCCGCGTTTCATAGGCTTCTAAGAAATAATTCTCCTCTAAATAAATAAAATTGAAATATTTCTTTTACATAAGGTTATAAGTAAAGAAAATAAGCTACAATATATACGATGAAAGATGAGGTTCGAGTTCATCTCTCGTGTGTTAAGTGTTATGCTAGACTCCGAAAGACTCTCTCCAATTTTGATTCCGCTTTATTATCGCACAGATTCTAGGTGAAAATTATTACCCAAAGGTACAACAATGGCAGAAACAGTTAACGGAACAGTTAAATGGTTTAACGACGAAAAAGGTTATGGATTTATCCAACAAGAGAATGGTGGAGCAGATGTATTTGTACACTTTCGTCAGGTAAACAATGAAGGTGGTGGTCGTGTAACACTAGCAGAAGGTCAAGCAGTAACATTTGAAGTTGGTGAAGGTCAAAAAGGCCCACAAGCTGAAAACGTAACACCTTGCTAATTGCATTTTACAGGCTTTTTGCCTGTAAAATACTCTTTCCATATTCTTTTTAAACTTCTAAAAACATACTATTTTTTTCATAAAATATCTATTCTATTTTTTATTTTTTATAACAAGAAGAAATTCTCGTTCTACCTCTTCTAGTGAAGCTATTGTCTCTTTAATTGCTTTTGTATATTCTGGAACATAATATTTTTGAAGAGCATTCACTCTCACAACAGTCTTTTTTAATTCTGAGGCAAGTCTCCATGCTTTAAACTCTATCTCCGCTAATGCTAAAATGTCCCTTGTTGTATCTATAAAAGATGTTCTTGCCACATCTAAAAAAAGAGTCTCTCCACTGATGTTTAAAGGAAGACGTACTTCTTCTAACGCATAGTTAACTTGTGGAACTAAAATACCAATAAAACTTTTTTCATAAACATGTAGTTTTCCATGGAAGACCGGGAGTGCTGCTTCTTTTTTGAGCTGTTCACTTCCACTTTCCATAAAAGCTTTTATTAAATTTTGATAACTCTTCTGTACTGACTTATTCAGCTTCTCTCTCTCCTCTTCTACTTTATCAAGCAAAGAAATGATCTCTTTCAATAAAATATTACGTTTTTCTTCAAGTATTTCAGCACCACTATCTATCAGATCCAGATCTTTTTTTAACTTTAGTAAAACAGTTTTATTTTTTTCATGGGTCATTTGTTTAGATACTCCGAAATATCTTCCGCTTTAAGACGTGTCAGTGAATCCAAAGGCAATAGTTTCAGAAGTTCCCATCCTATGTGAAGTGTCTCTTCAAGCGTACGCTCTTCCTTTTCTTCCTGAGTAATAAACTGATTCTCAAATGCCTTACCAAATGCCAGATAATTACGTTCTGCCTTACCCATCTCTCCTTCTCCAATGATCGCTGCAAGCATTTGTGCTTTTTTGGCTTTGGCATAAGCAGCATAGATCTCTGCAGACCATCTTCTATGTAAATCTGTTGATCCGCTATTCATCAAACGTGAGAGAGAAGGCAGCACATTTATCGGGGGATAGACTCCTTTTTGCTGAAGTTCCCTCTCCAGTACGATCTGCCCTTCCGTAATATAGCCTGTAAGGTCAGGGATAGGATGTGTAATGTCACCATCGGGCATCGTCAAAATAGGTATTTGTGTCAAAGATCCCTCTTTACCCTGTAAAATACCTGCTCTTTCATAGATCGAAGCCAGATCACTATACATATACCCCGGATAACCTTTTCGACTTGGGATCTCTTCACGGCTAGAAGAGACCTCTCTAAGCGCATCACAGTAATTAGTCATATCATACAACACAGTAATGACATCATAACCTTTTTCAAATGCAAGGTACTCTGCAAAAGTCAATGCAGAACGAGCCAAGAGCAAAGCATTGATACTTGGTTCATCTGCAAGATTTAAAAAGACAGTTGTAGTATCGAAGTTTTTTCCCTCGGAGATACTTTGCATCAGATAGCGTGCATCTTCATACTTAATCCCTATCGCAGCAAAAACAACAGCATTTTTTTCACCTGAAGAGCGTATCTGTCTTACCAACTGTGCAGTAAGTGCATTAATGTTCGTACCAGAGACAGAGAATATAGGGAGTTTTTGACCTTTCACCAAAACATTAAGGCCGTCTATCGCAGAAATACCGGTCTGCACAAAATCTTTTGGATACTCTCTATGCGCAGGGTTATAGGCTGAACCTCCAATAGGAAGTCTCTTTTCTGCACGAATATCTTCACCTTCATCTACTGTCTCACCAAATGCATTTAACACTCTACCAAGCATCGTTTCACTTACAGCTAACTCAAATTGATTTCCTGTAAAACGTACTTTTAGATCATCAAGGTTCAAACCATAAGACTCCCCAAGTATCTCTATAAGCATCACTGTCTTTGAAAGTCCAACAACCATGCCCTTAAGCGTTTTTCTCTCTGAACGGATCACAACTTTTTCACCATACTGAACCCCTTCTACAGGTTCAAAAAAAAGTAGTGTGCCTTTTAATTTTTGTGCTCCGGTATATTCTATGATCATGAGACTTCTCCAAATGTCAACAGTAAACTCTCATATTGGGCTTCCATACGTGTATGCCACTCGTTAAACCACTCCAGTTGACTGTTAGATACCCCTAGTCTTGCGAAGAGAAGTTCATTTACGACTTCCTGTTCCTTCAAAAGTGTCACAGGAATACCTTTTTCTTCAAAACAATGCTGCCACTGCTTATTTAAGGCACTGAGTGCTCTAGCCATCTCTATCTGTTTTTCAGGAGAAGTATACATATCTATCTTATCAAATGCATTTTGCTGTAAAAAGAATTCTCTTATAAGATCAGCCATAAAAAGGATGAGTTTCTGATCTTCAGGAAGCGCTTCACTTCCTAAAAGTTTTACGATACGCTGCAGCTTTTCATCCGCCTGCAATACTTCTATCAGCCAGATCCGAAGTGCACTCCAGTGTGGAGAGATAGAAGTCCACCATTTTTCAACACTCTGACTATAAGCAGTATGACTCAAAAGATGATTTATAGAAGGATAAAAACGTGCATTTGCCAACTCTTTATCCAGTGCCCAAAAGACAGAAGTAAAACGCTGTGTATACCGTGTCACAGGTTCAGAGAAATCTCCACCCGGCGGAGATACTGCACCGATCATCGTTAATGCCCCTACATTTCCCGCCAATGTTTTTACAGCACCTGCACGCTCATATACAGATGCTATCCGGGAAGCAAGGTAAGAAGGAAAGCCCTCTTCTGCCGGCAGTTCATTCAAACGTCCAGAGAGTTCACGCATCGCTTCTACCCAGCGTGAGGTCGAATCAGCCATCAAAGCCACTTTATACCCCATATCGCGAAAATACTCCGCGATCGTTATTCCCATATAGATAGAAGCTTCACGTGCAGAGACTGGCATATCTGAAGTGTTCGCTATGAGAACTGTACGTTCTATCAATCGCTTACCATTTTTCGGGTCTTCAAGTTCCGGAAATTCACGCAGTACTTCGGTCATTTCATTACCCCGCTCCCCACAACCTATATATACGATAATATCTGCATCACTCCATTTTGCTAAAGTCTGCTGTAAGATAGTTTTCCCTGTACCAAATCCTCCCGGGATCGAAGCAGACCCTCCTTCAGAGACGGGAAAAAGAAAATCGATGATCCTCTGTCCTGTGATCATCGGTTTTTCCGATGTCACCCTTTCTTTAAAGGGACGTGCTATACGTACAGGCCAACGCTGTAACATAGAGAACTTATCTCCATTATCCAATTCAAGCAAAGTATCATTTAACGTATATGCTCCTTCTTTCACCAGAGAAGAAATAACGCCATTTTTTCCTATAGGTATCATGATGCGGTATTCAAAACCGCTTTCATCGGTTACGATTCCCATAAGTGTACCTGCTTTTACACTGTCACCAATCTTGACAGAGGGTGTAAAGTGCCAAAGCTTCTCCTTATCAAGAGAGTTTAATTTTACACCTTTTTGCATCTGTAGACCCAAGAGATCAAGCGGACGCTGTATACCATCATAGATAGACCCTAAAAGTCCAGGACCTAGCTGGGCTGAGAGCATTTCACCGGTAAAAACAACTTTCTCCCCCAGCTTAAGACCTTCTGTCTCTTCATAAACTTGTACAACAACATTCTCTTGATCTCTTTCTATCACCTCACCTATCAATCCGGACTCTCCTACATAAACCACGTCCTGAATACGTACGGATTCACCATCGAGATTTACTTTCACTATCGGTCCACTAATAGAAATTATCTCTGCCATTTTTCATCCTCTATGTTGAAGTGTGAACTCAACTCATCTTTAAGCTCTTCAAGTATACGTTCCACCGAATACTCGATATAAAGATTTCCACTTCTAAAAATGATCTCATCTTTCTGTGAATCTATCAAAGTATACCCTTCTTTTAGACCAGATACACTATATCTTTCTGGCATGATAAATGTACCACTATCATACTTTTGAATGATAGTAGAAATAAAACACTCTGCAAGAGAAGGAAAGATCTCTTCAAGACGTGTTTTTAACGCTGTTCTAAGTGCGGATCTGCGTTCCTTTATAAATGTTGACCACTCTGCGTTCATCACTGTTTCAACATGATGGTGGTTTGCTTTTTTTAGAGAGTCTTTCTCTTGATCCCACGCATCCTGTGCTTGTTTTAAAAACAACGCTATACTCTCTTTAGTCTCATGCTCTCTTTGAAGCAGATAATCTTCTGTTTCTCTTTCTATTTCATTAACAGTAATAAGGGTCAGTTTTTCGATCTTTTCTGCGAAATTCTCAAAGTCGTATGCCGAGGATACTTGCAAGATACTCCTTTAAACTCGATGTATGATGTGTACCATCTATAGAAGGTATGAATACTACTGCAGGAACTGCTCTTTTTTCTATCACAGAAGAAAAACGTTCTGAAAAAAGAGAAAAATACCTATCAACAACTGCGATCACACCAACTTCTCTATCATCAAACAGCTGCTGCATTTTGTCAACAAATGTTCTCTCATCTTCAACGATCACACCTTCAACTCCTGCAAGTGAAAAACCAAGACACTCCTCTTCGTTTCCCACTATGATCAGTTTCATCCCACTTTACCCAGTATCATAATAGCAATGATCAAACCGTAAATAGCAATACCTTCTGCAAGCCCTAAAAATATGAGTGCTTTACCCGATATCTCCGGTTTTTCACCTACTGCACCCATAGCTGCTGCACCTACCAATCCAACCGCTATACCTCCTGCGATCGTAGAAAGGCCTACTGCCAAAGCTGCTGCCATATAACCAATACCCTCATCTGTAATACCTGACTCTGCTGCTGAAAGCATGATCGGCAAGAATATGACTACTAAGATCATCCAAAATTTCATTTTATTATCCCTTCAAATTTAAATTATAAGGTTGGTATGGGCTACCTCCCCCTTTAAAAAAGCGTTTAAAAAACTCATAGTACTCCAAACGCAATGTTTGAATGGTCACAATGACCCCTTCAAGTACAATGATAACCACATTCCCGACAATTAGCAACATCCAATAGAAAAATCCTTCTCCATAATTTTCACTGATCATCTTTGCCATACTGAATACGGCCATAAAAAGTGCGCCGTGTGCCAATGCAAAAGCACCCACACGTAAAAAAGAGAGCGTGTTGGTGATCGTCTCCATAAAGTTTCGAAGTAGATCGATCACTACCTGGGTTTTGTCTGCTTTCTTTCTTAACATTTGTATGAAAATAAGCACTAAAAGGAAAGCAAGAAATATTAGTTCATAGGTAATATTCATCTTTTGGACCACTGACTTAACAAAAATACCAATACTGAACCAATATGCAAGAAGCCACAATAGACTCCCCTCACCCAAAAAAAGCAATGAAAGTTCTTTTCGTTTTACTGCAGTAACTATATGTAAGAAAAAACTGAGGGTAATAATGCCGATCCCTATAATGATACTAAAGAGTATAGTTGAATCAATGTTTTCAATAGGATTAAAGAGCAGGCAGGAGAAGAGGTCATGCACACCAAAAACGGAACCGTATAAAAATCCGAAGAAAGCAGCAGAAAGCCCGCTAAGATAATAGATCTGCCCAAGATCACTGTATTTTCGACTCTTTTTTCGAACCAACAGTCCAATCCATGCAAGTACAAGGCCATGACCAATGTCACCGAACATGATTCCAAAAAGAAGTAAAAAAGAGAGTGCAAACGGGAGTACAGGATTGACCTCTCCATATCTCGGGTAAGAGAAGTTGGTTATCAGTTTTTCAAAAGGTTTCAGTGCATTGGGTGTGTCGATCAATACCGGTGCATCCCCATCAACAGAACTAAAGATCACTACTGCATGTCTGATCTTCTCTGCAAATGCTTTTGATCTATCTTTTGGTATCCATCCCTCCAAAACCAAACTGTCATCTTCTTCTCTAAGAGATGATTTTGCCTTTTCAAGTTCATGGAGAGCATAAAGTTGATTTTCAATACTCTGTAGTTTTTCTTTATATGTTTCAAGCATATGTTTTTTATCAAGTTTGATCTGTTTTTCTTGTTCTTTATGCCCCCTATATGCTTCACTTGAGAAATATCCCAATGAGAGTTCCTCTACCTTTAGTGTGGAAAATGCAGAAAAAACATCCTCTTCTTCACCTAAGGTATACAACACTGCAACTGCAGAGGTCTGTTCAAACAAAGGCTTGCTATTTACAAATATCTCTTTCTCTTTCAGGGCAAGTCTCAAAAATTCTGCTGCATCCATACTAACTATACCTATGCGCATTTTTATCATTTGAAGCTCTTCTGAAAGTTTTTTTATATCTAGCTCTTCTTCAAATACTTTCTTTACTGTAGCTGCCCTTTTAAAATATACACTTTCCTCTTTTAGCTCTTTTTCATTGAGTTGCAGCGCGTCGAGTTTTTTAGCTATTATTTCTAAACTTTTTTCAGCTTGATCAAGAAGTACATCTATGTCAGAAACAGATGCTGTCTCCTTCCTTTCTATATCTATCTCAAGCGCTTCCATCTGTTTTTGCACCAAAGCCCATAAGGTTTTGACCCTGCTTGCTTCTATTTGATTATTCAGGAGTGTTTCACTTTTATCAATATGCACTGTGCCTATCTTCCCTATTTGTTCAAGCACATTATTCCCATACCCCGCATCTATCACTATCTTTACACGCAGCATCTTTTCAGGAAAAAGCATATCAGCCTCCTACCATCATTGTACCGATCTCTTTGCTTTCCAGCCCAAAGAAAATGCCCTCAGTGATCGCTCTAAGGTCTGATATCTCTATTTCAAGAAGTCGCAGCAGTGAAAAAGGTATAGAGAGGGAAAAAGGGTAACCACTCCACACAGAGAGTAATTGTTTTCGATGATAACGGTAAAGCACCTGACGAAATGTTTCATAATCCTCAAAGCCCTCATCAAAAAAAGGTTTCATCCGCATAGATAATGTTTCCATATCAGAAGCAGAAGAAAATTCAGTCAGTATTTCCATAGTAAATTTATCTGTATAAGGATGCATTGTGGACAAGGTCTCTTCAACACTTCGTTTGTAAAGAATCCGAAATTTCACAAGATTATAAAGATTTAAAAGATCAAAATAACTTCCTACTATCTTCTTGATCTGTCTCTGTTCTGAAGAGGGAAGTTTTTTCATACCTTTTTCAAGTGAGATGATATATGTTTTGTCTATTTTAGAAAATATCTCTTCTGAAGTCACATTCTGTTTTTCATCCAAAAGTGCATATTTACTATGAAAAAAAAGTATAAATATCTCTAAATGTCTCTTTTTCAAGTCATGAGTCAATCGTTTATACTGAGACTCAAATGCCCCTGTGAGTCCTTTATGCACCCCTTCCCTTGAAGTATCTGTGATGAACGCGGCATACTGTGTCTCAGACAATGCAGAAACAAACTCACCCATACTTCTTGACGCTGCAAGTTCTTCCAGTTTCTCTGCGTTAAGTAACTGTGAGCGTATCACATGACATCTGGCAGAGAGATATCCATACTCTGCAGCTTTCCCTAAGGGCATACCCGCTCCTTTGCCACCTTTATCAGCGCTTCAACCACAATGTCTATCTTGACACGTGTATCAAAAGCTTTCATCTTCTTATCAAGTTTATATTTGGCACTCTTCATTTTCTCATCAAAGTTCTCTTCAAGTGCTTGGATTTCAGCCTTTTTTTCTTTTTCAAAAGCCTCTTTTGCCTCTTCCATTTTCTGATCAGCATACCTATCTGCACTCTGTTTAGCTTCCTTACTTGCAGCTTCAGCATCTTTAAATGCTGATGTGACTTTTAAGTCTAATAAGAGTGTTTTTTCTGTCAAATCTGTCATAAGAGGAACCTTTTGCATAACATATCAAATGTACTTTTATATTTTTAAGATACTTAATAATTCACTTTTAGATCTTTATCATAAGAGATCTCAAACAGGACTTTTATCTCTTTACTTTCATTTGCAGTAAGATTTATCTTCATCTCTATTTCACCCTCTTTTTTTAAAGTATAATTCACCTTATTATTTGATGTAATACTGAGTAATTTCACTTTGATCTCATCCGTACTTGCTGTTGGTATACGTTCAGTAAGTATGAGTGTCTTTGCATTATCCGACTTATTTGTAAGTACAATGTCAAAGCCGTCTTTTTTACGTGCAGTACCCCCAAAAATACCGGTTTTACGCTCTTTTTGTACAATAGCTGTACGCAAAATGTTGATATCTTCATCAACTTGTGTGTAGATATTATAGCGCTTATCTCTATATTCACCTACTGCATTTTCATTGATCATTTCATTGCCGGATTTGATTTTCCAACTGTTATTATCTATTTGATATTTTGGCTGAAATGAACAAACCTGGAATGCCTTGCTATTTCTATAGGGGAATGCACGTAATTCACAGTTCATAGCTGCATTCCATGTCAATACTTTTATATCGACAGGTACACCTGTAGATGGAAGTATCAAATTTTTTATTTTATACTCTCTTGTATCCTCATATGAAGCAGCAGGTACCGGTATAGCCATTAAAGCACTGTCTGAAACACTTTCCTCTGCCACCATAGCCATATCCATTCTTAATGCCTTGGCTTTAGCACGCTTATATTCTTTTTTTTGTTTTGGTACATATTTACTGACTATCCAAGGGTTAAAATGCACCGGTTCTACATACTGATGTGCCCTACGATAGAAGAACATCGCACTCTTGGCTTCGATATCTATACCGGAACGATTAATGATAGAGAGATTCTGCGTAACAGTCACCTCTTTGTCATTTAGTATATCTGCTTCATAATGCGTGGAAAATGAGACATACCCGTAAGGGATACTTAATTCGATCTCATCAGCACAGACCTTTGTACTTTTTAAGGCTTGTTTTTTGGGAGCCTGTTTTCTAAATGCGATCTGCTGAAGCCTGTTCTCATCCACAAGGAGCTTCTCTTTTGTCGTAAGTCTAGACTGCTCCTTACCTATGCTTCTTGCTGATTCTATCCATGCATTTGCATCATAGGTAGTAGGCTGAGGAAGAGAGATAAGTTGTGCCAACACTTTTTGATTGGCCTGTACAGATCTAAGCTTTTGTTCTGTATCTTTCAAACCTGTCAAAAGCCTGCACAGTCTCTCCTCACTAGGGCATGTAGAAGATGAAAAAAGTTCGAATGTTCTACCTTCACATTTTGCTTTCACACCCTGTCCAAAACCTATAAAATTACTTTGAGAGGTATAGGTATAAAAAGTTTTATCTTGATAAACAGCCAAAGAAGAGGCATAAGCCATGCTTCCGCTTAAAAATAAAATTGATAAAGATCTTGAAAGTGTCATAATAATCCTTTAAATTATTATAACCAAAGAGAACCTCTAATTTCGTTAGTCATTTTTATTTTTCTTTTGTACATAGTCGTAAATAGCTTTTACCTCTTCATCTGTGAGATAGTAACGTGGCATGACCTTATGATAACTGTTCACTGCAACGATCATCTCTTTAAGGGTTTTTTGACGTATATCGGCACCTTTAAGCACTTCCTTGCCATGTATATCCTGATAATGAACGATCACTTTCCCCTCACCGTTTTTCCCATGACACTCTGAACAGCTTACACCTCTTGGATTGTTGTAAAGCATTTCACCATACTCATAATGAGAGATAAAATCTTCTTGTCCCCATAATAACAGTGGAAAAACTATCCATAATCGTTTCATATCTATATGCCTAATCTATTTTTGATATAATACCTTAAAAATTTAAAGAGAGTAGTTATGCAACTCATCGATGGTAAATCTCTAGCCAAAAAAGTACAGGATTCCGTAGCCAAGGAAGTCTCAGCCCTCAAACAGGAAAAAAACATTGTCCCAGGACTCGCAGTTATACTTATAGGAGATGATCCTGCAAGCCATGCTTATGTCAAAATGAAAGCAAAAGCCTGTGAAAATGTAGGGTTTTACTCCATTACACACAACATGCCTGACACTATCAGCCAAGATGAGATCATAGCCACGATAGAGATGATGAACAACAACCCACGTATAGACGGGATCTTGGTACAACTTCCTCTGCCAAAACATGTAGATACAGACAAGATACTTGAAGTCATAGACCCTAAAAAAGATGTAGATGGATTCCATGCCTATAATGTAGGACGTTTAGTTACAAACCTTGATGCTTTTGTAGCATGTACACCTCTGGGTGTCATGAAAATGTTTGAAGAGTATAACATTGACCTTAAAGGGCAAGATGTATGTGTCGTAGGTGCTTCTAATATCGTGGGGAAACCTATGGCTTCACTACTTTTAAATGCAGATGCAACGGTCACAGTGACACACATCTATACAAAAGACCTAAAAGCACATACATCTAAAGCTGATATTGTCATCGTGGGTGTAGGTGTTCCGGGGCTCATCAAAGAAGATATGATCAAAGAGGGTGCTATCGTTATAGATATCGGTATCAACCGTATAGAAGATGGTTCACTTGTTGGTGACGTAGACTTTGAAAATGTTAGTCCAAAATGTTCATACATTACCCCTGTACCCGGTGGAGTAGGACCTATGACCATTGCTATGCTACTTAGTAATACACTTAAATCAGCAAAGGCTAGAGCTTAATGAAAAAAACTTTATCCGCCTTTTCACGTTTTGCCAGTTCATGGACAGGTACCATCATCATTGTCCTTTTTCTTATCTTTTTTGTGGCGCAGTCTTTTGTCATTCCTTCAGGATCAATGAAGAGAACCCAACTGATCGGTGATTTTTTATTT
>CAZBLM010000004.1:44543-72665 GCA_964492675.1 uncultured Sulfurovum sp.
ATCCCTGTTCCGCATATACCATGGATAGAACAAGCTATCTTCCCAAGTCTACTAGACCCGGATGGCAATGGTCACCTCATAGAAGGTCCTAGACCGCAAAGAGAAGAGATTGTTATCTTCCGTAATCCACAAACACCTAAAATACACTTTGTAAAACGTTGTGTAGCTGTTGGCGGAGATGAAATACTTTATGCCAATGAAAAACTGCTCATTCACTTTCATGAAGGTGATGCCTATATAAAAGAGCATTATCCAAAAGAGAAAATACGCTCACTAAGAGGTAAACTTTGGGTAGAAAACCCATACATGGAAAAATATCCGGGTATTCAATACTCTCCTGAAGGAATAGATATCTTTCAAGGTCTCTTACGTTTGTATACCTACAACAAAGACATAGACATGGTACCTGTATATGTAGATGATCTGGATGTACCTACTTATGAGATACTTGGAAAAGGTATGAATGCCCTCTATGCTAAAGTAGAAGCAGATCACTTCTATATGATAGGTGATAACCGTGACAACTCCAATGACAGTCGTTTCTGGGGTGCAGTTCCCTACAAACTCATCGTTGGAAAGCCTTGGCTGATCTATATGAGTTTAGAAACACGTTCGTATGAAAGTGTACTTGATGGTGACAATAATGGCGGAGGTAAAGATAATGAAGGACTTAAACGTCTTTGTGGAGACATTGCCATAGACAGCGAAGCCTGTGAAGAGATCTGGAACAACAGACGTTTTTCAGTACGCTGGGGACGTATAGGAAGACGAATTGACTCAATTCAACTGGAAGCACCTATAGAATAAAAGGAGATAATAGTATGTCAAAGAAATTTTACATTGCAACAGATCACGCAGGCTATGCACTTAAAGCCTATTTAAAGGATTTTGTAACAGACTTGGGACATGAGATAGTAGATCTTGGTCCAGACTCTGCTGACCGTGTGGATTACCCTGATTTTGCCAAAAAATGTGCAGATGCAGTGATAGTAGATGAAGGAAGCTTCGGTATCCTCATTTGTGGGACGGGTATCGGCATCAGTATCGCAGCAAATAAAGTACCAGGCATCAGAGCAGCCCTCTGTCACGATACCTACACAGCAAAACTCACCAGACAACACAACGATGCAAACATCCTCTGTTTTGGAGAACGCGTCGTAGGTAAAGGGGTCATAGAAGACATGATAGAAACCTTCGCCTCCACAGAATTCGAAGGCGGCAGACACGCAGGACGCGTAGCCAAAATAGAAGGCTGTGCCCTAGGTGCAAACCTAGGATAACATACACGGTTGCAAAGTAATCCGCGTAAGCAATTAGATATCAATCACGCAAAGCGTGCCCTGTCGTTCCGAACGCCCTTGAAAACGAAGTGATTCGAGAGGAACGACGCTTTTTACTCTACTTTTTCTAAAAAAGTAGAAGAGAAACATCACCAAAATTCAAATAAAAGGAAGTCAAATAAAATGAGCACTCTAAGCAACGAAGAAAAAGAAATTCTATTAGAAAGTATAAGAGACATCCCAGACTTCCCCCAACCCGGCATCATCTTCAAAGACATCAGCACCCTCCTTTCAAACAAAATAGCCTTTAAAACCCTCATGAACCATCTTGAAAAACGCTATAAAGACTATAACCTGGACTATATCGCAGGTATTGATGCCCGAGGCTTCATCTTCGGTGCAGCTCTCGCAGACAGACTCGGCATTGGGTTTGTACCAGTACGCAAAAAAGGAAAACTCCCCTACACAACAGTCTCTGAGAAATACAGTCTGGAGTATGGTTTTGATGAAGTAGAGGTACATATCGATGCATTTGAGTATGAAACAGGTAAAAAAGATGCCAAGGTCTTACTCATCGATGATCTCATTGCTACAGGAGGCACTGCTAAAGCTGCTGCAAACCTCATAGATAAGGTCGGTGCAAACTGTGTAGAAGTATGTTTTATCATGGAACTTGCATTTCTGAAAGGACGTGAAAGTTTTTCCACACCTGTCTATTCGGTTTTAGTTGAGAATTGATCTCTCCTACTTCTTCGTTTTAGACTCCGGCTCAACAAACTCACCTTTGATAAGCCCTGCTTCATGTAAGAATTGGGAGGGTTTATAATCTATCTTCTTGACCCTGTCATACTTTGCAAGTGAAAGGTATAATTTATCTTTTGCACGTGTAACTGCTACATAAAAGAGTCGTCTCTCTTCTTCTATACTGGACATCATCTTTCTATTTGGAAACCTTCCATCCACCAGATCTATCACATAAACCTCTGGAAATTCAAGCCCTTTACTTGCATGAACAGTTAGCAGGTTCACTCCCTCACCCTCACTCAGTTCATTTCCCCCTAAGACCATAGCATTTACAAAACGTCTCAACTCAGCATATTGTCTCGAGAGATCAAACAAAAGTCTTGCCTTTCTCTCTATACGCTCTTTGGCAACTTTTTTCTTCTCTTCATCTACTTCACCTGACTTCAGTCTTGCACGCTGCGTTGATAAGATCTCTATAATATTTTTATAGAGATCAGAAGTGATGGCACTTTTTAATACGTCTGAGGGTTTTGAGGTTTGATGTAAACTTTTCATAAGCGTATGAAACTCTTTAAAAAATTTAACGCCCTCTGAGGTTAATTTTGGGTGCTTAAGTAATGGGTGATTATAGAGAGCCGTATCCAACCCCAATGCTTTAAATCGTGCAGCTGAACCTATCTCCTGATCATCATCAAAGAGTCCGAGCTGTACATTCTTATTTGGGTTTAATTTTGGGAGATCATGCACTTTAGGATACAGTACACCCTGTATAAAATTTCCTTGACCAAAATGTAAAAAACACTGAAAAAACTCTTTAGAGAGTGCCGAGCCGACACCTCTTGCATATTCAAAGATATGTATAAATGCCATCATATCTTTTGGATTTACCAGTAAGGCAAGAACATCCAGCAAGAACTTGATCTCTTTAGCATCAAAAAAGCTTGTACCGCCTTTACGTTTACAGGGAATACCATACTCACGCAGACTGGCTTCTACCCCATCTGCTGAAGAATTATTCCTAAAGATAACAGCTATCTGGTCATTAGGTACATGCGTATGTTTAATGTCTTGTGCAATAGACTGATACTGTTCAAAAAGATCATTATACATAAGCAGTCTTGGAGGTATACTCTTAACTACACGCCCAACAACAAGCTTTTTAGGATAGATACGTTCGTTTCTTTCAATGACACGATTTGCCAATGAAAGTATAGGTGCAGTAGAACGATAATTCGTCTTCAGTGTAAAAACATTAGCATCAGGATAACGTTTTGAGTAAGTTGCAATATTTTCAATATTCGCACCGTTAAAAGCATAAATACTTTGATCATAATCTCCTACACAAAAAAGTGAGCGTGGCTTAAGTATATCTATAAGTGCGGATTGCAGGGTATTGGTATCTTGATACTCATCAACGAGTACTTCTTCAAAAGGTATGGTATTTTCTTTCAGATGGGCATTCATACGTAAGAGCAAGTCATTAAAGGAGGCAAAACCATAGTCAACCTTCTCTCTTTCAAACTCATGTGTAATATCAAGATATACATCCATCACCACTTCATGATCAGGATACTTCTCTAAAAACCATACATCAAACGTTTCCAACGAGGCATTCTGATATAAAGAGTACATCTCATACAGATAGGTAGCAGAAAATGGCTGCATAGAGAGGTTCATACGTTCAAAGTTACGTTTTTCATAAATACTTCTAAAGAGTGTTTTCAGTTCAGCAGGCTGTTTAAGTGCGAGGTTCGGATATATCTCTTTAAGCCAGCGGTAAGAGACAGCATGAAAGGTTCCTGATTCTATCTTAGAGACCACTTTTTTAGGAAAGTACCGCTCAAGCCGGGCTATCATCTCCCCTGCAGCTTTATTTGTAAAAGTTAAAAGTAAAATACTTGAAGGTGCTACACCACTCTGCAAAAGATGTGCGATACGGCCTACAATAGTAGAGGTTTTACCTGTACCTGCAGAGGCTATTATAAGGTTATGTCCTAGGGGTGCAGTAGCAGCACTTAGCTGCTCTTCATTAAGGGAGCTAAGAGGCATACAGGTTTAAATATGACCAAGGATATAGTAAGTGTTTTTATTCTCTACTTTTTCTATTTCAAGTTTATATTTATCTGCCCAGTGTTTGACCAAAGTGTTAAAAGCAGAAAGGTTATCTGCTGAAGGATCTTCTTCACACTTGATCTTGAGATGATCTTCAGAGTTTGACATTGCTATAAAAGCCTTTTCTACGGCTAGTGCATCGTTAAATGAAGGGATATGCTGTGAAAATTTATCAAAGCCTTTTGTATTCGCAATGATATTATTGATCTGTTTAAGTGTTTGATCATTATTTGAGTATCCAAGTTGTGCTAAAAGTGCTTCGGGAGTAAGGTCGAGATGCATTGTTGTCCTAAGTAGTAAAATAAGGATTCAATTGTAACAAATTTTTAATTAGTAAATCGTTAGGAAAATATAGCAAACTAACGAAATATCTCAAATTTTAAAATAGTGTATCAGAGGGTACTTCAACTCTGTTGATCAAGTCTTTATAATGTTCAACATTTTGAAATGCTTTTTCATAACGCCAGCGTAATACAAACTCAATGATCTCATTTTTGAGCGTATTATCCAATGTTTCAGCTTTACCAAAATATCCTAAAGAGATATTTTTTGCTTTCTTTTTACCATTTTTATCCGGTTCATAAGTGATGGCGATAATTTGTATATACTTACCTTCACGTACTTCAGCAAAATCTTCTTCTTTCAGCCCGATACCAGAAATATTCATCGCTTTATAAATAAATACCTGATCAAAATCAGGTGCTTTCTCTGATATTTTAAGTTTATTATACAACTCTTTTACACGTAAAATATTCTCTTGGCGGACATTATCACAATCAATTTCTTTTATTTCAGAATTCTTTTTTTTACTTATAACAGGTTCTGAAACAGAAGAAGAAATCTTCAGATTTTTTTTCTCTTTTTCTTCTATTTTTTCATCTAAACGACTTGTAAGTGCTTTGAGTTTATCTAAATTACTAGACATAAACTCCCCCCTAAATATGGGCTTTCACGCCCTTCTTAAATACATATTATTAAATATAATACAGTAGATTAAGTTATAGTTGCATTAAATCATAGTGAATAATATCAATTTTTCTATTTATTAATGTGAAAAGTTATATTATTTAGTATATAAATACTTTAAAAGCACCTATGAACCATACTTTAGATAAAATCTATTTTAATAAGATTTAGGATGTACATATGGATTATTTAGAAATTTCTGGTGGAAAAAAGTTAAGTGGGAATGTTACGATCTCTGGAGCAAAAAATGCTGCATTACCTATTATTGCCGCTACCATTTTGAGTGATAAAAAAGTAACATTAACTAATTTACCAAATGTTGTTGATATCAGAACTCTGTTAAAACTACTTACTATGCTTGGTGGCACTGTAGATCATGATAACACTGTGGCACATATAGATAATGGTACCATCACATCAACAAAAGCTGTTTATGAAATAGTTTCACAAATGAGAGCATCCATACTAGTCCTTGGTCCCCTACTTGCAAGGTTTGGAGAGTGTGAGGTTAGTCTTCCTGGCGGCTGTGCTATCGGGCAGCGTCCTATTGACCTACATCTTAAAGCTTTAGAAGCTATGGGTGCACATATAGAGATCAAAGGCGGGTATGTCCGTGCTGAAGCAAAAAACGGCCTTCACGGTGCAAAGATCATTTTTGACAAGATCACCGTTGGTGGTACAGAAAATACAGTCATGGCTGCAGCACTTGCACATGGAACAACGACCATCATCAATGCAGCGAAAGAACCTGAAGTCGTACAGCTTTGTGAGATGATACGTGATGCAGGTGTAAAAATAGAAGGTATCGGAACCAATGAACTTAGCATAGAAGGTACAGGTGGGAAACCTCTACACTTTCAAACACTAGATATCATCCCTGACCGTATAGAAGCAGGTACATACCTTTGTGCAGGTGCCATTACAAACTCAAGCATCACTCTCAACAAAGTAAATCATGAACATATTCGAGCTTCTATAGATAAACTTGAATCGATGGGATGTACTTTTGACCTGAAAGATGACAGTATCACTATTTTCCCTACTGAGGATCTTAAACCTGTAAATCTCATCACCATCGAATACCCTGGCTTCCCTACTGATATGCAAGCACAGTTCATGGCACTAGCTGTGATAGCAAAAGGAGAAAGCCTCATTGAAGAGCGTCTCTTTGAAAACCGTTTTATGCACGTAAGTGAACTCAATCGCCTGGGTGCAGATATTTGGCTCAAAGGCAGTACAGCTGCTGTAAAAGGCGTAGATCATCTCTATGGAGCAGATGTAATGGCTACAGACCTTAGAGCCTCTTCTGCACTTGTCTTGGCTGCCTTAGTCGCAGAGGGAACTACAAAAGTAAGACGTATCTATCACCTAGACCGTGGATATGATGACTTAGAAGGAAAACTATCTACACTTGGTGCAGACATAGTGAGAAAAAAAGAGAGTTAAAATAACCTCTCGTATAATTTTGCATTAATTTTCTTCTGCTATACTCTTAAAAAATTAATTAGGAGTATATATGTCTGAATTAAAAAAATTCCGTCTTATCAATAAAATAGAAGGTATTTCATTTATTATCTTACTATTCATCGCAATGCCATTAAAATACAGTTTTGGTTACCCAATGGCCACTAAAATTGTAGGTATGTTACACGGTCTTCTTGTATTTGCTTTTATCTACCAGATCATCGAAGCAAAAAAAGAAGCTGGATTCACACTGAAAGAGACTGCACTCTATTCTATCCTGTCACTGATCCCGTTTGGATCTTTCTATACAGATAAGCTACTTGCTAAAAAGATACCTGCTGAAGCTACAGTAGAGGCTTAAAAACAACCTTTCCCTCTTCTACAACTGCCACTTTATGCTGGCATGCTTGTGAAGGCAGGGAAATATAATTCCCCAATACTTTTGACTGGTGAAAATGCCCCTCGATCACCATATCAACATCTTCATAATGTTTTAATATCTCCTCAACCCTCTTTTCAAATCCATGAAAAGTATGACAGATATTCTTTTTTGAAAGTTTTTTCATACGATCATCAATGATCATCTTTTGAAAAGGTTTAAGCAGTGTCAATGTAGCTTTATTACGTAAAATCTTACAGTACAGATCATAACCAAAACCTGTCACATATTTATCTCCATGAGAGATAGCCACTTTTTTATTACCCAAGGCAAAATGTATAGGCTGATCTTCTCTGGTATAGACATACATATCTGGGAAAAGTTCTTTGAGACAGAAGTCGTGATTACCTTCAAAATAGTGTATTTCTATAGTTTTTGAAAGTTTTTGTAGAAGTTCTAAAGCTTTAGAAGAAAAGGTTTGGATGTATTCATTATATCCAAAGAGCAGATCGAAGTTATCACCCACCAAAAATATCTGTTGGGTTACTATCTCTTTATTCTCTAGTTTTTTTAGTAATGCTAAAAAGTCATCACCATGATGTGGATAGTGTGAATCTGCAATAAAGATGGCATTTTCTTGTATAGCTATCATTAATGCTCTCCCTTTCATTAATCACACAATAGTGTGTCTTTGTTGTGGCGAACGCCCTTGAAAG
This sequence comes from uncultured Sulfurovum sp., assembly GCA_964492675.1. Taxonomy (GTDB): domain Bacteria; phylum Campylobacterota; class Campylobacteria; order Campylobacterales; family Sulfurovaceae; genus Sulfurovum. Next base: position 52,205 of record CAZBLM010000004.1, read on the forward strand.
CGGAGCGATTCGAGAGCCACAACGATTTTTTTGCTTCGTTTTTTTCTAAAAAAAATGACGAGAACAACAACGCCTCAAATTATACAAGAGGAAATCAAAATAATACTAATTGACTAGTAATTTCTTATGGCATATAAGGAGTCACCGGTAAACCCATACCCTCGTGGTATCCACACATCAAATTGGCTGCAGCAAGTGCCTGTGAACTTGCCCCTCGCAGTAAGTTATCTATAGCAGAACTTACAAACAACGCATTTCCTTTTCTCACTGCATAAATGTCACAAAAGTGCGTACCAGCAGTACTTTTTATGTCAACAGGTGTTTCACGTATACGTATGAACGGATCATCTTTATAATGTTCTTTTAGCAGTGCTATAGGGTCAACATCCTCTTTTAAAGTACCATAGACACTTACCAGTTCACCACGTGTAACAGGGATAAGATGTGGTACAAAATTTACATTGAGTGTAACACCATGCACTTTTTCTATCTTCTCTGCAATTTCTGGTTCATGACGGTGGTTCAATGCTTTATATGCAAAGATATTTTCATTCATATTGACATAGTGTGCACTTTCAGAGAGACTTTTACCTGCACCTGAAAGTCCTGATTTTGCATCAACAAACAGTGGTGCATTAGCATCAAGATATGGAACAAATGGCAAGATACCAAGCAGTGTAGCCGTTGGATAGCACCCAGGACCTGCTGCAAGATTAGTATTTTTCAGTGCGTCACGGTAGTACTCTACCAAAGCATACACAGACTCATCTAAATGTTCTTTGTCTTCATGCGGACAGTAATTTTCTTCATAAGTTTCAAGCTCTAAACGATAATCTGCAGAAAGGTCAACCACTTTGATACCTTGATCTAAAAGATCTTTGGCAAAGCCCATGGAAGCCTTATGTGGAAGCGCAAGAAATACAAGTTCACAACGCTCTGCCACAGTGGCAGCATCCGCTTTCTCTACAGGCAAAGAGATGACATCCACAAGTGATGGATGTAACTCTTCTACAGTGATCCCCCCTTGTGTTGTAGCAAGGTAGCTAAGTTGAAATCCACCATGCGTGACTAACATTTTTATCAATTCTAAGCCAGTATATCCACTCGCACCTACAATTCCTACTTTTATCATCTTGTCTCCATTTATCTTCCCTTTGAGAAGCTCAGGGAACGTTTTATTTATCAACCTTATTCTATCAAAACACGGTTAGTGAGCCTGTCGAAGTATTATCCTAATACGATCTCTACATATGATACTTCTTCTATATCATATGTTTTTTTACCTGCTGGAAGTACAAGTACCACTTCATCACCCTCTTCTTTACCTATGAGCGCTCTTGCCATAGGAGATTGTAAAGAGATAAGTCCTCTACTTGGATTTGACTCCTGTGCACCAACAAGTGTATAGCATATCTCCTCATCTGTAGCCTGATCACAAAGTACTACCGTTGATCCAAAACTTATACGTTCATGTGCTAAACTCTCAGGCTCCACAACCTGTGCTCTACCAACAACATCTGTAAGTTCTGCAATACGCGCTTCCATAAGTCCTTGTTTGTCTTTTGCAGCGTGGTATTCAGCATTCTCTTTCAAGTCACCCAGCTCTCTGGCCTCATCGATGATCTTAGCGATGATACCTCTTTCATGTGTTTTAAGTTGTTCAAGTTCTTCTGAAAGTTTCGTATAGGTTTCTCTTAACATCGGCTCTTTTTGCACGATTATTCCTTTATATGGTTAATTGTGAATATTATACCAAACAAGGTTATAATATCACTAATATTATTTAGCAAAAAAGAATTGAGATATGAAGAAAATACTAATTACAAACGATGATAGTTATGAATCTGAGGGACTTTTAGCACTTGCCCAAGCACTTAAACCTTTGGGAGAAGTGACTATAGTAGCACCAACAATGGAGAAATCCGCATGTGGGCACTCACTTACATTGACTAAACCGCTGCACTTTGTAGAACTCGAAGAGAACTTTTACAAGCTTGATGATGGAACACCTTCAGACTGTATTTTTCTCTCACTAACGAAACTTTTTCCAAAAGACTACAGACCCGACATTGTTATTTCAGGTATTAATATAGGCTCAAATATGGGAGAAGATATTACCTATTCAGGTACTGCTTCTGCAGCGATGGAGGCAGTACTTCAGGGTATCCCTGGTATTGCGATATCACAAGTCTATAAAGATCATGGTCAAAGTATTAAAGAGTTAGGCTATGGATTGGCTCAAGAAAGCATCGTAACACTTGTAGAGAAAATATTTGATGGAGACTTTCCTCTGCCTTCACGTAAATTTCTAAATATCAATATACCGCCTATACCAAGCGCTGAATGTAAAGGATTTAAGGTCACTCGCGCAGGAAACCGTCTGTATGGACACAATGCAGAAGTACACCACAATCCAAGAGGTAAAGAGTACTATTGGATTGGACTTCCTGAACTTGGATGGATGGAAACCAAAGGGCACATCACAGATTTTGAAGCCATCAATGACGGATATGTTTCCATAACCCCTGTACATTTAGATATGACTTCTTATGATGATATCAAATCTTTGGAGGATTGGATTTGAGATTTGAACGTTGTCGTATATCATGTATAGAACGCTTTTTGAGCAAAGCCCAAAAAACTACGCTAACGCTATGCTTGTTTCAGCAGCAGGCTCACATGACTAGTCATGTTACAAAAGAGATACTATGAGATTTGAACGTTGTCGTATGCTCTTTGGAGATAATAATTTTGAAAAGCTGCAAAATGCCAAAATACTCATACTCGGTGTAGGTGGTGTTGGATCTTATGCTTTGGACTGTCTTTACCGTTCAGGTGTGAGTGACATTACCATATTGGATTTTGATGTCTATGATGAGACAAATCAAAACCGCCAAATAGGTTCAGAAGCTGTAGGAGAAGTGAAAGTTGAAAGACTTCAAACTCTCTACCCTGGGGTTAAGACCATACATCAGCGTATGGATATGGCATGGGTAGAAGCATTTGACTTTGAACCCTATGACATCGTCATAGATGCTGCAGATACTACAAAAGTCAAGATAGAAGTGGCTAAAAAATGTTATAAAAAGCTCATCATGGCACTTGGGTCTGCAAAACGTTACGATACTAACAAGATAGAAGTAGCCTCTATCTGGAAAACACATGGTGATGCACTGGCAAGAAAGATACGCAACGAACTTAAAAAAGTGAAATTTGACAGAAACTTTACGGTTGTTTTTTCACCAGAAGAAGATAAATGTAAAGAGAAAGGTTCATGTGTTGCTGTGACAGGTGCAGTGGGTCTGACTGTTTGTTCTGAAGCGATAAAAAGAATATTGAAATAGTTACTTCACTATGGCCATATATCAAGAAACGATCACATTATCACCAAAACCCAGAGGCTTCCATCTCATAACTTCAGAGATAGAAAATATTTTATCTTCCATGCCATCCATTGAGACTGGGCTTCTACACCTTTTCATACAGCACACAAGTGCTTCACTCTGTATCAATGAAAATGCCGATCCAACAGTACGTGAAGATATGGAGAATTTTTTTACCGATATTGCCAATGATAAACCCTACTACATTCATACCTATGAGGGCTTAGATGATATGCCAGCACACATAAAAGCTTCGATGATCGGTACTTCACTGACCATTCCTGTTACAAATGGTAAAATGAATCTTGGTACTTGGCAGGGAATCTACCTTGGAGAGCATAGAGATTACGGCGGGAACCGCCGCATCGTAGTTACATTACATAGTTGAGTGCTTACTTTAACTTTCTATTTCTAGCAGCCACTAGTGTCAATACAAATAGTCCTGCTACAGCATAATATACCCACATAGGGATAGGCACTGGATCTCCAGCTGCATACGAGTGAAGTCCTGAAAGATAATAATTCACCCCAAAATAAGTCATGATCACTGTTGAATATGCCCACACAGATGCGGCATTATAGAAGAAGTTAGACTTCAATGCCGGTACAAAACGTAAGTGAATGACTGCCGCATAGATAAGTATGGTCACTGCTGCCCAGGTCTCTTTTGCATCCCAACCCCAGTAACGTCCCCAAGATTCATTTGCCCATACACCGCCAAGAAAGTTTCCTATTGTATATATGAACAAACCAATAATAATTGACATTTCAGAAAGATTTGTAAGTTCCTTTATTGAACGGTCTATGTTCTCTTTACCCTGACCTCTAATGATATAAAGTATTAAAACTAAAAGTGACAAGATAGAACCCAATCCCAAGAAACCATCACCTGAGATGATCGTTGCAACATGTATCATGAGCCAGTAAGACTTTAGTACAGGTACAAGGTTTGTGATCTCCGGGTTAATGAAACTCATATGCGCAACACCCATCGTGATACCTGCAAGTATCGCTGTTCCTGCTAAAGCAAATGGTGATCTTCGTGCCAAAAGGATTCCTGCAAACACTGTAGATGCCGCGATAAATACAATAGATTCATACGCATTTGACCACGGAGCATGATCTGCAATATACCAACGAATACCAAGCCCAATGATATGCATAGCAAAGCCAAAGAAAAGTACTGCTATGGAAATACGCATGATCCACTTCATAGGGAAAGCCGGTTTTATCACATTAATAAATGCAAAGATCAAAAGGATAAGTCCTAAAAATAGATACAAAGGTACAAGCTTTCCAAAGAGCCCAAATTTATTATATTTGATCTCCATATCTATACGATCTTGAGAAGGGATCACTTCAGAACCATACTTTTCCTGATACTTATGTATACCCCTTAAAGCAATGTCCGCATTTGCCCAATTTCCTGTTTTTAAACCTTCAGCAACCATTTGGAAATAAGCAGCAATACTTATACGCACCTCTTCTCCCTGCTCTGGTGCATACTCTTTAATGGCATCCATCGGTGCCATCCACTTATTATTGACATCATTTGGTTTAGGGTAGATACGTAAAAGTGAACCCTGATATGCCATAAAAGCAACGTTTACTCTCTCATCGATCTTGAGCAGTTCTTTGTCATACTGTGACTGTTCTAGTGGTCGCTTCTTACTTGCTTCTGTGACTGCATCAAATATTTTATATGTGCTATCACTTCTATTAAAAAAGTCCGTAAACCTTGCAAATTTAGTATCTTCAGACAGGCCCAGTGTTACAGCTACTTTTTTATGACCAACTTTGATCATCGGTACTGACTGGTAAAGTTCTGGCTGCATGATCATTCCAAGCAGCATTTGTGTCGGTTCAACATTATAAAGTGCAGATCTACCTGTAACCTTTGCTATCACTTCATGTGCCACAGTATCCATAGGTTTCATTCGCCCCTGATGATCTTGAACCGCTATCTTACCAAAGTTACGTGTATGCAGTTTATCATAAGACTGTACTGTCTTGAGCAGATCTTTATCTATATCAGGTGAAGCAGCATGAAGATTTTGCGGTGCAAAAGCCATAAGTGCTATCATTGCTACGGCAAGCGCACCTGACTGTAGTTTTCTTGTCTTTTTAAGAAGTGTTTGAAATCTGCTTGATCGACTAAAAAGATTCCAAAGCATTCCAAGTGTTAGCAGTATATACCCTATATATGTTGGCCATGTCCCCGGATCATGATTTACAGAGAGTACTGTACCTTTTTCATCCTGGTCATAAGAAGACTGGAAAAAACGATAATTTCTATGATCCAAAATGTGGTTCATATATATTCTGTATGGCATCTCAATGTTTTGTTCTTTGTCTATAAGCACAACATCACTGGCATAAGAAGATGGTGTCATAGAACCTGGGTAACGGTCAAGTACAAAATCAACAAGTTCCACCTCAAACGGTATCTTTATGATCTTCGCACCTACACGCAGGTCAATATGCAAGCCGTTAAGATTGATATGGTGTATCTTTCCCTGTCTTCCCTGATATGGCTGCGTGATCACTGTCTCACTTTTATCCCCCACAGAGACCTTCCATCTCATGAATTCGGGTTTACCTCCCTGAGTTTTGATCTCATCTGATTTCCATATGAGTGAAGCATTCTCATGTTTGTCTTTGAAAACAATGGCATTGGATCCAAATTGGTATAACATTCTGTTTTTAAAAACATCTTCTCCCCCTGTGATCTTACCTGAACTTTGGTCATTCATATTAAGCGTCTCAACAATGAATGGGAAGTTCATTTTCAAGACATCACCATCATCTTTAATGAGAAATGTAGGTTTATCTTCTGAAATATCCACATTGTAGCCGACATAAAAATTACCAAAATCTTTTCTTTCACCATCTGCAATAAAGTAATCCTCACCTCTTTGACCTGTTGAGATCTTGAGTTGAAGCATCTTCTTACCGCCCTCTTTTACAGAGATAAGCTCCTGTTGTGCTGTTGGATAGTACTCTAAAAGATCTATCTTTACCTCTTTATCATCCATATCTACTTTGTAATGCATACTGTTCTTAGTCATACTGGAGAAAAAGAGTGCCTCTTCCATTGCTGCAACTTTATCACCTTTGGTCACATGTATCTGTATCACTTTCTCAGCAGATACCATGGTAGAACTTTCCGCTCCCTCACGTATATGCATCATACCTTCATAACCAATGTAACGCGTAATTAAAGCACCGATAGCGATCACAAGGAAAGAGAAGTGAAAAAGAAAAACAGAAGGTTTTGTCTTATAAGATTTATGTTTGATGATCTGATAGACCAATATAGCTACAAAATAAGCTAGGAAAAACTCAAACCATTGTGCTTTATAGATAAGTGCTTGTGCCGTTTGTGTACCATAGTCATTTTCTATAAATGTTGCTGCACCAACCAGTACACCAAACAAAAACAACATCAATACTGCCATTTTCATGGAAAAAATATATTTCATTCCCTTTATCCTTCAATTACGTAATTGAAAAGATTATAGCCGATGTTTACTAACCCAATGTTAATTGGGATTATTTATCTCTGATTATAAGCATAAACACAGTTAGTGTTACTTTAACTCACCCCAAGAGTCCCCCACAGATACTGAACACTCCAAAGGCACATCAAGTTCCAAAACATTCTCCATGGTATGTACAAAACGTTTACTTAGCTCTTCCACTTTTTCTTCTTTTACTTCAAAGATAAGTTCATCATGGATCTGTAAAAGCATAAAAGCATCTAACCCTTCATCATCTATCATACTGTCTATCTGATTCATAGAAAGTTTTATGAGATCTGCAGCAGAACCTTGAAACACTGTATTGACTGATTCACGCATAAAAGCTGCTTTTTGCATACCGTTTGCAGCTTCATAATCAAAGATACGTCTTCTTTTTAAAATGGTCTCTACATAACCATCAATTTTCATGCGCTCTTGTATCCCTTCCAGGTAGTTTTTCACCGTTGGGAAAGCAGCAAAATAGTTGGCGATGATCTCTTTTGCTTCTGTTGCTTTGATACCAAGCTCATCAGAGAGTTTTTTGGGTCCCATACCGTACAGAAGTCCAAAGTTCACAGATTTGGCATACCCTCTCTTCTCTTTAGCCTCTTCTTCACCAAAGAGTTTGATGGATGTTGCGAGGTGGATATCTACACCATTATTAAAAGCATCCATCAAAGCTGCATCTTTTGAGAAGTGTGCAAGAAGTCGTAACTCTATTTGAGAGTAGTCAATACTCATCAGTTTATAGCCCTCTTTTGCCACAAAAGCTTCTCTGACTGAACGTCCCAAAGCTGAACGTACCGGGATATTCTGCAAATTTGGGTCACGCGAACTTAAACGTCCTGTTGCTGTTCCTGTCTGACCAAAAGAGGTATAGATACGAGAATGTTCATCCACTTGTGCTAATTTCAATAAAGGATCAACATAAGTAGAGAGTATTTTTTGATATTCACGATACTCAAGGATCTTTTCTATCACAGGGTGTTCTCCCTTAAGTCCTGTAAGTACAGCTTCATTGGTACTATACCCAGTCTTAGTTTTCTTACCGCCTTGTAATCCCAGTTTTACAAAGAGTATCTCTCCTAATTGTTTAGGTGACTTGATATTAAATTCAGACTCACAAAGTGTATATATCTCATCTGTAAGGGTATTTAGATCCTCACTGAGTCTTTTTTGTAGTGTTATAAGCACTGAAGGATCTATTTTGATACCCAATCGTTCCATACGCATCAGTACATTCATGAACGGATACTCTACATCTTTTGCTTCACGTAACAAATGTGTCAATGAAGAGAGTTCCATCTTCTTTTTTATAGCGCCATAAAGCAAAAAAGTCATCCATGCATCTTCTGCGGCGTAAAATGTAGCATCAGATATCGCCACGGCTGAAAAGTCTTCTCCCTTTTTCACCATCTCTTTAAAAGGTTTCATCTCATATTTGAAATACTGTTTTGCCAAAGTATCCAGCCCAACCTTAGAACCCGGATTTGAGAGCCATGCCATGATCATTGTATCCGCATATGGGACTACAGGTGCAAAATCATACTGATTGTAGAGTAAAGAGAAGTCAAACTTCAGGTTTTGTCCGACTATTTGATGTTTTAACAGTGTTTGCAATGCGTCAACTGCATCTTCTAAACTTACCTGTTCCTCCACACCCAGATAAGAGTGACCCACCGGTACATAATACGCTTCTGTTCTGTCAAAACAAAAAGAAAAACCTACCATTTTTGCTGTTTTAGTATCAAGACCGGTTGTCTCTGTATCAAAAGCAACGATAGCTTCAGAAGGTATAGCGTCTATCACCTCGGTAAGTTTTTCGTTTGTATCTAAAGTGATCGCATCAAAAGTAAATGCAGGTTTAGCCTTTTTTTGTTCATCAGGTAATGTATAGTTGGGTTCACACTCAACTTTTTCCATACCGATCATCGCTTTCTTAATGGCTTGCTTCATCTCATATTGTTCAAACTCTTCTAGTAGACAGGAGAGATAATTTTTATCTTCAAAGACAAAGCTCTCTACATCCATATCTTTAAAGACATCTGTACGCATCGTCACAAGATCACGAGACATAAAAGCCTGTTCCTTACTCTCTAAAAGCAGTTTTTGTATGCGTGGCGTACCACAGTTCTCTATATCTTCATAAATGGCTTCAAGGGTATGGTATTGGTTTATTAGCTTAGATGCCCCAACTTTTCCTATGCCTTTGACTCCCGGGACATTGTCCGAAGAGTCACCGAGTATGGCTTGAAAATCTACAAAATCTTTTGGATGTACACCAAACTTGTCTATACATGTCTGTTCATTGACCACTGCCCGCTTCACAGAGTCATACATCTCTACATGACCGTCTTCAATCATCTGATAGAGATCTTTATCGTGAGATACGATACGTACCTTTAGTCCTTTTTCTTTAGCAAACTTAGCTACTGTTGTGATCACATCATCTGCTTCAAACCCCTCACGTGAAAGGTTGGCAAATCCCATCTGTTCTATCCATTCTATGGCAACAGGAAGTTGTTTTACCAGGTCATCAGGTGCAGGGTCACGGTTGGCTTTGTATTGGGGATAGATATCATTTCTAAAGGTCTTTCCCTTCGCATCTAAAGCAAATACCAGATAATCCGTACTGTGATCACGATGCAAAGCATGTACCAGGTTTGCAAATCCTGTAAGTAGTCCTGTAGGGAATCCATCAGAATTACGTAGAGGAGGAAGTGCAAAATAGGAGCGGAAGAAGAAGCCAAAGGTATCAATGATCGTGATAGTTTTCAAAAGGTTGCCTAGTTTTTTATGTATTTTAACAAAATCACTGTTAGAGGTTGCTCATTTTTTACTTATTGATTTTAAAGCTTTCTTAATTTAATATTAATATATATAGTGTTATTATAATAACAAATAATATCAAATTGCCTGTGAAGACATGGTGAAAAATCTCATATCTCATGTTGTTAAGACAGCCAAGTTATGTAATAAGTTTACTTTCAGTAAATAGACCGGGAGACTTTATGGTGGAAAATAAAACTACAAAAGTATCATCAACAATACATTCTTCAAAAGAAACACCTATTCGAAATAAAAATGACAAATTTTCACAAAAAAATGTAGAGTTTTCTGAAACGCCACTCTTTTTCCCGGAAGGATTCGAGAAAATATTTCTTGCTATCTATTTTATATCTTTACCTTATATGATGGGTCTTCTCTTTCTTTTTTTTATCGTAGCAAAGTCTAATACGGAACACTTTTTATCTATCAATGAGAACACTTCGTTCTTATTGACCTGGGCCATTGGTTACGAGATCATTGCAGGGCTTATGATACTTTGGATCATAAAAATGGCCATTGGTTTTGCCAATGAGAGCAGAAAACCGGGTATAAAGCAGTTTAAAAGACCATAAGAGAATCATCATAACGCTAAAAAAATCCTTTTAGTAAATTCTTGATCTGTTCCCCGCTCTTTTCTTTTATATTTTTATCTATCAGGGTGTCAAGTTTTTTATTGATCTTCTTTTCTAAATATTTGGACGGGTCTAAACTTACTTTTGGATGCTTAAGCGTACCACCTATATTTGCAGCAAACTCTTTCTCTTTTATTTTTACATCAACATGTGCACTTATGGCATCTGTATTTTTATCTAAAACGCCTTTGCTCACAGTGATATAGTCCTCTTTATTACGGGCATCTAATGTAAACTTGACCCACTGTTTATCTAAATTTACAAAAAACTTACTGTTATTGTAGTGTTCTCGTGTTAGATCGATCTGCGCAAACTGCTTTAACAAATAAGTAAGTTGTGACGGTAAGATCCTTGCATTATCCAAGCTCCCCTGCACTGTTCCTTTACGTTTTTTAAGATCATAGTCCAATGTTGCTTCTGTTACAGCCTCTATCACTTGAGGATATACCAACATATACATCACTTTAGATGCCGTAGCCCCCGCTATTTCTGCTTTCAGCCTATCATTTTGTAGTCTAAAGTCTATGCTCCCGTCAAACTCTTTACCATGCCCTGTGATCACAAGATCCTTCTCTTTTTGTATCTTACCGCTGAGATACATGTTTCCTTTAAATGCTTTTTTTGTTAAAGGTTCCAGCTTACGCATATCAGGTATATTCATTTTGTAATCTGATTGTAACGATCTCTTTTTAAGATCATAGACAAAATGATCTGCCGTGATCTTGGCCATTGTCGTATTTGAAACGATATTTGAAAAAATCTTTTGATTTTTCACTCTCCCTTTTATCTGGGAATCTAACATAAATGTCTTACCAAGATCTGTTTTCGTCATTTGTTTGACCACTTTCGTGTTGACCTTACCTTTGACCTTGGTATCAAAGGTACCTGTCAAGTTCTTTAGACTACTGAGATTGATCTTGGATGTTGCCCTACCCGTTATATAGTTCTTTTCACCCACTTTATAAAGCAAGGTTTCTGTTTTTACATTCTCTAGCCTTGCATTTAAGCTATCACCCTCATAGACAAAGCTACTCTTACCACCAAAACTTTTTGTCACACCCGAGACTTTTAAGAGAGCATTTTTTTGACTGACATCACCGGAGATATCCAAAGTACCATGCAGTTTTCTCTTGGCAAGTGCATCAAATTTTGACAGATCATGTACTTCAACATGATAACCCCCATTGAGATCTTTTGTAAGAGGGTTCAGTGTTCCTTTGGTCAAACGGATATTTGCTATATTACTTTTGACTGTACCTTCTAAAGAGATCAACTCTCCTTTTGTCACTGCATCAAGTTCAGCACTCACTAAGGTTTTAGCAGGAAGGTCTATATCAAAGTCTTTAGAGATCTTTTGCGTATCTAAATGCATATTTTGGAGGAATATCTTCGCTTTCCCTTGAGGATTCTCTACATCGAACTTTGGCATATCTATCTCTATGCTAAGCACTCCATCTGCATAACGGTCTTTACCCATGACCGCAAGTATCTTGGATATATCTGCCTTTTCTGTCTTGATCTTGATATCTTGCAAAGTATCATCTATCTTGCGAAGGTCATACGCTATAGGTGATTCAAAAGCCAGCCCTTTCCCGCTGATCTTCATGTCATCCTGATGGCCTTTCACATTACCTTTGACATTGATCTTCTCTTTTATACTCATGGTCTCTGTTTTTATCTCATCAGTATCGAGTATATAGTCCATATCAAAAGTTTGGGCAAGCAGGTCTATCTGCCCCTGAGCCTTTACGTCAATGCTATCATTGACCTTTGCCAAAAAGGAAAGCGTATCTAAGCCCAATCTATACTCTGAAACCTCCACTTTTGCCTCTTTGACATTCTCTTTTAAGTACGCATTCACATGCGGTAACAACAGGTCATTCCCCGTTGCAGTAAAAAGCATCAGCAGCACACCCTGCACAGCAAGTACCATGACCAATATTCCTATGACAAAATAACGCATAATAATCCTTTATCTATTACTTCCTCTTATCTAACTGTGCATACACTTGATTATTTTCTCTTTTACCCACAGTTAGAACCAAGACAACAATTTCTTCATCTTTTACTTCATAAGCCAATCTAAACCCAGAACTTCGTAACTTAATTTTATAAACATTTTCATATCCACTTAATTTATCTTTGGGAACTCTCGGGTTTGATAATCTCTCTTTTAATTTCTTTTTAAATTGATTAACAATATTAGAATTTAACTTCCCCCACTCTTTATGTGAGTGTTTAGTAAATTTAAGTTTATAACTCATCAATGTCGACTTCTATTAAATCTTCATCTTTATAGTTTAATGCTTTCTCAACTTCTTTAGACAGATAATAATCATCCATGACATCCATCATCTTTTCATATAAACTGCTTGGAACCAGATAAGCACTTGCTACATTATGATTAAGTATCGCCACCGCATCATCTCCAGCATCTTTCAATAATTGTGTAGGTGACTTTTTTAATTCCGTTATACTTGCCGTATACTTAGACAATATTGGTTGCATTTTAGTCCTTTAATATTTAGTATTAAATAGTATACATTATTTAGTACTAATTGTCAACAAATCAACACTAGACATCAATGTTATCCGCTCTTTCCTTAACGCTCAACGCTCAACGCTTTGATTCGCCTAGCGAATCAACATGAAATCAAACCAATAAAGAATCATAAATTATGCTATAATATTATAAATTCCATTCAAAAGGATGATGAAATGCGTACAATACATATAGATATTGAAGATGATAAACTAGATACATTCTTGACTATTGTAAGTAATTTAAAAAAAGATATGGTGCAAAATATTAGACTTCAAAGTGACACTTACTATCAAGAGAACAAAACCTACTTTCATACTGCACTTAAAGAGATAGAAAATGGCAATGATACGCCATTGAGTCAAGAAGAATACGATAGTGAAATGAAAGAGTTTATCAAGACAATATGAAAATAGTTAGAAGTAGGAAATATACACAGTCACTTCAAGAAGTACTTAGATTTATAGCACTGGATAGCAGGCAAAGGGCTTTAAATTTCAAACATGAATTAGATGAACATATTAATGATCTCGATAATATGCCTTTCAAATTTAGACGATCTATATATTTTGAAGACGAAAATATAAGAGATTTAATCCTCAAAGGTTACACAATAGTCTATAAAATTGAAAATGAGAAACAAACTATTACTATAATTGGTATACGTAATACGCAAGAAGAATTATAGTTCTAGTGTTAAGCACTAAGCGTTAAGAAAAAAAAAGGGGGGGGTAAATTATAATGAAAAGTAAAAGCTCTTCCTTTAACGCTGCCCCGTCAGGAAATGCCCTTGGGGTGCAACGCTTAACACTGAGTCACCCAGTGACTCATCTGGCTCTTCTCTTAGCGCTCAACACTTAATGCTTAACGCTACAAAATCACATCTTTCAGATGAACTTTTGTTCCTCATCGCCTGTTCACAAGTAGCACCATCACAAAATGATATCCATTTCATTTTTTCTTATCTCAACGATGAACACTTAGAGCCTAATGCTTTAATTGCACTAAGCAATCAACACGGCATCCTGCCGTTAGTCTATAAAACACTAAAGAAAATCATCGAAGACGATCTTTCTAGCTCTTCCCTAAACGCTCAACGCTCAACGCTCAACGCTTTTTTATCTAAATTGAAAACCCATTACATGATAATCGCACAACGTAATATGCTTATGTCAGCAGAACTCATTCGCATTATCCAACTTTTAGAGAAAAATAATATCGAAGCTCTGGCCTTCAAAGGCCCTGCACTCTCACAAATGGCATATGGAGATATTACATTACGACAGTATTCGGACCTGGATATTCTAGTAGATGAAGGTAATGCATACAGAGCAGGAAAATTGATGTTGGAAAATAGACACACTTCTGTCTTACCTCTAAGTATACTGTCAAATAAAACATGTCTACATACTGCCAAAGATTTTAGCCTTATGAGTGAATCAGGTGCTGTACATACTGAGTTACACTGGCGACTCTTTGAGAAGAAATATAATATTTCACTTCTCTCCTGTGCAGTAGAAAATAAATGCCAAACAGTAAAAATAAATGGAAAAATAATCCGAACACTACAAAATGAACTACTTCTAGTTTATCTTTGTCTACATGGTGCCAAACATGCATTTGAACGCATTGAATGGATCTGTGATATAGACAGACTTATACGAAGTTCAGAGATCAACTGGGAAGCAGCCATAGCTATTGCGGAACAATCCCATGCAAAACGTTCATTTTACCTTGGACTTTCACTCGCACATCACCTTTTTCAGACACCATTGCCATCAGAAATCATTACATATATCGATACCGATAAAATACAAACACTAGAAGCACTGACATTAAAAAAACTATCTGAAAAAGATAATCAAAGAAGTGACTTTCAAAAAAATAGAGAGACTTTCTTTTACCAAGTAAAGTTGTTTGATAACATAAGTGATATACTCCGATTTTACTTCTCTACCTTTTTCAAGATCTCAACAAACGACTGTCAAACGTTTGTACTTCCAGAAAACTTAAAGTTTCTCTATATCTTTCTACGACCGGTCAGGCTGATCTCAAACTACACTCAAAAAATATTTAAAAAATAAATATTTTTGCACTTTCTTAATGCTTAATCCTTAACGTTGTTTTCCTCTTGCGAAAAAACTGAGGTACTTTAGAAGCATTTTTCACAAACAGACTCCCCACATGTCCTACTTTATTATTTCTCATAGCCCGTAAGTCTTCCTTACTTTTTTGTATAAGATTTTTTATACTTTTATTACTCGCTCCGCCCACACGCATTTTTACCAATACTTCAGGAATGTAATAGGTAGATATCTTTTCACGTCCAAGAAAACGAAGGATGCTGTCATAATCTGCTGCTATTTTAAAACTTGTATCAAAAGCTCCATACTTTTCATACACTTCACGTTTCACATAAAAGGTAGGATGAGGAGGCATCCATCCTCGTTTTAACTTACCCAATGTAAAAACTCCACTCTTCCAGTAACGCACCACTTTAGAGGTATCTTCTTTTGTAACATAGGTCAAATCACCATATACGCTATCAACATGCATCGTTTTAAAAGCTTGTGCTATCTTAGGACTAGAATACAAAGATATAGACGGGTTTAATCAATACAACACTTTTCCAGCAAGTCAATCTGACTATACGAACAAAGCTGTCTATATCTCCAACCTCTACGACATCGATGAAAATACACTTTTAGAAACCAACCTCAGATATGATAACTATAATGAGTTCGATAATAAAACAACCTACAAGATCGGGCTAAAACAGCAGCATCTTCTACTTGAAGGCGTTACAGGCTCTGCAAATTACTACACTTCTTATGATGCTCCCAGTGCATACCAGTTGGCAAATGTGGCAATAGGCACACTTTTAAAGCCCAGCTATACAAAAGGGTATGATATCTCTGCTGCCTATAAAGAACTTATCTCCCTAACCTATTTTCACAATAAAGTAGAAGACTCTATCGATTATGTAGGTGTATGGCCAAATGCTGGATATGCCAATATCGATGGTACATCCAAATTTTCAGGAGTTCAAGTAGAAAGTACTTATATGCTAGATGAGTATAATCTTATATTCTCTGCAAACTACACACATCTTATTGATTACAAAAAAGAAGATGGTACAGATCTTCCAAGACGTGCAGAAGACACACTCAACGCCTCACTCACCTACTACACTGAAAACAACATGCACTTTGGTTTAGATGCACAGTATATAGGTGACAGAGAAGAGTTTGGTCAAAGTACAGGAAACTACACCCTCTGGAACTTCAATTTTAGCACTGAACTCATAGATGACATCCTCCTGAACCTCAATGCCAAAAACATTTTCGATAAAGAGTATGAATCCATCGCAGGCTACGCCACCGCCGAACGTTCATTCTATGCCAAGATCAAGTATAGTTTCTAATACTCTCATCCACAATTAATCGTACAAAGTACGCCCTTGACATCACGAACACCCTTAAAAGCGAAGCGATTTGAGAGTGATGTCGATTTTTTTGCTTCGCTTTTTCTAAAAAAACGAAGAGAGAAACACCACCTCAGTTCGGATATGTGGAAGTCTTGCAAAACTAAAAAAATACATAAGCTATGGATCCCCGGGTGCTCAGAGGAAATGCCCTTGGGGTGCAAGCCCGAGGATGACAAACATAAAGTTGTTATAAATTAAATAGATAAGGTATAATCATTCATGTTAAAAATTATCCCATCCTGGTTCATCAGGTACAAATTCTTCAACTCCCTCTTTTTGGGAGTAAGCATCGGTGCCATCTTTACACTCTATGCACCACTAGAACCCTCTATCTATTCACTTGGTGGAGTAGTACTTGCTATGGGGATGCTGCTGGTCGCAAGACTCTATCATTACATTCTCAACGCAGATTGGTTTTTCAGGATCTCTCTGTTTGTTGAACTCGTATTACTCTTTGCAATGTTCTATTTTATCTATGCTTCCTATACCTATCAGACTGCACTCCTACTCTATATCGGCTATCAAGTAACCTTCCTCTTTGGAAGCTACCTCATAAGAGCAGAAACCCTACTCTTACAAACAGATACTCTTCTAACCAAACTCGATACAGCAAAACAACTGGGCTATCTTTTAGGCATGGGAGTCTCATACATCATCTATAAGCTCTTTTCACACTATGGTATAGAAAACCCCCAAGAGCAAGTCTATGATCTACATTTTTTACTGATAGGCATAGAGCTAGTTGTGATAGTATTGATCATAAAAAGTTTCAAAAGATAACCCTCAAACAATCGTACGAAAGTACGCCTCTGACATCACGAACACCCTTGAAAGCAAAGCGATTTGAGAGTGATGTCGATTTTTTTTGCTTCGTTTTTTTCTAAAAAAAAGGAAGAGAGAAACAAGACCACAGTTCTGAGTATGTGGAAATCTTGTAAAATCAAATATATCTTTTAAATTATGTCATCCTCGGGCTTGACCCGGGGATCTACAAATCTAATATGCAAGAATATATGAGATTAACTAGTGGCAAAGGCTGTGGATCCCCGTACTTGATACGGGGATGACGGATCTGAGACTTAACACTTTCGCTTTTGTCTCTTTATCATAGCCCCAAGAAAAAGATAAAGTAACACAACATTAAGTAAAAAAAGTATAAGCAGATACCCTTCATCCATATTTTTATCCAGTTGCAAACCTGTCAAAGAGTATATCCCTTGAAATACGCCTAAAAAGAGTACGGTCTTTCGTGTATCTTCAGCAAAAAAATGTCTGAGTATATGGTGAAAATGACATCTGTCCGCGGAGAACATAGAACGTCCATTACGTTTACGACGTACCATCACCACCAAAGTATCTAAAATAGGTATAGCAGCTATTATAAACACTATACTGACCGTAGGAAGATAAGCCAATGACTTGATCGCCAACAGTGAGATAACAAACCCTAAGGTCAAAGAACCGCTGTCCCCCATAAATATAGAAGCCGGATGCCAATTAAAGACAAGAAACCCTAAAAGTGCAGATATAAATGCCCCTGAGATCACTGTCATAAAAAGATCGTCATGTGTGTACCCTACTATAAAAAAACTTCCTAGTATCACTATACTCACTGTAGCAGCAAGACCATCAAGACCATCAATGAGATTCAGTGCATTGGTAAACCCTACCACTGCAAAGATCGTAAAAGGAAGTGCAAACCATCCAAATGAGATAGGAAGCCCAAAAAACACCCCGATATCATCTATCACAATATTATTTAAGTAAAGCAATACCGTACTGAACATGATCACAAAAAATTTGGTATTCGGAGAAGTATCCCGATGGTCATCCAATACTCCTACTATAAAGACAAGGAGTATGGCTATACAAGTCCACATATAGGTAATAACAAGATCAAAATGAAAAATAGGAACCACAAGAGCCACAGCAAGATAAAAACCTATCCCCGCACCTCTTGCCGTATGCTCTACATGTGTACTTCGATCATTGGGTATATCTACAAGCCCCAGATGATCTGCATAATTACGTATGATTCGTATAAAAAGTAGTGAGAAAAGAAAAATTAAAATAAATTCGATGATCATAAGTAGTTGATATCCTTAGCAAGAAAATAGATTCAAAGTCGTAATATACACTAAAAATGTCATATTACTGTCACATATTAGAAAATTATTGAGTAGTTTACATAAATAAATATGAGTAAAAAAAAGAATCATCTGTTAAGTAACCCAAGAGACTTTTTTAAAGTCTCTTAGATCATCATAGTTTCATGCTTAGTCATCCAAGTACTTGATGGTAACAAATGGCGCTGCAATTTTGGCAACCGTTTCAAATGGTGATGTGTAGTTGTCTGATGCCACTTTGAACTGTTTCCAGTCATCCGGCTGTACATACACAATGTCATTTGGTCTTAACATTAAAGAAGCATAGCTCATAGTATCAAAGTTAGTCAGATCCACTTTTCTCATCTGCATCCCTTTGTTATGGCTGTTTGAAAGAATGATGATCTCATTTCTTACGGCATCATCAGTTAGATCCCCTGCAAAAGCGATCGCTTCAAACAGTGTCATCTTCTCTTTATCTAACTTTACTACACCTGGTGTTTTCACTTCACCTAAAACAAAGATACGTTTATTTAATACTTCGACATATACAGAAGGAGTGTTCAAATATTTTTTAAATTGTACTGTAATACGATCAGCAGCTTGTGTTTGTGTTAAACCAGAAACTTTAACTTTTCCTATAAGAGGAAGCGTAACATACCCGGCAGAATTAACAAGGATACCTTCAGGATTCATACTTTGTCCTAACACTCCAGATACTGTAGCTCCTTGTTGAGGATCCTTATAGAGTGCGATCTCTAATCTATCCTGCGGAAGAATTAAGTATTCGATACTTCTATCACTTACTTTCTGTTCAGTTATAGGTTTTTCAGTCTGTGCAAGCTTATATTTCTGTCCTGCACATCCACCCAATATTAACGCTGTTCCAACCAATAACATGTACTTCATTTTAAACATTCTCTATCCTTCTCCCATTTTAATTTTATATTATATCTCAAGACTATTAAAGCATTTACAGCAGCTCATCATTACGTATCGTGTTGTTTTTAAAAATATCACTATACGCATATGATTGGAAAACATTTTCAAGTGTCTCTACCTGTTTTTTATGATGTATATCGGACCCTAAAAAGTCTATCATCCCTTCACTACTTAAAAAATCTACTTTTCTCTCTGCATCTTTTCCGTAATGACCACCTAATGAGTTCAAATTAACTTGAAACATCACCCCAAGTTCTTTCAGTCTACTGTATTCTTTTAGTGGGTCTTTCACATACCGATAACGTTCCGGATGTGCCATAAGTGGTGTATACCCAGCAGCACCTATCTCAAAGATCATCTCTTCCAACTGTAAAGGTTTAGAGATATACGAAGTTTCAAAGAGTATATATTTACCTTTAATACTCATCAGATCAGAACCATACAAATGATCATAAAAACCTTCATCCAAGTAATACTCAGCTGCAGCTTCTATTTCAACTTCTATACCTTCATATCTTGCTGCTTCTCTTAAAGCATCCAATCCATCATTGATGATCTTTGGCGTATTTTTATAAGCATCAAACATGATATGTGGCGTCGTGATCACTTTTTCATACCCAAGTGCTTCCATTCCTCTAAGAAGGTTCAAGCTCTCTTCCATACTTGTAGAACCATCATCTATCCCGGGAATGAGGTGTGAATGCAGATCAATTTTTAACCTATGCCCCTTTTGTTTCTCTTTCTTCTTTCCAAAAAGAGAGAAGATCATTTCTTGTCCGATTCAAAATTTAACGATTCGCAATTTAGTTGCTCACATGCATTGTGCTTTAGCACTAAAAGTATCTCACTGTACTGCATTTTAATTCTTGTCTTCCTCATAATAACCATAGCCATAGCCATAGCCATAGCCATAGCCATAGCCATAGCCATTTTGATCTAGACTAACATCATTAAGCAAGATACCCAGTCCATCCATATGTTCAGAAGTAGCAAGATTATCTATGTTTTTCAAAAATGCTT
>CAZBLM010000004.1:72675-74534 GCA_964492675.1 uncultured Sulfurovum sp.
ACCATATCCATATCCATATCCATATCCATATCCATATCCATATCCATGGCTGTCTGTTTTAGCATCATTCACCAATATACCAAATCCACGGATATCTTCACGTGAAAGTTTTTCTATGCTGCGTAAAAAACCTTTTTTGGAATGATTTGCTCTAAGTACATAGATACTCGTATCTGCAAAATGCATCAATGTTCTTGCATCTGTAACTAAACCAATTGGAGGGGTATCTAGGATGATCACATCATACACTTCTCTTAGTTTATCTAGCACTTTTTCCATTAGTTCACTTTGTATCAATTCACTTGGATTAGGCGGCACAGGTCCTGAAGTAATGATATCTAAGTTTTCAAACTCAGTATGCTGGATCACCTCACCTAACTTAGCCCGCTCAGAAAGCAGTGTACTCATACCTCTAACATTTTGTAATCCAAATTTTTCATGCAATGTCGGTTTTCTCATATCCAAGTTCAAGATCACTGTTTTCTTGTCAGCCATACTCATGATCCCACCAAGGTTGATACAAACAGTTGTCTTTCCCTCTCCACCTACCGTTGAAGTCACGGCGATCACGTGTGAATTCTTTTGCTTTAACATAAACTGTAGATTTGTACGAAGGTTTCTAAATGACTCTGCCAAAGCAGATTTAGGCGATAAAAATACTTTCACCTTATTCTTATCATCCTTGATATGGGGAATTAACCCAAGTACCGGAACATCTGTGGCTTTAGTTACATCCTCCTCCGTTTTTATACGGTCATCCAAGAAATCTCTCAAGAATGCAAGGGCGATCCCTAAAATAAGTCCAAGTATCAACCCTACCAATACAATCAACTTGCGCTTAGGCTTGATAGGGGATTTAGGATAAAGTGCCTCATCGATTATCCTGTTCTTACTCACAGTAGAAGCTTTAATGATCGCTGTCTCTGAACGCTTTTCAAGCAAATAAGAATATATCTTTTCATTCACCACGAACTTACGCTGCAGTTGCCCGAACATACGTTCATCCGCTGGAAGTCTATTGAGAAGCTTTTGCTGTTCTAAAATAGACTTCTCTATCAACTCTTTTCGCTCTTTAATGCTTTTATTGAGACTCTTGATCGTAGAAACGATAAGTTTTTTAAGCTGTACTATGGTCTTACTTAGTTTACGAACTTCAGGATACATTTCCGTATAGTCTTCACGTAAAATTCTCTTTTTCACTATAGCATCTTGCAGTTCTTTCACCATAGCAGAGAGCGAAGACTGCCCCATCTCTACACCGGTAACACTAATGCTTTCAAGGTTTTTCCCAGACTTAACCTGTTCATACAATGTTCCAAGCATCTCCAACTCTATAGATATCTCAGCAAGTTTCGTTTCAGACTCACTCATCTGACGGATGATATTTTCAGCTTTAGAACTCAAGTTAACGGTATTGGATGTCTTTTTAAACTCTTCAAGCTTAATCGCTGAACCTTTAAGGTTTTCCGTAATGAGTTTGAGTTGATTGTCTATAAAAGTGAGTTTACGTGTTGCTTCTTTTGTTTTTTTCTCAATGCTCTGCTGTATATAAGCTTGCGACAAGGCATTTGCAAATTCCTGCGCACGTAGCGCCACATTATCGCTATACGAGATCTCAAGCATAGTTGAGTATTTAGATTTTTGATTGACACTCACACCACTTTGAACAAAAGCTCCCAATGTTTTTGGATCAAAGATCACAAAACGGTACGCTGCATCTTTTGTCTCTTTGGTTTTGATCACATTCAAATGAAAATGATCCGTTATGATCTCTTTATCATAAGGATGTACCTCATCATAACTCCAAATGTTTTCATATTCATCTTCTGCTTCTTCCACAACCAGACGATAACTCTTTT
>CAZBLM010000005.1:0-71025 GCA_964492675.1 uncultured Sulfurovum sp.
TAATCTTTCGTTTATTATTTTCGTTATAATAATACGACAATATACATAAGGATTCATACATGTACAATAAAAAATTTAGCCCGATGATGCTTTTGATGCTTCTATCATTGCTTTTCACACAACAATCATTAGCAAACCAGAATGCTATTAAACTAGATAAAGAAGTAAACCTTGCCATTAAAAAGTTTGAAACAGAAGTGGAAGGCGGAGCAAAGTTTCTTCCTAAGGTGAAAGGATACCTTGTCATACCATCTGTGATCAAAGCAGGATTTATCGTTGGTGGTGAATATGGTAAAGGTGCACTGCGTATCAATGGTAAATCAAGACACTATTATAGTATGACATCTGCCTCTCTTGGTTACCAGATCGGTGCACAGGAACACTCAGTACTTATCGCTTTTCTATCTGAAGCATCTTTAAATAATTTTATTAAAAGTAACGGTTGGGAAGCAGGTGTAGATGGTTCTATTGCAGTATCTGACTGGGGTAAGACAGGTGATATAAGCAGTATCAGTTATGAGAAACCGATCATCGCATTTATGTATGGTTCAAAAGGTTTAATGGCTGGAGCGACAGTAAAAGGAACTAAGTTCCAAAAGATCATACCATAATAAGGAATTTTTATATGAGAAAGATAAAATTACTACTCTTTGCAATACTTTTAACCTTTAATACTACAGCGACAGCTAGCTCTGCAAATGAGATAGAAAATGATGCAGATGAAACGCTTAAACTCTTTTACAGTGAAGTAAAAGGTTCTAAACCTTATTTACAAAAAGCAAAAGCATATCTTGTTTTCCCAGACATTAAGGAAGCAGGTTTCTTTATGGGTGGGAAATATGGTGAAGGTGTTTTACGTGTAAAAGGTAAATCTAAAGCATACTACAGCATCACCTCAGCATCAGTCGGTTTACAAATGGGTATGAAAGTCTATGGCATGGTCATTGCATTTTCAACAGATGCAGCACTAAATAAGTTCCTTCTTGATGATGATGAGTGGGAAGCAGATGTAGATGGAAATATCGCTATGGCTGAGTGGAACTCAAAAGAAGAGCTGGAAGATGTGGACTTTAAAGAACCTATGGTTGCTTTTGTATTGGATTCTAAAGGTATGATGGGAAGTCTTACTATGGAAGGTACAAAATTTAAACGTATCAATCCAGACAACTAAAAAATTATCACTTAATATAAACTTATAATAATTATTATATTATAAGTTATTTTTTAAGATATAATTGTTATAATAGATTATTAAAACAAAAGGCAGTACAATGAAAACAGTTAAATATATCTCTCAACTTCTGATGATGCTCTTGGTATTCAACACACTCTCAATAGCAGGTGACTCAGCAAGAGAGATAGAGCGTGATTCAAATGGTGCTCTCTCACAATTTTACAATGAAGTAAAAGGTTCCAAAGAGTATTTACACAATGCCAAAGCATACCTGGTTTTTCCTGATGTGGATGAAGGTGGATTTTTCTTTGGTGGTAAATATGGTGAAGGTGTCTTGCGCGTAGGTGATAAAACAAAAGCATTCTTTAGTATGACTGGTCTCTCTGCAGGTTTTCAGGCCGGTATTCAAAACTATGCATTGATCATTGCCATTACCTCTCAAAGTGCACTTGATAAATTCTTACTAGATGATGACTGGGACACAGAAATAGATGTAAATATTGCCTTGGCTGAATGGAATTCAGATGAAGAATTGGACGATGTAGACTTTGGTTCAGACCTGGTTGGTTTTGTATTTGACTCTACAGGGATGATGGGGAGTTTTTCATTTGAAGGTACCAAGTTTGAAAGAATCAATCCTGATGGAAGTCATTCACCTGCATATTAAAATTAAGGGCTAAACTGCTTTAGCGCAAATATATTGTTATAATTCATACATACAACAAAAGGAATACCTAATGAAAACAGTTAAATATATCTTTCAACTTCTTATGATGCTCTTAGCATTCAACACACTCTCTACAGCAGGTGACTCAGCAAGAGACATAGACCGTGACTCAAATGGTGCTCTCTCACAATTTTACCATGAAGTGAGTGGCTCTGAAGAGTATTTACAAAATGCCAAAGCATACCTTGTTTTTCCTGATGTGAATGAAGGTGGTTTTTTTATCGGTGGAAGATATGGTGAAGGTGTACTGCGAATAGGAGGTAAAACAAAAGCATACTTTAGTATCACTTCGATCTCTGCAGGTTTTCAGGCTGGTGTAAAAAACTATGCACTGATCATTGCCATTACCTCTGAAAGTGGACTCAATAAATTTTTACTGGATGAGGATCACTGGGATGCTGACTTAGCTGCGAACATTGCTATGGCCGAGTGGAACTCAGATGAAGAATTGGACGATATTGACTTTGGTTCAGACCTGGTTGGTTTTGTGTTTGACTCGACAGGGATGATGGGTAGTATCTCACTTGAAGGTATCAAGTTTGAAAGAATAAATCCTGACGGAAGTAATACACCAGCCTATTAATGATCAGGAAAAATGACTTTTAAAAGTCATTTTTCAAATAACAACGCTTAATTAAACCTCTCTTTATAGGAACATTTCTGACACAGTTCCTCTACTGCTTTGCCCTCTTTAAATCCCTCTAACATATTTACAGCACGTTTTGAACCCAGTATCCCATTTAAAGTACTTTTATGTAAGTTCCCTAGTTCCACTATACCATCACAGTCTAAACAGCAAGGAACCACTGTTCCATTTGCTAAGATAGCTATATGAGACTGTAAGCCTTGACATGTACCATGACCATAGTTCTCATTTTTTAAAGAAGGCCACTCAAAGTAATTATCGAAGTGTATAAGTACCTTAGATGCCAGACGTATAGACTTGGGTCTCTCTTTATAAATACTATTTAGATCAAGATCTATATTAAAGTTTCTAGAAAGTCTCTTGAAGAGTGTATCATTAAACGTACGTTCCGACATCATTTCATCTAAGTTCCATACACGCAGATTAATAAAAAGTTCTTCTTCTCTTGCCAGTTTTACATCACAAAGTGCAAGGATTGGTTTGATGTACTGTTCAAAGGTGATCGATGTGTCATTTTTATTAAAACTGTTTAACGAAATGTTGATCTGTTTAACACAGGGATGAAAAAGTGTATCATAGCTGTGCTTTTTAAGAAAATATCCAGAGGTAGTAAGCATTGCTTTTAAGCCATGTTTATGGATAATATCCAGATATGCTCCAAGATTAAACTGAGTAAGAGGATCACCCACTACATGACAGGCTATCTCTTTTGTGTATGCTTTTGCCTGTTCCATGACAGAGTCAAAAAAATCAAGATCCATCTCTTTAGATGGTAGAGATTTTGTTGGGCAGAAGCTACATGTCAAACCACATACATTCGTGATCTCCACATAGATACGATAAAATTTCATAAGATCTTTATTTCATACATCGTGACATGTCAGTGATATTTTTAGCACGGTTTACACAAGCGATCCGTGATTCCAAATAGATGACTTCATCTTCAATTTTATCAAGCAGTTTACTTTTTCTCTTATCATCCCAAAGTATAATAAAATCATTTTCTTTTGTACCCAATTTCTCTTTCATACGTGAAAACTGTTCGATACACTGATTTGCTTCAAAAGGATTTTCTACAGTATAGAGACATTGTCTTGTCTCTTTAAGTGCTGTTAAAAGTTCCGGTAAAAGTATTTTTTGTTTATTAAAGATATCTTTACTGATACGATTGATAAACTTTTTTCTCTCTTGATCTTCCATCTTATGAGATACTTTTCTTATCTTCTCATCAGATATATCAAAAACAGCATTCTTCAATACTTTACAAAAATTTTCTGTTTTATTTGCATTATTGATTTGTATATTATTTTGCATGAGTCCAAATTTATGTATAGGATAGTCCGGCAACTTACAGGTGTCTGTAGAAATGTTTATATCAAAACTTATCTCTCTTGCTACACGTTCATACTTGACATCTAAAAAATGAGATTCTACCTTTAAAACGATACCCTTATAAATACATTTTCGAATACCTGGACCTATCCAAACATCACATACGATACCTGCAACACTGTCATGCCCTTTATTTACCAACCCGTCTGTCTCTTTAGTAATATCTTTAACAAGTTTATTTTTTTTGCGTGATAATAATTGTTCATTTTCATAATCAGCCGTAATGATCGAATCTTCTGTCTGTTTTTCAAATCTTTGAACATGCTGTTTATGCTTGATAGCCCCTGCAGTTAATACAATACCTTCCTCTTCTTCAAGTTTTAAGTTTCCCCAATCTTTAAAACCCAGTTTGGCTATGCCCTCTATCGTTAAATTGGTCTCAGGAGTAAGTTGCGCTGAACCCTTGATATCATAATAAACTATACCTCTCTCTATTTCATAAAGATTTGGTTTTACTGTTGCATGAAGGGATATGCTTCCTATACATAAAGACAATAATAGTGTTTGAATGTATTTCAATGCAGCCATAGACTTCCTTACTCTTATACTTTGGGCTATTGTAACATATTTATATCCCTACACCTTGTAAATAATTAAAAACTATACGAGATATCTGTAAAAAACATATCATTGTCTTTAATAGCATCAAATAGTACTGAACCACCTATGTAATCGACCATACCGACATTTGCATTCACACCGTCAGCCAATTCATACTTTACCCATACTCTTTGGAATCCACCTTCATCAAGCTTCTTTCCATACAGAGAGATAAGATAATTAGCAGTAAGCGTTGCATTCATAAAGTCTGAACTTACTCTAAAAGCATGTTGGTATTGCTGTTCTTTAACCGGGTTAAACTCTGCCAATAATCTACTGTCATAATCATGTGTCTGGCGTGTTACTATATCATAGCTCATAAGCGTATCTGCTATTCCGTTATATTCTAGACCTAAAAGTGCATCAGTTCTACTAAACTCATCATCACCGGTAGATGCATACTTTAGTCCATCAAAATGCGCAACTTCTGTTTTAAAAAGCCATGAACCACTCAGTATGTTCAGTGCTGTACCAACCATCATCACTTTATCATGTTTTATTTTGGGATCCATAGCAGTCATGTCAAGGTGTCCCGCATCATCACGAGTCTCTGCTGCATAAAAGTTTATATCCCAACCGCTAAACTCTGCACCAACACTCAATGCATAAGTCACATCATCATAGTCTTCATTTGAGGGAGCTGGGAAAGGAGCTGGATTAAAAGCTCCTCCAAAAGGAGGATTTTTAGAAAATCGCTGTTCTACAATGACTATAGGAGTAATACGCCAATCACCGACAAAGTAATCTAATTTCGCCATTGTCACAGGTAAACGCAGATCTTCGATGTCTGTCATACCCGGACGACGATTATCTAGTGGATTTAGTATATCTGTGACACGAATAGTATCAGACCTACCCCATACCACTACTTGTCTACCTACTTTATAATCAAAATTATCTGTTATTTTCCCCTCTACATAGGCATCAAATAATTCTACTTCAGACTCAAGTTCATCTAACTCTTGTGAAGTAAATTTTTCTCTTCCTTTGATACTGTAAATGGCATCATAATAAGCTTTTGCATTCACTTTTATACGCACACCGTTTTCAAACTTGTGATCATAATCCAATAAAAGAGAACTTTTTAGGGAGTTAAAATTTTCATGTGGTTCATCATCATTCCAAGAGAAAGCCACTTGTTCAGTCAGCTTTCCAGTGAACCCTGGTAAAAGTTCTGTTGTTTCTTCTTCAGATACAGTGTCAGGTTCATCATCAAAACCAGACATTTCATCATCAGCTGAAGATGTATCGGAATGTATAGTCTCAGTTGTTGAACTAGTCGGATCATCAAATCCGTCCATCACATCATTACTGCTATGCTCAACTTGCACTGAGCTTGTCGGAGTATCATCAAATCCTGCTAGGTCAGCATCAATGGTTTCAGCATTTAAAGTACTAAATAAAGCTACTAGAATTAAACTATTCCCTCTTCTGATCATATTAGAGACCCTTTTCTAAACGTCTCGTTGTGAAAAGGTTATCATTGAGCTCTTTATTAACTTTGATGTTTTTAAATTTTAACTCTGTTTTATGTGTCATAGCTTTACCTTTTTTAGTGGTCATTGTCATAACATCAACTACCCAAATACCATTTTGCTTATGTATTTTTTTTAGATCAAGATACTTTTTCTTACCATTTTTCATATAATTAATAGCTCTTACCACCATGTAATTATCTTTACGTACGATAGCAATAGTTTTAGTATACCCCGACTCTTTAATGGTCTTTTTGTTACGAGGTGTAGACTCTATCATCCATGCAGAATTACCACGCACTTTTGTCTCTTTAAGCAGTTTAAAATCATAATCTTCCAGATCTCTGTCTGTCATATCAAAATAGGAAAAATCCGACCCCATAAAACTGCCGCTTTTGTCTGCACTTGGTATACGCTTTACTTTCTTCAATGCTGGAAGATAAAGCCATTGATCATCATCTTTATTTGCATCATCATAATCATACGTTAAAAATGAAGTATTTTTTACATCTGATGGAGACTTAAAAAACATAATACGGTGTTCATCCACACCAAAATCTTTTGTATACGATTTTAGATCACGTACTCTTTTTTTATTATTTTTATCGATAAGTACCATAAGCATATCCTGTTCCAAGGTCTTACCGTCATCTCTTGCATCCACTTTTTCCATGATCGCTCTTGCTTTTGGATCATCGGCAAGAAGGTTTGTAGTAAGTAGTGAAAGTCCTAAAGTTAATCCGATTAATAGTTGTTTTGTATTCATATTGTTTCCTTTATATATAATAGCTTCTTAATTTGTTTCAATTTCTAAACGCATGATGCAAATCATCATTTGATCCAGCCACGTTTAGTGACTACCATCATTAATGCCGGTGCAAGTAACAGGTCAGATAAGAGTGCAAACACTATCACAGATCCTGTAAGCAGTCCAAAATTTTGTACCGAGATCATATTTGCCATCATATAGGCATAAAAACCTAATGACAGTACGATCGTCGTGATCACCATTGCTTTACCTGTCGTAAAAAAGGTCTGCTCTATTGCTTTAGCAGCATCACCACTCAAAAGGTAGTATCTCCGAAAATTGTGCATAAAATGTATAGTATCATCTACAGCAAGACCGATGGCAATTGACCCAATAAGTAGTGTAAACATATCTAACGGCATATTTCCCACATACATAATAAGAAGCCCTAAAATGATCGGTGTCAAGTTTGGTATCATACTAAGCAGACCCATACGTACTGAACCCAAAATAAGTATCATCATAAATGATATACCTATAAATGCTATGAAGTAACTTGTTACTGAAGAACTTACTGCATGAGAAAAAGTATTGATAAGTAAAGGTATCATCCCTGTAGTAATGACTGTATCATCTGGGAATCTCTTTGCTGCTTCCTCTTTCACATAGTCTAATACACCTACTGCTTTGACAGCATCGGTCCAAGGCAGTTTAATAGAGATACGCGCTTTTGAGAATTGAGAATCTACAACATCTTCAAGGTCATCAGAACCTGAGTTTTCAAATAGAAGTAACTCTTGAGAAACTAGATCAGCATCACCCGGTATCGTATAGTATTCTTCTTTATTTTCATGTAAAGCCCTATTCGTTTCCTTAACGATTGTTGCAATAGAAATCACTTTACCAATGTGTGTATAACTGTCTATATACTTTTCCATATCAGACGATAGCTTATTAAGCGTGTTTAGTCTTTCAGGGTCGTTCCAGCCATTTACTGTTTGGGTATCGATGATAAGTTCTATCGTTACAGAACCATTTAGATTCTCATCTATCACTTCAGTAGATAGACGATCGTAACTATCTGGTTGGAACCATTTAAGAGGGTTGTGTGAAAGATTCACTTGAGATGCAGCAACAAATGCACCTATAACCAATATAGCACTAACTGCGAGAATACCCTTATAGTGATTGACAGGGATAACTGCAAGTTTTTTCATAATGGTATCTAATTTACCTGGCTGCGTTTTAACTTTTTGTTTTAATCTCGTAACACTCAAAAGTGCCGGTAGTAGAGTAAGCGTTAAAAAGAGTGACATAAGTACACCATATGAAGCATAGATACCCAGATCTGAAATAGGTGCGACCTTTGAACCGGAGAAAGAACCTACTCCAATAGCGGTAGTGACGGATGTCATCGCTATGGCCAAACCAGAATGTTCTAAAGTATATATGATCGCTTCTTTTCTATCACCAGTGGTATTGAACTTATCAAAAAAGATGGAAAGTATGTGTACTGTTGCTCCAATACTCACTGCCATAAGCAGTGATGGTACGATCTGCGTAGGAAGCTTAAATGCCGCCCCACTCCATGCCATCGTACCAACTGTAGCAAGTAAAGCTAGTATGATCACGATAACCGGATAAAAGACAGCAGAGGCACGTCTGAACATGACAAATAAAAATATAATAATGATCAAAAATGTAATGCGCATAAACTTTTGCATATCAACACGCATTTGAGATTTCAATGCATGATTTACAGAAGGTGAGCCTGCTACATAAATTTCAATCCCATCTTTTTTATACTTTTCAACGATTGATAATACTGTATTAACAAGCTGGGCATTTTCTTTATCTGTCAGGAACGGTCTCTCTTTAGCCTCATCTGCCATATTGTCAGTTGATGGGCTTGTCGCATCATCAAACCCTTCATCAAATGCATCTACATCTGAAACTTCTACCTCTCCCTCATGAGAGTAAGCATCCGTTTCTATCACGATCGTGGTCATCTTTCCATCACTGGAGATAAACAGATCTTTATAAAAATGTGAAGCCATAGCCTGTTGCTTGATCATCGCTACGTCTTCTTCTGTTTCAGGAAAATACTCCAGCAGATCATCAGTAATGAGTGTGTCACCCTCACCTCTGGTATTTCTAACATTATAAAGTGAATTAATATCATCCAAATATGGTACATTATTTTCTAACTCTTCATGCAGTTCTTTAAGTGTGTTAAGAAAATCCAATGTAAAGATATTATCACTCTTGAGTGCGACCATAACACGTTCATCACGTCCAAACTGTGCCCTAAAGGCATTGTACTCTAAGAGTACAGGATCATCGTCATGCATGAATCCCTCAGTTGATGTATCCATTTTTATCTGAGGTACATGGGAAAGCGGGTATGCAAGTAGTGCCAAAACAACCACTATCACTTTTATCGGATTATCGTGTATAAAGCTACCCATTTTACCCATGAAGCTTTCTAATTTATTGTGCATATTTTTTCCTTATTTTTGGCATTATATCTTTTTGATGTGTACTATTTATGAATTCTTATTTCTTATTTCTTATAAAAAATGAAAAGGTAATATCTCCTTAAATCCATTAGTATGGACATGCAAAAGAATATTTTCACAGATAATACAGCAAATCATCACTGATATTTAATTGACTAAACGACTATATAGACATCTCTGTATACATGACTACCTGACCGGTTATCTTTGTATTGGATATAAGGTTATTAGGTTCTGGATTGTTACTACAAGCGCTAAAGAAAAAAGAAGCACTTGTAAAGATAATGAGAAGAGAGAGTTTCACTTT
Organism: uncultured Sulfurovum sp.; assembly: GCA_964492675.1. Taxonomy (GTDB): domain Bacteria; phylum Campylobacterota; class Campylobacteria; order Campylobacterales; family Sulfurovaceae; genus Sulfurovum. Next base: position 9,589 of record CAZBLM010000005.1, read on the forward strand.
AAACCGTGATCTCTTTGATGTCTGCGATGTTTTTAAATGTTTTATAGATGGAACCTATCATATGTAGTCTGTTTATTTTCAAAGCTTCATCTTCAGCATTGACCATTACATCATCAAAATATCTGTCAAGTTCACGTTTTAAGCCAAAGAGTGCTTCAAACTCAGCTTTATAGTCTGCATAACTTTGGTTGATAATTTTTTCGTAAGCATTGTAAAGTGTCACTTCTGCATCTTCTTTGAAAAGCGAGGTGTCTATGTTTAGGTTTGTCTGCAAGTCTACATCTTTCGAGATGTTTGCTACACGTTTAAAAGTAGAGAACTGCTCTTTAAAAGTATCGGATGTAACGATCTCATTGAGTGCTGCTACTTTTTTTGCTATCTCATTGATATCTCTTTCACCAGAAGCAAGAACTGCCGCAATGACTGATGGATTTGCATCCAGTGATTTATTGATACGTTCAATGATAAAATCACTCAATAATTTTATATCGAAATCATCATAAGCACCTTTTAGAAGTGAGATGATGTCATCAATATTAAAGGCAAGGTCATACTCTGTAACAATACGTACTATACCATTCACTGCACGTCTTAAAGCAAATGGATCTTTCGAACCGGTTGGTATCTTTCCTACAGAGAAAAGTCCCAAAAGTGTATCAAGTTTTGCGGACATTGCAACAATAGAAGAGAAGATAGATGTTGGAAGTTCAGCACCCTCACCTACCGGCATATACTGCTCTTTAATTGCAGTGTATATGATCTCATCTTCTCCAAGTGCTTTGGCATAGTAGTATCCCATAAGCCCCTGAAGCTCTGTAAATTCATAGACCATCTCAGACATAAGGTCAGCTTTAGCAAGATTTACTGCCCTATCCATATCTTTTTCTAGCTGAGCATTGTTCTTTCCGCTTTGTGCTTCAACCTTTTCCATATAAAGACCAAGTAAACGCACAGCAATGTTTTTTTCTCTTACTATCTTGTCGGCAAGTGTACCCAGACCATCGATGAACTGTACTTTTTCAAGCCCATCCGTAGAAAGTCCATTTTTCAAATCATTTTGGTAAAAGAATAAACCATCTGCAAGACGAGGCTTAAGTACACGTTCATTACCCTCAATTACTTTTGTATAATCATCGGTATAGGCATTAGAAACAACCACAAACTTGTTAGCTATCTTTCCATGCTCAAATACAGCAAAGTAACGCTGATGTTCTTTCATAGAAGTGATGATCACTTCAGGTGGAAGTTCCAAGAAGAGTTCATCAAATGTTCCGACCAGTGCTTTTGGGTTTTCAGTAATGGCAACAACTTCTGCAAGTAAAGCATTATCTCTTTCTATAATGATATTGTGTTCTTCTTCTAAAGCATCAAACTCTTCAAGAATTTTCGCTTCTCTTTGTTCCGGGTATAATGTAACCGCACCCTCTTTGAGTATGTTTTCATAGGCATCAATATTTGCTACTTCTACTGCATCATAATTTACCATACGGTGCACATAGGTATTTATGTCAGATTGTATTCCAAAAAGCTCAACAACTATAGGAGTATCACCCATACGTACCTGAAGCCATCTAAGAGGTCTGATGAACTCATCTCCTCTGCTTCCCCAACGCATCATCTTTCCAAATGCCATGGAGTCTAACCACTTCTCTAACATCTCTTGAAGTAATGAAGCTGTTTCACTACCCTTCTCCTCTTTTTTAAAGTAGAGTACTTCTTTACCGTTTTTCTCACCACGTCCCAACTCATCAAATGCTACACCACATTTACGTGCAAAACCTTCTGCAGCTTTTGTAGGGGCACCATCTTTCACAGCTGCGACCATAGGAGGCCCAAAGAACTCAACTGTAGCATCTTCTTGTTTTACAGGCATAGCTGCATGCTTTAATACTAATCTTCTAGGTGTATAGATAAATTCAAACTCACAAGAGAGCTGATACTCTTTAAGCAGTTTCGCCCATGATTTTTCAATGTTAGATACAATTTTAAGCAGTGGTATAGCGGGTAGTTCTTCTACACCGATCTCGATGAGTAGTGGTTGTGTCATGTAGTGTTTCCTATGCAAATCAATAATAGACATTATTTTATCTAAAAGTTAGTAAATAGGTGGTTATGTAGAGAAGATATAATTCAAAGGAAATTTCGGATAAGATACTCCACCAATAAACACATCTACAAGGCGTACTATGAAAAAATATTTTGCATTCTTGGTTCTGCTTATGGTCATTATTTTTACTTTTACCAGTAGAGAAATTAAACAACATAACCCTGTATCTACTCAGCCACTGTTTGAAGTTCAATGTCCAAACAGATCCATACCTAATTTCACACTTAACTATGATGCAAACCCATCAAAAGACGAAGTAAAAAAATTATGTACTTGTATATGGGATAAACTAGCAGGATGGGAAAAAGAGACAGCGATTCAATTAAGCAATGGAAATAAAGATGAGATCAGTGCTATACATATGGCCGGATTTCCTGCGATATTTGGTAAAAGGATTAGTGAATGTGGTGGAGAAAATCTATAAGATCTAAAGTTTTAATCTAGTTTGTCACTCTTCTCTTCATCCTTCATATCGATACGATACCCCTCATCGTCAAATTTACTTTTATAGTAATTCTTTACGATTCCAAAAGTCATAAAAACAAACAAAAATACAACAATGATGTAAACTATATCTCCAAATGACATTAGCTATTCTCCAAAGTATTTTCTATAGTGATCTTCTCAAAACCTTCATAGTTTTGACGTAATGCTTCATAGGTTACGATACCCACACTCACACCAAGATTAAGACTACGACCTGTACCACCCATTGGTATGGTTACACAGTTCTGAGGATGATCAAGAAGTACTTGTTCATTTATTCCTTTGGTCTCTGAACCAAAGAGTATATAGTCACCCTTTTTGAAATTTGCTTCAAAGTAGAGGTTGTCTGTTTTAGTGGTTGCCATATGCGTGTTGTCTGCTATAGGGTGTTCTTTTAAAAACTCTTCAAAACTTTCCCAAACAACAAGATCAAGGTGTTTCCAGTAGTCTAAACCTGCACGTTTTACCGCTTTATCATCTATATCAAAACTAATGGGTTTTATGAGGTGCAGTGTGGCACCAAGATTTACACATAATCTTCCTATAGTACCTGTATTTTGTGGGATTTGAGGTTCTACTAAAACAATATTGAACATTAAAAGATGACCGTTTTATTACCGTTTACAAAAACTCTATCATTTAGAACAAGTGAAAGTGCTCGTGAAAGTACTATTTTCTCACCATCACGTCCTGCACGTTGCATATCTTTCCATGTTAAACGGTGATTAACAGGAATAACATCTTGTGCAATGATCGGACCTTCATCTAGATCATCTGTTACAAAATGTGCAGTGGCCCCGATGATCTTTACCCCTCTATCAAAAGCTTGTTTATAAGGGTTTGCCCCTATAAATGCCGGTAAGAATGAATGATGGATGTTAATGATCTGTTGAGGGTATGCTTTCACAAAGTTTGGTGTTAAGATACGCATGTATTTAGCAAGTACGATATTATCAAATTCAAATTCATTGATAAGTTTCATCACATGCCCTTCATGCTCTTCTCTACTCATGTTTTCTGCCGGGATGCAAAAGAAGGGAATGTCAAATCTACGCACAAGTTCTTCAAGTGTATCATGATTAGCTATGACACACTCTATAGTAGCACCTAGTTCACCATCTGCATGACGGATAAGTATGTCACCTAAAGCATGAGACTCTTTGGTTGCCAAGAGTACGATCTTTTTATCTTTAGGTACTATAACCCTGATATGCGCATCTGTTGGTGCAACAATTTTAAGTTCAGAAAGTAATTCATCTATATCAAACAGACCGGATACAACCGTACGCATAAAAAATCTTCCATGCTCTTTATCAACAAATTCACGGTTATTATCGATATTTAGATCTCTGTCATAAAATACTTTAGAGATCTTATATACCAATCCCTTAGCATCTTCACAATCTATAAGAACTCTTGCTCTTTTTTCCATACCTTGACCTTAAAAGAATTTTAACTCTTGGAACCAATATGCACTTTAAGCAACTAGTTGCGCGAGCCATCTGCTGAAGAGAACTCAGCGTTAGCAATCTCTTGTAATAAAATTTACCTAAATGGTAAGTTATTTTACAAGAGACAAAAGATGGGCTTTGCCCATTTTCCGTCCTATTTAGATGCGTAGTCCGCGATGATATCACCCATCTCGGTACACGTACAGATCTCTTTGGCATCATAATCACCAAGGTCACCGGTACGGTATCCTTCACTCAATGCTTTTTTGATGGCATTGTCTATCTTATCTGCAGCAACACTTTCTCCTAAAGCATAACGAAGCATCATACTCGCCGATGATATCGTTGCAAGTGGATTTGCTATCCCTTGACCGGCAATGTCCGGAGCAGAACCGTGAATAGGCTCGTAAAGTCCTACACCTTTTCCTGTACTCGCAGATGGTAAAAGACCTATAGACCCAGAAAGCATAGAAGCAGCATCTGAAAGAATGTCACCAAAAATGTTACCCGTCAAAATTACATCAAACTGTTTAGGGTCACGTATAAGTTGCATCGCAGCATTATCAACATACATATGAGAAAGTTCTACTTCAGGGTAATCTTTTGCTACCTCTTCAACTGTTTCTCTCCAGAACTGAGATACTTCAAGAACATTTGCTTTGTCTACAGAACAGATACGTTTATCACGTTTCATAGCTATGTCAAAAGCAACAACAGCAATACGTTCTACTTCTTCTTTTGTATAGACCATAGTATTAAATGCTCTGTCATCATATAACTCTCTTGGCTGACCAAAGTAGATACCGCCTGTAAGTTCACGAACAACCATGATGTCCACACCTTTTATCACTTCTGGTTTCAGGCTTGAAGCATTTACAAGTTCATCATAGACCATCGCCGGTCTAAGATTTGCAAATGTTCCCATCTCTTTACGGATAGCGAGCAGACCTGACTCTGGACGTAGATGTCTCTCAAGGTTATCCCATTTAGGGCCGCCGATCGCACCAAAAAGTACTGCATCACACTTCTTCACACCTTGAGTCGTTGCCTCTGGAAGAGGTACACCCGTTTCATCTATAGCAGCACCACCGAGTAACATCTCTTCATACTTCAGAGTAAACCCTTCATGTACAGAAACTGCATCAAGTACTTTGATAGCCTCATCTATGATCTCAGGACCGATCCCGTCACCTTTAATTACACCAATTTTATAACTTCTACTCATTACGCGTTCTCTCTTATCTCTTTTTTTGCAAATTCAATCAATCCGCCAGCATCTACCAACTCTTGCATAAACTCCGGAATAGGTGCAAACTTATACGTTTTTGCCTGAGAAACGTTGATCACTTCTCCTGCATCCATATCTACTCTTACTGTATCACCCTCTTCTATCTCAGATGCTTCTTCAAGTTCAAAGATAGGTAATCCCATGTTAAATGCATTTCTATAAAAGATACGTGCAAATGTAGGTGCGATAACGGCAGAAACACCTGCAGCTTTCAGTGCGATAGGTGCATGTTCACGACTTGAACCACACCCGAAGTTTTCACCTGCTACGATAATGTCACCTTCAGACATTTTAGAAACAAACGCCGGGTCTGCATCTTCCATTACGTACTTTGCTAACTCTTGTGCATCAGATGTATTCAAGTATCTTGCTGCGATGATGAGATCTGTATCGATATTATCACCAAATTTCCAAACTTTACCTTGCAAATTAAATCCTTAGATGGGGCTACCCGTTAAAATATTTTCGCGATTATAGCTAAAAAATAAAATATTGCCAAATTTTATGCTAAAAAACAATACTTTTTCGGTATAATCCACCTTAATTAAACCTGAAACGAATGTAAGGATCAAAATGGCAGCAAAAGACAGTATGAAAAACATAGAGACGTTATTTAAGTCTAAGAAAAAAGGTGATGTGATCACATTTGAGAACATTGCCAAAGAGTTTACAAAACAACCCACTGCTGCACAGGCAAAAAAAATACATACCTTCGCTACAGACGCAAAAACAGAAGTCATCTCTGCATCTGAGTATGCAAAGTTTCTTATAGAGAAAGAAGCAAAAAGACGTGAAGATGCAAGAAAGAGACTTGCTGACGGTGAGAGTGAAGATGAGTTTGATCTTCATAAGGAGAAAGAACTTCTTGAATGGAGCCGTTCTGACTCTCCTGTAAGAATGTACCTGCGTGAAATGGGTAAGATCCCACTTCTTACAAAAGAGGAAGAAGTAGATCTCTCTATGCGTATTGAAGAGGGAGAAGATATCATCATTGATGCTATCTGTTCTGTTCCCTACCTCATAGGATATATCATCAACTATAAAGAACCTTTACTCAACCGTGAAAGACGTGTAAAGGAACTCTTTAAAAGTTTTGAAGATGACAACAAAGGTGACAGTGATAAAGAAGGATCTGAAGATACTGAAAGTGCTGATGCCTCACCAAAAGATGATAAAAGAGTAAAACAGGTCGTAGACAGCTTTAAACAACTCGAAAAAGCAAAAAAAGAGTGGATGAAATCACGTGAAGACCTTGATGCATTCTTAGAAACGGAAAGTGATCCTATAAAGATCATACATGAGCGTCTTAAGATAGCATTTAAAAAACAGCTTTTAAAAATGGCACTTTTAAATCTTGGTCCGACATCCAAACTTATCAATGAACTTGTAAAAGCTATGGAAACTGCACTTAAATCTGATGACTCATTTGATAAAGAGTTAAAACGCTTAGAGTATAAACTTCCTCTTTTTAACGATACCCTCAAATCAAACCACCAGAAGTTGCTCGATAATATTATCAATATGGACAAAGATGACATCATTGATTCTGTACCTGAGACTACGATGGTAAGTACTTATGTTGAGATCAAGAAACTCTTTGAAACAAGAGAAGCATCTAAAGGCGGTTTTGACCTTACAGAAGAGAAACTTCAAGAAATTTTGGGTCAGATCCGTCAAGGTAAAGCTAAATCTGAAGTGGCTAAAACACGTATGGCAAAGTCAAACCTCAGACTGGTTGTATCTATTGCTAAAAGATATACAAACCGTGGACTTCCTTTCCTTGACCTCATTCAAGAAGGTAACATAGGATTGATGAAAGCTGTTGATAAATTTGAATATGAAAAAGGGTATAAGTTCTCAACCTATGCTACATGGTGGATACGTCAAGCGATCTCAAGAGCCATAGCAGACCAGGCAAGAACGATCCGTATCCCTATCCATATGATAGAGACGATAAACCGTATCAACAAGATCATCAGAAAACACCTTCAGGAGACAGGTAAAGAACCGGATCTCGATACGATCGCAAAAGAAGTTGGTCTCTCTGTAGATAAAGTAAAAAATGTTATCAAGATCACAAAAGAACCTGTTTCTCTTGAAACACCTGTTGGGGATGAAGATGATGGTAGATTTGGTGACTTCATTGAAGACAAAACAACCCTAAGTCCAACAGATGTTGTTCTTAAAGATGATCTAAATAACCAGATAGATGAAGTACTTGACCAACTTAATGAAAGAGAAAAAGCAGTTATTCGTATGCGTTTTGGTCTTCTCACCGATGAAAGTGACAGAACTCTTGAAGAGATCGGTAAAGAGCTTTCTGTAACACGTGAGAGAGTAAGACAGATAGAATCATCTGCGATCAAAAAACTTAAACACCCTAAAGTGGGAAGAAAACTTAAAAACTACATCGAAGAATAACAAGCGTTCAGCGTTCAGAGCTGAGCGTTCAGAAAGAGCACAATATGCCTGAACCACAATTCTTTTGTCTCATCATCGGTACAGAGATACTCAACCGTAGAAGATCGGACAAGCACTTTGACTTTGTTTCAAAAGCCCTTATAGGGAAAGGTCATAAAATTACTGGCTCTTTCATCATAGAGGATGACCCTGCTCTTATCATACAGACCATCAAATTTATAGCATCCCAACCTAATCCAGTACTTTTTTCTTTTGGCGGTATAGGATCAACTCCTGATGATCATACACGTAAATGTGCAGCCATGGCACTGAAAGATGGTAAACTCTATACCCATCAGGAAGCTAGAAAGATCATAGAAGAGAAGCTTGGTGATAATGCGTACCCTCACTCCATAGTGATGGCAGAGTTACCTAAAAATGCAAATTTACTCCATAATCCTATCAATAAAATGCCTGCTTTCTCTTTGGATGAACGTTATTTTTTTATGCCGGGATTTCCTGAGATGAGCCATCCTATGGTGGATGAGATATTACAAAAACTCATTCCTCATAACAAAGTACTCTATAGACATACACTGACTGCACTTTGTAAAGAGAATATATTTATAGAGATCATGGAACAGATGCCAAGAGAAGTCGAATTTTCATCTTTGCCTAAACTATATAGTGACGGATGGAGAGTTTCCATATCTGTTGCTTCAGAAGATGAGGCACTCTCTAACAAAGCATTTAAAATGTATATAGATCTTCTAGATGAGAAAGCTATCCCCTACGCTCTACAAGATGAAAGTAATGCATAGACAATGACATATAGAGAGACCCTAAAACACCCAACCATCCGAAGACTATCACTCATACAACTTATCTCCTATTTTGGAACATGGTTTTCACAAGTTGCCATCTTTTCGATGATAGTCTCTTATGGTGCAGATGAGATCACCATTGCATTTACCGCAGCTATGGCTATGTTACCCGCTGTTATTCTTGCACCATTTATAGGAATCGTCATAGACCGTATAGAGTTTAAAAAGCTGATGTTGATTCTTTTACTTATAGAGATCTCTATGACACTTGGATTCATATTCATTGATTCACTTGAGTATATCTGGGTACTGATGATTCTTATCTTTTTGCGTTCATCTGCCGCATCAATGCTTTTCTCTGCTGAAATGGCACTTTTTCCAAAACTGGTTTCAGGAGATATGCTTAAAAATACCAATGAAATACACTCTATCATTTGGTCGCTCTGTTATGCTTCAGGTATGGCTGTAGGAGGTATAGCCACACACTATATGGGGTTTGATACAGCCTTTATTATCGATGCATTTTTATACTCTAGTGCCGTACTTTTACTACTTGGACTTCAGCTTTCTATTGAAAAAGTTACACACACGGATTCTAACTGGGAGATGTTCAAGGCAGGATTTAACTATCTGCTTGCTAACAAGAAGATACTTCATCTCATTTTACTGCATGCTTCCATAGGACTCACCTCCTTTGATGCACTTATTACACTACTTGCAGACTTCCAGTATAAAGAATTTATTGCTGTACCGCTTGCCATAGGATGGATGAACGCTACAAGAGCATTAGGACTTATGATAGGACCTTTTTTTATCTCTAAACTTATTTCAAAAGAGAACCTGCACTATTTTTTCATTTTTCAAGGACTGGGTATCATACTGTGGTCCCAATTGGAATACAATTTCTACTTGGCACTTGTAGCACTTTTTGTGACCGGCTTTTTCATCACTACACTCTGGTCTTACACGTATCTTCTTATACAAGAAGAGACTGATGGACACTATATGGGGAGAGTCATTTCTTACAATGACATGTTCTTCATGCTCTCAAACGTAGCAACTGCGATGTTTATAGGATATGCATCTAAATGGGGAATGTCTCTTTCAAATATTACATTAACGTTAGGACTTGGTTTTTTTATCGTTGCTGGGTATTATGTCTGGTTTAAGAAGACCTATCTTTAAAAACGGTTTTCCTAAAACCCCATCTCTTTTTTACGGTTATCCAAATAATTACCAATACCTTCAGCAATACCTTTTGCTATAAGTTCCTGATAGCGTGGCATAAAAAGTCTTTTACGCTCTCTAGGATGTGAAATATACCCTACTTCCACAAGTATAGACGGCCTGCTGGCTCCTACAAGTACCCAAAAGGGTGCATGTCTTACACCACCATCCCTTACATTTTTATAGCGACTGTGTAGATTTGTCATGATCCTTCTATGTACATCTATCGCAAGTTTATTTGACTGCACGATCTTTGGTCCAGAGAGTACAGAATCTATAATGACATTACGACTCAATTTTGTTGTACCTTTTAATACTGACTTATTTTCTCTTTCTGCAATACGTTGAGACTTTGCATCTCTTGTATTCTGTAAAAAAAATGTCTCTACACCATGAATCTTATTTTGCTTTTTCTTTGGTACAGCATTTGCATGGATTGATATAAATGCTACTGCCTCTTTCTTATCTGCAATCTTTGTACGCTGAGGAAGCTTTAAAAAACGGTCTTTTTTTCGTGTCATATAAACAGGATAGCCTCTTTTTTTAAGCTGTTTTTCAAGTTTTATTGCAATTTGCAAGACAACATCTTTTTCCTTCTTTCCCCCACCAATTGCACCTGTATCGTGTCCACCATGCCCCGCATCGATTACGATAAGTTCATCTTTATGTGGGTTGACTGGTTTTACAGTTTTTTTCTTTTTAGCTCTCCACTTAGAACTATTTGGTAATGAAATATGGTATGATTTTTTTGATAAATGTGGTTGATAGGCTGATAGTTTCTTCCCTTTTATACCTTCTATAACCACACGCACTCTATTTGAGTTATTTTGTGCTATACGAACATTATCGCCTAATCCCAAAGGTACTCTTTTATGTGCTAAACGTGTATTTTTAAAATCATAAATATCTCTATGAGGATTAGAAAGTGTAAAATGTTTTACATTACTTTTTTGAAAATTGTTAGAGAAAGAGAGATGAAGTTCACCTTTTTTAACAATGGCTCGCTTCATATAATTTACATCTGAGAACAGAAGTGTACAAAAAAACACTACTAAAAGAAAAAGACGATTAATTATCGGCATATTTTTATGCGTCTTCTCCATACATAAGCTTGTGCATAAGCTCTTTTACCGTAATGATCTCTTCAAGACGGTATCCATTAGAACCGGTAAAGAAAAGACCACTTTCAACAATACCGTCATAAGCATCTGATAGTCTGTCTGCGATACAATAACCTACTATCTTTGCTTCTTCACCACGATTACACGGAGCTACACAGTTAGAGATACATGCTACCTTTGGTGCTTGATTTTTTTCTATATCTTCATGAAGTTGTGTCTTCACACCACGTGCAGGATAACCCACTGGAGACTTAAAGAGTTTAATGTCTTCTTCTTTTGCTTCTATTATGATATCTTTCATTGCTTGAGATGTATCACATTCAACAGTACCGATGAAACGTGTTCCCATCTGTACACCGGATGCACCAATTTCCATCATTTTCACGATATCATCATGATCCCAAACACCACCTGCAGCAATGATCGGCATAGAACCCCAGTTCTTTGCCTCTTCAACGACAGGACCAAGTATATTTTCAAGTTGATTCTCTTCTAAAAAACAATCTTCATATTTGAAGCCTTGGTGTCCACCACTTAAAGGTCCTTCAACGATCACTGCATCAGGAAGTCTATCATGTGTTTTTTTCCAACGACGACAAAGAATCTTAAGTGCTTTTGCTGTTGATACGATAGGTACAAGTGCCACATCCGGATAATCTTTTGTAGCTTCAGGCATAGTCAATGGAAGTCCTGCACCTGTAATGATAATATCTGCACCGGCTTTACATGCATCAGCAACCACACGGTTATATTCACTTTGTGCATAGAGCACATTAGCTGCTAACGGTGCATCTCCACATATCTCTCTTGCATTATCAAAGATCTTTTTTAGAGCAGGATAAGAGTAAAAGTTGATAGCCTCAAGCGGTCTCTCTTCTTTACCCACTGTTTTTTCAACATAAGCTCTATTTTTATAAATACCTGTTCCTACAGCAGAAATAACGCCAAGTCCGCCCTCTTTACTTACATTTCCTGCAAGTTGATCCCATGAGATACCTACTCCCATACCACCTTGTATGATAGGTTTCTCTATCGTGTACTTACCGATATTGAAAGACTTAAATTCCATTACTTTACCTTTACTTTTGCAAATCTCTTTTTACCTACTTGCAAGATATACTCACCAACATCCAAGTTAAGCTTATCATCACTTATTTTCTTCTGATCTATACTTACAGCATTTTGTTTTATATCACGTCTAGCCTGTGAAGTAGATGTTTCTAATCCAGCATCTAAAAGTGCTTGACATATCCAAATACCCTCTTCCATCTCAAATTCAGGTATATCCGTAGGTATGTTCTTTGTCTTAAAGACAGAGTTGAACTCTTCTTTAGCTAGTGTAGCCAACTCTTCATTATAAAACCTTGTAGTTATCTCCAAGGCGAGGTTTTCTTTTGCAGTTTTTGGGTGAACGGTGCGAGATGCTACATCCTCTTTCAGTTGTGCAATATCTGAAAGTGACATCTCACTCAAAAGCTCATAATAACGCCACATTAGATCATCTGAAATGGAGAGTACCTTCCCAAAGATATTTTTAGGCTCCTCAGTAACACCAATATAATTACCTAAAGATTTACTCATCTTTTGTACACCATCAAGTCCCTCTAAGATCGGCATCATTAGTACTGCTTGTTGTTTTTTTACTTCATAGGCTTTTTGTAATTGTCTTCCCATCAGTAGATTAAATTTCTGGTCAGTACCACCTATCTCTATGTCAGACTTAAGATGTACAGAATCATACCCCTGCAATAATGGATACATAAATTCACTCACAGCAATAGGTGTATTTGAAGCATACCTTTTGGAGAAGTCATCTCTCTCCAGCATTCTAGCCACAGTTAAGTTTGATGCCAATTGCAACATACCATCTGCCCCTAAATGTTCTAACCAGTCATTATTATAAACGATCTCCGTCTTACTCTCATCTAAGATCTTAAAAGCCTGTTCAGTATAAGAAACCGTATTTTTGAGTATCTCCGTTTTAGTAAGTATCTTTCGTGTAGCACTTTTACCTGTTGGGTCACCGATCATCGCAGTAAAATCACCGATCAAGAACTGAACACGCCCTCCAAACTTTTGGAAAGTAGCCAACTTTTGAAGAAGTACGGTATGACCGAGATGCAGATCAGGTGCAGTAGGATCAAAACCTGCTTTTACCGTATAAGTAGTGCCATCATCATAATATTTCGTCACGAGTTTTTCTATTCGCTCCATATCTATGATCTCTGCTGTACCTCTACCTATCTCTTCTAGTGCTGTTGTTACCATGCTCATTTTCTCTTTTTCCTTATTTGTTATATGCATCATTTAAACTTATCATCTCAATGAGTTTAAACTTTTGTGAAATTTTATCTTCAAGTTCTTGCTTTTTAGGCTCAGCACTCTCCACTTCTATCTGACAGAACTCTGCCTGTTCTGAGTTTCTAATACCCAGTTCTATACTCAATATATTCAGGTCCAGATCAGAAAGTTTTGCCAACAGCTCTGCCAGAATACCTTTTTGATTTTGAAGGCTGATGGTCAAACGATATCTTGATAATTTGGAAGCACGCCAGCTTACATAAAGCATCGCTTCATGTTTCAATATCTTTTCATAGGCTTTCTTACATAATTTGTGGTGTATAATAGCCTTTGTACCTTTATAAAACCCAACAATTTGATCTCCCACTTTAGGATGACAACAATAATCAAACTCTACGCCATCCAAAGGCTTGTTTGTATAAAATGTAAAGTGTTCAAGCTCTTTGATATTTGGTTTTTTATACCCTTTTTTGAGTAACTCCCAAAAACGTACCTCTTTTGTCCCAAGATAATCTGCTACCTGATGTATCGTCTCTTTATAATAATCAAGTTGATTAGGAAGTTTATATACCGTATCTTTATGATCAATATTTTCTATCAATGCTTTCATCGCTAAACTGTTATTAGAGAAAAGTGTACCTAATATATTGTATGCACTTAAAGTATCTGATTCTTTGATCCTGGCTCTGCAGGAAGATCTTATACCGTCTTGGGCTTTAGATGTTTTGACCGTATCTATCCAGGAACAGTAAAGATGCGGCTCATCATCTTTTAAGATATTGACAATATCACCATTTTTTAAAATGGTCAAAAGTGATGCTTTTTGCTTATTGATCAATACCTCCCTGGCATTTGATCCTACCTCAGAGTGTATTGCATATGCAAAGTCAAGTGCAACAGAACCTTTAGGCAATGTATAATAATCCCCTTTGGGTGAGAATACAGTGATATCTTCAGAAAAAAGATCTGATTTGGCTAACTCATAAAATTCCTCTATAGACTCATTTTGGTAATGCAGACTCTCAAGCCAACCTAAGTTCACGGAGTTATCTCCACCTTTATATTTCCAATGTGCAGCAACACCATACTCTGCAAGTTTATGCATATCTTCTGTACGTATCTGTGCTTCTACAATACCTTCTTCATCAAAAAGGGTTGTATGTATAGTTTTATATCCGTTCTCTTTTGGTACAGCGATATAATCTTTGAACCTTGATATAAGTGGAGTAAAATGTAAATGCATAAGCCCCAATACTCTATAACAGGCTATGGGTTCTTTCACAATGATACGAATGGCAAGCAGATCAAGTACCTCTTCTATACTCACACCTTTGCGATGCATTTTCAGGTATATCGAGTAGTAGTGCTTCACTCTTCCAATGATCTCAAACTCATTTTTACTAAATCCATCTTTGTCCATAGTATCTTTTACATTTTGTATAAAGGCATTGAGTTTAAACTTGAGGTTTTGAGCATTTGATTTGATATAGGTATCTATTTGCTTATAGTCTTCAGGATAGATATAGGCAAAACTTAGATCTTCCAAGTGATTTTTAAGTCTTGAAATTCCCAGCCTATGTGCGATAGGAGCATACACGACTATAGTCTCTTCTGCGATACGTTTTTGTTTTTCCGGACGTAATGCATCAAGTGTCAGCATATTGTGCAGTCTGTCACAAAGCTTGATAACCAGTACACGTACATCTTTAATAGAAGCAATAAGCATTTTACGAAATGTCAATGCAGAGTTAATGAGTCTCTCATCTGAACCTGAAGGTACAAGCTCTTCGTCTCTTATTTCAACTATCTTGGTTAAACCTTCGACCATATGTGACACATCATCACCAAACTCTTCAAGTAGATCTTCTATGGTATAAGGTGTATCTTCCACAACATCGTGAAGAAGTGCAGCTTGCACCATCATCTCATCACTGGAAATTTTTGCGGTAATGGCTGCAACTAGTATGGGGTGTACGATGTAAGGTTCACCACTTTTACGTATTTGACCTTCATGTGCTTTAAGTGACAGTTCTAAGGCTTTTATAGTTTCAGGCAGAGGAGATGGTATCTCTTCCCAAAGAAGCGCCTTAGCTTCTTCTATCGTATGTACATTTTTAGCTTTATCAAGAAAAGCATCCAAAAGAATCTATCCTTCTAAACTTACTATGATCTTACCTTCAGCTATCTCTCGAAGTGCTACATCTGCATACTTCATCTCTGATATATCAATATCTAAAACTGTTTGTGCACCCTGTGCAATTGCTTCTGCTCTTTTTCCTACTGCATTTGCAAGAAGATACTTATCAAAATCTACTTTTTCCAATGCCAATGCTGTTAATTGTTCTGTTCTCATCTTTAGTCCTTATAGTTTTATTATTTTACAATAGAGCACAAGCTCATATTACCTTGTATGATTGATAAAAGATTTCCTTTTTCAAACATATTACATACAACGATCGGTAATTCATTCTCTTTTGCCAACGCGATAGAAGTATCATCCATTACTTTAATATGATCATTAAGTGCCTGATCATATGACAAACTCTCAAGCTTTACTGCATCATCAAACTTATTTGGATCTTTGTCATAGACACCATCCACTTTAGTTGCTTTGATAAGAAGTTCAGCTTCTATCTCTGATGCTCTAAGTGTTGCTGCTGTATCGGTTGTAAAATACGGGTTACCTGTTCCACCTGCAAAAACAACAACACGTCCTTTTTCTAAGTGACGTCTTGCACGACGTACAATGAACGCCTCACCTATCTCCTGCATATCTATCGCAGACTGCAGTCTTGCATTCAGTCCTGCATGTTCCAATGCTTCCTGGATCGCCACACCGTTGATCACAGTTGCTAACATCCCCATATAGTCACCAGAGGTTCTTTTGATGATCCCATCTGCAGCAGCAGATACACCACGAATGATATTTCCACCACCCACAACAATACCTACTTCAACACCCGAATCTACAAGTTCTTTTATCTCACCGGCGATGAAGTTAAGGATCTGAGTATCTATCCCATAACCTTCTTCACCAGCCAAAGCTTCACCAGAAAATTTTACCAAAACACGTTTAATCACAGTTAGCCTTTATATATAATTTCGCGATTATATCTAAAGGTTGGTTAGGAGGGGTTGAAAGTTAAATTCGTTTATATCTTTATCAAGCGTAATGGGTTGATATGTTTAGAATTTTTAGTGGCTTGAAAAATTAGTTTTTCATTCACTTTTCCTACAACATACCCTTTTTTGATTTTGGATCCTACACGAATTGTAGGGGCAATTTTAGAAAGTCCTGCATACACGGTATGTATCTTACTACTATGTAAAACAACTACAACATTGCCTAACATACTGCTCTTCCCGGAAAATACCACTTTACCGTTAAGTACATTTTTAACTTTTGCATTTTTAGTTTTTGATTTTAAAGTAATAGACTCATTATAAATTTTTATCTTATAGATAGGGTCAATATAGGTACCAAATTTTTTAATGACCTTTGCTCCAGATAAAGGAGAAATAGTCTTCTTTCCTCTGTAAGCATAAGTTTTAGACTTTTTATAAGAAGAGTTCACCTGTCTGACTTTTTCACTCTCTTTATAGACTCTTTTTTCTTCAACCTCTGCCTCTTTTGCAGCTAAACGTGCTTTATTCTTCTCTTCTTTTGTTTTTGCTTTACGCAATGCTTCTTTCGCTTTTCTTGCTTTTGAACGTGCCAAAGCCTTTGCATCACGTATTTTTCGTTGTCTCTCTTTTTCAAGACGCATAGCTTTTTTTCTCGCTGCTGCACGTTTACGTGCTTCTTCAACTTCCTGTGCATGTAAAATATTCAGCTTCGCCAACGTAGTACGAAGAGAATTCTGTTTATCTTCTATCTTTTCGAGTTTGGTATTGTATTTCTCTTCATCTACAGAAAGTTTTTTACGAAGTTTCTCTTTTTCTTCCTTCTTTTGGGCATAACTCTCTCTTTTTTTAATGATTCTCTTTATTTCATTCTGTCTCTTATTACGTAGTTTCTCTTTATTTGATTTACGCTTCTTAAGCGCAAGTATGTCAGACTTTAATGTTAACAATACTTTTGCATTTTGCTTTTTATAAGCACTGTAGACTTCATGGGACAAAATAGATTTTTGCGTAGGAGCATGAGAGTGTTCCATAGCAAATACGATAGAAAATTGTTCTGACAATAAAGAGATAAAGACCTTCGCTTTCTCTTCCAGTTCTTCACTTGTTTTTAATAACTCTTCTTCAGATCTCTTTAACTCAACTTTAAGTACATCATACTGTTTTTGCGTCTTCTCTTTGTCTTGTTCCAGATCCGCTATTTTTTTTTCTAAATAAACGATGTCTTTTTCAGCAGACTTTATATCACTCGCGATCTTACTTAGTTTTCTACTTGTTTTCTTTTTTGCAGAAGAGGTTGCTGAGAGATTTTTTTTTGAACTCTTTATTTTCGAAGTCGTCGATGTACCATAAACCAAACCTATGGTTACAAAACAAAGTAAAATAAAGGATCTCACTCCTCTACTCCCTTGCTGGAAAACACAACTGAATAGACAGAAATAATGACAATAAGCATCGCTGATCCAAACAATATGCCGATATCATTTAACCTGAAAAGATCTGCCTGGTTTTCTATCATCATATCAATACCACTTTGTGCTGCCCAATAAAACTTGACATAATAAAACATTCCACTTACAAAGATAGTTGCGAAAATAGCATCAATAAAGGCGACCTTAAAAAGAATCCCGGATCGAAGCATCAAAGGTGCACCAAATATCTCCATAACCTGCATACGTTCTCTGTGTGCATACTTCCATATCTCCATCTGTTTTATGATAAGGAAAAGACTTACTACAGCCATAAATATAATAAAGAGTTTTAATGTAAATTTGATGAAAGAAAAGAGCCTGTAAGCTGAACTGTAAGAGCTTCCAAAGGTTTCAACTCTCTTGACATTCACATTAGCTTCCAGATCTTTTTTGATCTCTTCCAAAGCTGATGTATGAAGATAAGCATCTAAACTCAAGTTGTAAAAGTATGGCAATGCATCAAGGATCTTTTTACTGTTGTTTTCACTAACTCCTTTGATCACCTCTGAAACGATCTCTTCACGTTTTATCTTTTGACTTGCGCTTATATGGTCATTAAGTGCAGAAAATGCAGAATACTCCATAGGTTTTTTCGTAACCACAAGCATTGAGTACCCTTCTTTTAAGCCTTTTTCATAAGAGTCAGTTGTGCGGTCAAATACTAAGTAGAACTCTATACCCAACAAAATTGCCATCAAAGGCAGTATAAACATAAGATGATCTTTAATGGACTTCATATACACCCTTGCTCTCTATAATAAAGTGTCTGTATGGCAATGAAAATATCGTAGGTATTTTATGTGTTACAACCAACACTGTGGTATCAAGTTGTTGACATGCACTTTCCATCAAATCCCAAATAACATTTGACGAGTAGTCATCAAGATTACCGGTAGGTTCATCTGCAAGTATCACGACAGGATTCTTGGCTAAAGCTCTTGCTACACCAACACGCTGCTGTTCTCCACCTGAAAGCTCTAAAGGATACTTATCTGCAATACCTGTCAGTTTTACGTGACTGAGCAGTCTGCGTGCCTGAGTCTCCTGTACTTCTGTAGAGTATCCAGCGATCATAAGAGGAAGAACCACATTTTTTGATACTGTCCATTCATTAACGAGCTTATAATCTTGAAAGATAATACCCATATGTGTTCTAAGCTCTTGAAGTTTTTTCTGTCTTATATTTGCCAGATCAAAACCACCTACAACAAGACTCCCTTCACTTGGCTTTAACTGTCCATAAAGTGATTTTAGAAGTGTAGACTTACCTGAACCACTTGGACCGGTAATGAAAACAAACTCACCTTTTTTAATGCTAAAGTTAGCATCTTTGATGATCTCTTTATCCCCATTCTCATAAGCAAGTGTAAGATTTGAAGCGCGTATCACATTAGACATATTCTTCTCCCTTTAATTGCTCAATGAGTTTTTGGTGTGCTTTAAAATTTACAGTTGTCTTCACCGGTGATGAGACAAAATATCTGCAATGCTTTTCTTCCAATAAAATATATTTATGTTCAGGTCTGTCAAAACTACCAAAAGCACACTTTATAAATAGACTTTTATCCGATACACGGTACATGCGTTCAAAATGCACAAAATATCCATCATATACCAGTGCTTTTTTAGGCAAGCGATTCTCTATATCATGTGTATATTTTACATCATTAAAATTAAAATCAATTGTCATATGTTTTTCTTCTGATATCTGGTTAGATCTTACATAGACATCATAAATGTCTTTATCCTGTTTCAGCCATCTTGCTTCATATTTACTGGTTACTTCCAGGGCTTCATTTTTACGGACTTCTACTTCTACTTTTGGCACCGAGAAAAAGGTTTCCAAAGCATACCAGAAGTAATTGTCACTGTCTGTTCTTAGCTCCAAACGTCCATCAACACCTAATACCCTCATGGACTCAGCCAAAAAACTTTTTGAAATAACCCTTCTATGCGGTTTTTTATCCCAGGGAACAGGAAAGTGTACAAATATCTGTTCACAGATATTCGAAGGTAGCATCTCAAGAAAAAGTCTTGCATCATAATTCACTACCCAAATATTATCAAGTTGCTGTAACTCTATCTGTTTAAGTACCTGTTGTGCAGAAGGTGTATGTATCTCTAAACCTATAAAAAGTGTATCAGGGTTCTTTTTTGCCTGGTGCAATAAGTGTCTTCCGGAGCCAAATCCCACCTCAACAGAAACTTTCTCTTTTGGATAGATAATATTTTCAAAATCTTCTATCTTTTTAAAATACTTTGAAGAGAGTGCAGGCTTTATATTTGATATAGCTATGTTTGAAGAGAGAACATCTAAATTCAACTCTTTAGAAACAGCATCTAATGCCTCTTTTAAAATATTCACTTTTAATGGTCTTGTTACTTTGTCATACTTTAACAGATATGCTTTATCATCTGATTTAAGCTGAAGCAAAAACTCCTCACCTAAATGTTCTACTTCTATAATAAGATCATCAGAAGTGAGAGACTTGGCAACAGACTTCATAATAGAACTTTTTTCTATCTGTTTTGCTATCTTTGAAGTATCAAAAGGGGTAACTTTTAAATGTGGCATGAGATTCCTGTTTAAAGTGAATTAAAAGTGATTAAAGAGAGCTCCCATTGTTTGAGGATTGATTTTTTTATCAATTTCACTTTGATCAAAATATTTAGATATATACAGTTTCATATCTTCAAAAAGAGGAGCAACAAACTCCATCTTCTCACCGCTCATAGGATGAGTCAAATATAAGAGATATGCATGTAAATTTACGCGTGCTATTTTATCTCTTTTGGTCTTAAAACCATATAAATCATCACCCAATATATGGCGTCCCAAAGAGTTAAGATGTACACGTATCTGATGGGTTCTTCCTGTAAAAAGCTTTGCCGCTATAAGTTCCGTACCGTGTGCTGTTTCTGCTAATTTCACAAAAGCTGTTTTTGCGGACTTTCCATACTCTACTACATCCATTTTCAACCTGTTGTTTGGGCTTCTTCCGATAGGCTTATTTATCACGGTATCATCTTTCAAAGGACAGTCAATCAGTGCTAGATAATAACGTCCCATACTCTTATCTTGCAGTTGTTCAGAAAGTTTCTCATGCGTTTTATTATCTTTAGCCACCACCAAAGCACCCGTGGTCTCTTTATCTATACGGTGTACGATCCCATGACGTTCTTCACCCGAGATAGTAGAAAGAGATATCCCTTTATGTATAAGCCAATCCACCAATGTAGGTTCTTTCACTGAAGGTGCAGGATGCACTACAAGCCCTGAAGGTTTATTGACCACCAACAAATATTCATCTTCATAGAGTATCTCAACATCAAAGTCTATAGGTGGAGCCACTCTTTTTTCTGCTTCTTTAAATTCATAACTTATTTCATCACTCTTTGCCACTTTAAAACTTGTTTTTGTGATAACTTTATCATTCACAGATACTAGTCCATCTTTAACAAGTTTTTCAACCTGATTACGGCTTACATCTAATTCTTGTGCTAAAATTTTGTCTAAACGGCCTGAAGTTGTGGCTTTATATGTATTCATTATTTCTCTATTAAAAGTATTTATATACTATAGTATATAAATAACTACTCTTCCAACTTACAGGGCTCGTCAGATAAGAACTGTTCTTCTACCCAACCTTCTTTACCATCTGCATTTACCCTACACCATACTGGGTTTTTCCACTTGGCATATGCCCGTTTACTCTCATCCATGGCATCTAACTCTTTTTGGCTAATGTTACGTAGACATTCAAATTTTTGTATACAGTCACCTTTACCGGCAAAGCTAAATATGAGTTTTGAATCTTTATCTCTTTTTTCATTAATCATAAGTACTTCACAGTTTTTCATCAAGTTCACAGTAACATTTACAGGTTTAACATCTACTGCCACAAGTGAAACGTTTAATGCTAATAATATCCATATCATTCGTTTCATCTCTTATCCTTCTATATCATCTCTATCCCAGCGAGTAGGATCTAAAAAAGTATCATCGTGTATATGTTTGAATGATGCCTTAAACATCTTAAAAACATCTTTGTTATTTGCTTCAAGCCCTGCAAGCCACGCTTTAGTAGAGGCACGAGCATGAGGCATTTTTACATCTTTAAGCATGGCAGGGCATGCTTCATCACCTATCACCTGTAAGTTATTATCTTCAGCAAATCCACGTAACTGAGACTCACGTACCTGTATGAGAGGACGTATAAGATGTATCTCTCTACTTGTTTTATAGATAGGCGCCAAGGCTCTCATACTTCCATTGTAAAACATGTTCATGAAAAAGCTCTCAACTGTATCATCAAAGTGATGTCCAAGTGCAATTTTGTTAAACCCATGCTCCTCTGCAAAAGAGTACAATGCCCCTCTTCTCATACGCGAAAAGTAGCTGCAGAAAGAAGAGTTTTCACGTATAGCATCTTGAGATACATCAAAAATATTGGTATCATAAACATGATGTACTATCTCATACTCTTCACAGTGCTTAGTAAGAAACTCATAATGCTCATCTGGCATGCCATACTTAATGGTACAAGCTTCAAACTCAAACCTAAAAGGTGCATGACGTTGTATATGTTTCAATGCATGTATCAAAGAGAGTGAATCTTTTCCGCCACTCAAACCTACCAACACCTTATCACCTTCACCTATGAGGCGAAATTCAGCATTGGTCTTACCTATAACTTTGAGTAATTTTTTACTCATGGGCATAGTTTTAGCTTTAGCTCTTCTTTGATTATCGTCCACTATTTTCCTACTTTTTAATAACTTCTACCATACTCAAAATAAAATCAGCCGAAATTTTCGCTGAAGACTCAAGAAATTCATCAAAGTTAAAACTCGCATCCATATCCGCAGAGTCAGAGATAGCACGTAAAATGAAGAATGGCACTTCAAGTGCCGAACAGACCACGGCCACAGAAGCACCTTCCATCTCTAAAGCATCTGCTTTAAAAGTACTACCTATCCAGTCTTTACGCTCAGGATTAGCCACAAACTGATCACCTGTAGCGATAACGCCCTCTTTAAGTATCAAGCCTTTAGATTTTGCTACACCTTTCGCGATCTTTCTTAAAGCCACATCTGTAGCTATACACACCTCACCTTCTGGTACATAACCAAAAGGATGTCCAAACGCAGTAATGTCCAGATCATGCTGGCACAAACCATCTGCAATGATCAGATCACCAATGTTAAGCTCATCAGAAATTGCTCCAGCTACACCTGAAAAAAGTAAGGTATCACAACCAAATTTTTCTATAAGCATCGTAGCAGTAAGCGTAGCAAATACTTTACCTATCTTAGAGTATGCTACAACAACTTTTTGACCATTATATGAACCTTCATAGTAAGTGTTTGCCCCATAAACAGTCTGTTCTACATTATCAAGATTAGACACAATAGGTTCAATCTCTTCAGGCATAGCCCCCATAATAGCAATTTTAGACATTTAACTCTCTAATAGCTTCTATAGTAGCCTCAAGAGAAGCCATATCACTCACATTGAAATGAGGCTTCTTCGTAGCCTTACGATTCAAGCCCTTCAACACATTGCCATTCCCAAACTCAATATAACAATCTACACTATCATCAACTTCTGCCATTGAGTGTTTATACAATACAGGCTTTACAAGTTGTTGTGGAAGTAAGTCCAAAGCTTCAGCTTTAGTATCATATGCTTTAGCGGTTACATTAGAGATCACAGGAGCGATAAATTCATCTTTAAGCATCTCTTTTAGTTTTGCTTCCAGTGGTGCTGATGCGCTCTCTAAAAGTGGACAGTGAGAAGCTACAGACATATCAAGCAGCATCGCTCTTTTTGCCTTAGCCTCTTTAAGTACTGGTACAAGTGCTTCAAGATCTTTTTTGATCCCGGCAATAACGATCTGTCCATCTGCATTGTAATTTACAGCCCATACTTGTTTACCCTCATTACGCTGAGCTTCACACACCTCTTCTACAGCTTCATCTGAAAGTCCAAGACTTACAAGCATACCTACTTCTTGTTTTGAACATGCCTCAGCCATCAGTTTACCTCTAAGATTTACCAGTTCCACTGCATCTATGGCATCAAGTGCACCTGAAGCTACAAGTGCTGTAAATTCACCAAGAGAGTGTCCCATAGTAAGTGCTGGTTTGATCTGCGTAGCATCTGTAAAAAGTGTATGTGCTATCGCACCTACAAGCAAAATAGCCGGCTGTGTAAATTCTGTTTGTCCTAGATCATCATTTTCAGTGAACAAAAGATTTTCAAAATTTATCCCTGTTCTAGTACTGGCATTTGCTACCATCTGTTTTGCTACATCAGAATTGTTAAAAAAGTCTTGTCCCATCCCTACAGATTGAGAACCCTGTCCCGGAAATAAAAATGCACATTTAATTGACATACGCGTCCCTTTGAAGTAATTTACACGTATTTTACCATGTTTTAATTACACTATTCATCACACATCAATTACACGATCAATTGTTATCTTTTGGAAACTGTAAAGAGAAGGATAAAGTATGAATCAAAAATACATCTGTACGGTGTGTGAGTACATATATGATCCCAAAGTTGGAGATCCAGACAGAAACATACCCCCGGGAACTGAATTTGAAGATCTCCCTGATGACTGGGAGTGCCCAGACTGTGGAGTCAGTAAAGAAGACTTTGAACTCTACAATGAAGAGTAGAATGATAAAACACTATAGTTGTTTCTTGATCTCTGTAAGAAGTTTTTGAAGTTCAAGATGATAGCGTCCCGGATAGATAGGGAGCATATCAAGTTTATTATAAACAAAAATGAGGCTAACAATATCAACAAAATTCAACATACTCTCTGCACCAATCAATTTTGACTGTTTCTCCAGATCTATACAGAAATCTTTAATTTTGGTAGTAGCTTTTTCCTGCACTATTTCTCTAAAATAAAGATCAGAACGATCAAATGTATCTAAAAAGTTTTGCAGTATTTTGTGATAGACTAAACCTTGTTTTTTAGCATTATCTTTACCAAACTTAACATTTAAAACCATATTCTTTCTAGTTCTTTTCGCTTCTATAGTATCTCGAAACATATCTTCTTTTACAGGGTTAAGTTCTGTTTTAGGTTCAATTTTAAATTCTGTTTTAGACTCTAACCTTGGTTTTAGTTCTTTTTTAACTGATTTAACCTTCTCAACCTCTTGATTAAACAGTTCTACAATAAGATCATAAATACTCTCTTGCGTAATAGGTTTACTTAAATAAGTAGAAATAGATTGTATATTACTATTTACTACACTCTCTTTACCTTTCAGTATGACAAGCTTAAGAGACAACATATCTTCTGCTTTTTTAATAACTGAAGCTAACTCTCCTATCGAAAATTTTTCTTCCGTAAGAAAGATATCATATTGACTAAGATCACTTCCATTCTGCCTAAAGGCATCTATACCTTCATCCACTTCATACTTAAAATATTGAAATAGTTTTTTAATACTTTTTGCAACATGAGTACTCTCACAGATAACTAAAACTTTTTTTACCTAACATCTTATTGTCAGGTAGTCTATAATGACGTCTGAACCCCAATTCATTGATCTTAAAAGGTATATTTAGACTGACATCTGAAAAATCTTCATCTTTATAAACGATCTTCCCGCCAAGTGCTTCAAGGTCTTTACTTAAATTTGTTTCCAAATAAGCTAGTACTTTTTCTTTGCGGATACCTGTCTCTTTTATTCTAAACGAAATATCTTCCTCAAATACAAAGTCTTCTGGCGCTGACAATGTCAATAATATTTCATTTCTGTCACTATGTTGAAAAACAAAAGTAAGCATTTGAGTCAATAGTCTTAAGAGTACTGTTGAATCACCTCTTATATCCTTAGGAATATGTGCATCCATTTCATATACAAGATCAATGTTTTTTTCTTTTCTGATTTCTTCTGATGTATTAAACAGTGTCACCAAAATCCTATTGATGTCAAATACTGTTTCTAAAACTTCCATTCATTATCTCCCTAAATATAACCCATACTATTTGACATAATATCATAAGTTAGCAATGTTTATAAAGATTTTTATAATGAAAATAAAGGAAATATACCAAATAAAGTAATGAAGAAGAAACGCCGATCTTTATTAGAGAGATCGACGCCATAAAGGCATAGTTAAGTCTTAGTGACAACCACATCCAGTTCCACATGATCCACCCTCTGCCGGTGCACCACCAACAACACCTGATGACACTTCATCAGCTGTTGCTTCTCTTGCAGAAAGAACTGTTACAGAGAACATTAAGTCTTTACCTGCCAATGGGTGGTTAAAGTCTATACTAACTTCTTTATCATCAAAAGATGTCACTGTTACTTGAACAGTCTGACCATCTTCACCTTGTCCATAAAGTGACATACCTTCTTTAAGATCTACACCTTCAAATTGCTCTATTGGCAATACTTGTTTAGCTTCAGGGTTTACTTCACCATATGCATCAGCAGCAGCAACCATAATGTCTCCGCTCTCATTTTGCGACATACCTACAAGTGCATTTTCAAGACCTGGAATGATCTGGCCTTTTCCAATGATAAACTCAAGTGCATCTCCACCTTTGTTACTATCTACGATATCTGTAGTACCTGCTTCTTTTACTTCGTACTCGATTCCGACTACACAATTTTCATTTGTAATTGTCATATTGACTCCATTTTTAAAATTTTGATTATTGTATCCAAGCAAACTTTAGTGAGCCTTAGATATTTAAACCTACTACGGATTGAGATAAATTCTACGCAGATCATCTTTTGCAAAACGCATATAGCTATGTCTGGTTATCACCACCTTGGTCCTATAATTTGACCATTTGTAAATAACAGGTACATCTTTCGGATCTATATGAATACACCCATGAGACATCCAATCCACAGACCCTTTATGTAAAGCATGTCCATTTTTTGTGAACTTCATCATATAATCCATATTATTTACACCGTTTTCATCCGGCCATTCAGTAGACATATGATAACGCTTTTTTTGGAAGATCGTAAATATCCCTGATGGGCTTCTAAACTCTGGAGCACCCGAGGTGACAGGACCACTCCACCATACTGTACCATCTTTATCAACAGCATAGAATCTTCCATCACTTCCATTCTCACGTACAGAGACCAATATGAAGTTTTTATCTGTCAAGTCCACTATCTCTTCTTTATCATCTTTGATCTGTTTAAAAACTGTCTTTGAGATCGGCATTGTCTCTGTACCCTTAAGCGGTAGCTGTGGAGAGTTGAATATATCCTTTTCATTCGCCATCCCAAGAGATAGAACAACCAATAATAAAAATGGATATTTATACATCTGAACTCCTAAAGTTTTTTTAGTTTTTTCTTAGCGATCTTAGCTGTTTTTTTTGTCGGATAGTTTTCTATAATATTTTCATAAAATTTTTTTGCCTCTTCTCTATTTCCGGTTTTTTCAAGAGAAACTGCGGTATGGAACAGCAATGTATCTATATAAGTAGCTTGGTCATATAACCCTGCACTCTTTTTAAAATAAAATATCGCATCTTCATACTTTTTTGTATAATAAGCAATTTCACCTAAGTAATAATTTGATGCAGCAGGTTTATAACCCTTTTTATTCGTAACAATAAATCTTTTTTCTGCTTCATCATAACGTTTTTTTCCAAAATGTCTTACACCTTCACTATAAAGAGTTGCATTTTCTTTACCCTTAAGTGAGTCATTTTTTATTTTTACAGGCACTGGTTTTGCTGTTGCTGTATACGCTTGTACTAGACTTTTTAATTCTTTTTTACTCACATAGTTTTCATTAATATCATCGATCATTGCAACCAGTTTTTGAAGTAATACATCATTCTTATTTTGCTTATTATCATGTAAAGGTTTTTTCTGCTGAATATACTGTAACTCATTTAACGAAGCACTCAACCCTTCTATGATGGTAATAAGCCCATCTATACGTTCTTCCTGTTTTTCTATTTTGTGCTTCATAGATGCTATACTACTGTTCGTTATCTTTACCTGCTGACTACTACCTCCAAAGTTGTACTCTGCATGAAGTAGTACTGTAGTTAAAAAAAGCGTATATAGATATTTATTGACAGATATTTTCACTTCTGACCTACTTTACCAAACGGATATCTACTCTTCTATTTTGTTCATAACAACTCTCACTTGCATCGCCACAAATAGGGCTGCTCTCTCCTAAACTAACCAGTATTACTTGACTACCCTGAATGCCCTGCGCAGTAAGACTGTCTTTTACCGCTTTTGCACGTTTTAAGCCCAGTGCATAATTATACTCATCTGTACCAAACTCATCACAATTACCTTCTATTTTAATTTTAGAAGCTGTCGACATTCCTACACTCACATTAGTATTCATATTTTCTTGCATATCTGAATGTATCTCATAGTCATCAAATTTAAAGTAAACAGATTTAAAACCATCTCGGCTACTGTTATAATTACCAGATTCATTCCCATAACCACTCTCATCAATACTCACGGTATCGCCTGAAATCTGTGATGAATCAGATACATTACCTATACTTGGTGCTGTCTGTGAACATCCGTTCAATACTAGTAAGATCATTGTTGTTGCTAAAAATATTTGTTGTCTCATTATATATCCTTTTTAAATTCTGTTACCAATCAATTGCTTGTACTTTTCTATCATTGAAAGGGAAAAGCAGACTCTGGTAACTGGTTAAGTTTGTATATCCTATTGAACTACTGCCTTCTCTTTGTTTAAGAAACAGTATTACAGAACCATCTGCTGAAAAACGTGGAAACTGATTTGCTCCTGTTGTTGTCAATGGTCTTGTACTGGAAGAGGTGGAAGATGTAAGATAAAGATTAAATGTGTTCCCTCCAAAAGCATTACTACTCTCTCTACTTGAATAAACGATCTTATTCCCGTGTGCATCACAGGCATTATTATTACGTCCATGATAAACTACTTGTGATGTGGCAGCAGAATTAATTGACTTTTTAAATACGTTTGCATATCCTAAACGATTTGAAACAAATACAATACGGCTTTCATTATCTACATATCTACCGTTTACATCTATGCCTTTAAAGTTAGTCACCCTCTTTTTTGTTTTTGATCCCAGGTTCAGTTCAAAAATATCTGCTTGCCCTTCAGGTGCCATGGTCAATAAAAGTTTTGATCCGTCTTTACTAACATCCGAACAGACCATCATACCTTCAGAACTAATGATCTTCTGTTTTGTTCCATTGTAAATATTGAGTTTATAAAGCGTTGGAACTACACCTCGAAATGAAGTATAATAAAGAGATCTCTGTTTTGCATCAGCCCATTTAGGGAAAAGGTTCAGCCCACCTCTTATGATGGTCTTTGTATAGTTGAAAGTATAATCAGATAAACGTATCTCACTGCGTCCTGGTGTTGTGTAGACAGAATATACAACATATCTATTGATCCAGGAAATATCCGAATATCCCAAAACCTTATTTATATCACTTACTGCTTTATGTATTAAAAAAGGCATTTTTTTATTTGAGGGTATAGCATAACTCTTTTTAAACAATTCAACACCATCTGATGTTTTTATAAGACGTACAAAAAGACTTGTTCTTCCTTGTTGGCTCATTGTATACTTAATGATATACTCTTGAGACTTCAATGCAGGAATAACAAAATTACTTTTGACATCACCCACATGATGTGTTGTATCAGGAAGAAAGTGTCCAGAGATCTTAAGGTCAGAAAGGAAGATATTAAACACCCTGCTGTCCTCATTGGTTGAACCGTCGATCACAGCAATACGTGCACGCTGTTCAACATCTTTTTCTATTTTTAATGTCGCATCTACAGCAAAAAGTGCTGAAGTCAAAAAATTTATGAGTAATAATGATAGTAATAGTTGTCGCACTGTAGATCCCTTGATGTGTTCTTATTATCCAAGTATTGTATCAAGGCAGTGTTGAAATCTTCATTAATGAATATGAAATGTGGTTCTATTTACTCAGTTGCGATAAACTCCACATCAATTTTATATACACGACCACCCTTATGTGGTCCAAAACCAAACCTTTGCAGTTGTTTAAGATATTCTTCCAATCCTATATTGAAGTCAGGATTTGAAGATCCTGTAATTACTTTAAATTTAAAACTTCCATTGGTTTGAATCGTCAACAGTACTTTTGCCTTTTCTCCTGCATATTCACTTTGAGCCGGCCAACCATTTAACTTCTCTTCAACCATGGCTAAATAAGCATTTTCTATACCCATATCACTAGGTTTTTGTACCTTAAGTGAATCATTAAATAATTCACTCGCACTTACTTTTGGCTTGGATACTTTTTGTTTTTCTACTATGCTCTTTTTGGGTTTGCTTGTTTGTTTCTTTGTTTTCACATTATCAAAAAGACTTTTAGGTTTGTTCACTTTTTTAGGACGTGTAGTATTTTTATCTTGTTTTTTAACTTTTTTAGGTTTTTTAACAACCTTCTCTTTGATAACTTTTTTCTTTACAATAGGTTTCTTTTTTACAGTCTCTTTCTTAACACTCTTTTTTATTGGTTTAGATTTTTTCTTTTCTATTTTTTTCTTTACTGGTTGTTTAGGTTTTTCTTTTGGTGAAGATACAGAAACGCGTATACGGTCCTCGTTTTTCTTTACAAAATGTACTGCTTTTTTAACATCACGTGTATTAAAATAAATAACTAACAACACAATAAATGTAATATAAATACCAACAGCCAAAACTCCTGAGATGAAGGTCGAAGACTTGTTGATCATAATGTTATAAGGGAGACCTTCTCAAAACCTGCTGCTTTAACGCTTTTCAGAAGATACATGACATTTTTATAAGTTAAGGCTTCATCTGCACGTATATACACTTCAGAAGCTTTATCAAATTTAACGGACTGATTGACAAAATCATCTGCAAAAGTATCTAATGTATAGGTATCTTTATTCAGATAGATCTTTTTATCTTTATCCATTCTAATAGTAAGTGTTTTAGGTTTAGTTACTGTGACTGTTTTAGAGCCTTCAGGGAGTGTGAGTTGTTCTTGAAATGTGATCGTCGGTGCACTTATCATCAAAATAGCCATCAAAACCAGCATGACATCTACCAATGGAGTAATATTTAAGTCCGGATCATCATCCCATGTAAACATTTAATCCTCATTTACTTGAGAGAGTATCACTTCTGCCTGAGAAGAGAGTAAAGATGAGAGTTCATACGCTTTACGCTTTAAAATGAGATGAAATGTGTATGCAAAAATAGCCACCGCAATACCTGCGGCTGTAGCAATAAGCGCTTCTGAAATAGCTGGCGCGATCACTGAAAGTGATGCACTTGATTGTGCTCCAAGCTTTGTAAACGTCTCAAGTATCCCTATAACCGTACCAAAAAGACCTATAAAAGGAGATGTCGAAGCGATAATAGAGAGCCAGGTAAGTCCCTTGGTTGAAACGCGAATTGCATCCGAAGAGGCTGCCTCTAAAATAGCTTTGTTCGGTGTATTTACACGAGACAGATAAGTAAAAATTAGTGAATTATTTGCCACTGATTTTGACTGACCTGTGTAAAGTGCCTTAAGTGATTTTGCTTCAGAGCCGATACGAGAATTTAAAATATAGTATCTATCTAAAAAGACCCAGAATGTTGCAATAAAATAGACAGATAGTAAAAGCAGTACAAATATAGTAATTGCACTGCTTTCAAAGAGATAAGTAAAAAGAGAGCCCAATTTAGAGAGACTTTCCGATTTGTTCTACTTTGGCTACTGCTGATGCGATAGCTGTATTAGAAGACTCAGTACTTTTAAGTAGTTCTTTTGCTGCTTCAAGTGATTTAGCCAAATCACTATCTTCACCGGAAAGAGCTACAGCACCATCTACGATACAAGTAGTTTTTTCTTCATCAACCTTTACATATCCAGAATTTATAGCGACTGCTATTTCATTTCCATCAGCGTTGTTGATAACAATGACACCTGTATCAAGTAACGATACCACTGTAGCGTGATTGGCTAATACACCAAATTCACCTTCTGCTCCGGGTAAAGTTACTTGTTTTACTTCAGCGTCAAAGATCACACCATTTGGTGTGACTATTTCTAGCTTCATAAGTTCCATAAATATCCTTTAGAGATTAGAACTAAGATTACTTAGCATTAATCTTATCGTTTTTAGCAACCGCTTCAGCCATGTTTCCAACCATGTAGAATGCAGCTTCATTCATCTCATCATATTTACCTTCAAGAAGACCTTTAAATCCTTCGATTGTGTCTTCAAGTGTAACATATACCCCTGGAGAACCAGTAAATACTTCTGCAACATGGAAAGGTTGAGAAAGATATTTTTCGATCTTTCTAGCTCTTTCAACAACAAGTTTATCATCTTCAGAAAGTTCATCCATACCAAGAATCGCAATGATATCTTGAAGGTCTTTATACTTTTGAAGGATCTGCTGAACACCAGTTGCAATACCATAATGCTCTTCACCAACAATTTGTGGATCAAGCATTCTTGAAGTTGAATCCAATGGATCAACCGCAGGATAGATACCTTTTTCAGCAATAGATCTGTTAAGTACTGTTGTTGCATCCAAGTGAGCAAATACAGACGCAGGAGCCGGGTCAGTCAAGTCATCCGCAGGAACATATACAGCTTGTACAGATGTAATTGAACCTTTAGTTGTTGATGTAATACGCTCTTGAAGTGCACCCATTTCTCTAGCAAGTGTCGGCTGGTAACCAACAGCTGAAGGAATACGACCAAGAAGTGCAGACATCTCTGAACCTGATTGAGCAAATCTAAAGATATTATCGATAAACATCAATACATCAAGACCCATTTCATCTCTGAAGTACTCAGCCATAGTAAGACCAGTAAGAGCAATACGGTTACGTGCTCCTGGAGGTTCAGACATTTGACCATAACAAAGTGCAACTTTATCAAGTACGTTTGATTCTTTCATTTCAAAATAAAGGTCGTTACCTTCACGTGTTCTTTCACCAACACCGGCGAATACAGAGAAACCTGAGTGCTTAAGTGCAACGTTGTTAATAAGTTCCATAATAATTACGGTTTTACCAACACCGGCACCACCAAATAGTCCAACTTTTCCACCTTTGTTATATGGAGCAAGAAGGTCAACTACTTTAATACCTGTTTCAAAAACTTCTGTTTTTGTACTTTGGTCTTCAAATGCTGGCGGGTCTCTATGAATAGACCAGTACTCTTTTGCATCACATGGTCCAGCATCATCAACTGTATCACCTATAACGTTAAAGATACGTCCAAGAACTTCTTCACCTACAGGAACTTTGATAGAGTCACCAGTTGCTTTAACTTCTTGACCTCTAACTACACCCTCACTCATGTCCATAGCAATTGTTCTAACTCTGTTATCACCAAGTTGTGCTGCTACTTCTAAAACTAATTTTTGCTCTTTTCCGTCAACCATGAATGTAGTTTCTAACGCTTCATTGATCTCTGGTAGGTAGTCTGTAAAATCCACATCTAGAACGGGACCTAAGACTTGTACTATTTTACCTGTCATTTTCTCTCCTCTAATTATTTCATTGATTCCATACCACTGATGATCTCAATGAGTTCAGTAGTAATAGATTCTTGTCTTGCTTTGTTATATTTAACATTTAGCTCTTTAACCATCTCTTTAGCATTCTTTGTTGCCGCGTCCATTGCTTGCATACGAGCAGAGTGCTCAGCAGCCAATGAATCTATAAGTGAGTAATACATTGTATACTCAATATAGCGCTTAACAAGTGCATCAAGAAGTGTATCATCATCATCTGGCTCAACTTCAAGTTCTGAAGTTGACACAGAGTTTAGTTCAAGTTTTGATGTATCTACAGGTAGAACATGATCCTCTTTTACTTCTTGAGTAATCATATTTACATAACCATTATGTACCAAAACGATCTTATCTGTTTCACCGTTTACATATGACGCTGCAACTTCTGAAATGAGTTCAGCTGCTTGCTTAAAATCAGGTGCTGCAGAAAGTCCGATAACTTCATCGTTTAATTCAACATTATTGAATTTAAAGTAATCAATACCTTTTCTACCTACAGCTCTAAGACGTACTTTGACATCTTTTTCTTGATATTTTGCGATCAGCTGGGTTACTCTCTTAATGGTTTGTGAATTAAATCCACCACAAAGACCTTTATCAGCCGTGATAAAAACAATATCAACTATTTTAGGATCTTGTACATCCTTAAAATAGACATTATCAATACCTTCAGCACTTGACTGTTGCATTTTTTGAGCGATCTCTTCTATGAGTTCAGTCAATTTAGCAGCATAAACTCTTGAACGTTTAGCAAGCTCTTCTGTTCTTTTCAGTTTAGCAGAAGAGACAAGCTTCATAGCATTAGTAGTCTTCTGTGTATTTTTAACAGACCCTATCTTACGCTTTATCTCTTTTAAATTAGCCATCTTTAGCCTTTCTTACTCAGCAAATGAAGCTTTAAAATCTTCGATAGCTTTACGTAATGCTCCATCTGTATCATCAGAGATCTTTTTATCATTTCTGATAGCATCTAAAATATTTGCATATTTTGCTTCAATAAATGGCATAAGCTCAGCTTCAAACTTAGTTACTGAAGCTGCTGCAATATCATCAAGGAAACCATTTGCACCAGCAAAAATAATAACAACTTGTTTTTCAATAGCAACTGGAGCGTAAGGTCCTTGTTTAAGAACTTCAACCATTCTCTGTCCACGTTCTAGTTGACCTCTAGTGTAGTCATCAAGATCAGATGCAAACTGTGCAAATGCTTGAAGCTCTCTAAATGAAGCCAAGTCTAGTCTCAATGTACCAGATACTTGTTTAGTAGCTTTAATTTGAGCAGCACCACCAACTCTAGATACTGATAGTCCAACATTAATAGCTGGTCTTATACCTGAGTTAAATAGATCTGTTTCTAGGAAAATCTGACCATCTGTAATAGAGATAACGTTAGTCGGGATATATGCCGCAACATCTCCAGCTTGAGTCTCAATGATAGGGAATGCAGTAATTGAACCAGCACCATTCTCATCACTTAACTTTGCAGCTCTCTCAAGAAGTCTTGAGTGAAGGTAGAATACATCACCAGGGTAAGCTTCTCTACCCGGAGGTCTTCTAAGGATAAGTGACATCTCTCTGTATGCAACCGCGTGCTTAGAAAGGTCATCATAGAAGATAACTGCATGTCTACCATTGTCTCTGAAGTACTCAGCCATAGTAACACCTGCATATGGAGCAAGGAATTGAAGTGCTGAAGATTCAGCTGCACCTGCAGTTACAATAATTGTATAGTCCATAGCTCCATGCTCTTCAAGTTTCTTAACTGTTGCAGCAACAGTAGAAGCTTTTTGACCAATAGCAACATAGATACATACAACATCTTGACCTTTTTGGTTAATAATAGTATCTACAGCTAACGTAGTTTTACCTGTTTGTCTATCACCAATAATAAGTTCTCTTTGCCCTCTACCAACCGGTACAAGTGCATCAATCGCTTTGATACCTGTTTGAAGTGGTTCATGAACTGATTTTCTAGCCATGATCCCAGGTGCTTTCTCTTCAACAAATCTATGTTCATTTGCATCAATAGCGCCTTTCCCATCTACAGCTTCACCAAGAGAGTTTACAACTCTACCCATTAGTCCATCACCAACAGGAACTTTAAGAAGTTCACCAGCTCTTTTAACGCTCATACCTTCTCTAATACCTGCGCTTGTACCAAGAACAACAACACCAACGTTTGCTTCTTCAAGGTTCAATACAAGGCCTCTAGCACCGTTATCAAACTCTACAACTTCACCAGCCATAACATTGTTAAGACCGTATACTGTTGAAATACCGTCTGCGATACCTACTACTTTTCCTATTTCATTGATATCAACATCGATCTCAAAATTCTCAATTCTCTCTTTGATTATCGAAGAGATTTCATCTGCTTGCAATTTATTTGCCACTGCTACTCCTTTACTATTAGATAACTACAGAGATTTCTTAATGAAATCAATTAGTTGTTCTTTAACTCTCTGCTTAGAGAAGTTAACCTCAATACCCAAATCATCAACTGAAACACGTAATCCGTCAAGATCCGTTTTTTCCTGTGTCAATTTAATCGTAGAACCTGTATATTTTTTAAGTGTTTTTTCCAACTTACTTAACTCTTCTTCAGCAAGCTTATTAGAACTTTTCAATACACCTTCGTATTGATTAGACTCTTTTTGCAGATCTGCATTAAGTACTTTAGCAATAGCCGGAATAAGATCAAGTCTTTTATTCTCACCTAAAACCTTAATAAAATTGACAAGTGTCATATCATCATCACTGATTGCAGACAAGATCATCTCTGTCTTTTTCTCAGCTGAAATGATAGGAGAAGTCAAAGTTACCATTACTTCCTCTGAACTCATAGCTTCTGTCAAGACATTCAGTACTTCTGAAATACCTTTAATGTCTTTACTCACTGATGAAAGTGCCGTTGCATATCTTTTAGCGATCAATTCTTCCATCTATGCCACCTTCTTAGAAATAATTTCAACAACTTTTGCTTCGTCAAGTATGATATCTTCATTCGTGATATTCCCACTTAGAACTTCATCAATTACTTCTCTAGCTGATTTTCTCTCTTCTAGTGTGATCTTTTCAGCAAGTTGTTTTTCTAAAAGAAGCAACTCTTCTTCATTCGCTTTCACTATCTTCTCTGCAAGGAGTGCAGCTTCCGCTTTTGCATCAACAAGAATCTCTTCTGCTTTCTTTTCGCTCTCTTTTAAACGATTTTGAGCTTCTTTCTTCTCATCTTTAGCAGCTTGAAGTTTCTCTTCTATTTCATTAAGCTGCGCAGCAATACCTTCACTTCTTCCTTTAAAGAAACCTTTGATCGGGTTAGCTACCAAATAGTAGATCAATGATGCAAAGATAATAAAGTTAAACAGTCTTGGTACATAGTCACTCTCTCTACCAGTCTGAATAAAGTAACGTGATACTTCACCATCAGCACTGCCACTAGCTAAAAGAGCAGCAGGTACTACAAGTAAAGACAATAGTATAATTTTTTTCATATTCTTATCCCTTCCTATAATTTGCTAAATTTAGCTTTGAGGCTCTCTTTAAAAAGAGGCATTTGTGTGAGAAGTTCATTTTTAAGCTTCTCTTTGTCAGAGTTTAGCTTTTCAACAAACTTATTGTACTCAGTTTCTAGTTCATTTTGTTTGGTCTCTACTTTACTTGCAGCCAATGTTTTTTCATCATCGATCGCTTTCTGTCTGATACCCGCAGCTTCATTTTTAGCATTGCTAATAATGTCATCTGCCTTTGCATTTAGCTCGTCGCTATTGCCGCTTAGACCTTTTGAAGCTTCTAAATCTTTTGCTATAGAGTTATCTCTATCATCCATAAATTTTACCAATGGCTGAAATAGCATATTATTTAAAAGAACAAGTAGGGTTAGAAACAAAGCAAGAACGAACAACATCAATGATGGGTGTATATCAAGCATTAAAACTCCTCATGTAATTTCGCGCTATTTTACCATTAAAGAGATGTGATTTTGATTAAATTTGGTGGGTTTTTTCTAAATTAGAGTGATGATCTGTTTATTCACTGATCCACTATTTTAATATACGTTTTAAAAGAGTCTCAGGTTTTTGAACTTTATCTGATCTTAAGAGAGCGATAAAAGCTTCTATCTCTTTTTCATTTTCGAAATGGATCTCCAAACTTTTGGCTTTTTGTTTATATGAAAATGGCAATACTTCATGTAAAGTTTCTGTATACTTTTCCAACAGTGCTGGTTCTACTGATTTTTTGACAGGAGGAGTAGTCTTATCTTTATGATTTTTAACCATATTTTCTGTTTCACGTACAGAGAGCTTTTGACCTGCAACAGAGTCTACCATCACTTTTTGCTTTTTTTCATCAAGTCCAACCAATACTTTAGCATGTCCTTGCGATATCTTTCCCGAAATTACAGATTCCTGAGCATATTTACCAAGTGACAACAAACGCATTGTATTGGTGATCTGAGATCGGCTTTTATGTACAATAGCAGAAAGTTCATCATGTGTGATATTGTGCACGTCGATCAGTTCTGCATAAGAGTTTGCAAGCTCTATGGCATTGAGGTTTTCTCTTTGTATATTTTCTAGAAGTGCAAGTTCACGTAGCTTAATATCATCAATGTCCGCGTCTGCAATGATAGCTTTTATAGTAGTAAGTTTGGCAAGTTTATGTGCACGCAGACGGCGCTCACCTGCGATAAGAAGATACCCATCTTCTTTTTCAATAACCACAATAGGTTGCAGTAGTCCATGTTCAGTGATAGATTGGCTTAACTCTTTGAGTGCCTGTTCGTCAAAATGTTTACGAGGTTGAAAAGGGTTTGCTGTAATACTTTCTAAAGAAAGTTCTTCTACTCTTGCACCTTGTGCTTCAAGTTCAAAACTGTCGATATCAGAAAGGTCTTTTTCAT
Organism: uncultured Sulfurovum sp.; assembly: GCA_964492675.1. GTDB lineage: Bacteria > Campylobacterota > Campylobacteria > Campylobacterales > Sulfurovaceae > Sulfurovum. The sequence continues at coordinate 47,867 of CAZBLM010000005.1, forward strand.
ATGCTTCTTCTACTTCTGAAAGAATCGCTCCCAGTCCTCTACCTAACGCCATAATTAACCTCTAGCTATCACTGTTGCCAGATCTTTATAAGCAACAGAGCCTTTGGAATTACTCGCATAGTGAATCACTGACTGACCAAAACTCGGACTCTCAGCGATCTTCACATTACGAGGCACAACAATGCACTCTTTGCTTTTTTTCTTGTGAAAAAGTTTATCTTTGAAGTGATGACTCAAGTCTGCAAGTACCTGTTTTGAAAGATTATTCTGCCCTGAGTACATCGTAGGCAAAAATCCTTTTATCTTTAGCTTTGGATTTATTGTTTTTTTCAAAAGACTTACTGTATTGAGAAGTTGTGCAAGACCTTCAAGTGCAAAAAACTCACACTGTATAGGAATGATCACAGAATCTGATGCAGTCAAAGCATTGATAGTGATTGGTCCTAATGCAGGAGGTGAATCAATAATGATAAAATCAAACTTAGAAGAGACCTCTTTTATTTTCTCTTTAAGTACTAATTCTCTATTTTTCTTTTTAGGATTGTAAAACTCTTTTTCTATACCGACCAAACCTATGTTTGATGGAGCAAGTTTAAGATTTTTTATATCAGAATCAAGAATAACTTCTGAAAGTTTTTTAGATCCTATCAGTACATGATAAATATTAAATTCATAATCACTTCTGGCAAAACCTAAAGATGTTGTTGCATTCGATTGAGGATCAATGTCCAAAAGAAGGACTTTTTTACCTTTTTCAGCCAAAGATGCTGCTAAATTTACCGCTGTTGTTGTTTTTCCTACGCCACCTTTTTGGTTGGCTATGCTAATAACTTCGCTCATCTTAAACTATACACCTTCTTCCCATCTATTTTTAATGACCCGTCTTCCTCTAAGGTCGCCCCCGCTAGGCTCTGTTGATAGTTTTCAATATGAACTGAAAACTTTCTGCTTAGTTCAAATTCTATCTCATACTCACTAAAGACTTGCTTCCATTTTGGAAACTTTTTAAGAGAAAGAAGATAATTTTTGAGTAATTTTTGAGCTGAAATATCGGACTGTAAGGCACTGTAGCCATTTTGAGAATTTTTTAAATTTATTCCAATTCCGCATACTAAAATATTATTTACTTTCTGTGTGATCGTTCCACCTACTTTATCATCATCTTGATAAAAATCATTTGGCCATTTTAACCAGATATTTTCACCAAGTTCCACTAATGTCTGTTTCATGATAAATGAAAAATAAATAGATGCAGAACTCAAAGCAAGATCATTAGGTAGATCCTCTAAATCTATAGCAATTGAAGCAAAAAAGTTCCCTTCTCCTCCTGACCACTCATTATCACGTGATCCCACTCCTGAACTTTGTTCAGATGTGATGACAGCGATTGGGGCATGAAGTCTATTATTTTTTATATGATCAACTAAATAAGTTTGAGTTGAGGGTAAATGGTCAAAGGATATTATCTCCAACTTTCAGTCCCCTCCCAACACAATATGCTTTTGCAGACATTGCTTTTTTAGAAGCAGGTTGCAAAGTTCCTATTTTCAAAGCACCATTGGTACATCCAACTACTACCGAATCATTTTCAAATGAAAGTATCTCAAAAGCACCATGATCAGATGTGCTATCAACCAAGGTGACACCATCTATTTTTGTGCCATTAGCAGAAAATATACCTGGCCATCCTTCAAATGCTCTATATTTGTTATACACCGTGGAGGCATCTTCAAAATCCACTTCACCATCAGATTTTTTGATCTTTTTACACAGTGTTGCCTGACTCTCGTTTTGTTTTACTGGCTTGATATTTTCGAAGTTTCGAACTGTCCTTAAAGTAAGTAAAGAAGCATCCTCTGTAAGCTGTTGCATCAATGCATGCAGTCGCATCTCTCCAGGGATCTCAAACTCGACCATTTCAAGTATATCTCCCGTATCAAGCCCTTCCTCCATCAACATGGATGTCACACCTGACTTTGCATCACCATTCAATAATGACTGCTGTACTGGTGAAGCACCCCTGTATTGAGGTAGAAGTGAAGCATGCAAGTTAATACAAGGTGCAATATCAAGTATGTTCTTAGGCAGTATTTGTCCAAATGCCGCTACGATGATAAAGTCAGGTTTTTCTTCTTGTATTGCTTCAAAGATACCTTCATCACTCAAACGATTTGGCTGTAAGACTTCAATCTGATGTTCAAGTGCTAAAGATTTTACAGGAGGTGGTGTCAAAACTTTCTTACGACCTACTGGACGATCAGGTTGGGTAAGTACCAATGATACTTCCATATCATCAGCTTGTATCAATGTTTCAAGTATCTCTTTTGCATAGTGGGGTGTGCCCATGTAGACTATTTTATATTTCATACTGTTCTTCTTTGATGTAAATTAAGATTTAAAAAGTGTGCCACCATTGTGTTCACCGTCAATAAGATAAGACTTGACATCAGTGAGTTCAAACCCTGAAGCTAAAAACATCTCTCGGTTATGTTTCATTAAAAAATCTGCCGACTGAAGTTTTGTCACGATACCCCCTGTAGCAAATTCATTATTGGGTGTATGTTCTGCAGTTAACTCTTCTTCTAAGATGTCTGTCACTACTGCTCTTCGCTTAGCGTCACTGTATTGGTTTGGATCTTTATCATAAAAAGCATCAATGTCTGAAAGTATTACAAGCAGTTCTGCATTAAAATAATGTGCTACATGTGCTGATAGTCTGTCATTGTCTCCAAATACCAGCTCTTCTACACTCACTGTATCATTTTCATTGATGATCGGTACTACATTGTTTTCCAAAAGTGTATCTATCGCAGTTTTTGCATGATCAACATGTTCTGGTGCATTAAATACCTCTGCATACAATAATACTTGTGAACAGAGCAGTCCGAACTTAGCAAATTTATCTTGATACATTGTAAGAAGTAAAGGCTGTCCTATGGCTGCTAAAGCTTGTCTGTTTGCCACAGTGCCTCTGTCTAGAGGAAGTTGTGTAAAACCTGCAGCTACTGCCCCGGAACTCACCAATATAACTTCATAACGATGTGCTTTTAGTTCTGCTATAAGTTGTACCAATGCCAGCATACGTGTTTTAGCCACAGCTCCATCTTCGGTTAGAACATGTGAACCTACTTTTATAACTATACGTTGAGTATCCATATTACGCTTCGTCTTCTTCTTTAACATTTTGAATAAATCCACCCAATGCATACCGTAAAGCTTCAGTGTTAATGTGGGCAACAGATGAGATAGGCAGAACAAACAGTGGTTTTTCCTGCGGAAGTTCTACACCAAAGTCTGTTTTAAATCCATAAGAGAGATAATTTTCATTGGTTTTATATTGTGTCAGTGTATCGTTTGCTTCAAGTTCTATATCAGCTAAAAAAGTCTCAGTTAAAGTATTTACTTCTTCTGCACTAAGTGCATCTATCTTTGTGATGACGATGGCATGTTTTCTTGTTGCAAGCGTTTCAGAATATCGATGTAGTTCAATCAAAAGTGTCTCATACTGATATTTCATCTCTCTATAGTTTGCTGCATCTATAAGAAGTAAGAGTGTTTTAGTTCTCTCTATATGCTTTAAAAACTCCAGTCCAAGTCCTCTACCATCACTTGCACCCTCTATGATACCTGGGATATCTGCCATCATATACGAGTCATACTCACCCATGAGTACGACACCCAGCTTTGGCGTTAATGTAGTAAACTCATAATTTGCCACTTGGGGTCTGGCATTTGAAAGTGTTGAAATAAGTGTAGATTTTCCTACATTTGGATACCCGACAAGTCCTACATCTGCGATGAGTTTCATCTCAAGTCTTACCTGTTTCGTAATACCCGGTAATCCTGGTTGTGCATAGGTGGGTCTTTGGTTAGATGAAGATTTAAAGTGCATATTGCCCAAACCACCCTTACCGCCTTCTAAAAAAGGAACTACATCACCCTCGTTTACAAGGTCAAGAAGCTCTTCTTCTGTCTCCATATCTACAACCGTTGTCCCAGGAGGTACAGTGATATACATATCTTCACCTTTACGTCCGTAACATTTACGTCCTTCCCCTGGTCTACCGTTTTCTGCTTTCATATGATTACGTCCACGCAGTGCTGAGAGTGTATCTGTATTATTATCTACTTTAAAAAATACAGAACCACCGCGACCGCCATCACCACCATCAGGACCACCATTTACAACAAATTTCTCTGTCCAAAAAGAGATGGCACCTGCACCACCTTTACCCGAAGAGATCATAAGTTCTACACTATCTACAAACATCTATTAAACCTTTAAAATCTATGAAAAACCATCTTTTAACTCTGGATGGTTATGAATTAGAGAATTATATCTAAATTAGGGGAATACTTACTATAAAAATAAAAAATGAGGGAAAAAGACTCTGAGTTCTCAGAGTCATTAGTCTGAAAGATTCAGACTAAAAGTGACTATGCAGGTACTACTGAAACTTTCTTTTGTTTAGCAGTTTTATTGTCAAATTTAACAACACCTTCAACAAGTGCAAATATAGTATGGTCTTTACCCATTCCTACACCATTACCTGGGTGAACCTTAGTTCCTCTTTGTCTGATGATAATGTTACCTGGGATAACTGCTTCACCACCAAATTTTTTAACGCCTAAACGACGTCCAGCTGAATCACGGTTATTCTGAGTGGATCCTTGACCTTTCTTGTGTGCCATATTATGCTCCTATAATGTAAATTTTTAGCTTATGCTATTTTAGTAATTCTAACTCTAGTAAAGTCTCTTCTGAAACCTCTTTTAAGTTTTGAATCTTTTCTTCTTCTTTTTTTGTAGATGATAACTTTTTTATCTCTACCTTCGTTGATCACTTCACCTTTAACTACAGCACCCTCTACAAAAGGAGCTCCTACAGTTAATTCACCATTGTCTAATGCTAGAACTTCTTTAAATTCTACTGCTGATTTTGGCTCAAGGTTCATTTTGTCAAAACAGATGATATCACCCTCTTGAACTTTGAATTGTTGACCACTTGCTTTAATGATTGCGTACATTGCAAATCCTTTACTAATCTATGTTTTTTAAAAAGTTCGTGATTATACCCAAAGTTATTTTAATATTTTTTTAAAAAAAACATATTTATCTACTAATACGAATAATCTCCGCTTATTCCATCGGATAGTGCTATACAGTCTATCTCTACAAGTGCATTTGCTGGCAGTGTCTTTACTGCTACTGTACTTCTCACCGGTCTGTGTGTTCCAAAATATGAAGCATAGATATCATTTACAGTTGCAAAGTCATTCATATCTGCTAAAAAGATCGTTGTCTTAATGACCTCATTCAGAGTCACTCCGCTCGCACCTAAAACTGCAGTTAAGTTCTTCATCACCTGATGCGTTTGTCCAGCTACATCTGCTGCAGCAAATACACCCTCAGGTGTTAAACCTATCTGTCCTGAAGTATAGATCATTCCATTCGCTTCAACTGCCTGTGAATATGGTCCTATTGCCTGTGGTGCTTCTTTTGTCGATATAAATTTCATAACTATTTTCTCCTTTATTGTGTGTTACGTTCATAAAATATATATGATGTAGAATAATCAGAAAATTCAAAATATACTTTCTTTTCTCCTGCATCCTGTTTACCATTCATATTGATATCATCTACTCCATATCCATAACGATACGGTCTACTTGAACCGTCATTTGTTCCTTTTGCTGTGGATATTTTATCAATTTTAATAAATTTATGTACCAGTTTATCACCTGCATAGATATCAAGAACTCCATTGGTTCCTGTCCAATTCTGTAATGAACGACTCAAAGAATTTTGTGTCTCTTGTGTACACGCACTCATTATTAATGCAGACACAATTAAAAAAAGTACTTTTAGTTTCATTCTACCTCCTTATCTTCAGCTTTTGGCATGCCAAACTTTTGTGTGACCAACTCACCTTCTTCATTAAAATGTAAATAATAAAGCTTATCTTTGACCACAGTAAGTCCGGCAAGGTAACGTAGCGCAAGATTTGCCTGAAGTGAACCTATATGCATCACTATGGGTGCCGTTATTCCTCCTGGTTTATGATCAGATATATTAAACACTTTAAAGTCAGCTTCGTCAAAAAAACACACCTGCCCGTTGAATTCTTCAACACTTGCATATATCCACGGTGTATCTGTCTCTTTGGCATAAGCATTTATCTCACCTCTTACAGGCAGATTATCTGTAGCATCCAAAATAAGGTCATACGTGTTACCCATCCCTTTAAAATCATCAAAAGGCATATCAAAAGCAACAGCTTTGAGAAAAGGGTTTTTACGTTCTAAAAGTGCAGTCACTGCCTTGGCTTTATTCTTCCCTTCATCGTCCAATGTAAAGGCGATCTGTCTGTGTATGTTATGAGAAGATACGGTATCGAAATCTACCATATGTATCTCACCGATACCCGAAGTCCCTAGTGCCATTGCCAATGTACAGCCAAGTCCACCCGAACCTATGATAGCGATCTTCTTCTTCTCTAAACTCTGTTGTACATTTGAACCCCAAAGTTGGATCTGTCTGTTAAAATATTCACCTTGTGTCATACTAAATCCTCACGTAATTTTAATTCTTTTTCAAAACCCCAAGATCTTCTATGCTCAAGTACCTCAGATTTGTCTATTACTTCTACAAGCATAGACTCTTTGTCTTCAAGCATCATTTCGACTTCACCTTCAGGATTCACAAGCATCGTATCACCATAGAACTTCCATTTGACTTCATCATCACTGTATTCACCCAAACGATTTGCTCTTAAAATATAGCAACCATGTAAAAAAGCTTTTGTCTTAATGATCTCTCTCCAGCGATTATGTGATCCAAAAGTAGATGCAGTGGGAAGTAATACCAAATCCACTTTTTTCTCTGTCACCTTTTGCCAGAAAGGATCAAAATGCAATTCAAAACCTGCCATTACCATTATCTTAAAGCCGTTTATATTAAAGGTCATAGCATCTTTGAGTGGTGCAATTTTATTAGCAAAGAACTTTTTTTCATTCCAATGTGCATAAGGAAGTAATATCTGCTGTTCATAATACCTAGTAGTTTTAGCAGAGATCTTCACAATAGTCTTATGATAGCCATCTTTTTTTGTGATAATAATAGGTGCCACAAAAGTGATCTCATATTTTTGTGCAAGGGTTTTCAGAAGTTCTGTATGTTTTCTTGTCTGTTCTTTCACCATATTTGGAGACATCGTAGCAAATTCTTTAAAGAAGTGGTTTAGTACATACTCACCAAGAAGCATTACATCTGCATCTCTCTGTTTGGCCTGTTTAAGATAATACTCAAGTCTTGTAGCATTCATACCTAATGTCGGTAATTGAAGTGCTGCTACAACCAATTGGCTCATCAGGAAGGCTCTCCTATATTTTGATTAGCCTGTTCTATGATTGTGATCTTCGTTTTAGCCTCTTCAATAAGAGTTTGTGCCTCTTTAATATTCTTTAAACCCTCTTCATAAAGCTTCACAGACTCTTCTAAAGTGATCTCTGGATTCATCAATTTTTCCAACAACTCTTTTGAGTGTTCCAACTTCTCTTCAAAACTTTGTTCTTTCATTGTAAAACCTCTCTTATATTCTCTTCAAACTTATCCAATTCAACCAAAAAAGCATCATGTCCATAATTACTCTCCACTTCCAAATAGGTATATGACTGACCATTACGTTCCATCATATTCGCAAGATGTTCCATCTCTGATGGAAAGAACAAATAGTCCGATGAAAAACTTATCATATGCACATTAGCCTTTATACGAGAAACAGCGTCATGCAAAGAATCATACCCACGGCTCAAATTAAAGGTATTGATCGCTTTAACGATATATAGATAGGAAAGAGGATCAAAAATACGTGAAAAGTTGTTGGTATTGTACTCCATGTATCGTTCTACTTCATAACGGCCAAAGAGTTCAAAGAGTCCATCATTATTGACATAATTACGTCCAAATTTATCATCCATGGAGTCTGGAGCCAAATAAGAAATATGTCCTGCAATGCGCCCTATGGCTAAGCCGTCAAGGCCCTCTTCTTTAAAGTCATCTCTATCATAATTACCATGCTTAAAACGCGGATCTCTTCTGATCGCTTCTACAGCTACTTTGTTAAATGCCATCGTCCAAGGTCTGGTAGCATAGGTTGCAGCCAAAGAGATGATCTCATCTGCAAAATTAGGATAATCCACAGCAAACTGCAATGCCTGCATACCACCCATAGAACCACCGATAATGGCTTTTAGATGATATATACCAAGATCTGAAAGAAGTTGCATCTGTGCACGTACCATATCTTTAATGGTCACAACGGGAAATTTTAGCCTGTAAGGATCTTCAGAAGGATAATTCTCGCTCATAGGTCCTGTAGTACCAAAACAGGAACCTATGACATTCGTACAGATCACAAAATGTTTTCTTGTGTCTATTGCCTTGCCATCACCTATCAGTCCATCCCACCATCCGGCTTTTCTTTCACCTTCATACACACCTGCAGCATGATGAGAACCACTCAATGCATGACAGACTAAAACAACATTGGAATTATCATCATTGAGTTCACCATAAGTCTCATAAGAGATCTCATAGGGCTCTAAAATACGTCCTGATTCCAAGTATAATGGTGAACTGAATTGTGCAGTTTTAGTTTCGATTTTCATAAAGTACTTTTGTGCTTAAATTTAATTGTAATATTTTATCATATTTAAACTTGTAGGGTGCGTTTGCCAACGCACCTTTTGTATATATTGTTTTATTAAGCCTTACGGCGAAGATATTCTTGGATAAAAATTTGCTTATTGGTGCGTTTGTAAACGCACACTACGATTAACCTAAAGCCTTTGTAAGATCATCGATCAGATCTTGTGTATCTTCAAGCCCGACACTCAACCTTACAAGCCCGCCAGGTACACCTGCTTCTATCAACTCCTGAGCTGAAAGTTGCTGGTGTGTTGTACTGGCTGGATGCGTAATGATAGATTTTGAGTCACCGATATTTACAACCACTGCGAAAATATCTGTACTGTCAGCGATCTTCTGTGCTGTCTCTTTATCAGAAACTTCAAAAGAGAGTAATCCACTATACCCTTCTTTAAGATATTTCTGTGCATTGGCATGGTTTACATCTGACGCGAGTCCGGGATAATTTACTTTATTTACTTTTGGATGTGCTTCAAGAAACTCTGCAATAGCCAAAGCCGAGCCAGAGTGTTGTTTCATACGTAAAGGCAAAGTCTCCAAGCCTTGAATATTCAGCCATGAATTAAAAGGTGCAGGTGTCGCTCCCAGATCACGCATCAATGCAAGTCTTACTCTAAGTGTAAAAAGTGGCAGAGGCAGATCAGAATACACAAGTCCATGATAACTCTCATCTGGCTCATTAAAGTGACTGTATCGTGCATTGCCTTTGATCTTCTCTACAAGATCATGGCGTTCTACCATGATGCCACCCAATGCCAATCCTTGGCCTGTTGTATATTTACTTGTACTATGTACCACAATATCCACACCATAATCAAAAGGTTTACACAAAATTGGTGTTGCTACGGTATTATCCACACAAGTAAGAATATTATATTTATTTGCAATAGCAACGATTGCATCAAAGTCAGGTACGTCAATGCTTGGGTTAGTAATACTTTCAAAAATAATAAGCTTTGTATTATCATCTATCAGGTCTTCCAGTTCAGAAGGATCCTTCACATTAAAATAGCGTGTTTCTATACCAAAACGTTTGATAGTATGCCCGCTCAATGTAGTTGTTCCACCATAGACCTGTTTTGCGACAACAATGTTGTCACCGGCCTCAGCCACATTCGCAACAGCATAAAATATAGCAGCCATTCCCGATGCAGTCCCTATAGCAGCCACACCACCCTCAAGTGCCGCAAAGCGCTTCTCAAATACATCTGTCGTTGGGTTCATAAGTCTTGTATAAATGTTTCCAAGCTCTTTGAGGGCAAATAGGTTTGCCGCATGTTCTGTATCTCTAAACTCATACGCTGTAGTTTGATAGATAGGTACTGCCATGGTTCCCATCGTGTCTTTGTCATAACCTGCATGTATTGCCAGTGTTTGTTCGTGCATTATTCTTCCTTATTTAGTTGTATTAGGTAAATTATAGCTTGTGATCGCTTGGAGTTTAAACCTAATGATCTAAATTAGGTAAATCTAATACCTTCTCATATCCATAGCCACTTGTTTTTCAAGTTGAGCAAAGGCCTCATTCATAGAGCTAACTATACTTTCAGGGTCACTTTTTGTAGCTACCGTTGTATTAAAAAGTCTTGCCTTACGTTTATGGGTCTTTATCTCTTCTACTTCCCAGTTAGCATCAAGATAAACCTTGTCTCCATAAGCTATGAATCGAGTAACATCCACTTTTACTTTGATTACAGGTTGTCTATCTACTCCCCATGGATACGCATAAACATCAGCCTGGTTGAACTTTTTTTGTAAAAAACTTATAAGTCTTTCGGTCAATCCTGTGTCTAGATCCTCACCCCATTTTGCTCCACCCAAAAGAGTGATCTGGCTGGCAGATTTTGCTATAGCTATCTCTCTTTTATAAAGATATCCAGGTACTGTTACCTTTTGAACCCCTATTGCACCATTTTTGGATGTATAAGTATTTGCAGGTTGAGGAGCAAGTGAGAGTATATAGTAATTACTACTTGTAGAGATACACCCCTGTAGTCCCAATAACGCAAAAAATATCAATAATAGTTTCTTCATTAGTTATCTCCAAAAATAAGTGAATTTGGGTTTCTATTAAGCATTCTTAAAAAGACTTGCATCTCTTGAGATGTCTTAGTCAATACCTGCAGTGTTTGTGCAAGCTGCTGTTTAACAAGAGAATCACTGTCATAACCTCTCACAACTTTTCTCGTACTTTTCAGTGTCTTAGTTACTTCATTAAGTGCTTTATTTAGCTCATCAGGTAATACAGCAAAAGACTCTTTCTCTGTCATTGCCTGAATATTTTTAATCGTTTTTTCCAAAGAGAGTAAAACAGCATTTGCATTCTCTATAGGCGCTTCGCTTTTATCCACAACATTTTGAATAGAAGACAACAGATTTTGTAACGGTAACTGATTTATTTTATCAAGTATTTTACCAACTGTAGAGATGATATCGGTAGAGTAATAAGAGACTAGAGGTAATTGAGCATAATTTTCACTCTCTATGATCTTGGCAGGTCCATCATGATGCTTAAAAGTAAGATCTACATACAGCATACCTGTAATAGGATCTAGTGGCGATATCTTAGCTCGTAATCCCTGGTTGACTGCCTCATATAAATTGATAAGACCGCTTGTATTTACTTCATTTTTATCTTCAAATACAGAGGTGTCAATATATATCAGTACTTCACCTAACATTGTATGTGTAGCTTTATCATAGCTAAGAGAGATATTTGACACCTCACCTATATCAAACCCATCAAAGCGAACAGGTGATTCTATCTTTAAATTGGCAATAGAATCTTTAGTCTTTAACAAAAACTTCTTTATCTTTTTAGTAGCAGAACCGATCTGTTTACTTTCAGCCTTGGTTTTACTTTCATAAAGTATAAAAACATGTTTATCCTCAACCACAACATCTCTATTTTCTGTAGGTGAAGAGAAGGATATTCCTCCTTGTAAAATATGCTTCATTGGTGCAAGATTGACATCAATATTCCCTTTGGAATAATCAAAATTAACAATACTATTTGTCCAAAATTTAGAATCGGGATGAATAAAAGGTACATACTCTTTGTTGATAAATATTATGACATCTACTCTTGTCTCATCTAGCCCTAAATAAACATACTCAACTTGCCCTACATTTATATTTTTATAATATATGGGTGTACCTACTAACACACTATTACCGGAAAATGAACTCAAATGAAAATACTCACCTCCACTTGTGTTTAGAAAGGGGTGCAGTAGCCCTATATGCTTCTCTCTAAACGTACCACCCTCTTCTGAGTAAACATCAATGTAAGTACCAGAGATCAATGTATCCAGTCCACTTACACCAGCGATACCTACTTCTGGTTTTACGATCCAGAATTTTGCTTTTTCTGTCATATAAGGTGTAGCATCTTTATTCATACGTACTGTTACTACAACCCCGTCATCTGGTTTATCTCTTATCTCTATCTTTGTCACCTTCCCTATAGGTACTTTTCGGAACTTTACGACACTCTGTCCAGCAACCAAACCTTCATTTTGAGGGAAAATGATCTTGATCTCCGGTCCACGCTGTTCAAAATGCTGATATGCAAGCCAACCTGCTATGATCAAAGCTATGATAGGCACTATCCAAATGGAAGTAAGAAAATTAAATTTACTTGATTCTTTTATCTCTCGTGACATCTATCTATTTTCCTTAATTAACGTTTCGTCAAATGCATGTGCTGCCAAAAGTGTAAAAAAGACAGAGATGGCAAATGCTGTCGCCGCAGTTCCAGCAAGTATGGCTACACTTGATAGATGTATCAACGCTGCGAGTATCGCAACAACGAACACATCTATCATGGACCATGGTCCTACGATCTCTGTCAAATAATACAATTTATGTTTATTGACCTTTTTATCTTTTCCTATAGGGTATTTTACACTAATTAACAAATAAAGCAAGATAAGAAACTTCATCACAGGAATTATAATAGATGCAAAAAATATTATAGCTGCTACCGGGTAGGAACCAAGATCCCACAACAGTACCACACCACCCAAGATCGTACTCTCTTCACGTACTCCAAATGTATCAGTTACCAGCATGGGATAAAGGTTGGCAGGGATGTAAGCAATCATTGCAGTGATCAGGTATGCCCAAGATCTTTCTGTAGAAAAACGTCTATGATGATAAATGGCAGATCCACAGCGGCGACAAGAGTTTTTTTTACCTCTATCTACATTGACTGCATCACATACCGGACATGGTATAAGATTTTTTTCATCGATCTCTATCATTTTATATCATCTTTGAAGAGTATTTTCTTACGGAGCATCCATATTTCTGAAATCGTAATACTCTTTGTAATATATACATCTACAAGCACAAAAACCATTAAAGCCCAAAATGCAATTCCGATGTGTATCTGTCCAAATGCTACGAGCTTTACCAGTGCCACCAAAATAGAGATAAAAAAGATATCTGCCATACTCCACGGAGTTATATGAGAAAGCAAGATAAGTAATTCTTTGGTTACTATCTTCCCTACTCCCAACTTTAAAAGTAAAAAAAGAACCATATTAACAAAAAATATCATCAATGGAAATATAAAGATCAAAAATGCACAAAGTAGTCCCACAAGATAGAATCCATTATCAAATAGAGAGAAGATTGTTTTGGGTATGGTAATAAACTGTTCACTACCCAATATATCCATCTTTACCAAAGGAAACACATTTGATAAAACAAAAAAAATAAATCCAGTAATGCTTAATGCCAACCCATGATCTATACGTTTACTATCATAACGATACAGTATTCCCCCACACTCAGAACAACATGCACTGCTGCCATCCTTTATAGGTTTGTCTTTGTTTAAACTATGACACATATGACAGATATGGTAATGATCTAGTTCATCTTCACTTTCAAGTTTCATGGTTATAATTATAACTGATATATATAAGGATTGGAATGCAGATACTCTCTATAGGAAAAACTTTTCAACATGACAGTCTGAACATTGTTTCGATAGGGCTTTCAGAGCTGGCTTCCCAAACAAATATAGACGCATATAAGTACATCATCATCTCTGGTGGTGACGGGAGTATTAGACGTGTATTAAAACAAATATACAACTTTAAAAAACAACCCATGATCATACTGAACCCTACTGGTTCTTTCAATGTTATAGCCAAACTCCACCGTGTCCCGAAAGTAGAAGAAGTGCTCCAAAAACTAGCAGAAAATAAAAGTATAAATACTCAAGCACAAAAAATCTATAAACTCAATGATGAGATATTCCTCTTCTCAGCAGGAAATATGGGTGACTTGCAACATATCTTTCTTTCAGAAACACTGCGTTTTGGTTTTTTAAAACACGGAATATTCAAATACATTCTTGCTGTACTTTTTTTACTACCTATACACCTGATCATGACACCATTTATGCTCTTAAGTTCTCAACGTTTTTTCATATTCACCCCTCTATCTTTTATCAAGAAGTTTGGCTCTTTTTATGGCGAGGTCAAAACAATGAATATCGATCTTGGAAATGGATACAATCTTATAGAATTAGATGGAGATCTCGTCACGATTGAAGAGAGTATTTTAAATATAGCGCCTGCAGGAAGTGTGGAGATCGTCTCTTAACACTTCTTTCTTCTCTTTTTATACTGGTATTGATCAATGAAAAAAGTATTGTGAGGGGAAAGCCCCCTACAGAGGATCTTTTTTTAATTGAAAAGAAGTGTATTAATTCGTTAGGTATTTAATAGTAACGAATGGTGCAGCGATTTTTGCAATCGTTTCAAATGGTGCAGGGGCCACTACTACTGGCTCAATGACTGGTTCAACTGCTGCAATATATCCACCAGCTATAATACATGTACTCATTGCAATTATTACTGACATTATTTTTTTCAAAACATTTCCTTCTTCTTTTCCTCATTTAGTAAATCATTATATCATGATAAGATTAAAAATAATACTTGAAATACTATATATACATAAATTGAGAAAGGAAAATAATAGTTAGAACAAATGAAAATGGCAGTATATGACTCTTAAACACCAAAGGTTGAATACCCATATAAACCTGGAGAAAACCTCTGATACCCAGCCAGATACCTAAAAATGCTTTTAGTGCCAACATGATCTGAAAAGATGTCATACCTTCCTGACTTATAGGTCCAAAGATCTGAGTAATAAGATAAAGTCCTGTAATTACGGCTACCAAAAGACTAGGTGGAACAACCTTACGTACATACTTCATAAAGGATTCTCTGATCTCTTTATGTTTATCTGTATCATATGATTTTTTGATATGTACGAGGAAAAGGTTATCTACGATGAGAAAACCTCCGTAGATAAATGCAGAGAAAAGATGAATGATCTTAATGAGGATGAAAGTCATATATTTGCCTTGATAAATAATGACATGATTATACTACGTCAAAATTCAATACACTTTGATATATATCAACTTACACAATGAGAGATTGAGAAAAGAACGCTTCAATGAGCTCTCGCATCTCTTTAGGATCTTCTATACGATTGACATCATTTCTAAATGCTGATGCACCTGTATAGCCTGCTTTTGAGTAAGAATGCAAGTTTTTTCTAAAGATGATAGCCCCATATTTGTCATAGTGTTCTATCATCTGGTCAAAGTGTTCTAAGACCACTTCTCTAATAAGCTCCGGACTTGCTTCATCCATACCCTCTTTGATCTGTTTAAATATCCACGGTTTACCAACGGCGGCACGGCCTATCATGATACCGTCTGCACCTGTATGTTCAAGTACCCATTTAGCTTTTGCTGGAGTATCTATGTCTCCATTTGCCAACACAGGTATGGAGACTGCCTGTTTAACCTGTGCTATGGCATCATAATCTACAGGAGCTTTGTAACGCCCTGCCCTCGTTCTACCATGTACGGCAATGTAATCTGCTCCACTCTCTTGAGAGATCCTTGCTATCTCTTCATGATTCTTATCATTAAAACCCAAACGGAATTTGACAGAAGTATACTCTTTGTTTGAATACTTTTTAATCGTTTCTATGACCTTTGCCATTTGTGGCAGATCAGTCAATAGAGATGAACCCTGAAGATTGTTCACAACTTTTGGTGCCGGACATCCACAGTTTAGATCGATAGTTGTAATATCATCTCTTTCATTAATGATCTCTACTGCACGTTTAATAACTTCAAGGTCTGAACCTGCTATCTGTATGGAATACGGATTCTCAATAGGTGCTTTTTCTAGCATACGATAAGTTTTTTTTGAATTATGAACCAAAGCATTTGAGCTGATCATCTCTGATACAGTGAGATCTACCCCAAACTTCTTCACTACAGAACGGAAAGGCATATCGGTAAAGCCCGCCAAAGGGGCTAAAGCATAAAGAGGTTTTGAAAAGTCTAATGTAGGCATATATTAATAAAATTTAGTCTCGTTACAAATGGAGTCAATATCCATAATATCTTCCAACTTGTATTTATTATGTTCTTTTTTAAGTGTATTAAGTGCTCTGAATTTCACAAATTCATCCTCATCCTGTTCATCAAGATAATTTGATGCCTGTTCGATTAGTTCATATTCAAAAAGCAAATAAAGATAGGCATTTTGTGCTCTTTCATCTTCTTTCTGATAGTCTCTAAACAGATTGAGGTTCTCTTCAGGTCTAAAGTATTTCTTTGTAATGCGCGCTACTTTTATGTAATCTTCACACTTAAGTTCCAGGGCTTCAAGAAACTCTGCAAGTATCTCAACAGTAAGACCCAATTTATTATGTGGAGTCATTCTTTCTAACATCACTAAAAAGTTTTTAATATTATAGACCTTTGCATACTTGCGTGCAGTAACAAAATCTACTTTTTGTGCAAAGATATGAAGTGCTTCTTGCTGTACTGCTTCAGAGTATTCAGATGTAGCTTTCATAACACCCTCTACAAACTCATCGTCTGACTCTAAACAGTTCAATCTATTTTGAATTAATATGGGGTTTCCAGGTTTGAAGACTTTTGACATCTTCTCTTCTTTAAGATCAATGTACTGACCACTTTTGATCTTTCTGATAATATTGACCACACGTGCAAGTCTTGGTGTTAACCCCTCAATATCATCTAATACATCTATGGATGACTTACCCAGAAGTACAGCTGCACTTCTCACATCATCAATAGCATAAGCTTGTTCTTTGGGTTCATTTACCAGTGACCAGTAGAGGGCATCTTCCAATGTTTCTGTATCTTTATGCCATCGTTTGAGAAGAAAGTGATTTTTTATGCCATAAAAGAACATATGTCCTATGGTAAAAAGGAAAAGAAGGAGCATAGGTAAAATGATCCATACTGCTATCGGGAGGTTAATGTTGAGCATTTCTAAACGATAATACTCAGGAGTGACAGAATATGCCAATCCTCCTACGATCATGATCAGCACTAATGCTGCAAAAATGTATAACCCTACTCTCATGCTATTTTCCCCTTATACCCTACGCTATTTTTGTTCTTTTTCGCTTATCTCCCGGCAAGTGATACAGAAACGTGCAAAGTTTTTCACTTCAAGACGAGCCCTACCAATAGGCTCCTCACACATTTCACAGATACCAAATGACCCTTTTTTTATTTTATCTAAAGCAAGTTCAATTTCGTTTAATTCTTTACGCTGCTGTACCAAAATGGCACTATCTACGATGGTTTCTGCTGATGCTGCTGCATAATCACCCTCATCATTCAATTCAAGATCTCTCATTCTCTCTAACTCTAGAGTTGTTCCTCTCAGGTTTTTATCTATCTGTACTCTTCTGTCTAACAACTTGTTCTGAAAATCTTCCAACTCTACTTTTGTAAGCATTTTTTATTCTTCCTATTTATGATATGGGTGGTTATTATTTATTGTCAGTCCCCTGAAAACCTGTTCCAATAAAACAACCTTCACAAGTTTATGTGAAAGCGTTATTTTACCAAATGATATGGCATTATTACATTTACTTAAAAAATCTCTTTCAAAGCCGTATGCACCGCCAATAAAGAGATTTATCTGCATGCTATCCTTAAGCAAATTTGCAAATTCATGACTATCTACTTCTTTAGATGAGGGGTCCAATGCTATATTAATGCTAGATTCCATATATTTTTCTAAAGCTTTTGTATAGGATTTTTGAGCAGCTGCAGGTGAAATATCATGTGCTTTTGCGATCTCCTTGTCAAAAACTTCGATCACTTCTACTTTTGCAAAAGGTTTGGCTATTTTTTTGTAGTGTTCAATGAGTCCCGAGTAAAGTTGGTCTTTACCCTTTTTATCGATGATAATAACATTAATTTTCATTGCATCTTCTCTTTTATTTTGACTGCTAACTGATGTACAGACATAGCATAATAGGCAGAATGATTATAACGTGTGATCACATAGAAGTTTTTAGCCCCATACCAAAGTTCATCATATTTCTCTTTGTTAAGTTTTATGAGACGTACCTTATCGTGGTAGTTCCACTTTTTTTTGGGAGCTATGCCTTTAAGTTGTATACGTTTATAGGTTTTTTTATAACCCGTTTTGTATTTGTTAAAACGCATACCATCATAACGCACACGTGTAGCGATAGGCTCTCCCTTTCTCCAACCATTCTTTTTAAGATAATTGGCAACTGAAGCAATAGCATCTTTGGGCTGATGCAGTCTGAGTTTTCCATCTCCATCAAAGTCTACACCATATGCTTCATAAGAACTGGGCATAAACTGTCCTAAACCTATGGCTCCTGCGTAGGAACCCTTGATCTCTTTAGGATCAAAACCTTCAGTATGTGAGAGACGAAGAAAATGCTGCAACTCTTTTTCAAAAAAGCTATTTCTTCTGTTCTTCTCATAAGCCAATGTGCTCAAAGTATCAAATACTGGATACTTACCTACATTACGTCCATAAACTGTCTCTATCCCAATGATCGCTGCTACATACTCTTGAGGTATAGAATAGATCTTTTCAACTTTTTTAAATGTTTTTTGATGTTCTTTTAGAAATGCTATGCCCTGTTCTACGCGTTTATCAGTTACCTTATATTTGGCATATCTGTCCCATGCACCATACTTGGGATAAAGTTTATTAAGTCGTGCCTGCTCTTGGGGTGTTCTCTTTTTCTTCACTTTTGGAAGGAAAAATTTGAGAGCTGACTCCTGAACATCTACATCTGAAAAAAGTAATTCAAGTACATCTCTATCCAATCCATGTTTTGTCACTAAAGTATCTATAGTCTGCATGGTCTTTGAGTTTTGTGTATAGTCTTTAGCGTACACCATTAACGTAAACATTAAAAGTAATGTTACAACTCTTGTCATCTTGGTCCCCTATAACCTAATTTTGGGTATTGTAACGAAAGGGCACTTCCAATCACCCTTCTAAAGGAATAAAATGTCAAAAATACTCTTTGTCTGTTTAGGAAATATCTGCAGAAGTCCTCTTGCCCATGGTATAGCTGAAAAAATCTCCGAAAAGTATGATCCCAAATGGAACATAGATTCAGCAGGAACAAGTAATTGGCATACAGGAGAAGCTCCCTGTGACAACTCCATAAAAGTTGCCAATAATCATCAGACTGACATCTCAAAACAACAATCAAGATCCATCACAAGAGAAGACATAAAAATATTTGACTATGCCATTGCCATGGACAAACAGAACAAAGCAGATATGGAAGCATTTGGATTTAAAGATGTCTACCTTTTGGGTGATTTCGCTGGGTATAATGGTACAGATGTACCTGATCCTTACTTTTTTAATGGCTTTGAAGGCTTTGAAAAGGTCTATACTATGATAGAATTGTGTGTAAGAGATTTTATGGGAAAGGTAGAAAATGAAACCCTCTGAATGCTGCATGATAACCACCACAACAGACACTAAAGATAATGCTGACATCATTACTCAAGCACTGCTGCAAAAGCACCTTGTTGCCTGTGTACAGTATATAAACATAGAAAGTTCCTACAGTTGGCAGGGAAAAGTTGTCTCCTCCAAAGAACTACTACTTCAAATGAAAACAAAAACCTCATTTTTTAATCAAATAAAAGATGAAATCGAAGAACTTCATACCTATGATGTACCAGAAATTGTGATGGTTCCTCTTTTAGATGCCAATATATCCTACATGAAATGGATCAATGAAGAGACACTTGAAAAACAGGGGGATGTAGTAAAACCTCTCTCAAAAGTACCCACAGGACTCTAATATGCAAAATGATTTTAGTAAAGCGATGGATTTTAGACATGCATGCAAGATATTTGATGAAACTAAAAAGATTTCTGATGAGGAGATGCATTACATCTTAGAGGCAGGACATAAATCTCCTTCTTCTTTTGGTATGGAGGGTTGGAAATTTTTAGTCATTAGTAATGATGAGTTAAAACAAAAACTCCGTCCTGTATGTTGGGACCAGGTACAGGTCACTTCATGTTCACACTTAGTCATTATACTAACTGCTATCGATGCGGTAAAAGTTGAAAGCGGTGAACCTGAACAACGTTTTAGACGTCGTGAAATGCCTCAAGAAAACCTAGACTTTTATATGGACCTTTACGCCAAACATTTGGCACAGACTCTCAGTACAGATGAAAATATCTATGCATGGACAGCAAGACAAACGTACATTGCGCTAGGCAATATGATGACTGCAGCTGCCTACATTGGCATCGATTCTTGTCCTATAGAAGGTTTTGAAAAAGAAAAAGTAGAAGAGATACTCGAACTTGATACCACAAAGTGGCAAGTCTCTGTTGTACTTCCTTTTGGATATAGACTTAATGAACAATCAACACAACTTAGACTTCCTTTTGAAGAAGTAGTAACATTTATCAAATAATTTTTTTAATAGTTGGGAAAGATATTTAAGATTTTACAATTAAGAACAGCATATTGGAAAATCCAATATGCCTAGAGTAATCTCACTCAATCACTATGATCTTGACATTAAGGGACCACAACTTGCTACGACATCCTTTTTATAAGAATCCAGTCTTGCTTTAGATCTTTTATCATCTGTTGCAATCATTTTGTAATTTTTTGCCTTTTTAATAGACGTTTTACAAAGCTCTTTACCATCAATTTTAACTTTTATCTCTCTATCAAAGACAAAATATGGCATGTTCTGTGACTTTTCATTTAAAGCACCACAATGTGATACTACTCTGTCTTTATATGAGTTTAATGTTGCTTGTGCATACTCATCTGATCTCATAGTCTCTTTATATGTATGTGCTTTTTTGATATATACTTTACATAATCTTTTATCTTCATTTTCTGTTGAATTACTTTGTATAGTTGTTCCTGATGTGAAACCACTCATGAGATACGTACTTACTAATGTTATTAATAGTATTATTTTTTTCATTTGTTATCCTTATAATAAATATAATTATAATTATAATTATAATTACAGTATATCAAGTAAAACTTATAATTTTATTAAGGACTTATAATTATAATAACTTGATTAAATAATTATATATAGTATGAGACACTTGAAGAACTTAGATAATACTATTGCTGTGAGTATGTTAAAGTATATTCAAGATTCTTAGCTGCTTAACTTTTTAAAACAGCAACGCTTATATTTATGTCCACTGCCACAGATACATGTTTCATTTCTCAAGAATTCTACTTTATCCTCGTATATTTCACCATCGACATACTTCCACATATCATTCACTTTTTTAAATGCTGACTTTTCATGGTGCATATGCTGCTTTCCCTCAAAAACATAATAAGCTTTAAACTCCACCACCTCTTCATCATGATACACTATATCAAGATGCTGCCAAAAACTATTGTCTGCCCAGTCCTGTATAAACTTTAACTCTTCATCTGTCCAGGTATGATCATATGTTGTAGCCTGAAGGTAATTTACATCACCAAGACAGTAAGCTGAGTAACGTGAACGCATCAGTTCCAATGCAGAATTGGCCACCCTGTCTACTCTCAGTATAGGTTCACAACACTCTGAGAATTTTTTTTGGCTTTTACAATAGCAGTTTTGTGTCATAGAGAAGTTCCTTGGTATTTATTGACGGCATGATAACATAAAATTATTTGGAGTCTTTTTTATAAATCCAAGGACTGTTTCAATTGATGTCATGATGTAGTTTAGCTAAAACTACTAGTATCTATTATCATGACTGACTAAATGTCAAATTATAAAAACTTTTCATTTAGAAGAAAGGTTTTTTAAACTTGAAGAGTATCTAAACACTGTCAAAACAATGATAGAGAAGTAGAAGCCGTCTAGCAATTACCTGCTAAAATATAATCAACGACACTGCCTACATAAGCATTATGCTTATTCTCTTTTGAATATACAATGTAAAACTTACGCGTCATCTTATGTCCACTAAGTCTTGCTTCAAAAAGATGACCTTTGGCTACTTCATCTGCAATAGCTAGTTTTGAAATAACAGAAACTATTGGTTTCTTTTTATCTTTTTTACTTTTTTTAAGTGTTTGAAGTACGACTGTAGAATTACTCACTTCACTGAGAATATCAAAATTATTACATGATACTCCAAGATCATCAAATACTTCTGTAACAGCCTTTTTTACTGGAGAAGCCTCTTCTCGAAAGACCCAACAGTAGTTATAGAGGTCTTCATTATTTACTATTTTAGGAATGGGTACATTACTTACAAGTACAAATTCATCTTCCATCCACTCTTTATATATTAAACTGTTATCCATGATAGGTGATTCTATGAGTCCAACATCTATTTTTTTGTCTTTTAGTTCTTCTATAATGACATTACTGTCCTCTATACTTAAATTCACATCATTATCGATTGATCTACTCATAACATTTAAACATTCACCAGGGACAACACAGGTTCCAATCGTGTAAGATGCAGCCAATTTAAAGGTCATTTTTTTATCAATGATCTTCAATATATCTTTTTCTGCAAAAGCAATCTCTTTTTCGATTCTTGCTGCAATTTTATAGAACTCTTCACCTTCAGGAGTAAGTAAAAGACCATTCTTTCTGCGTTCAATCGTCTTGGCTCCAAGATACTTTTCTATTGATTTTATCTTCTGTGTTACCGCAGGTTGCGATATCCCTAGTTTCGCGGATGCCTTTGAAAAACTTCTTTCTCTTGCTACCGTCAAGAAAGCTTCTAACTTTAAAAAATCTTTTACCATTGTATTCCCTTTAAATGCAATATATAATATCTAATAATTATTGTTATTATATCAAGTTATGCTTAAAAATACGTAAGATACCCTTATTTATTACTTAATATAAGTTATTTTTTTAAAAAATTATTAGCTATAAAAAAAGTCCATGAAGAGTTCGTCCACTGAAGATTCATTATAATGTTGATTTTATGAAGTAATATTAAGAGAAGTGTGAAAAGGAAGGATAACGAAACGTAATTGTTTCGTTATCTGTCTGATTAAAGATCGTTAGAGATCGTTTTAGTAGAATCGTTCACGTTCTCAGAAATAGT
>CAZBLM010000006.1:0-68228 GCA_964492675.1 uncultured Sulfurovum sp.
GCAAAATTTTGATTTATTTCTAAAGTTTTACTTTTCTATTCCCAAGTACATTATGCTAAATAGGTGTCATGTGATAATGATAAATTTATTCTGTATCTTGTTTGACTTAGAGAATCAAAAAATTACACTACCCAAAACTATTGTATAATATCCCAAACTTACAGTAAGGATTTTTATTGCCCTATGTACTAAAGCAATATGACGTAACAAAAGCTCAAAAAGTAGAAAACTTCTTGGTAGATGTGGTCAAACTACCTGAACCACTTGCCCTTAAAATTTTGCAAAAGGGTAGAGTAGTTGACCATAAAAAAAGACGTTTACAAAAAGGTCAAACACTCAAAGAGGGGTACATAGAAGTCTACCTATTTGAAGCCATCACCAAAGGTTTAACCCCACTTTTTCAAACAGAACATTTTGCCATATTTGACAAACCCTCAGGACTGCTAGTCCACCCGACCACACTCTCAACAGAGTACACACTTTTAGATGAGATACGCTACCACTTTGGCGATGAGGGTAGTCTGGTACATAGGATAGATGCCGAAACATCAGGACTCGTACTGGTATCTAAAAATGCATATGCCCAGTATGTACTCAGTGAGATGTTTGATAAAAAAGCGTTTGTTAAAAAGTACCAAGCACTTGTAGAAAATGAGATAAAAGAAGAGATTCTCATAGAAAAAGGCATCGGTTCTTCAAATGGGCTCATAAAGTTAAAAATGCAAACCTCTTCTGAGGGAAAAGAGTCTAGTACGCTTATACGTCCCATGCTCTACAACCAAGAGAAAAGCCAAACCTTAGTAGAAGCCATACCCTACACTGGAAGACAACACCAAATAAGAGTACATTTAGACGCTATAGGACACCGCATTGTGGGAGATCCCATCTATGGGCTAGATGAACGTTTTGTAGATGATTTTTTAAATGACCAAATACCACAGACCGAACGCGTAAAAACAACAGGGGCATCTAGGCTTATGCTCCATGCGTATTATCTGGAGTTTACCTTTTTAAACAATACATATATCTTTTGTTCTAAACAAGCATTTGGCTAAGTATAAAATGAAAGATTAAGCTTAAAATATGCTAAAATTCCACCCAGATAAAATAGGATAAGATAAATGGATATTTTTGCTTTACAATCAATCGCCGGAGGTTTTTTAGATGAAGATCTAAAGAATTTCAATAAAGTTTTTGATGATTGGTGTGTACAGTTTGAGAGTATGGAAGATGCACAGCTTATACTGGACACCCTCAAAGATCGAGATACGATCAAGATCGTTGAGATCACACCGCTAAGTTATCCTAAATACTTTTTCCCAAAACTACAGGGTATCATCCACGCCACACGAGAACATGAAGGCAAGATCATCTGTATCGTTGAACCGCAAATGGGTATGAGCTTCCGTATAGCCATATGTGATATGAAGACCAAGCAGGTAAGAGTGCTAAGCTCCCGCTATAAGAGTGCACATAGTGTTGAAGGTGCATTCGCAAATCTATCGTTTGAACTATAAGATCAGGAATTAGATCTTAAATAATCACTAGAAGAACGGAATTATCACGACGAACAGCTCACATGAGAGATACCGGCAATGTCAAAGAAGTGTGAAGGCTTTTCTTTGTAGTATTTCTCTTCTGTCTCTTTGGATTGCTCATCATATGGGTTGGTCATCACTTCTTGCAACTCTTTAATGAGTGTGTAGTCTCCTTGTTCAGCTTGTTTATATGTAGGCACAAGGAACCACTCTCGTAACGTATATTTTGGGTTCACTGATTTCATTTGCTTTGAAAGTGCTTCACGAGACTCAGGTGAATCAGCATCTATGAGTGAACTCCACTTCTCATGCCACTCTGACCAACGTTTTAAGATCTTATCATCATATGCAGAGTCTCCATAAAAGCTTTTAACAAGGGGACTTACATCTTCAGGTATCGTGGAGAGTTCACGAAAGAAGATGGTGTAGTCCACAGAAGTCTCTATCATCAGTTTGATGAGATCATTAAAGAGTGTGCTGTCAAGTTTTGCTAGTCCTAACTTGGAAGCCCACATTTTTATCATCTGTGCTTGCATTAATTTGGGGAAGCCGTTTCTGATTTCGTCTAACTGACTGAGCGCATCCTTATCTGATGTCAAGAGCGGCATTAGTGCTTGGCAAAACATATGGAAGTTACGTTCCGCAGCTTGCGGTTGATTGAGAAATGAGAAGTGTACACCGCCGCCTGTCCACGGCTGGTATCTTGGGTCAAACATATCGATAAACCCAAATGGCCCGTAGTCAAGGGTAAACCCACCTGCGGCACAGTTGTCGCTGTTGAAGTTTCCTTGGCAGTAACCGACACGGATCCAGTTTGCTACCAGTGAGGTGAGGCGGTTTCGAAACTCCTTTGCAAGCAAGAGCACTTTTTGTGCCAGTGGTAAACTCTGATCGATGACGTCACTATATTCACGGTCGATCAGGTGTAATACTATTGCTTCAAGCTCCTCCATCGCTTTTGGATGCTCATTTTTACGTGCACGACGACCAAACAGCTCCACTTGTCCTACCCTTATAAATGAAGGGGCAACCCGTGTGGTGATGGCAACAGCCTCATCTATCATCACTTCGGGGTCTCTGGAGTACGATCCGTTTGTGAACCATGGACGTTTGACAGTCTCTGTGCTTGAAGTGTAGAGACTCAAAGAGCGTGATGTCGGTATGCCTAAGGCATGCATATGCTCCTGTACCAAAAACTCACGAACACTTGAACGCAGGACGGCACGACCATCTGCACTCCGGCAGTAAGGCGTTCTACCTCCACCTTTGAGCTGCATCTCCCAGCGACTGCCGTCAATGACACCCTCAAAGACGGAAACTGCACGACCGTCACCATATCCGTTACCCGTTTTGAAAGGACACTGCTCGTAGTACTCAGAACCATAGATGGATAGTGCATACCCTGTGGCCCAGCCATGCTTTCGCAGCGGTTCAGGTACCTTGGAGAGATCGCCGGAGAACATCTGCATAAACGCTTCTGATGTTGCGAGGCTGTCGGCGAAGCCCAGTTCATTAAAGAAGTGCTTACTGTGGGCTATGTACTTTGGGTTTTCTATAGGTGTTGGCTTCACGGGAACATAGTGCCCTGTAAAAACTTGCCGAGGATCGTGGTCAACACCGTCTACTTTTGACTCAGGATCACTGTTTAGCGTGTCCATAAGTGAGTAATTTGCCAACCCAGCCAGGTCTTCAAGTGTTTCTACAGTCGTAGAGGATTGTTGTGTAACTTTCATTTATTTTCCTTATTGTCTAAATGTATACATAAGAGGTAAAAGAGAGATAAAAACAATACTTTACTTTCTTATCTTCACAAATATGGGTCAAAATAGAACACATATATATCTGATAATGATATACACAAAAATTTAATGAAAACGTACGTTGTACTCATTGTTTTAAAGTAAAAATTGATCTAGATCAAGATTTTCATTTTATTTTAATAGGCTTTGGTTAGAATGTCTCCAAAAAATCAAGAGAAATTATCATGACAACTTTTCCACTCGAAAATGTAAAAAAATTAAGAAAAGAACTAGCTTTACACCCTGTGTATGCATCAGTAATAGATATGGATGATCTTGTCACTTTTATGCAACATCATATTTACTCTGTGTGGGACTTTATGTCTTTGGTTAAATACCTGCAAAATGAGATAGCACCGGCTCAAACTCCTTGGGTACCACATGCTAACCCAGATGTGCAAAGGTTTATCAATGACATTGTCCTTGAAGAGGAGTCAGATGAGGGGATACCTCTTGCAGATGGTACAACGACATATACAAGTCATTTTAAACTCTATACTCAGGCGATGGAAGAGGTAAAAGAAGGAAGCAGTGAACGTATCAATTCATTTATAGACAAAGTGATGGCAGACTCACTGGACAGTGCTTTAGAAACTGTAGAGATACCTGCTGCAGCAAAAACGTTTATGCAGAGTACATTTAACTTTATAGATAGTGACAAACCTCATGTCGTTGCAGCGGCATTTGCCTTGGGTAGAGAACATATCATTCCGGAGATGTTCCGTGCACTGCTTGATAAAATGAAAATTTCAAGAGGAGAAGCAGAGGTGTTTCACTACTACTTAGACCGTCATATCGAACTGGATGGGGATCATCATGGACCCATGTCTTTACGTATGCTGGACTTGTTATGTGAGGGAGATGAAACAAAGATCGCAGAGGCAGAAGAAGCAGCGTTAAATGCCATAAGAGCCAGGATAAAGTTTTGGGATGGTGTATTGGAGATGATTGAAAACAAGCGAAAAGTTTCAGCTTAAAATAGATTTTAAATATGTTATGGTGACAGTAACGCTTCTGCATCAAGTTTATAAAAGCGTTTCAACTCTTCATAGACATCAGAAAAATGTTTTTTGAATACTTTGGGTGTTTCAAAGAATCTCTCGCTACACACCGCAAAAAATTCAGCTTCATTTGTCAAAGCATAGTTCCCTAAAAGTCTTAGCCCCTCAGAATCTTTGTGCACAAGTGCATCTTGATGTAAGGTGTCAAAAGCTTTTGAAAAAACTTCTGACCATCTCTTATAATTTGAAGACTCCAGTAGTGGTGTACCATCTGGAAGACCATCTTCGAAGTCCAACTCATGGGCAAATTCGTGGATGATGACATTGTCTTTGCCCGGATTGGCAATGTTTGTTTTTATATCTTGCCATGAGATGACCACCGTGCCATTGGCAGACTGTCCTTCTAACACGGAGGTGCGGGTGTAGTGTATGCCGCCACTCATATGAGAGTCATCAACGATGAAATGTTCAGGATAGACTATGACCGTACTGACATGATCTTTTTCTCCCACTTCAAACCCAAGTCGCATCATACAGGCATAAAATGCGATGATGACCTTGACTTCATCCGTGATGACCATACCTTTCGCACCTTCAAATGCCTTTTGGTCTATGAAAAGAAGCATTAAGAAGTGGAGTTTTTCTTTGTGTGTGGGGTTGAGACTTTGGTACTGGTGTATGTGTTGAAGTATGGTCTCATAGGAGTTTGGGAAAGGCATGGCTCTCACTCTTTTGTATCTCGACATGCGACGAAAGTAACTTACACCCTGCCAAAACAGAAAAAGTGCCACAAGTGCAAAAAGAAACTGTATGAGTAGTAGATAATAGCCTGTCATTGCCTAAAAACCTTGTAATAAAAGTACATCAGGTCTAGTGTAACACTTTTTACTTCAGATATTTATGATTTAGCATATAGTTAACCTTATTTCTGCATCTATATTTTGCTATCATGTTAGATGAGATACACACTTTAGAGTACTTTTTAAAGGAATGAAATGAAATACAGATACATAGGTAAAACAGGCTTACGTGTGAGTCCCATCTGTTTAGGTACGATGACATTTGGTACACAAGCAGACAAAAAAGAGGCTTTTGCCATCATGGACAAAGCCTATGAAAGTGGTATCAATTTCTTTGATACCGCAGAACTTTACCCCGTGCCGCCAAGTGGTGAACTCTTTGGACTGACTGAAGAGATAGTGGGCGAGTGGATGCAGACTAAACCCAGAGACTCCATCATACTGGCTTCCAAGGTGGCAGGGGCTGCCAGTGGGTGGTTTGTACCTCCTGTACGTCATGGACTAACTGCCATAGACAGATTTCATATAGAACGTGCAGTGGAGGGAAGTTTAAAACGGCTAAAAACAGACTACATCGACCTCTACCAGATGCACTGGCCAGATACCATAGTACCCATAGAAGAGTCTTTAGAAGCCTTTGACAGACTGGTTCGCAGTGGGAAAGTACGCTACATGGGTACTTCCAATGACACTGCCTACGGTACGACCAAAGCACTGATGAAGTCTGAACATCTTGGACTTGCACGGTTCGAGTCCATACAAAACAACTTTTCGCTTCTTAACCGTCGCTTTTTAGATGAACTCTCTACTGTCTGTGAAAACGAGAACATTTCACTGCTGCCATACTCTCCATTGGGAGGAGGGGTACTGAGTGGAAAGTACAATGAAGGTTCATTTAATGTCACTCCTGCCAAAGGGCGTTTTACTACATATAAGAATTCACCCAATGTGAGACAACAAGCCATGGCAACACGGTTTTTAAATGAGAAAACACTTGCTTCTACGCAAAAGTATATTGCCATAGCAAAAGAGGCAGGGATGCATCCTGTGACTTTGGCAACGGCATGGTCAAAACAGTTTGACTTTGTGGCATCCACCATTATAGGTGCAACGAGCGCAGCGCAGTTAGACCCTACATTAAAAGCTATGGATCTGACTCTGAGTGATGAAGTGCTTAAAGCCTGTGATAAAGTACACGAAGAGATACTCTACCCGATGGGTTAAATCGTAATACTTTCCCATTGGGTGGTAATGCATTGGTTAATAAGGTGTTTCGTGGTGACTTTTGGTGGTGACTTTTACCGTTTTTGTTCATATTGGACACTTTATGCAGAAACTGCTACACTCTAAACATACATACAAAAAGAAGAGAAGATGAAATTACTTATAGCACTACTTACAGCAACATTACTTGCCACTACAGTCAATGCAAGCAGCAAAATAAATGAAAATATAAAAAAACAATGTCAATATCTAGTACATGGAAATGGTGTGAATAATTTTAATGTCGGTATGTATATGTATGGTATTATCAGTGGCATTGTAGCTATGTCAGACCTAAGTGAAGCTTCAGAGTTTGCCAAGACTGCCGAAAGACATGATATTAGCTATAAGGCATGTCAGCGTGCTTTGGTAAATAAAAATAATCTCGTCTTCGAACAGATTTATGTAATTGAATTAATGAATGTAATCAGAAAATAGGCAGTGATGAAAGCAATAATAGCAGCATAAGGAGTAAGATATGGGGATAGTGGAATTATTGATGGGCTTATTCGTTTTTGGTATACCCATAGCTTTATTTGTTTGGATGATACGAGCAATATATTTCCCTAAACCGCCTGAAGTGGATGAGTCTTTAAGAGCCAAAAGTGAAGCATACGCTAAATGGATGAAGACGCAATCAGATGAAGACTATCAGAGATATTTGGAGCTAAAAGAGGCTCGTGAAATCGACAAGAAGAAAAGAGGGATAAAGAGCGGTATATGATGAATAAAATAAAAAAAGCGCTACTTTATGCCACAAGACACTCATAAACATAGTTACTAATATTTTTAATATGTATTGTTGAAAGTTAGGAATTATTAGTGCTGTTAGGATGTTAGTGGATATATACAGGGAAATGACCGCATGATCTTTAGTGTGTTGATTATTTCTATAGAGAAAACTAGATGCCAGATAAGTATGGTATCAATATTAAATTTGGAGGGAATATTGAATAAAAAGGAAGAATTCCATCTAGTTTCCTGATATATTCTATCAAGCTAATGTAGCATTATCATAGCATTTGACTATTTTGTAGTATAAAATTGATTTAGCTACTCTTTTACCACAGCAAACACCATAGCTTTGATCTCATTAAGTGTGATGGTCTCGGTCTTTGCTTCTATCATCAAGCGCAACTTGTCAGCATCCTCACCATTCAGCTCTACTGACTTGATGAAGTTCCACGCTCCTTGAGTAAAGCGTCCATAATTTTCTTGATCTGGCATAGTACTTCCTTTTTGATTATTATAGGAGGTATTTGTCTGGAGTTTCAAAAATGTTTCAAATTGTCATAGAAGTGAGCTTGGCATCCGCCCAAGTAGAGTGTTAAACGATTACATACGTTTTTTATTTAACTCTCACTCCATCTTTTTATAAGTTCTTTACCTAAAGCAAAAGGTACATTTCCTTGTTCACTATGTTTTTCTACTTCAAGTTGAATCATCTCTGTACTCATTTTTTCGTAGAGTAGTGAGGCATTTTTACTAGAAGATGTGAAGGCATCATTTCCTAAGCAGTGCTTTTGTACAATGGCTTGTGACGTTGTCACTGTGATCATAGAGAGTGTGATAATGCTTGCTACGGTTTTAAGTTTCATGGACTTATCCTTTAGTTATTTATTTAAGATAAGAAAATTATATAGTAAATGAGAGTCGATATTTCAGATGGGGTGATTAAATTTTAATCATTTTATCTATAGATTTACTAGACATTAAATATTGATGCATTTTTAAGAAGATTTTCTTCCTGTTTATTGTGTTAAAAAGTGATAACAATGCTAAGTATAAATAGTTCATTAAATAAAATAGTATACAATGCCGCTTCAAAAAATTATCGGAGTTAACATGTATCAAAACATAAAAACATTTATAGAAAGCGCCTATTTTCAAAACTTTATCATCGCCTTGATCATACTTAATGGTATTACTATGGGGTTAGAGACATCACAGAGTATCAGTACCTCGTATGGATCGCTCATAGCATTGTTTGATATCTTTGTGATATCTGTCTTTACCGTAGAGATACTTTTGAGGATATTTGTACACAGGGTTTCGTTTTTTAAAGACAGCTGGAGTATCTTTGATTTCACCATCGTTGCTATATCTTTAGTGCCTGCCGGAGCAGGGTTTGAGATATTGAGGGTGTTAAGGGTGTTAAGACTCTTTAGGCTCATTACTGTTGTGCCACAGATGAGAAAGATCGTTTCAGCTTTACTTGGGGTGATACCGGGGATGCTTTCCATCGCAGGATTGATGGCACTCTTCTTTTATGTCTTCTCCATCATGGCTGTTAACCTTTACGGAGAAGATTTTCCTCAGTGGTTCGGTACTCTGGGTGAGTCTTTCTATACACTTTTTCAGGTCATGACACTGGAGTCATGGTCTATGGGTATTGTTCGTCCTGTGATGGAAACGTACCCTAATGCCTGGGCATTTTTCATCCCTTTTGTTTTCATCGCTACATTTGTGATGATCAACCTCATTGTTGCTATCGTGGTTGATGCCATGGCAGCGATCAACAAAGAGGAAGAAGATAGGATCATGGAACAGGCAAGGGTGAACGAAGCACAGTTAGAAAATGAGATAGCTTCTTTAAGAGGTGATATAAAAGAGTTAAAAGAGTTATTGCTTACTCGTAAATTGTAAACTAGTTTCAAGCCCTTAAGATCTTGTATATTTTGTTCCATGCCATGAAATTTGATATAATCAAATAAAAAGGATACCGTGGTCATGGAAGAAATAGAAACAAAAGTAATCCCCAAAGCAGATATGGCAAGAGTGCTTTATACGATCTTATATTTGATCATAGGTAGATTTATCTCGATGGTGCTTTTTGTTATCGCTCTGTCTCAGTTTATCTATAGCTGGTTGACGGGTGAGCCAAATGAAAAGATCTTGCATTTTACTGATGCGATGTCAGAGTACGGTAAACAACTTGTCTTGTATGTTGGTTTTAACACCGATGAGAAACCATGGCCTGCGGGTGACTGGCCAAGCGTTGCAGAGGAAAGGGTTTAGCTTTTATTGACTACTCTTCTTCTTGTGCTATTTTCTCTGCTATATATCTTGCTGTCGGGACATCTACAGTATTGATATGCAAGACTATCCATTCTGGTGATTTGTAGATAAAATTGATAATCTTATCTACATTGCCGTACTCTTTCCATTGTCTAATGGCATAATTGAGATCATCTAAAAACATGTCATGTGCCGTTTTATGCATATCATAAGAGGGAAAGTTATACTTTTGCATGAGACGCTCTTCGTTGGCAAAGTGCTCTTGTACATGTGTGATGTATTCATCTAGTTTTGCTTCTAACTCACTAAGGTTTGATTTATTGATTATATATTCTGTAGCAAGTTTATCGATCTCATTTAAAATTTTTATCTCTGCTTCATGTGTCTCTTGCATCTCTTCCATATCTAGATACTCAACCTGTTCTGCGTAAAGTAATGCCATTTGATGTCCTTTTTAAGCATATTATAGACAAAAGTGTCGAAATGGTTCTTGATAAATGTTAAGTATCGATCATGACAACGCTATATGACGTATATATATGAGAGATAGTCAGTAAATAATATGATCTTCACAGCTTATATTATTATAGCTATATTATATAAAGTAATAGTTATGTATTACTAATAGGTGCTTTTATAAAAAATTAAGCTATAATCTACTATAATATTTAATATTTGTACAACAAATATAATAAATAAAAATTATGGGGGAACATAATGTTCCCAGATCTAATAATTATAAAATATAGGAGATTATATTATGAAACAAATAAAAGACTGGACGCCATTACACTTTCTAGCATCTTTGGGTGCTGGAGGAATGGTAGTTACTTTTTTTATGTATTTTTTATTTTGGGTACCACACCCTGGCCAGCCTATACCTGTTTTCAATGATTGGTACTCACGTATACAAACAGTTGGTATAGGAGAGCAAAGTATTATTCTTTTCGGACTGGCTGGTATTATAGTATTTGGTTGGTTTCACTTTAAATGGTTACTATTAAACTTCAAGCACTATCGTCAATTTAAAGCAGATGGTGGTGTTGAGAAACTGTTAGGAACCAATGCACACACGCAACTTATGGCGTTGCCGCTGACTTATGCGATGAGTGTGAACGTACTTTTCATGGTTGGAGCTATTTTTGTACCGGGTTTATGGGGAGTCATTGAGTGGCTTTTTCCTATTTCTATACTGGTCTTCATTATGATTGGTATATGGGCAGGGCGTATTTACTTAAATTTCTTTAGCCATATCTTGCATCATGGTAGTTTTGACAATACATCTAACAACTCGTTAGCCCAGTTGTTACCTAGCTTTGCCTTTGCGATGATCGCTGTTGGTCTTGCAGCTCCGGCTGCGATGAGTCAGAACGATCTGATCATTGGAATCAGTTATCTGTTATCGGTATTTTTTACTACAGGTGCCTTGTTGATTGGTATCATCAAGTTGAATATTGGTATGAATGATATATTTAAAGAAGGTATCTCTTTAGCGTCATTACCGACGATTTGGGTTGTTGTTCCTATATTGACCATCGTAGGGATCTCTATGATGCGTTTGAGTCATGGTCTTGAGACATTGGAACTTGGCCATGGAGCATCAAATTATATTTTGCTAACCATCATTTTTTCTATTCAGATCATATTTTTAATGATGGGTTGGGCAGTGATGAAACGTATGAATTATTTTGAGATGATATTCAGCGGCAAGGAAAAATCACCTGTAGCATTGGCTCTTGTTTGTCCTGGAGTTGCATTTGTGATCATGGGACACTTTGTGCTAAATAAGGTGATGGTGGCAAGTGGAATCATTGCTAAATTTGGAATAGCTTACTTAGGGTTTTCATTTGCTTTAATCGTTATACAATTACTAGTAGTATGGTTATTATTTAAAGTTGTAAACAATCAGTTTAATAAATAGAGTCGAAAAGAAAGGGAATGAAAGCCCTTTCTTCTTTTGACTTTAGCATAAAACATAGCATACGAAAGTTTTAAGCTATAATCTCTTATCTAAAACAAGGCTAAGCTATGTCAAAACGTCCAACATTATTACAACATTTTCGATCTTTTGCATACCAGAATAACATTCAAGAGTTTGACAAGGCTTTAGAGTATTTTACTGTGTTTGGTGGTACAGGGTGGGATATAGATAAGTCCAAAAGTGTGGATGAACTCATAAGAGAAAAAGTATTGGCTAATTATGAACCTATTCATAACAGTATTATCCGTTATACGCATGGAAATGGTTTGTACCATATGTTGTTGTCTATAATAGCTTTGGGTGAGAACCATGAAGATGCTGTATTTAAAAAAGGAAGAGTCGGTAGAGACAAAGGTGAGGAAGCTATGGACTACCTGGAGATGAAAAGTCTGCTAAAGTTTGACACTTCGGTAGAAAAACCTTTAAAAAGTTCTGATGCTAAATCTGACAAAGTGTTGTTTGAGTTGCCTTTTATGCGCTTTTGGTTTGCTACTGTTTCGCCTTATTATAAGAGTATCGCTACAGGTGACTTTAGTGAATTTGAAGAAAGATGGAGCCAGTTGAGAGGTAATTTCTCGATCTTACTGAGTAACCTTTTGGTGTTGGAACTTGTTAAACAAACTTTTGCTGCTAGATTTTCAGATGATCCCATAGTTACTATCGGTTCATACTATGATAAACATGTACAAATAGAGATACTTGCCATTAGAAAATCCGGAAAGATGTTAGCAGGTGAGTGTAAATACTCTAAAAAAGAGGCCAAGATCAATATGATCAATGCGCTTAAAGAGAAGTGTCAAAAAGTAGAACTTGATATAGAGGACTATGTACTTTTCTCTAAAAATGGATTTTCTTCTGAAGTAGAACAAATGAAGGATGAAACAGTGACACTTTTAAGGCATCAATCTCTTTCTTCATTATTGGATAATCTGAGTAAAGATGATCTATTGGACTACAAGAACAAAAAGTATTAGATATAATTTCCAAAATAAAATAAGGTTTCACGCATGTCAAAACAACCAACACTCTTGGAAGAGTTTCGCTCTTTTTGTTACCAAAACAGTATAAGTGACTTTGAACAGGCGGTTGAATACTTTGCTGTGTTTGGCGGAATGGGCTGGAGGGTAGACACTTCAAAATCGATAGAGGAATTGATAGAAGAGAAAGTATTGGCAAACTATAGGTATATACATGGAGATACTACGCTCATCACTAAGAGTGACCCTGTGTATCATTCTCTTTTGAGTGCGCTGGCTCTTGGAGACAGGAGAGAGCACTCTGCTTTTAAAAGAACCAACCTGGAGCGAGAAAAAGGAGAAAATGCTATCGACTTTCTTATAGATAAAGGACTTTTGACCTTAGAAACTTCTATCGAAAAACCTGTAGACTCTAAAGACAATAACTCTGATAAGCTTCTATTTGCACAACCGTTTATGCGTTTCTGGTTCTCCTGTATCTCTCCCTATTATAAAAGTATCAAAGAGGGTGATTATGTAGAGGTCAAAGAGAGATGGAGTCATCTCAAACATGGTTTTTCTGATCTTGTCTATAGCCAGTTGATCATGGAAGTCGTAAAAAATAGTTTCAAAGATGATGCAAACGGTGGCTACATAGAGAAGATCGGTTCCTATTGGGACAGTAATGTTGAGATAGATATTTTGGCAAAAAGAAAATCAGGAAAGATGATCGCAGGTGCCTGTAAATATTCCAAGTCTAAAGCAAACAAAAGTGATCTGACAAAGCTCAAGGAGATGTGTGCAAAAGCAGAACTTGAGATAGATACTTTTATTATATTTTCAAAAAACAAGTTTTCCAGTGAATTAAAAAAAGAAAAAGGAGAAAATCTAAAGCTGTTTTCTCCTAGAAACATGGTAAGCCTTATGGCTGATCTAAGTAAAGACGATCTGCTTTCATATAGCAACAAAAAGTATTAGTGCGTGATGTATGTCAATTTCCTGCAGGTGAAGTATTTAGATATTTTGTAAAGTATGCATTAAGTTCGTTTCTTTGTTTCTCATCCATTACTCTTTTGGGAATGACATTAAATTGATATCTGCTTGTATATATGATGTAGTATTTATCATTCTCTATCCACTTTGAAAAGTATTTCCACTCTACAGTTTTCTCATTGTTCTTTTTATCTTGTTTGATCCCTTTTCCTGAGATGTGGAGTGTTACTTCTTTTGAGAGTATAGAAGATTTGTTATACACTTTTTTAGCTTGATAGGCAGTGATCATACGGGTAAAAAGAAGATAAAAAGAGAGTGCGAAAAATACTATGATAATGTTGTCGATGACTGCACGTGTATTGTTAAAGTCAGTCCCAACAAGCATCATAAAAGTTGCGAAACCTACAAATAGAGAAACAAATAGTGGTCTTTTTGTATTTTTGTAGTGAAGATTGACTGCTTCCTGGTATTCATTGAGTGTGAGTTGATAGGTGATGTTCATGCTTTGCCTTATTATATATTGTGCGTATTGTATCTAAAGAGTTTAATACTTTAATCAGTAAACTAACATATACGTTTTTATAAAAGTGTTTCAAATTTATAGTTTAAGGGGAAAAATTATGCTTATTCGAAGTGCCAAAATACAGTTTTTATTTTGGGCAGCATTTTTTTCTGTAGTACTTTATCTTTGGATCGTAAGTGTAGGCTTTCAGACTTTTGTTCTTCCCGATGAAAAGCCCATAGAATTACCCGCAAATGTCATTGGACTGATGTTTGTACTTTATATACTTTTAGCTGTGACTGTAATAGTGGGAACCATACTCTCCACTATGATAAACAATAGGTTTTATATAAAATTTTTTGGAGTTATTGTGATACTGGGTATGGTTACGTTAGTGGCTACTAAAAGTATGTTTGGCTAATACCCTTGCATTTCACCTTCAAGATAGACAATAGACTCCTTTAATGCTTCTATAACACTTAGCTTGTTGTCTTCTAGTTTGTCTAAAGAGATCAGACGTAATTTTTCAAGATAAAGATCTAATAATTCTTCTTTGTTCATAGGTATCCTTTGTATATGAGAGAGACTAATTGTACAAAAATAAACTGTATACTTTTAATAAGATATAAATGGAAGGATATATATGCGTATAGGATTTTTACTAATTCTCTTGGTCATGGGTATATTTTTTTGGCAGGGGATAAGTGATCGTGCCAGTACCGATACTAAAGAAGTGGTAACTAGACAGGCTTTACCAATGGACATATCCTATGAAAAGTCTGAAGCACTCTCCTATCTTAATCGTATACGAGGAGCCATGTCGATGCAGTTCCTTCAAGAAAATACGAGTTTAAAAAAGGCAGCACAGGCGCATGCAGACTATCTTGTAGAGAACGATGAAGCAACACATGATGAGATCAAAGGGAATAAAGGTTTTTTAGGAGCGAGTGCAGTGAAACGAGCTTTTGCCTCGGGATATAATGCTTCCCGTGTTCTTGAAAACCTTTCAACTAAAAATGAGAATGCCCGTTCGTCAGTTGATGGACTGTTTTCAGCTATCTATCATCGCTTCTCCTTTCTTGATCTTAATATAGATGAGATCGGTGTAGGTGTACAACAAGATCTAAAGCGTACAGCCAGAAGTGCTTTTGTGTATAACATGGGGAACAGTGATCTAAACAGAGTATGCTCACAAAAGAGTTTTAACGGAAACGGCACATATGTGTATGGTGTCTGTAAAGATAAGGCACATCGTATCAATGAAAAGACATTTCATACTGCCTTGAATAATGCAAAACAGTACAGTCCTAATATCATTGTATACCCTTATGATGGGCAACAAGATGTCCCGCCTGCTTTTTATGATGAAATTCCTGATCCTCTTCCTCATCATGAAGTGAGTGGATTTCCCGTGAGTATAGAGTTTAATGATCATTTTTTTGATGATGTGACAGTACACTCTTTTAAACTGTATATAGAGACGGGAGAAGAGATTCATGATGTACAATTGATGGATAAACACACGGATCCAAATCATCTATTTACAAAACAGCAGTATGCATTATTCCCGCTTAAAAGACTAGAGTATGACAGTGAGTATCGTGTTGAAGTTCTGTATGCATTTAACGGAAAAGAAAAGAAGCTTGTGTGGAGGTTTAAAACAAAAACACTAGATGAGAAACTGCATATAGTGACAGAAAGAGAAGATACTATACAGATAAAACAGGGTGAAAGTCATATAGTATATTTTCAACCACTTGACTCTCATGATATGATGGGAGATATTCAGCTTCCAAGTGATGTCTATATAGAATTTATAGATCATCACAGTTTAAAAATAACTTTGATGTCAGATAATATGGACTCCTTTGATATTATAAGCGATACAAGGATATTACATGTGGATATTGAGTAAATCAAAGATAATAGGTTATAATCATCTATCAAATAATAAAGGTTAAAAGTGGAAAAAGAAAATCAACAATTACAAAAAATACCGGAGTATGATTTCGATATTATTGAGATCGTTAAAGTAGGGTTTAACAGTATTAATGGTGTCAAAGGTACGTTTATCGCTGCTTTTGCCATCTATGTGGCTATCGCGATCGTTCTGCAGATCATTTTGGGAACTATTTTCCCTTCGCCGGCATTTCCGGCAGAGCCTAACTATCTTAATCAGCTTATAGTAACCATTTTGAGCTATCCGGTACTTATGCCGATTATTACAGGTATTTCGATGCTCGCTGTTAAATACTCAAGAGATGAGCACATAGAGTTTAAATTGATATTTGATTATTATCATCTTACAGGAAAATTGGCTCTAGCAGCCATTTTGATATACATTTTGACGATCATAGGTTTTATACTCCTTATACTTCCGGGTATCTATCTAAGCATCGTTTATATTTTTACTTTACCGCTTATAGCAGATAAAGGGTTGGAGGTATGGGATGCGATGGAGCTTTCAAGAAAAACGGTGACCAAACATTGGTTTAAAGTATTTGGATTGGTGTTGTTACTAAGTATTATCATGGGGGTAGGGGCACTTGCATTTGGTATAGGATTGATCTGGGCAGTTCCATTGATGTTTGTTACGCTTTATGGGCTGCTTTATCCATTGATATTTGATGAGTTGGAAGGGTAGCTAGCCTATCAACTCCGAACAGAGATCAAATCTGTTATGCGTCATGAGGTGTACTTTTCCATGTACATCCATCATCTCATCAAAGATACGTTTAGAAAGAGCAAAACCGACTTCCTGCTCTTTTTCCTCTCCATCCATTGCAGCAAGGTTCATCTCATCTATGATATCTTTTGGTACAGAGATACCCGGGACTTTGTCATCTATGAAGTTGGCTGTTTTAGCACGTACTATTGGGAATTGTCCTAATACAAGCTGAGCTTCTTTTGCCGTGTCTCGTATACTGATCTCTTTTGCTTCTTCAAAAAGTGCCAGTAACTCTTTTGCATTTTCAAGATCGTATACAGGCTGTGTGATGATCGCTCTGGCACCATAGTTTAACTTTTTTATCATACGTTTTTGCAAACTCTTCATGTCTTTTGCAGTGGCATTACTAACAGCAAAAGGGTAGATCGGTTTTGGTGCAGGCTTTAATGCTTTGTTAGAGTAGTCCACCCCTTTGTTGAGGTGATGTATGATACTAAGAAGCAGGGTTGAATCACGTTCCAGTACACCTTTTACATCAGGTTGATCTGAATATTTTGCCGGGTCACCTGTAAGAGCCAAGATACATCTTAGATCAAAGTCATTTGCACCAAGTAATGTAGATTGCAATGAGAGTTTATTTTTATCTCTCATACTCATAGTGGCAAGTACAGGTTTACCAAACTCTTGTTGTACTTTTATAGCAGAGAGAACACCTGACATTTTAAGTTTGGCAAGTGGATTGTCAGTACAAGAGAAACCGGTTACTTTCTCATGTAAGTTATTTTTTTTTATGTTATTGATGATTGTGTCTAAAGATGCACCATGAGGAGGGTTGATTTCAACGGTAATAAACTCTTTTTCAAGGCAGAGGACGTCACAAAACTTTTCATACATATTAATTACTCTTTTCTTTTTTATTGCTATAATTCTATCAAAATAATGCATAGAGATACACTATCTACTAGTGCAACACGTTTTAAGAGCACTCGGAATAGGGGTTGTTTTTGGACTTTCTGCAAAAAGGAATATAAATGAAACTGGCTGTATTTGATTTTGATTCGACTTTGATGGATGGTGAGACCATTGATTTTCTGGCAAAGCCGCTTGGACTTGAAGAACAGGTAGCATCGATCACAGAACGTGCTATGGCAGGAGAGTTGGACTTCTATAAATCTCTTAGAGCAAGAGTTGCTTTACTTGAAGGTCTGGAAGAAGAGAAGGTCAATGCCATTTGTAATGACCTGCCTATGATACCCGGAGCTGCTGAAGTGGTAGCAGGACTGAAAGAGAGAGGTTATACAGTAGTATGTTTCTCAGGCGGATTTAGAAATGCAACCAAGCCTGCCTGTGACAGACTGGGGATCAATGCTGACTTCTCTAACTTCCTGCACGCAGAGAATGGTGTACTTACCGGACAGGTAGGTGGAGAGATGATGTACTCCGATGCCAAAGGGGACATGATCACACGTATGCAAAAGCTACTGGGAAGCTCAAGAGAAGAGACTTTGGTTGTAGGTGATGGAGCCAATGACTTAAGTATGTTCGCACATGCAGATACACGTGTAGCATTTTGTGCAAAGCCTGTACTAAAAGAAGCAGCAACACATTGTGTAGATGTTAAAGATCTGCGTGAGATACTAAAGATTGTAGATACACTTTAATGCAGATCAATAACTGTAGTATCAAAGGTATTGTACGACAGTTATTAAACTATAGAAAAGAAGTCATATTAGGAAATATTATAGCTATTGTAGCTACGCTGCTTGTGGTTGTCATACCACTGTTTATACCTATACTTGTAGACGAATTACTTTTAGGTAAAGACCATGGTTTTATCTCTTGGATAAGTGAAAACCTTTTTACCTCAGATGTCAAAGGGTATGTACTTTTTGTTTTAGTGATCATCATAGTGCTTCGTGTACTAAGTACGTTATTGTCGATACTTCAAACCAAAGTATTTGTTTCCATATCAAAAAATATTACTTTTCAAATGAGGGAGTCTTTACTCTCACATCTCAAGCGTGTTTCCCTCAAAGAGTATGAGATGATACGGGTAGGGGCGGTGACTTCTAAGCTGGTGACTGATGTAGAAACCATAGACGGTTTTGTTTCATCTACTATTTCTAAACTCATAGTGGCAGTGCTTATGCTGTTTTTCTCTGCTTTTATCTTGTTATGGATTCACTGGCAGTTGGCTATTTTTATACTCATCACCAATCCTGTGGTTATCCTCTTTACTGTTAAGCTTGCACGAAACATTGGTGACCTAAAGAAAGAAGAGAACAAAGCAGTGGAACTCTTTCAGTCTAGTTTAACAGAGACACTTGAACTTTTTCATCAGATACGTGCAGCAAACAAAGAAGAATACTTTTTTGAACAAAGTCGTATGAAAGCAGATGAATTACGCACACACGCTGTAAACTATGGGTATAAGAGTGATCGTGCTTTAAAATACTCATATCTTGTATTCTTGGGTGGTTATGAAATTTTTAGAGCTGTGAGTATCTTGGCTGTGGCATATTCAGACCTTTCAGTGGGGCTTATGCTGGCAGTCTTCTCCTATCTTTGGGTGATGGTCACACCGATACAAGACATTATCAACTTTCAGTATGTACTCTCTACTGCAAAGGCTGCATGTAAGCGTATAGATAGTATTTATGAGATGGAACAAGAACCAAAGGTAGAAGAAACATATAACCCCTTTATGGGAGAACATGCCGTGGGATTAGAAGTTAAAAATCTCTCATTTTCTTATCAAGAAGATAAAAAGATATTAAATAATATTAATATGCATATAGAGTGTGGGTGTAAGATGGCTCTGGTAGGTGCCAGCGGATCAGGAAAAACAACGCTTGCAAATATACTGGTTGGGTTTTATCCGATAGAAGAGGGTGAGATCTTTTATGGGAATATTTCACATGATGCGCTCTCATTATCGACGATACGTGAAAATATTCACCTTATCTTGCAACATCCTAAACTCTTTAATGATACAATGCGTTTTAACCTGACACTGGGCAGAGAGTATAGCGATACAGCGATCAAAAATGCGTTGCATATTGCACAACTTGATTCAGTTTTAGCAGGTTTTGAAAACGGGCTTGATACCCTCGTAGGTAAAGATGGTATCAAACTCTCGGGCGGACAGAGACAACGTGTTGCCATAGCAAGAATGGTACTCTCAAACCCTAAAGTGGTCATCTTTGATGAATCCACATCGGCTTTGGATGTGCATACAGAGTTAAGACTTTTTGATGCCTTGCAAGACTTTTTACGTGAAAAGACAGTGATCACCATTGCACACAGATTAAGCACTATACAAAGTGCAGAGTACATCTATGTGCTGGAAGATGGTCAAGTAGTAGACAGTGGTACACCTAAAGAACTACTGTCCAAAGATGAGAGCTATTTTAGTTCGATGATATAAGGGAGGAGTGCTGCGTGCTAGGTGCTGCGTGCTACGATAAAGAATCTATCGTAATATGTAACACATAACAGGTAACACTTAATTCCCAAAGGAATTGATACGTGGATATTTTTCAAGCGATAATCATTGGGATTATTGAAGGCTTTACAGAGTTTTTGCCTATCTCTTCAACAGGGCATATGATCATTGCCAGTAAATTCTTAGGGATCGAAGAGAATGCTTTGAACAAAGCATATCACGTGATTATACAGTTTGCTGCTATTATGGCTGTATTGTTTCTTTATAAAGAGAAAATCACCTTTAAAAAAGTGGATCTTTGGGTAAAACTTTTTGTCTCATTTCTTCCTATTGCAATTGTTGGTTTCATTTTTAAGGATGTTATTAAAACACTTTTCACTGTGCAAACGGTTGCATGGATGTTCATCATCGGTGGTTTGATATTTCTTGTGGTAGAGTATTTTTATACAGAGAAAGAACATCATATAAAAGATGTGGAACAAGTCTCCTATACACAGGCACTATGGGTAGGTGTCGCGCAGATATTTTCGCTTATACCTGGTACAAGCCGTGCAGGTGCGACCATTATTGGTGGGCTGTTGAGTGGTTTGGATAGAAAAACATCTATGGAGTTTTCTTTTTTACTTGCGATCCCAGTGATGGCTGCAGTAAGCGGGTATGACTTATTGAAACACTATCAGGATTTTGCAGATGCAAACTGGGGTGCTTTTCTTATAGGCTTTGTTACAGCATTTATTGTAGCGTATGCAACGATCAAACTGTTCCTTGTTTTTATAGAGCGCTTTACTTTTGTTGCGTTTGGGGTGTATAGGATCATTTTTGGAATCATTTTATTAATGGTGATCTAGCTCGATATGCAGTTGAATTTATAGAGTTTCTTACGAGAGACTTTATTAAGTTCAAAATATTTTTTGGACAAATTTATATGTGGGAATAGACCTGTGTGTCTACCCAAAGGCAAAAATATGAAATTTAGTGAATTTGATTTTCACCGTGATCTTGCAAAAGGTGTGAAGATAGCAGGCTTTAAAGAGCCAAGTCCCATCCAGGAGATGGCAATCCCTATCATTACCAGTGGTAGTGATATGGTAGGGCAGGCCCATACGGGTACAGGTAAAACAGCAGCATTTGGTTTGCCGATGATGGATAAATTGGCAAAAGGTGAGATTGAACGTGCTTTAGTCATTACACCGACCAGGGAACTTGCTACACAGGTAGCGGATGAATTATACCATTTAGGACGTTTTGCGGGTATCCGTACACTTACAGTCTATGGTGGTGTAGGG
Source organism: uncultured Sulfurovum sp. (assembly GCA_964492675.1). Classification (GTDB taxonomy): domain Bacteria; phylum Campylobacterota; class Campylobacteria; order Campylobacterales; family Sulfurovaceae; genus Sulfurovum. The sequence goes on from CAZBLM010000006.1 coordinate 21,251, forward strand.
TATGGTCGTCAGATAGCACTTATACACAAAGGTGTACAGATCGTTGTAGCGACTCCGGGAAGATTAAAAGATCTTTATAAAAAGGGGAAGATCGATGTATTCAACCCTGAGATAGTGGTACTTGATGAAGCTGATGAAATGCTTGATATGGGTTTCCTCGAAGAGATCAAAGAGATCTTTGAGTATATCCCCCAAAATAGACAAACATTACTTTTCTCAGCAACAATGCCTGAACCTATCAAAGAGTTGGCATCTAACATTCTATATCAACCGGAGTTCCTCTCAGTGGTAGGTGATGAAGAGACGACGAATAATGTGATAGAACAACGTTACTATATGATCAACGAAAATCAAAGAGACGAAGCGGTTGTGAAGCTTCTTGAGACGGAAGAGACGAATAAATGTATCATTTTCTGTCGTATGAAAAGAGAAGTAGACAGACTTGCGGAACATTTGCAGGCACTTGGGTTTAATGCAAGTGGTCTGCACGGTGACCTGGAGCAAAGAGACAGAGAAGTGATCATCAAAGGCTACAGAAGAGGTGAGACAAAGATCATGGTAGCAACTGATGTTGCAGCCAGAGGTCTTGATGTGAAAGATGTTACTCATGTATTTAATTACCATATACCGTTTGATCCACAATCTTATGTACACCGTATCGGTCGTACAGGACGTGCAGGGAGAAGTGGTCAGGCGATCACTTTGGTAACTACCGAAGAGTTCAGAGAACTTCAGCGTATTCAAAAAGAAGTAGGTGCAGAGATGCGTTTGGCTACCCTTCAAGGTGGTCAAGGTCTTGATGATACCGGTCGAGAGTACTTAGCAGAGCAGATTAGAGATATACACATACACAATGATGCAGCAGATATGTTAGCCTATATGAATGAGATGGATAAAGAGATGCTTCTAGAGAAGCTTATGTCACGCCTCATTACACAGGAGCAACAACATATAGGGACACAGATCGGTTTTGATCAAAATGCAGTAGATGAAATGATGCAAGGGTATACCAGTGATCAAAAAGCTACTAGAAATAACAATAGACGTAGAAAACGAAGATAATTTGGCTTTTTTAACAAATAACAAGCAAAAATATTTTAAAATTTGGCATTACAATAAAGTGAGACAAATATGGAAACTGATGTAAATATGTTAGGCGAAAGTGTTAAGTTCATGATATTGGGAATGGGAGTTGTTTTTCTCTTCCTTATCATACTTGTACAAGTCGTAAAAATTCAAGGAAAATTTATTGCAAAATACTTTCCTGATGAAGAACCATCTGTAGCGCCAGCTACTTCTACTGATGCTGATGAGTCAGCACGTGTTGCGGCTGTGATCGCTGCTGTAACTGAATTTCGCAAGAACAAATCATAAATAATTAAGGTATCGTAAATGGCTAAAAAATACATTGACATAATGGACACAACTTTTAGGGATGGATTTCAGTCTGTCTTTGGCGGTCGTGTACTTATGGATGACTTTTTCCCTGCTGTAGAAGCTGCAAAGCAAGCAGGTATAACACACTTTGAGTTTGGTGGTGGAGCAAGATTCCAGTCACTCTATTTCTATCTTCAAGAGAATGCATTTGAGATGATGGACGGATTTAGAGAGATCGTTGGTAAAGATGCAAATCTTCAAGTTCTTTCACGTGGTATTAACACAGTAATGCTTGACACAGGTTCACGTGAAATGATTGATCTTTTTGCAAAAATGTTTGCAAAACACGGAACTTCAACAGTTAGAAACTTTGATGCACTGAATGATGTAAACAACCTTCAGTTCTCATCAGAAATGATTAAAAAGCATGGTATGAACCATGAAGTAGTTGTAACGATGATGGACCTTCCTCCGGGATGTAAAGGTGCACATGATGTAGCTTTCTATGAAAAGACATTGAGAAATATTCTTGATAGCGGTATCGAATTTGACTCTGTATGTTTTAAAGATGCTTCTGGTACGGCTAACCCTCATAAAGTGTATGAGACCATTACTATGGCTAGAAAACTTCTTGGTGAAGAGACACACCTTAGACTGCACACACATGAGACGGCAGGTGTATCTGTGGCTGCTTACCTTGCAGCACTTGAAGCTGGTGCGAATGGTATAGACCTTGCTGCATCACCGGTATCTGGTGGTACATCACAGCCGGATATCCTTACGATGTTACATGCAACCAAAGGAACAAACTTCAATCTTGGTGATTTAAAACTGGATAAAGTTCTTAAGTATGAAGAGAGAGTAAAAGAGTGTTTGGCAGAGTATATGATACCGCCTGAAGCAACTCAGGTCTCACCACTTATACCTTTCTCTCCTATGCCTGGTGGTGCATTAACTGCAAATACACAGATGATGAGAGATTCAGGTGATCTTGAGAAATTTGATGAAGTGATCGCAGCGATGAAAGAAGTAGTTGAACGTGGTGGATACGGTACATCTGTAACACCTGTAAGTCAATTTTACTGGCAACAGGCATATGCAAACGTCATGTTCGGACCATGGAAGCAGATCGCTCCTGGTTATGGTCGTATGGTACTTGGTTACTTTGGTAAAACACCGGTTGAAGCAGATAAAGAGATCATTGAATTGGCAAGTCAAAAGTTAAAACTTGATCCAACAACAGAGAATCCATTGGACATTGCAGATAAAGATGATAATAAATCTATCGCACACTGGACTAAAGTACTTGAAGATGAAGGTCTTGAAACATCAGAAGAGAATATTTTCATTGCAGGTGCATGTGATCAAAAAGGTATTGCGTTCTTGAAGGGTGAGGGGCCTCTAATGGTTAGAAAAGGTGAAAATAATTGTAGCGGAGAAGCAGATATGGCAGGAAATTATACAGTAGTAGTAGATGGTAAACAATATAGTGTACAAGTAGCAGAAGGTGATGCAGATATTCAAGTAGCACCGGCAGCACCTGCGGCAGCAGTTGCAGAAGCAGCTGCACCTTCAGCAGTAACAGGTGGAGCAGGTGCAGTTAACATCAACTCTGAAACGCCTGGTAATGTATGGAAGATCATAAAAAACCCAGGTGACACAGTTGCAGAAAATGATGTTATTATGATCCTTGAAGCGATGAAGATGGAGATCGATATTGTTGCACCTAAAGGTGGAAAAATTGCTACGATCAATGTAAATGTAAATGATGCTGTTACTGATGGTCAGCTTCTAGCAACAATGGAGTAGTTATGAATCTCAAACAGATTTTTATCTCTTTATTGTTTGCTCTTGTCGCTTCTACATCTATCGTACATGCTGGATCTCCAGCACCAGCTGCACCGGATGCTGTACAGGAAGAAGAGTACAAATCAAAAACGCTTACAGAACTTATGGCAAGTTTTTGGAGTACAACGGGAATTAATGCTATTGTAGATATAAATGATGGTGAATTGACAGCAGAAGCGCATGGCGAAGGAAGACTGATGACAGCATTCGAATCTTCTTTAGGTCGTATTATGATGATTATCATTGTATTTGTTCTTTTCTATTTGGCTATTGCAAAGAACTTTGAACCGCTTCTTCTGATCCCTATTGCATTTGGTGGTCTTCTGGCCAATATCCCTCTTGCAAATATGGGTGCAGAGGATGGTATGCTTGGTATTATTTATAATATGGGTATCGCCAATGAGTTCTTCCCGCTACTTATCTTTATGGGTGTTGGGGCTATGACAGACTTTGGTCCATTACTTTCAAACCCTAAAACAGCAATCCTTGGTGGTGCTGCACAGTTTGGTATCTTTGGATCTTTGATCGGTGCGGTAGCACTTGGATTCTCACTTAAAGATGCATCTGCTATCTCGATAATCGGTGGGGCTGATGGTCCTACATCTATCTTTATTGCAAACAGGCTCGCACCTGATCTGCTTGGAGCTATCGCTGTTGCTGCATACTCGTACATGGCACTTGTACCGGTTATCCAGCCTCCGATAATGAGAGCATTGACAACAAAAGAAGAGCGTCAGATCAAGATGAAAGTACAAAGAAAGGTACATAGTAAAGAGAAGTTGGTATTCCCTATCGTTGTGATCATGCTGGCTATGCTGATACTACCTGAGTCTGCACCGCTTATCGGAGCATTTGCTTTTGGTAACTTTGCTAAAGAGTCAGGCGTTGTAGACAGATTGAGTGATACAATGCAAAATTCACTGATCAATGTTGTTACGATCTTCCTTGGTTTGGCAGTTGGTTCAAAACTAGCAGCAGATAAGTTCCTTGTGGTAGAGACACTTGGTATTATGATCATCGGTTTAGTTGCATTTGCAGCAGGTACTGCGACAGGTGTGATCATGGCTAAGATCATGAATAAGTTCTCTAAAGAGCCTATCAACCCATTGATTGGGGCAGCAGGAGTATCTGCTGTACCAATGTCTGCAAGAGTTGTGAATAAAGTAGGTATGGAAGAGAAACCAGGTAATATTCTACTCATGCATGCCATGGGTCCAAATGTTGCCGGTGTTATCGGTTCAGCTGTTGCAGCAGGTGTATTGCTGTCAATTTTCAAATAATCTTAAGGGCAAGGTGATACAATCACCTTGCCCTTTTTTCGTATAAGGTATACATCAAAAAATTGTGTTTTTTTGATGTATGCTTTAGCATTAAAATTATATGTACAAAGAGGATACACATGAGTACCAGAACGCCCAACGGACTTGATAAACTGGGATTAAAGGACATCGGTGATGTCTACTATAACTTAAGTTATGACGAGTTGCAAGCGCACGAAGTAAATGCTGGAGAGTGTAAGATCTCTACTACAGGTACAGCTATGTGTGATACAGGGATCTTTACAGGACGAAGTCCTAAAGATAAATACTTTGTAGATCAAGCACCATCTAATGAAAACATTGCCTGGGGTGATGTCAATGCAAAGATTGATAAAGAGATATATGATGAACTTCTTGATCTTACTTTAACACAACTTTCCGGTAAAAATATCTACGTAACAGATGTATATGCAGGAGCATCTGCAGCGAGTAAGCGTTCTGTACGTTTTATCTCCGAGGTAGCATGGCAGGCGCATTTTGTGAAAAATATGTTCATTCGTCCAACAGAAGCAGAACTAGAAAGATTTGAACCGGAATTTACTGTATATAATGCATGTAAAACAGTAAATGAAAGATACAAAGAACATGGAATGAACTCTGATGTATATGTACTCTTTAATGTTGAAGAGAATACGTCTATCATCGGTGGTACCTGGTATGGCGGAGAGATGAAAAAAGGTATCTTTTCCATGATGAACTACTGGTTACCGCTTGAGGGTAAACTCTCTATGCACTGTTCAGCGAATGTTGGTAAAGATGATGATGTTTGTCTTTTCTTTGGACTTTCGGGTACAGGTAAAACTACGCTCTCAACAGACCCAAACCGTGCACTTATAGGTGATGATGAACATGGTTGGGATGACCATGGTGTTTTCAATTTTGAAGGTGGTTGTTATGCAAAAGTGATCAATCTTGATCCTAAGTCAGAACCGGAGATCTTTGGTGCTATTGTAAAAGATGCACTCTTGGAAAATGTTGTTTCTGATGAAAATGGACTTGTAGATTATGAAGACGGTTCGAAAACGGAAAATACACGTGTCTCTTACCCTATTGAACACATTGAAAATCATAAAAAAGACTTACAGGCAGGTCATCCAAATAACATTATATTCCTTTCAGCAGATGCATTTGGTGTTTTACCTCCGGTATCTAAGCTTACTAAAGAACAGGCAATGTATTATTTCCTCTCAGGATACACTGCAAAAGTTGCCGGTACAGAACGAGGTATTACTGAACCTGTTGCTACATTCTCAGCATGTTTTGGTGAAGCATTTTTACCGTTGCACCCAACTGTTTACGCAAAGCTTCTTGGTGAGAAGATAGACAAACATGGTGTAAATGTCTATCTGGTAAATACAGGTTGGACTGGTGGTCCATATGGAACAGGTAAACGTATGAGTATTAAAGATACTAGAGCATGTATTGATGGTATCTTAAATGGTTCTATCAACGATGCTGAGTTTACTACATTACCTATGTTTAACCTTGAGATCCCTACAACACTTGAGGGTGTGAAAGACAATACTGTTCTCAACCCAAGAGAAACATGGGATAATAAAGATGAATATGATGCAATGTTGGCTAAGCTTGCAGGTATGTTCCAGGAAAATTTCCACCGTTATGATGATAACGGAGGAGAGTTCGACTACGCATCAGCTGGTCCACAACTTTAAAATATAGTACTCACATAGACCTTTATGTGAGTACTACACTCTTTTATATACTTTTTAAGTTTTGATATTTTCATGCCTATTAAAAAATGTTATTAATAAATTATAATTCATATTTAATTCATATTTACAGATTATGATAATATATATTTATAAAAGGATTATTTATGAAAACTTTGGAACTCCAGGACAAGGTAAGCGTAAATGTAAAAATGGGGATTGCCATATTCAAGAGTCTGGTAAAGTATCTAAAGGTAAACAATAGATGATTGCAAGTATTTTACTTCTTGAAGACGATCAGCAGTTGAGTGATACTGTAAAACAGTTTTTGGAATATCAGGGCTATGAAGTGTTTTGTGCGTATGATGGCTTACAGGCACAGGATATGGTGTATGAAAAGCAGATAGACCTGATGCTTCTGGATGTTAAAGTGCCACATCAGGATGGTTTTGATTTGTTAGAGCGTGTACGTAATAACGATGTAAAAACTCCTGCCATTTTTATCACTTCTTTAAACTCTGTAGAAGATGTAACCCGTGGTTTTGATATAGGTTGTGATGACTACATCCGTAAACCTTTTGAACTCAAAGAACTGCTTGTACGTGTACAAGCTTTGTTAAAACGTCGTTACGGTACTTATAAAGAGAAAGTAGATTTGGGAAATGGACTTTTTTTTGATATTAAAGAGAGCTTTTTAACACGTAATAACCAAAAAGTATCACTGAAGCATAAAGAGGCAAAATTACTTTCTCTTTTTTTAGAATATCCTAATGAACTACTAACTTATGATAAAATATTTGAACGTTTATGGGAATATAATGAAGAACCTAGTGCAGGAAGCTTAAGGGCTTATGTACAAACAGTACGTTCTTTTTTAGGAAAAGAAAACATAGAAACGATTAAAAATATAGGATATCGATTTGTTAAAGAGTGAGAAAAAAAGCCTCATACGTTTCTTATTGATCTACCTGGGATCCACTTTTTTACTTTTTTCCATTGCCTCATGGATATTTTATATTGCTCAAAAACATCATCTCCTAGACCAACAAAGAGAAAACCTGAAGTATGAAGCAGCAAAAATAATCACACACTTACGTATTTTACATGAAAGTTTTGACCAAAGACTTGTCTATCCAGTACTACCATTGTTTGATTCCGCAATATATGATCTAGATAAAAGATATATCTTTGGAACAGGAAAAGAAACGCCACTTTTAGAAAAAAAACAATATATGGAAAATGAAGAAAAACTTTATTATCTTAGTGAGGTTCAACCCTATTATATGGGTGCTGCGTTTTTACTTGTGAGTAAAGAATTGGATGAAAAACCTATACAAGAGCTTCAAATAGAAATCTTACAGTTTTTATTTGCTGCAGGAGTGTTTTTTACACTTCTGGGACTTTTTTTGGGAAAACTTTTCATAGCTCCGATGCGAGAATCAATGGAAAAAATGAATCTTTTTATCCAAGATACAACCCATGAATTAAATACCCCGATAAGTACGATCTTAACGAATATAGAGATGCTTGTAACGTTTGGAAAGTGTAAAAAAAATGATGAGCTGCAGCGTATTGAGATCGCGTCTAAGACCTTAAGTAGCATTTATGATGATCTTATATATTTAAATTTAAATCATCAGTACTATCGTCGTATTGAGTCCATTAATGTCTCTGATTTTGTGCGAGAGAGAATGGTTTATTTTAATGTTATGGCAGTCAATAAAAAGTTGGAGCTCGATGTCAATATAGAAAATAATGTTATCTTGGAAATAGATAAAAATGATCTAACACGTCTGGTAGATAACCTTATTAGCAATGCTATAAAATATAATAATAAAGAAGGACTTTTAACACTTTACCTTTCTCAAGAATTTCTTAGCGTTACAGATACAGGTATCGGTATACGAAAGAAAGATTTAGATACGATAGTATGTCGTTTTAAACGTGCCAATAAAAGTGAAGGCGGTTTTGGTGTTGGACTTGACATTGTGAATCAGGTTGTAGAAAATTATGGATATACTTTAAATATTCATTCAAAAGAAGGAAAGGGAACAGAGGTCGTTGTAAAATGGGAAAAATAATCTTTTTATGCATATTCTTTTATGCAGAACTCTATGCCATAGAGAAACTGTCTGAAAAAGAAGAGTTGCAAAATACATGTTTAAAATGTCATGCTTATGACCAAATCCCTAATACATTGATCTATAAACGTTATCTTGTAAAATATAGTACAAAAGATGCTATGACACAAGCGATACTAAAGTACATGAAAGCTCCCAAAAAAGAAAATTCTGTGATGCCTCCCCCTTTCTTTTTAAAATTCCCCATGAAAAAAAGATTGGATTTGGATGACGATAAACTTGAACATAACATACGTATTTTTTTAGATACTTTCGATATGAAAAAAAAGTTAATTCTCCCACATTAAATTCATACTTACTTCCCACTTTCTTGCTATAGTATTTTAATAAATATATAGGAGAATAAAGTTATGACAAAATTTACAATAAAAAGTTTACTGGCTATAGGTGCAGTAATGAGTCTGGTAGCATGTGGAGGTAGTAGTAATAGTACTCAGGAGAGTGGTACACAAGAGGTAGTTGATAATCCAACGTCAAGCTTGAGTCAGGCATTGAAAGATGCTATTACACATATGTATAATGAAGAAAGTTTAGCATATGATGTATATTTGAATATTTATAAGATTCAGGCAGTAAATCAATTGACAAATATTGCTACAAATTCTGAGAGTGAACATATTAATGCAGTGAATGGATTGGCTATAAAATATGATTTGAATATTACTATGTATCCAGAGACGGATGAACCTTACAGTATAGAGGGTATAGGCAATGGGCTATACTCAGTACCGGAAATACAAGTACTTTATAATACACTTTATGCAAAAGGTATTCAGAGTAAGAAAGATGCATTGGAAGTTGGATGTATGGTTGAAGTGGTTGATATTAATGATTTAAATGAACTTATTGAACTTGCAGAAGGTTCAAATGCAACAGATGTTTTAGATGTATTTCATTTTTTGCGTAATGGGAGTTATAACCACTATTGGACTTTTGACGCAGGATTAAAAAATATGAATATAACTGACGGTTGTTGTTCTCTTGGTGTAGAATATTGTCATCCTGAATATCCAAATAATAATAAATGAAAAAAATGAGGGTTGTCTTAATAGGCAGATAAAAAGTTGCAAACGTAACGTTTGCAACTTGTGTAGTACATTTACATTATTGAACTGTAAATGATTGTTCCTTAATGATTCTAAATTTCGTAGCTTCTTTATTGTTTTGTAAACCAAACTTTTTCAGTGCTTTTGGCTTAACCAATAAATAACCAAACTTCGCAGTGATCACGTCTCCGCTTTTAAGATCCCAAGCATATGGATATGCTTTAGCAGTGTTAGCAGGTATTCTTGTATCTTTAATGATCTGAGTTGCTAACCATGGTGGTGTTGGAGATGGTGATGCACCCTCACTACTTCCGATCACTTTAATAAGCTTTCTGGTTTGCATTTTCGTTATTGAACCTCCACTATTAACCGTTACTTCAAGTTTACCCATACGTAGTGGATGTAAAAGACTTGAATGTGGTACATCATGGTCTATAGTTACTGTGAACATTTTCTTATCACCGGCAGTAGATATATCCATACCTATATACTGAGAAAGATTTGTAAGATCACCATGTAAGCCCGGGAAACCATGGAATGTATGCTGAGTTGCACTACTCATCACTGATGGTGCTCCATCTACTTTATGCATATGACACTCTATACAGTTTTTCTTTGGAGCCTGTTGATTGACATCCGTTTCACATACATCAAAGCCTTTTTTGTTTGACTTACTTGTATGACAACCCATACACATTTTACCGTCTTTAAAGATACTTTTTTTAGTTTTTACACCATGAAAAGGTGATTGTGCAGGATTAGATTTATTTGAAAAGTAGACTTTTGCTTCTTTGGAAACAATATTTTTATGAAATGCTTTTCCCGGAACAGTATCTTCAATTCTATGACAGTATGCACAGGCAACAGCTTCATTTTGTGTTTCATTGTTAGCATCTGGTATTACACCATTGTTAGCTTTTAATAATTCACTCAAATTATCCGCTGTAGGTACATGACAAGCACCACAACGGTACTTCTCCATTTTATTTTTCATAGGGTGCTTGTCATAAACAGCACCATGGATTGGATCTTTAAAGACCGTTGCTTTAGCATGTTGAGATGTCATGTATTCCTCATAAATAGCAGGATGACACTCTGAACATTTCTGGTTTTTCTCAAAGTGCATATTTGCAGCGAATGCAAATCCACTAAGAGCACATAAAATTAAAAACTTTTTCATTTCTTTTCCTTCTATTTACTAAAACGCAAAGTTTACGATCAAACGTGTATGATTCATTGTTCTTTCTCCAAATGAACCATTATATTCTGATGTGCGGTCTGCATTGAACAATTTGAACATAAGGTCAGGTCTAGGTTTGTAAACAACAACAAGATCTCTTTCAGTTGCATCATCACTTGATATAAGTGTAGACGGTCCAGCCTTACCATTCATGCTAGATTGTCCATAGTCTGCATATGAAGCCATAAATTTAAGGCCTTTGATTGGCATCCATACAAGCGTTGCTTTGTAAGCATCTACATCAGCACGATATTGATTTCTAGAGAAGATAGAAGATGTATATCCCGGGTTTGCTCCCCAAGCATTGAGTAATCCGCCTTCATCTTTTGTTTCATATGCTAGTTTTCCGACAAATTTACCTAATTTAAGCATAGCTTCTGCACCAAGCATTGTACCACCATATTTATGTCCTATGTCGTCATCATAGTTAGAATTTGAAATATCCTGATTCCATACATGTCCGGATAATTTAAATACTTTTCCTTTTCCTAGTGGCCATTTATATGAACCCTGTGCATAAATATTATTAGCAACATCATCTATATACTGATTCCATATACTGAAGTCCAGCTTTCCTATCTTTTTTTCGTATCCAACTTGAAAGATACCGCTTGAATCATTAGCGCCACCTACAGTTTCATCTATACTGTAGTAGTCACCTCTGATAATTTGTGGATCATTCACAAGCGATGTAGTTAACCCGTTAAGTACCATACCTCCTGTACCTGTTCCTTCACCAATGAGACTGAAATCTGTTTGAGATCTAGAACCATAAGCCATTTTGTTGATGAAACCGATTGATGCATTACCACCTAAGACTTTTGCATCAAGTCTTGCATACTCATACATGTTTGGAACATGCGTGATCTGGATGATATCTGTTAAAGGAGACTTGTATTGACTTCTTGCAACTTGTGCTTTAAAACCGTCTCCCTCATATCTGATATGTGCTCCCCATGTATAACCTGCATCAAGTTCATCTGGATTTTTAATGGTATTCATAAACTGACCATATGCAAAATTTCCTAGACCTATATCTGAATTATCTGTATCTGTCAATCCTGAATCCATAGAACCATAAAACTCTGCACCTACTTTAAGCCCAGATGCTATCTCAAATCCATAACCTAACCCTATACCTAGTGTACTACCTGTAGGCTTACCAATCTTACTATCATAACTATCATCAAAGATATGGTGCATTCTTAAATACCCATGAAGTCTTCCATCATCTACAGTGATAGGTTTCTTCACATATTTGTACGGTGCCTCCGTAAATACCGGTGCAGTTATAACTGGATTTACCTTTGGCTCCATTGGCTCAATGTCTCCACCTGCCAACACTAGTTCTGATGCCAATACGGCACTTAAAAGTACTACCTTACTTTTCTTATTCATAAATTACCTCCCATAATTTTTTTTTATATAAAATGAACACTTCATTATATATTTTCAATATTAACTGTATATGAATTTTCAATTAATTTTTACTTAATCAATAAAATACATAAAAATGATGTATAGTTATATACAAGATAAATTCATAGTTAATTAACGTTAAAAGATTATAATCCAAACATTATTTATAAGGAATGAATTATTATGAAAAAAGTGTTATTATTTTTATCTTTTGCCAGCAGTATAATGTTCGCATCATCCGGGGCAGAACTTATCAAAACAAAATGTGCATCCTGTCACATTTTAACGCTCCCTAATCCTACTATGATTCCTACTATGAAAGCACCTGCAATGGAAGCTGTCATGTTTCATATCAATTTAAGTATGGATGACAAAGATAAGATCAAAGCTTTTATCATGGATTATGCCATAGACCCTAAGGTATCTAAGTCTGTATGTGAGTCAGACAAAGTTGAAAAGTTTGGTGTGATGCCATCACTTAAAGGAAAGGTAAGTGAGCAGGAGTTGTCTGTCATCGCAGATCATATGATAGAAAATTTTCCTAGCCCTGAGTTTGTTGCCTTGATCAAAGAGATGCAAACAAATGGGAAAATGAATGCTCTTATCAACTCACCATTTCTTCTTAACAGTAGGGCACTGCCTCATATGACAAAAGTCCTCATAGAAAATTGGGATAAAGGTACCCTTGATTTAAGTGCAGCACAAAAAGAAAAACTTCTTATCGTTCGTAAAGAGACTATGGGCGCAGTTAAAAGTATAAAAAAGAAGATCAAGGTATTAGAATCAGAGATCATAGAAATCATGTTTGACGGAGAAGATGTTAAAAATGCTGACAGCAAGATAGAAAAGATCGCGAAATTAAAAGTAGAAGCGACTAAAGTGCATCTGAAATGTATATCAGATACGATCAAAACACTTACTGAAGAACAAATGGAACTTTTATTTCCATTTTGGGATTCTTAATGGTTAATTTCATAGAGCAGAGAACTAAGTTCTGATCTGCCCTGATCCATATATCTTAAATTTATAGGTTGTAAGTCCTTCTATACCCATTGGACCACGTGCATGTAGTTTGTTTGTACTGATGCCTACTTCTGCACCAAATCCAAAGGCACCGCCATCAGTAAACCTTGTAGAAGCATTGACGTAGACTGCTGCTGCATCAATGGCATTCATAAAGTGTTCAGCAGCGCTAATGTTTTCCGTGATGATAGCTTCAGAATGTCCTGAAGTAAATCTCACAATGTGCTCTATGGCACCATCAACACCGTCTACCACTTTAATGTTCAAGATATTTGCCAGGTATTCAGTATCGTAGTCATCATCGGTAGCATGAGCGATGTTTATGATCTCCTGGGTTCGCATATCACCTTTTAGTTCTGTATGGGCAGCATCAAATGCCGCTTTGATCTTAGGTAGAGCATCTTTAGCTATGGCGGCATCAACAAGAAGCGTTTCCATGGAATTACAGACACCCGGACGCTGTACTTTTGCATTGAGTGCTATGGCGATGGCATTGCCAAGTTTCGCATCTTTATCGATGTAGGTATGACACTGACCTTTATCATGTTTGACCACAGATACAGTTGCATTTTCACTTACATGCTTGATAAGTCCCGCACCACCTCTAGGGATGATAAGGTCTACATACTTATCCATCTTAATGAGTTTGTCTACACCTTCTCTTGAGGCGTCAGGAATGAGTGATATTAAGGCACGTGGAAGGTCATTGGCTGCTAAAACATCTTGGAGTATCTTTGCGATAGCTTCATTTGAGTGTTGTGCTTCTTTCCCGCCTTTAAGTACACAAACATTTGAACTCTTAAAACAGAGTGCTGCTGTGTCAGACGTTACATTCGGACGAGACTCATAAATGATACCTATTACACCGATAGGTATAGAGACTTTTTGCATATTTAGGCCATCTTCTGTGATCCAGCCATCGAGTATACGACCAACAGGATCTTTTAGTGCAGCTATCTCTTCTATCGCTACAGCCATTGCATGGATGCGAAACTCATCGAGTGAGAGTCTGTCCATTAAAGCAGAGCTAAGGTTGTTTTTTTTACCATCTGCCATATCGAGAGCATTAGCACTTATAAGATCTCCTGTATGATCTCTTAAAGCTTTAGCCATCTCATTTAAAATTCTGTTTTTTTCACGTCCGGATATAGTAGCTAAAACTCTAGAGGATGCTTTTGCTTCTTCCAAAAACCTTTCCATTGTTTACTCCTCAATGTAAGAACAACAGTAATCTGTCACTGTTTTTATCTTTAAGTCAAATGATGCGTTTGCAGGCACAGAAAATGTTTCAGGTGTGTTAAGTGTTCTAAAGTGCTCTTCACCAGGAAGTCTTATTTCCAGCTCTCCAGACATCATTTCCATTACTTCTGCAGCTTGGGTATCAAAGGTATATTCACCCGGCAACATCACACCAAGTGTTTGCTTTGTTCCATCAGCCAGGGTGATGGCTCTGCTTGTTACTTTGCCGTCAAAATATACATTGGCTTCTTTGATCATTGATATATTGTTTAATTCTGTCATTATTGTTTCCCCACTATAGTTTACTTTTAATTTTTTGTTTTCAGTTCTTTGGCTTTTTCATAAGCATCTTCTATGGCTTCCATCATGGCATTGCGTACATTGCCTCTTTCCAGTGCTGCATATCCTGCTGCTGTTGTACCACCTGGACTCATGACACCGTCTTTGATGAGTGCAGGGTTTTCATGTGCCAGGAGGGGAGCAAAGCCTTCAAAGAGACCTTGTACCAAGATCTGTGCATCTGCACGTTTAAGCCCTTGATTGACCGCACCATCTGCCAAAGCTTCAGCAACCAGTGCCAAATAGGCAGGACCAGATCCTGCCACACCTGTAGCAATGTCAAGTTCATTTTCTGAACCGAGCCATAAGCTCCTTCCAATTTTATTGAAGATGCTCAATGCATTCTCTTTGAGAGTTTCATCACCGGTGATGGTAGTCATAGATTTTAGATGACTCGCACCCAAGTTCGGCATCGTTCTTATGTATTTTTTTGCTTTGATCTGTGCTTTTAGACTCTCAATGGATGTCCCTGCCAGTACAGAGTAAAGAGCGTCTGCCTCACCAGTCAACTTTGGTGCCAGATCAGGCAGAGAATAAGGCTTCACACAAAGTATAATATTCCTACCGCTAATATCTTCTACGCTATGCATAACTTTAGTTGTAATTTGAGGTAAGGTTTCTTTGAGTGCATTTAAAGATCTTTCATTTCTACCAAGAACTTCTATCTCATACGAGTTGACCAATCCCTCTATCAGTGCTTTGGCCATATTGCCGTTTCCTATAAATGTGAGTTTCATTTACTTGCCTTTAGCATCATAGTTTATTCATCATATTGTAACAAAACAGACTTCTTCTAAAGTTAAATATTTATTATAATTAAATAGGAGTTTTTGCCCTTATATAACCTTAAGTAATTTATACTATAATGCAAAAAATATTTTTAAGGAAAATAATATGGATGTAAATAAATTAAGAGCAACATGTAGACCAATCAGAATAGTTGTTGGATTGGCACTTATCGGTTATGGTGTATTTAGCGATAATGCATGGTTTTACCTTGGAGCTATCCCACTTATCGCAGGGATCGTGAACTTTTGCCCGGCATGTATCATTACTAAAAAGTGTGATATAGAAGAAAAATAAAATTACTTCGTACCTGTTCCCATCATCTTGGTGGGGATATATTCATAATTTAATATCTTTTCATATTTAATCAAGTATAATTTCAACATAGTCAGAGATTCCCTAAATCTTATAAAGGTATCATTATGGATAAACTAACACAATATTTAAATGAAAATCCCCATGATGAACTACACCCCTCTGAGATAGCAAACCTTCTTAAAGATCTAAGTGAAAAAGATTTTAATGAAGCTATACAATTCATCCCTAAAGAGTTTATCGCAGATGTTGCACTTGAACTTCCGGATAGGTATTTTGAAGATGTTGTAGAGTCTTTTAGTATTCAGGAACTTGCTGAATCAGTTACTGAACTTGAGTCAGATGACCAGACAGACTTCATGCAGGAGCTTGAAGAGGTCGATAGCCAAATGGCTCAAGACGTTTTCGATGAACTTGGCAGTGAAGATCAGGCTGACATTTTACAACTTAAACAGTATGATGAAGAGAAAGCCGGTGCCTATATGCAAACTGAAGTATATACGGCAGGACTGAACCAAAATGTACATGCTGTCATACGTGATTTTGCTAAGTTGAGAAAAAAAGATGAGCTTGAAAATGTTAACTATCTTTTTGTCACGGATAAAGATAAAAAGTTACGATACGGCATCGGATTAGACAATCTTTTAGTGTTTAATTTTAATAAAACACTTAGAGAAAATATAGAAGAGTCACCTGAAAAATTTAAGCCAATACCAGCAATAGATAGTGATAATATAGCAGATGTCGTGCAAAAATTTCAGGAATATGACCTGAATTCTATGCCTATCGTAAACGGTGAGGGTGTACTTCTTGGACGTATCACTTCGGATGATATTTATGATATTATTAACGAACAGGCTACAGACCAGATGTATCACCTCGCAGGGGTAAATGATGATGCTGAGGAAGATGAAGATATTTTTAAAGCAGGGAAGGCAAGGGCTATATGGCTCTCTGTGAACCTTTTGACTGCTATTTTTGCTTCTTTTGTTATAGGTGTTTTTGAGGAGACTTTGCAGAGCTTCGTTGCATTGGCTATATTGATGCCGATCGTAGCATCTATGGGTGGAAATGCAGGTACACAAAGCCTTACCGTTGTTGTTCGTCAGCTTGCACTTGGAGATATTGCTAAACATGATGCATTTCGTACCATACGTAAAGAAGTTACGCTCTCATTGATAAATGGGCTCTTTTTTGCAGTAATCATGGGTATAATAGCCTCAATATGGTTTGAAAAAGGCATGTTGGGTGTGGTCATTGCTATGTCCATGATCATCAACTTGTTGAGTGCAGGCTTCTTTGGCTCTATGGTGCCATTATTACTGAAAAAGCTGGATATTGATCCTGCTATTGGAAGTACAGTTATACTAACTACAGTGACCGATGTAGTTGGATTTTTTAGCTTTTTAGGGTTAGCAACCCTCATTTTATTATAAGGATTTTATACACACATGGATTTATTACTTCTGTATTTCTTTGGAGCAATTGGAGTTTCATTTCTCTGTTCTATATTGGAGTCTGTACTTCTTTCTGTTAACATGGCATATGTGTCTGTACTTGAAAGAGAAGGTAACAAGGCAGCTCCTTTACTTAGGAAGCATAAAGAAAATATCAATGTATCTATCGCCTCTATCCTGATACTCAATACTATAGCACATACTTTAGGTGCAGCAGCAGTTGGTGCGCAAGCTAAGAGTATGTATGGAAACGACGTGGTCTTTTATGTATCAGCTATTTTAACATTTGCAATCCTGTTCTTATCAGAGATCATCCCTAAAACGATAGGGGCAGTATACTGGAAACAATTGGCACCGACTTCGGCTTACGTTATAAGATTTTTTATTTGGCTTACGTACCCTATCATTCTGATGACACTCTTTCTGACAAACCGTATCTCTAAAGGTGCAGATTCTATGAGTCTTAGTAAAGAAGAGTTACTTGAGAGCACACTGTTCAGTGAAGATGAAGGGGTACTTAAAGAGCAGGAGTCAGATGTTATAGAGAATATACTTCAACTTGATACTATTAAGATCGAAGAGATTTTGACACCAAGAACAGTTGTCTATGCACTTGATGGTAAGCGTACCTTAAGAGATATCATCGATAATGAGGATGCGATCTATAAGTTCTCACGTATTCCTGTCTATGATGGAAGTATTGAAAATATTACCGGACTTATAATGACCAAGAAGATATTTAAATATGCACAAAAGGATGACAGTCAGACCTTAAGTGACATTCAAAAAAATATTTTTAAGATCTCTGAGAATATTCCTGTATCTAAGGCACTTGATCTTTTTATTAAGAAAAAAGACCATATGTTCCTTGTGGTGGACAGTTATGATCAGACCGAAGGTATTGTGACACTTGAAGATTGTGTTGAGACCATCTTGGGTGTTGAGATCGTCGATGAGAGTGACTCTGATGCAGATATGAGAGAAGTGGCAAAACAGAAGATGCGTTTAAAGAGACGTTTAGATCAAAGCTCTACAGCTGATGAGTAGTAATGTCACTGGCTACCTTAGGACTCTCATCTGATATACTAAAGGCCTTAAATGAAAAAGGCTATGAGTCAGCTACTCCTATACAAAAAGCACTGATACCTGCGATATTCACAAGACGTGACATTATGGCAGGTGCACAGACAGGTACGGGGAAAACAGCAGGTTTTTCTCTGCCGATACTTCAAGAGCTTTCCAAAAACTTTGTTGAGGGACAACACTATCCTAAAGCAGTCATCTTAGTACCTACAAGAGAATTGGCAAAACAGGTGCAGGCTTCTGTAGAAGCATACGGAAAGTACTTGCCTTTAAAAAGTATCGTGCTTTATGGAGGTGCAAACCTTACTTCTCAAGCCAATAGACTAAAGATGGGTGTAGATATCATCGTGGCAACTTCGGGCCGTTTACTGGAACACATTCATCAAAAAAATGTAAATTTAGAGTCTGTGGACTATCTGGTACTTGATGAAGCAGATACTATATTGGATATGGGTTTTGTACATGAAGTCTCTAAAATCCTTCAACATCTACCTTCTCGTAGACAAAATATACTTATCTCTGCAACACTTTCAGGTTCCGTGAAAAGGCTGGCAGAACAGATACTAACAAAGCCTAAACTCATCGAAGTGGACTCTATGGGTACTTCGGCAAACACTGTAGAACAGATAGTCTACCCTGTAGAAAAAGAGAAAAAGTCTGAGCTTCTCTCTTATCTCATAGGTTCACGAAACTATCAACAGGTTTTGGTCTTTGTACGCAAAAAAGAGGTGGCTGATGAAGTTACTAAAGAACTTAACTTGTCAGGGCTTAAAACAGCGGTTATACACGGTGGAAAAAGTTCTGGAGAACGAAATAGAGCTTTAGAAGGTTTCAAAGAAGGTAAGATACGTGTACTTGTAGCCACAGATATCGCTGCACGTGGCCTGGATATACCTACTTTGGGTGTAGTGATGAACTATGACATTCCTCACGTTACAGGTGACTACATACACCGCATTGGTCGTACAGGTAGAGCAGGGGCTGAAGGGCTGGCAATTACGCTTATATCACCCACTGAGATGATTGCCTTGAAAGATGTAGAACGTCTTATGGGTAAAAGTATTCCCCAGGAGAGACTTGACGGGTATGCTCCTAAAATTGATGTAGTACAAAGAGGTGCAAGAAAGAAGCCAAATGAAGTGAAAAAAGCAGATGGTGCCTTTGGAAAGAAAAAGAAAAAATCTACTACTTTTTCGAGTACTAAAAAACGTAAAACTACGAAACGTGACGGGTTTAAAGTATATGATGCTGGAAAACCAAAAGATGATAAACAAAAAAATAAAAAACGAAAAGATAGTAAAAAAAGAAAATAGTGGAGCGGGCGAAGGGATTCGAACCCTCGACAGCCTGCTTGGAAGGCAGGAACTCTAGCCACTGAGCTACGCCCGCGATTGGATAGAACGCAAAATGAACAAAGTTCATCTTTGCTACGTTAACACTGGGTTTGCTTCAACAGCAGGTTCACGCACTAGTGCTTTAAAACGACTAGTCGTTTGAGCTTCACGCTGGGTGAAACACAGTGTTAACGTAGTTTTGTTTGGCTTTGCCAAAAAAACGTCCTATCAATGGTACCACAGGTCGGATTCGAACCGACACGCCCTAAGGCAGAAGATTTTGAGTCTACCAAGTCTACCAGTTCCATCACTGTGGCACGTACGTTTTAAACGTAGATGGGATTTTACATAGTATGTGCTTAAAGAAGGGTTAGTATTTTAACGATAGTCCGTCTAATTGGTAAACAGATTTAGGGTATTTGAGTAAAATACGATTTCAAATAAATTAGAAGATAGGTATCAATGAAAAAAGTAGTTGTGATCGGTGGAGGGTATGGTGGTCTTCGTGCTATAGAGATGTTGTCTAAATATGATGATATTAGCATCACACTGATAGATAAAAATCCTTACCACTACCTACAAACTGAAGCTTATGGGTACATAGCAGGACGTTTTGATGTGCATGAAGTTGCTATAGACCTGAAGAATTGGTGTGAAGGTTTTACTGAAAAAGTAAAGTTTATTCATAATGAGGCAACTTCTATAAACTTTGAAGAGAAGAGTGTACATTTGAATGATGATACATTAAATTATGATTATCTCATCATTGCCACAGGCGCAAGAACATACTTTTTTTCCTTTATTGAGGGGCTTAGAGAGTACAGTTTTGGTGTGAAGAAATTACAACGAGCACATAATTTTAGAGTACAGTTTGAGGACCTTGTCTATAAAAAACTTCACCATGAAGAAGGGTATGACAATGATAAGCTCAATATCGCGGTCGGTGGTGCAGGACTGAGTGGTGTAGAAGTAGCAGCTGAAATGGCTTATGTCATTGAGACGTACAGTAAGACTATTGGTGATTCAGCAAAAGAGATACAGATATATTTGATAGATGCAAGCGATACCATACTATCCGGAATGGGAAAATACAGCATAGAAAATACAACAATAAGATTAAGATCACTGGGTGTGAAAATCCTTACTAGCACTTTTATTAGTAGTGTTGATGAGAAAAATATCTATTTTAAAACAGGTGACAAACTCCCCTACAATTTTATGATATTCACCGGAGGTATCAAGGCATCTTTGCTTAATGACAGTATAGAGAATGAAAAAAACAGTATCCATCAGTTTATCCCCTCGAGTGAACTTAATATTCATGATCGTAAAGAAGTATTTGCTATAGGTGATTGTGTTGAGATCAAAGACAGTGAGGGAAATATCTTACCGCCTACCGCACAAATAGCAGAAAAAAGTGCGGAGTATGTAGCAAAGACCATACGACAAAGAATAGACGGTACCAAGTCTCAGGCATTTGATGCAGATGTGCAGGGGTTATTTATTGCACTGGGTGGAAAGTATGCTGTTGGTGAGGTATTTAAATATATAAAAGTAAAAGGCTATGTCGCATATTTACTAAAAAAAGCAATTACATATGCATATTATCTTGGACTTCGTTTACGCATCAATACAGGATTTAAAAATCGTATAAAATAGCATTTTTTAATGCTATTTAGCCCTGAAATAGGGTAAATATTACATTTTTACCCTATTTAAATCCCTAACTAATTATTATTTGTTATAATAACTCTATTATTTAATATCAATTTACGGGAGATAGTGTGAAGATCACGATTATTATCACAGCAATACTTTTTATTTATGGAGCATTCTCTACCATTTTCCATGATACAAAATTGGCTGGTAATATTGGAAAAATAGTCGGTGAAACAAATATTTATCTTTTTGGTTATCTTGCGTATGCGAGTATTTTTATACTCTTTTATCCTCTCTATAAACTTTACTTTGATAGGAAGGTACGTAGTGATATAGATTTTTATCTCGGCTGGATACTTCTTTTTATCGCTTTGATCATTTTCCAATCTCTTGTTGTCGATCTTAAAGATACAGGGTTTATAGGTACACAGATCGTTGAGTTTTTAAATCCCTATATCGGTAAAGCAGGTCTTTGGTTACTTTGGTTGATGAGTATGACCTTGGCTTTGGTATTCATCCTGGATGATGATTTTTCGTTTCCTTCACTCAAACCCAACGTACCTAAGGTCTCTGTTTCGTTTTCTTGGTTGACAAGCATTTCTAATATGCTTAAAAAAATCTTGAAAGTATTAGTAACCAATCCTTTTGCATCACCTTCACTTGAAGAAGAAATGATGCCTGTACTCGATAAAAAAGAGAAGAAGGTAAGAAAACCACGTACTGCTAAGCCAAAGGCAGTTAGAAAAACTCCAGAGAAAAAACCGTTGGTTCAAAAGCCGCTTCCAACAACCGATAGTGTTCCTTTTGATATGAGTGAAGCATCTGATGATCCTGTGATGAATGAAATTCTTGATCTTGAACATGCGTATGAACATGAAGTAGAAGAGAGCTTTAAATCCCAGAGAGGCACTGCAAGTAGAAAACATGTCACAACGAACTCTCATGTAGAAATTGTAGAAGAGTTGGAAGAGAATTCCAAACTAATGAATGACATAGAAAAAGGGGAAGTGGCTAAGCCTAAGAACTTTAGACTGCCAAAGATTGATTTTTTGCAAAAAGCACCTAAATCCAAGAAAAAAGTCAATGAAGCCGAGATAGACAGAAAGATAGAAGAATTACTTGCCAAACTTCAACAGTTTAAAGTGGATGGCGATGTTATACGTACCTATTCAGGGCCACTTGTTACAACCTTTGAATTTAAACCTGCACCCAATGTCAAAGTCTCAAAAATTTTAAATCTGCAAGATGACCTTGCCATGGCATTGGCTGCTGAGACTATACGTATACAAGCACCAATACCAGGCCGTAATGTAGTGGGTATCGAGATACCCAATGAGAGTGTTGAAACCATCTATCTGCGTGAGATCCTTGAATCGGATGTCTTTAAAGAGTCATCATCGCCATTAACAGTAGCGTTAGGTAAAGATATCGTGGGAAAGCCGTTCATTACAGATATAAAAAAATTGCCGCATCTGCTTATAGCAGGTACAACAGGCTCAGGTAAATCTGTAGGTATCAATGCGATGATCCTTTCTTTACTGTATCGTAATGATCCCGATCATTTAAAATTGATGCTGATCGATCCTAAAATGCTTGAGTTTTCTATGTATAATGATATCCCGCATCTCATCACTCCCGTGATCACAGAACCGGGTAAAGCTATCGCTGCACTTGCCAACATGGTTGGAGAGATGGAACGTCGTTATAAGCTCATGGCAGAGTCACGTACTAAGAATATAGAAAACTATAATGAAAAAGTTAAAAAAGACGGCTCTGCTGAACCGATGCCTTACATTGTTGTGGTTATCGATGAATTGGCTGATCTAATGATGAGCGGGGGGAAAGAAGTTGAACTCTCTATCGCTAGACTTGCTCAGAAATCAAGAGCCTGCGGTATTCACCTCATTGTAGCAACACAGAGACCATCTGTGGATGTTGTGACAGGACTTATCAAAGCAAATTTACCATCAAGACTAAGCTATAGAGTGGGGCAGCGCATTGACTCAAAAGTGATCTTAGATAGCATGGGAGCAGAGAGCTTACTTGGACGTGGAGACGGGCTTTTTACTCCTCCTGGTACAACGGGGCTTGTAAGGATACATGCACCATGGGCTACAGAACATGAGATAGACGAAGTTGTTGATTTCTTAAAAGCACAACGTGAACCAGAGTATGATGAGAGTTATCTCGTTGTTGGTGGTGCTGCAGCTTCTAATGGAGGAGATAAAGAGATCGTACTTGATCCACTTTATGAAGAAGCAAAGAGTGTTGTGCTGACTGATGGAAAAACATCTATTTCTTACCTGCAACGTAAACTGCAAATAGGCTATAATCGTTCTGCAAACATTATAGAACAACTTGAAGCCAAAGGGGTACTCTCTGCTCCAAATGCAAAAGGTAACAGGGAAATAGTCTAATCACAATTTTTTTAAATTAAAGGTTTCATTTTGAGACTTTTCCTGTAACAATATGATACAAAGAAATTATCTATTTCATACATTTATCTTATAGCAACAATATCAAACCTAAGATTTGCTAATATCTCCATACAAAATCTATATAAAACAGGAGACCAATATGGCCTTATTAGAAGAATATAAAGCTCATACTGCTGAGCGTGCAGAGTTAGGTGTACCGCCACTTGTACTTACAGCTGATCAAACAGCTCAATTAGTTGAACTTTTAAAAGCAAGTCCAATTGCTGATGCAGATTATGCAATGGAACTTTTTACACAGAAAATACCAGCAGGTGTTGATGATGCAGCATATGTAAAAGCAGCATTTTTAAATGATATCTTAGAAGGTAATGCATCTTGTGATACTATTAACAAAACACAAGCCTGTGAAATTCTTGGTGCTATGCTTGGTGGATTTAATGTTCAGCCATTGGTTAAAGCACTAAATGATGCTGAAGTTGCAGATGTTGCAGCTGAACAACTTAAAAACACTATCTTGATGTATGACGCATTTAACGATGTTAAATCAATGATGGATGCAGGAAATGCAAAAGCGAAAGAAGTAGTAGAGTCTTGGGCAAATGCTGAGTGGTTCTACAATAAGCCAGAGATGGAAAAAGAGATCACAGTAACTGTATATAAGATCCCAGGTGAGACAAATACTGATGACCTTTCTCCAGCGTCAGAAGCATTTACAAGAGCAGATATCCCTCTTCATGCAAATTCATTCTTGATCAACAGAATGGATAATCCTCTTGATACTATGAACACACTTAGAGAAAAAGGTCATCCTTTAGCTTATATTGGTGATGTTGTTGGTACAGGTTCATCAAGAAAATCTGGTATTAACTCACTTCAATGGCACATGGGTGTAGATATCCCTGGTATCCCAGGAAAAAGAACAGGTGGTATCGTTATTGGTGACATTATTGCTCCAATTTTCTTTAACACAGCAGAAGATGGTGGATGTATCCCTATTCAAGCACCTACAGCAAACCTTAACACAGGTGATGTGATCACAGTTAAACCATTTGAAGGTGTAATTGAGTGTGATGGTAAAGTAGTATCTGAATTTGAAATTGAGCCAAATACGCTTCCAGATGAGATGAGAGCAGGTGGGCGTGTACCACTTATCATTGGTAAGGGACTTACAGCAAAAGCTAGAGAAGCACTTGGTATGGACGCTGGTGATATCTTCATGAAGCCGGCTATGCCAGCTGATAATGGTAAAGGTTTCACACTTGCACAAAAAATGGTAGGTAAAGCTGCTGGTCTTGAAGGTGTTAAACCAGGTGTTTACTCTGAGCCGGTATGTACAACAGTTGGATCTCAAGATACAACAGGTGCGATGACAAGAGATGAAGTAAAAGACCTTGCTGCACTTAGCTTTGGTGCTGACTTCGTACTTCAGTCATTCTGTCACACATCTGCTTATCCAAAACCAGCAGATATTAAACTACACCATACACTTCCAGGATTTATGACTGAGAGAAAAGGTTTCACACTTAGACCAGGTGACGGTGTAATCCACTCATGGTTGAACAGAATGTGTCTTCCTGATACAGTTGGTACTGGTGCGGATTCACACACAAGATTCCCAATCGGTATCTCATTCCCAGCTGGTTCTGGTCTTGTTGCGTTTGCTGGTGTTACAGGTTCTATGCCTCTTACAATGCCTGAGTCTGTACTTGTAAGATTTACAGGTGAAATGCAACCAGGTATCACGCTTAGAGATATGGTAAATGCCATTCCTCACCAAGCGATCAAAGATGGTCTTTTAACAGTTGAAAAAGCTGGTAAGAAAAACATCTTCTCTGGTAGAGTACTTGAGATCGAAGGTCTTGAAGATCTTAAAGCTGAGCAAGCATTTGAGCTTTCTGATGCATCTGCTGAGCGTTCAGCTGCAGCATGTACAGTTAAACTTAACAAAGAGCCGGTAATTGAGTATCTTGAGTCAAACGTTGCACTTATCGAAGAGCTTATCGCTCAAGGTTATGAAGATAAAGCGACTCTTGAGAGACGTGCTCAAAAAATGAGAGACTGGATCGCTAATCCAGTACTACTTGAAGCTGATGCTGATGCAGAATATGCAGCAGTTATCGAGATCAACATGTCTGAGATCAAAGAGCCTATCGTTGCATGTCCAAACGACCCGGATGATGTTAAAACACTTTCTGAAGTACACGCTGCAGGTCTTAGAACAGAAGTAGATGAAGTATTTGTTGGTTCTTGTATGACAAACATTGGTCTATTTAGAGCAAATGCAGAGGTACTTAGAGGAGAAGGTCAAGTTGATACTAAACTTTGGATCTGTCCTCCAACAAAAATGGATGAGAAGACACTTCAAGAAGAAGGGTACTACTCAGTATTTGGAATGGCAGGTGCTAGAATTGAACCTCCAGGATGTTCTTTATGTATGGGTAACCAGGCAGCTGTTAAGCAAAATGCATGGGTATTCTCTACATCAACTAGAAACTTCGATAACAGACTTGGTAAAGGTTCACAAGTATACCTTGGTTCAGCAGAGCTTGCAGCAGTTGTTGCACTTAAAGGTAAACTTCCAACTGCAGCTGAGTATGCAGAGATCGTAGCAGATAAGATCAAGCCAGAAATGAGCGATGATATCTACAAATACCTAAACTTTAACAAAGTTTCTAAAGAAGAACTTGAAGCGATGGTTGAGTAGTCCTCACCTTCTTAACTCCTGTATCTCCTATATTATTAGGAGATACAAATCACTTATATAATCAAAATTTATCAAATTCATAACTTAAGTTTATTTTAATCCTCTTCTTACTATAATCGAGAATAAAGGATAAATAATGAAATTATTATTTTTAGTTACAGTAGTAGCTACATTTTCTTTTAGTGGTTTTTATAATAATAATACTGAAACAAATAAAGCAGTATATATAGAGAATGCAAGGCTATGTAAGATATTTACAAAAAAAGTTAAAAAATATAAAAGAAATATCAGGGATGATGCTTTAGCAAGAGCAAGTTTAGCTTCTTATGAGAGTAGAACAGTACGGTATTGTAAAAAAGCAGAAGAAGCAAAAAAAACACTTTGATCTCTCACTCCTAAAAACTTTTTTTATATAGTATAAATTATAAGGTTTCAAATACCTCTGAAAACAATTTGGGTATACGAGTAGGTTTACCCTTATCTACATAGACTAAGATTACTTCCATACTAAAAACTTTTACATCTTCCTTCCACACTTCCTGTAGCAGTGTCAAAGAGGATCTTTTCAGTGTCAAGATCTCTGAAGTAACATTTAAAAGGTCACCGAGTTTGGAGGTCGCCAAAAAACTTGCATTGATATTGCGCACCACAAATCCACTTCTATCACTTTGGGAAGGTAGCATATCTCTTTCAAAAAACATTTCAGATCTTGCTCTTTCACAATATTTGATATAGTTCGTGTGATAGACGATACCACCGGCATCTGTATCTTCGTAATAGACTCTAATTTTCATTTTTAAAACCCTGTATATATGATATTTGTGTGGTATTGGCCATTCACCATATTAAGTAAATATATCTCTAAGATTATACAAAATCCTCACTTTAAGTTCTTGTTTTTTGGACAAAAACTATTCATTAACATAGGCTACCAAATACTGTAGCCAAATTTTATATTTAAAGAGTTATGCAGTTCATCATCTATCTCATGACTGTATGAAAGAGTAGTGAACCATTTCTTGTTGATCTTATAAAAGAGTGTTGAGATAATAGATTGTGCGGGATCATTGGTTGTAAATTTACTTTCTGCACGGCTATATGCGATGTTAGCATATACTTCTTTGGTAAAAAAGTAACCGCTTCCTATATAAAATGCCGTTGTGTCCTGTAGAGGAGTAATGATCTTGTCATCTTGTATAAAAGTATGGCTTGCTCCTGCAAATAAAGAGAGTGCAGATTTTGGATAATAGGTAATAGAACTGTATAGTGTATAATCTGTATTGTTACCTGAAAAATCGTAGGTTGGCAATTTAACTCCAAGACCCAATCCAATCTTCAGTGATTTGTTCAGTTTGAATTTCCGTTTTATTTTGAGTGTTGTATCTAGCATTCCCTTATCTGTATCAGCGTTGAAATATCCTGTTCGCAGGCCAAAGCTCCAATTATTCAAATAATAAGTGACGAGTAGTTTTGCTGTATATTGTGTATCTCTTTCAATATCATCTTCATTATTACTAAACCCATATCCCATAGCAATATCTAAACTCCCATCATCTCTTTCATGAGGAAACAATAATCTTTGTGTTGAACATCCTTTACTATCTACTTTATCTAGAAAAGGAGTATTTATACATTCATCTATAGTATCAGGAACTCCATCCATATCTTGATCCTGGGTTGCTTGCGCAGTGCTGAGTGTAGTCAATAATATACAAAGTAAAAGTGTTCTAATCATCATGTTCATCCTCTATTTCATCTTCAATATGGTCTTCTGTTTCATCTTCGATGTGGTCCTCTGTTTCGTCTTCAATGTGGTCTTCTGTTTCATCTTCAATATGGTCTTCAGTTTCATCTTCAATGTGGTCTTCAGTCTCATCCTCGATGTGATCCTCTGTTTCATCTTCTATATGGTCTTCTGATTCATCTTCAATGTGATCTTCTGACTCATCTTCAATCTGTTCTTCTGACTCATCTTCAATTGATTCCTCGGCATCTTCTTTATCATGCTCGTCACGATGAAGGTATTCTTTGCGAATCTTTCGGCGTTTTTTACTATGATCTCTTTTATGAGTGGTTTTCAATTCACCGAGTGCTCTATGACTGTATTTACTTTGTGTAATGGATCTTAGTTTTGTAATGGCAATGATACGTTCTTCTTCTTGCATCTGTATAACATCTTGTTTAAAATCATTCATTAGTTTGAAGCGTTCATCAACGGGAGCATTACGAATAGCATCGATTTGCGCATCTATATTTGCAGAAAGAGAGAAGCTAAAAAAACATAACAGCAGTAAGTGTTGTAAAATATACTTTTTGATAACTACTCCTTTCCTAAATGTTGAAAATCAAGTATGATTTTGGTACCCACATTGAGTTGACTCTCTATGTGCATACCAATGTTGAGTTCATTGCATAGTTTCTTTACTATATGCAATCCTAACCCAATACCTCTATCCTGCTCTTTATAATAACGCTCAAAGACTTTATTTACATCCTTTATCCCTTTACCTGTATCTTCAATGATGAGTGTTTGATTGATGATCATTAGAGATATTTTTCCTTCGGGTTTATTATATTTTGCTGCATTGCTTAATATGTTATCTAAAATACGCATTAGAAGCTCTCGATTGGTATTTATTTGTAAGTTATTTTTCTTCTCATATGTATAGGTTAAATTTGGGTAAATGTTTTGTATATTTGATAAACGTTCTTCTGCCAAACTTGCTATATCAGTATCTTGGCTCTGAGAAGGGGAGTTATGCAGAAAATTTTTCAAATTATTTTGAAGAAGTAAAAGATTATCTATACTTTTAGAGAGTCTGGAGACATAGGGGTCTTCACCTCTTTCATCTTTAAACATTTTGATGTTTAATATCATAGAAGTAATGGGAGTATTGAAATCATGTAAGATATCTTTGATGAACTCATCGTTAAGGTGCAGGGCTTTTCTGATAGGACTCAGACTATAGAAAGTGAAAAACAGTGCAACACCAAAGAGTAGCAGAGTCGCTACAATAAACTTGAGCCATAGTGTGTGTATTATACTTTGCATATCATTTTTAAGATCTGCTGCTGCATAAGAGATCTTCATATAATATTTTTTGGATTTTGGAATTGTAAAATAGGCATAGGTTTCATGATCATTATAAAGGGTATTGAGTATATTTTCTTCCTGAGGAGCAAAATCAAAGCTAAACTGTTCACAGGCAAGAGAATAACTGCACACTCGCATGTCTTGAAGTAGGCTATGCCTATACTCAGTTTTTTTTGTACGATATAGCTCAATGAAGAGCAAGACTAGAAGTATCTCCAAGAGGGAAAAAAATACAAGAAAGTTTTTAAAGAGGGACTCTTTTTCATAGTTTTTCAAGTATGTATCCTTTTCCTCTTATATTTTTGATCTCTATATTCAACTTTTGTTTGATTTTAGTAATGGCTACGCGTAAAGCTGTATCAGATGTATGTTCAAGACAGTCATAGAGATCTTCTTTTGAAACTACTGAACCGCATTGACATAAGAGTTTTTCAAAGATCTTAAATTGGACATTACCAAGGTCTATGATCGTATTGTTACTACGCAATATCTTATCATTAGGATCGTAAGTGATGTGTTTGTAGGAGAGTGTTCTTGTTTGAAATTTTGCATGTATCCGGATGAGAAGCTCTTGTGGATCAAAAGGTTTTTTGATGTAATCAATGGCACCAAGTTCAAAGCCTTTGGCCATCGCGTTCATATCGGTAAGGGCAGTAATGAAAATGGTAGGCGTACTGTCATCTGCAAATCTTAAAGATTCAAGTAGTTCCAGACCTGTACCTTTAGGAAGATTGATATCAAGTAGATAAAGGTCATATTGATTGTGATAAGTGAGTTCTTCTGCCTCATCTATACTTAAAGCTGTGTCTACATCATAGCCTTCTTTTGAAAGAAAAAGGTGTAGGGTTTCGTTAAGTATATGATCATCTTCAAGCAGCAGTAGTTTCATTTCTATAACCTTTCCCTAAATTATATGGTTATTATTTTATCATAAAGAGTGTTACCCCTGTGTTAGGAGGAGAAGAAAGTCTTAAAACCTTCAGTAGGAAGGTTAATGCTCATCCTCTTCTTTTAATCCAATCATACTCATAAATCTTCCTGAGCATCCTTGCTCTTTTCTGTAAGAGAAGAATCGTTCAACTTCACAGGCAGTACAGATATGACTCATCATGATATTCGCTTCTCTTAGACCTGAATCTAAAAGCTGTTCTTGATTCAGATAAGGTAGGTTCAACATAAACTTATCGCCTTGCTTTGTGAAAGCCTCGGGTGTTTTAAAAAAGTGTTTGGCAACATCTTCTCCTACTTCATAACAACAAGAGCCTATAGAAGGTGCGATACCTGCAAAGATATCTTGTGTATTTGAGCCAAAAATATCTACCATTTTTTTTACAGTTTTGGCAACAATCTGTGCCTGTGTTCCTTTCCATCCCGCATGTATGGCAGCGACAACATTTTTCTTTGTATCATAAAGCAGTACAGGAACACAGTCCGCTGTCAGGATAGTGAGCATTACACCTTCAATATTGGTTATGAGCGCATCACAGTCTTCAATAGCGTTCTCTAAACTCTCCCAGCCTTTACTCTCTTGTTTTTGTATCACTTTTATATGATCACTATGGGTTTGATTTGCTACGATATAGTGAAGTTCTTTTTGTGTATTAAGTATTTGGGAAACTTTTTTTCTGTTTGCTATGATCTTTTTACTTTCTTCACCGGTATGCAGTGCCATGCTACAAGCATAGGGGAGGTCTGACGATTTTGTGCTGACAGCATGAATTAGTTCAGGGTACTTTTGTAAATGGTCAAAGCGATAAAAATCAAGCATAAAATTCCTTTTTGATATAATAGCAAAAAAATAGGATTTTGTATGGATTCATGGTTTGATTATGATAAACGTATCTTTAAACATTTTTCATATTCACTTATGATACAGCTCATACCACTTTTTGTCCTCTCATCTTACCTTGTTAAAGAGATAAATCCTCATCTTTTTACAAAACAGATGGTTTATTATACTATCGCAGCTATGGCATTTTTCGTTTCTGCATTCATGCCATGGAGACGTATGCTTTGGTGGTTTGTTCCTATTTTTTATATCGCAAATTTAGGACTTCTTATCGCAGTGGAGTTTATAGGTAAAACCATACTGGGTGCACAACGCTGGATAGAGATCCCTGGTCTTGGTGTCACTATACAACCGTCTGAATTTATGAAAGTCTCAGTGATCATGATGCTTGGCTACCTGATAAGTAGAAAGCCTCCTGAAGAGAATGGGTATGGGTTGTTCACATTTATCAAACTATCGATTGCCATTATCATCCCTTTTATACTCATTGCAAAAGAGCCGGATCTTGGAACTGCCTTGGTCTTGCTTATCACAGGGTATGGTATTTTGTTTGTTGTAGGGATAAACTGGAAGATATGGGTAACTATCTTTATTGTTTTGGGACTTTCAGCTCCGCTGCTTTACGGGCAGTTAAAACCTTATCAGAAAAAACGTATCTCTGACTTTGTCGGAAAGCCAAGTTATCATGTAAATCAGGCACTTATTGCCATAGGTTCCGGCGGTCTTGAAGGGAAGCAAAAAGAAGAAGCAACACAGACTCAGCTAGATTTTCTACCAGTCTCTTCAACAGACTTTATTTTTGCTTATCTTGGGGAAAGGTTTGGCTTTAAAGGGATGATAGCAGTCATCGTTTTATACATGTTACTCATTCTTAATTTACTCTTTATTTCAGCCAAACATGCAAATGATTATCTCATCAAGGTTTTTGCTTCAGGACTTGCATTTTTATTCTTTGTCTATATGACGGTCAACATCTATATGATTATAGGACTTGCCCCTGTAGTGGGGCTTCCACTCCCGATGTTCAGTCATGGCGGGACCTCATTTATCATATTTGCAGTAATTTTTGGAATTTTACAGAATCTCATTGCTTTTAAAGATTACAGTCGCTATAATTCTGACTCGAAAGTGACCCTCCAAACGAAGGATTTTCACTAACGACATCTAATCAGGGTCTGTAGCTCAGCTGGTTAGAGCACTCGGCTCATAACCGAGTGGTCCGGGGTTCGAGTCCCCGCGGACCCACCACTACATCAAAAATTATCCATTAGCATATTTTTTCAGAACTTTTCTCAATATCATCATAATCTTTATTTTACAGACTGATCTATGTCATACAGATTAGCCAGATTTATACATGCTTTCTTAATGCCGGCATCACAGGCTTTAGTATAAAACTTCACAGCTTTTGAAATGTTCTGACCAACACCTTTTCCTTCATCATGCATGATACCTAGAAAGGCACATCCATAATTATCACCAAGATCACAAGCTCGAGTAAAGCGTTCAAGTGCTTTAGTATAGTTTTGACTAACTCCTCTACCTTGAAAATACAAAGAACCTTGCATGACACAGCTTCGAGCATCACCACCATCACATGCTTTGGAAAAGAGCTCTTTAGCCTGAGAGTAATCTTGTTTGATACCAACACCATGATAATAGTAGGTACCTAGACCCAAACAAGCTTTCATACTACCAGCATCACAGGCCTGACCATAATACTTAATAGTCTCATAATGGTTTTGCTTGACTCCATAACCATAACTATATAAACGAGCTAGATTGATACAACCATTAGCATAACCGTTCTCACAAGCCCATTCATAATATTTACGCGCCTTTGCATCATACAGAGAACCTAGCTTAAGACAGCTAACACCATCACCCGCATTACAAGCCTTCAAATAATATTTTTCGGCTTTTTCTGGCTTGCCTAACTTTAAATCATATTCATATGCCAGTAGTTTACAGCCTAAAAAATCATCACCGTCACAAGCCATTTTATAATACTTTAAAGCCTTGTCTATTTCTCCTACACTATCATACATATGGGCAGCCTTACGGCAAGACTGCACCTGACCTTCAATACATTCTTTTGCATAGTCATCTAGTGCAGTACCAAATCCTAGAGTTGTTATGAGTATTAAACTTATTAATATCTTTTTCATTTTTTATCCTTAGAAGTGTTCATATCTGCATACTTATTACAGCTTAATCTATCTACCTTATCTCAAACAAAAAACATAGCCTACTTTTGCAGGCATTTTAGATTGTAACATTATAACCTCATAATCAACAGAGGTATAAGTGTAACTAAGCCTTATTATATACTTTTTACTTATAAAAAAATAATGGTGAATTAAAATGAGGGGAAAGTGATGAAGAACCAAACTGTATTCAAGGAGATAAGGTTCTTCGTTAAAAGGTAACAAAAGAGCAAACAGGGAAGTTTACAATTATGTATAGGAAGTAAAACAAGCTCTTAGAAGCTGCTACCTTTTCTAATAACATTATAAATGATGGGGATTAATGGTGAGTATATAAAGGGTTAACAAAAGATTACTAAAGATGTATCATATAGCATCTACATAACAATGTAATTTTGTATAGGAGATACTTGAGAATTGAGAACTGTGTATTTGGCGCGACTGCTATTGACCTTTCATCATCTGTTGCAACAATAACTCTTTAGCAATCTCCCTTTCTGTCTTTACTTTTTCTATTTTTATTGGTTCATTTATTGGATCAGGAATGACTTCTTTTGGTTTTTCTTCGATATGTTCTATCTTTACAGGTTTAGATACTTCTTTGACTTTTGGTTGAGAGATTGGGGCAGGTACTATAATGTTTTGTACTTCAGTTTGTTTATTTGGTGTTGAATTCATATAATATGTGATCATTAGTATTAAAAGAATGAAGATAGAAAAAATGCTGATCATCTTTGCCATATTGATATATTTCTGTTTTTTTTCTAAGATATCTTTTTCTCTGTAGTACTTGATCATCTCATCTTCATAGGTATTGTTATTTGCATTATTTTCAGAATAAGTAGCTGGTTCAAGGTTTTCTTCAGAGATATCTTTCAGTATTTTGTTCAGCACTATATCTTTAGTATATTTCTTATCTTTTTCACTTTTATTCATTAGCATAATATTCCTATATATTTATTATGTTTGATTATACAATGTTTATGATGAACATTCTTTAGATACATAGTGTTTATAAGCTTTTTTATCCTAGAATTGATTATAGGACATTTAGATATGTTTATCTGAAGCGTTCAATATTATTTTATAAAAGGAGTGTGATGATGATAAAAGTTAAAAATATTTCTACTTTGGTAATGGGATCTTTACTTATAGGTAATGTAGCGCATGCAGATTTTGCTGATGGTCTTGTAGGTGGTCTCGTGGGCGGTGCGGTAGGTTCTGTGATCACCAATGAAGTCTATAATGCGAATAAACCTGCACCGGCAGCAGCTCCTGCACAAACTCAAAGATCAAATCCAACATATAAAAAAAGATATGTAGCACCACAAAATACCTCAGAAATGAAGATACAAAAAGCACTGACAAGTTTAGGTTTTTACCGTGGAAGAATAGATGGTGAGATAAATTCTTTTGAAACAAGATCTGCGATCAAAGAGATGAATATCGCTTATGAGATCGGAAATACAGCTTCTTTAAATTCTGAAGCCAAGGATGCATTAGTGTTCTTAGGTACACTTTTTGAGTTTGACAGATATCTTATAGCTAGAGGTACAGACAGACGTACTAAAGGTAAAAAGATACAGACTGCCTTAAAAATACATGGGTTTTACTTTACAAAGATCGATGGAGCCGTTGGACCGGGAACTCGTAAATCTATAGGTGAATATAAGGCTTCCAAAGGTTTATCTTATGGGACATCACTTGATTTTGAAGAAGAGTATCAGCTTGTGAGTTCAGCTAAAGAGATCAATGACAGAAGTATAGAAGAGACTATAGGATCTTTAAAGTCATTAGGTACTAAAAAAGAGACACCTGATCCTGTAATAAAAATGAAAACTTATTAGTGAAAAGCTTTAATAAAGGCTGTACTGTACATGAAAGATTATTCTCGTTTTCTTGTTTGGAAGCGGGTAATCTTTATAAGCCGTACGAATGACCTCTAAAGTATTGCTGTCTAAGGCATCATAGCCAAGACTCCTCTTAAGTCTAAGTCCTGAAATGTCTCCATTTGGGTGAAGATAAAAAGAGACGATGTTGGTACCTTGTTGTCGTGTCCTAACTGCGATTTCCGGATAACCACCCATATTGAGAGTATGCTGAGTAATACGATGGATGGTCCCCAGGTTATTTTTGATAAATTTCTTTTGTGTTTGGTTGTAGGAGTCAAACTCAGATCCGTAGAGTTTTTTTATCATCTGTTCACCATAGGCACCTGATGCAGTAGCTGCAGATGATCTATACTGTTGAGGGAACATATACGTTGCACTTCCCATTAGAGCATTGGCAAGTGAATCGTTGGAACGTTTAGGACTTTTCTTTTTAACGACTCTCTTTTTAGTGATTTTCCTTTGCGGTGTCTTCTTTTTTGCGATCTTTTTTTCAGACTTTTCCTTTACATCTTTTTTAACCACTTGCTTCTTTTCTGGTTTTGGTTCTACTTTTGTAACATTATTATCTTCCAGGCTTTTTTGAGCAACAACTTTTTTACTATCATCTAAGACTTTTTTCTTTATGGTTTCAGGTTTTGGAGTAGGTGGTATGATCTTCTCTACAATAGGTTTTGGCAGAACAGGTTCTTTTATGATGGGCTTAGGTTTAGGCTTTGGTACCACTGGCTTTGGTGTAGGTTTAGGTGTGACTATCTGCTTAAGATTAAGAGTCATCTTTTTCTCTTGTTTATGCGCAGGTAAGAAAGTCATCTCTTTCAAGTTTGTTGTAAAAAGCAGTAAAATGAGTAAGTGTAAGAGCAAAGAGATCAATAATGCTTTATATAATCTAGGGATGATCTTCTCCTCTTATGCACTTAATTAGACTTGCAAGAAGTCTATTGTATAATCCACGTAATTTATAGAATTATACATAATGAGGATTAATAATATGGCATATGACAAAAGTATAGCAGCGTTCGATGAAGCATATAAAGTAATACCGGGAGGTGTTGATTCACCTGTAAGAGCATTTTCCGGTGTAGAAGGGACTCCACCGTTTATAGAGAGAGGTGAGGGTGGTTATATGTTTGATATCGATGGTAACAAATACATCGACTTTGTACAGAGTTGGGGACCGCTTATTTTTGGTCATTGCGATGCAGACATTGAAACTTCAGTCATAGAAGCAGTCAAAAGAGGTCTTAGTTTTGGTGCACCAACGACTGTGGAGACAGAACTGGCAGAAGAGATCGTGACACTCTTTGACAGCATCGATAAAGTTCGTTTTGTAAGTTCGGGAACAGAAGCGGTTATGTCTGCTATTCGTCTTGCTCGTGGTGCAACAGGAAGAGATAACATCTTGAAGTTTACAGGTTGTTACCATGGTCATTCTGACTCTCTTTTAGTACAGGCTGGGTCAGGTTTGGCTACATTTGGTACACCATCAAGCCCGGGAGTTCCTGCCGACCTTACAAAGCATACACTTTTAGCAACATATAATGATATGGCATCGGTAGATAAATGTTTTGAAGATGCAAAAGGGGACATTGCTTGTGTGATCATCGAGCCTATTGCCGGTAATATGGGTCTAGTACCTGCAGATGAAGCATTTCTAGAAGGTCTAAGAGCACTTTGTGATACACATGGTGCGTTATTGATCTTTGACGAAGTAATGTCAGGATTTAGAGCATCTCTTAAGGGTGCACAGGGTATTTCATCTGTGAAACCGGATATGGTAACACTTGGTAAAGTGATCGGTGCAGGTATGCCTGTCGGTGCTTTTGGTGCAAGTGCAGAGATCATGGCAAACCTTTCTCCTGAAGGTCCGGTCTATCAGGCAGGGACACTTTCAGGTAATCCTGTTGCGATGGCTGCAGGGCTCACAAGTCTTAGAAAACTTAAAGTAAATCCTTCGATCTATGTAGAATTTGCAACTAAAGCAAAACGACTTGTAGACGGCTTTAAAAAAGCTGCAGATGCAGTAAATGTACCGATGGTCACTGATGTAAGAGGTTCAATGTTTGGTTTCTTCTTCTCAGATAAACCTGTGAAGAATTTTGCAGATGCATCTGATAACGATACAGCACTTTTTGCTAAATTCCATAAAGGTATGCTCGATAGAGGAATCTACCTTGCCTGTTCATCGTATGAAGCAGGGTTTATCTCTACTGCTACAACAGATCAGATGATAGATACAGCGATCAAAGCTGCGTATGAGACTATGCAGGAGATCACTGCTTAGTATCAACATCTAATCAGTGTAGACCCCTTCAGACATATCAAACTCATAGTCTGGTTCTAAAGATGGTACATCCGGAAGACTATCGGGGTCTATTTCATATGATTTCAGATCATAATCTTTACCTTGATAAAAAGTTTTCTCTTTTGCATACTTTTTCTCTTTTTCCATCTGTTTTTTTATCTCTGCATTGATTTTATTTTTATCTTGGCTTTTGTTCGTATCATTTGAGTCTGCAAGAAGGATGGCACTTCCAATAGCAATGAAAATAAGAATTTTTTTCATATAGACTTCCCCTAATTGGTATATTGGAAATAGTATAGCACATTCTATGCACTATTTTGTTATAATTTTCTCTCTAAATCCATGGAATCCTCTGAGTAACCTTAGGTTAAGCGTAGAGTTCTGTTAATGGATAGTTTAATAGGAATCAATAATGCAAAATAAAAATGAAGAACCAAAATTAAAAAAGTTTGTTAATGCTGCTGATGGCTTAAGCCTTGGTATCTCTATGGTCGTTGCTGTGCTCATTGGTGTGGGTATCGGTCTGGGGTTACAAAAATTGACAGGGGCTCAGTGGACACTTTGGATCGGTGTATTTATCGGTGTGGGTGCTGCAATTTCAAATGTTCATAAAGCTTATGTTAAACAAAAAAAATCACTTGATGAACTTGCGAATGATCCTAAATATAACTACAAAACATCTCAAAAAAATGATGAGGATGAGGATGACAAATATTAATTTGAAGTTTCTCAAAGCCTTGGCTATTGTAGATGTCGTGATCATAGTTACATCAGTGATATTTTTTGATGTTAAAGTACTATGGAATACTCAGATAGGCTTTATCTCAGCATCATTGATAATGTTCGCTTCTATGCGTTCATACCGTCGTATGATCGATGCAAGGGTAGAGCATAACATTATTACTATAGATGATTCTAAAGATGTTATAGACAAACTTGAAGATCCTTATGACCTCTATAGCGAAGAAGTTGTAGAAGATACTGAAGAAAAAGATCTTAAAGAGGTAGTCAAAGAGGAACGTCAAAAGCTCAAGGCAAGCCGTCGCTCACTTGGTCAAACACTTAAAGATACGAAAGCGGCACTTTCTCTGTATCGTTTAGGTGCCTATATCATTCTTATTTTAGGGTTTCTTTATTTGAACCGTCATGATATGCTTCATATCCCCAGCTATCTATTGGCACTCTCATTACCTATGTTCACTGTAGTCTATGTGTTAATGAGTAAAAAAGAGAAGGTTTAACTCCTCTATGAATTTCAAATCTCTCGACAAGTATTTACGTGCTAAGAAGGGGGTGACTTTTGATTACCCTTTTGATGAAAAAGTTCGTGTCTATCGTATAGCGGAGAAGATGTTTGCCCTTACTTCGGAAGATAGTCCGATCTCAGTGAACCTCAAGTGTGACCCCATCTATGCTTTGGAACTTAGGAGTATTTATGAAGGTGTCATAGCAGGGTACCATATGAATAAAAAGCATTGGAATACTGTTACTGTAGAAAACTCAGATGTAGATGATGAAACAGTGAAAGAGTTAATAGATCACTCGTATGCATTGGTCTACAATAGTTTAACCAAGAAGAAAAGGGCAACAGTAGATGAGACAGATTGATATACTGTATGACCTGTGACTGGTTTTTCGCTATAATTAATCAAAGCTATCTCTAAAAGGAGTTTTGAATGAAATATTTTATCTCTTTGTTTTTACTTACTCTCTTTTTACAAGCCAACGAAGCCCAAGCCATCATAAAAAAACTAGAAAAGAACCTTCGTGGTGATTACATGTACTCAACTATGAGTATGATAGTTACTTCTAAGCGTGGCAAGCGTACGGTTAAGATCGAGAGCTGGTCTGAGGGGAATGACAAAAGCTTCATTAAAATACTCTACCCCAAAAAAG
This sequence comes from uncultured Sulfurovum sp., assembly GCA_964492675.1. Classification (GTDB taxonomy): domain Bacteria; phylum Campylobacterota; class Campylobacteria; order Campylobacterales; family Sulfurovaceae; genus Sulfurovum. Next base: position 60,868 of record CAZBLM010000006.1, read on the forward strand.
ATAAAGGGATCACTTTTTTAAAGATAGATAATCAAATGTGGCAGTATATTCCAAAGATAGAACGTACGATCAAAATACCGCCATCGATGATGCTTCAAAGCTGGATGGGAAGTGATTTTACCAATGATGATATGGTAAAAGAGAGTTCTTTGGAAGAGGACTACGATGCCAAACTTCTCTCTAAAAAAGGCAACGCTGCTACGTTAGAGCTGATCCCAAAAGAAGATGCTGCGGTGGTATGGGGAAAGATCATCATCGATGTTGATCTGAAAAACGCTGTGCCTGTCAAAGAGATCTTTTATGATGATATGATGCAAAAAGTCAGGGTCATGACCTTCTCTAAAATAGAACGGCATGGCACACACATGGTGCCAATGATCATGGAGCTCAAACCTCTTGATAGCAGTAAAAAGAAGAATAGTACGAAGATCATCTTTGATAAAGTAAACTTTGATGCAAAGATAGATCCTTCTTATTTCACAAAACAAGCATTGAAGCGCTATTCAAGATAAAGGTAGTTAGATGCTTTTTTCACTTGCATTTAGAAACATTGTAAAATCCAAAGGTAGAAGTATCATCACGCTGCTGTTGAGTACATTTACTACGATGTTTTTCATTGTCTATGTGGCATTTTTAGACGGTTCACATCATCAGTTCATTAAGAGTTCAGTGGAGATCTATACAGGATATGCGCATGTAAATCTAAAAGAGTACAGAGATGACAGCTCTTATGATAATCTGATAGAAGATGCCAACAGCATTGAACAGATACTTAAAAATGACACTACCATCAAAGAATACAGTCCGAGATTTGAAACTTATGCACTGCTCTCCGGAGATGAAAAGTCCGTAGGAAGTATGATCGTTGGTATCATACCCTCCCGTGAAGGATCATTAAGTAAACTGCCAAGCTCACTTATGAAAGGCGAGTATTTAAGCGATGATGATGAAAATGTCATCTATATAGGTTCTGAGCTTGCCAAACGTTTGAAAGTAGATATAGGCTCTGAGATAGCCATGGTTGGCTCTTCCATTGACTACTCTATCGCTGCTGACCTTTTTACTGTCAAAGGGATCTTCAAAACGGGTCTTTTCGAGTTTGATTCCCAATCTGCCTTTGTCAACAAAACCTACCTTGACACAGTAATGCTAAGTGAAAATATAGCCAGTTATTTTACACTGAACTTTCATGATAATGACCAGATAGATAAAATGACGGCAAATTTAGATGCTTCACTGACTTTAGAGTATGAAGCGGTCAATTGGAAAACACTTCTCTCCGCACTGGTACAAGCTATGCTGGTTGATTCCATCTTTAACTATATCTCCATCTCTATCTTTTTTCTTGTGATCTTTTTTGTGATCATGATATTTTCCTATGTCAATATCTATACACGTGCAAGAGAGATAGGTCTGCTTCGTGCTTTAGGTCTTACCTCCAAAGATATCTTCGGGATGCTTTTAGTTGAGATATTGATCCTTGCCACTGTCAGTATAGTAGTCGGTACGATCATAGGTGCTTCCATAGCTTACTATTATGAGTTGAACCCTATCGTGATCTCGGGTATCGCCGAAACCTATAAAGAGTATGGTGTGGTCAGTGATGAAATACCTATGAACTTTAACCTTTTTACCATAGCATGGAATGCGCTTACGATCTTTATGCTTAATTTAGCAGCCATTGTCTACCCGATAACAAAGATCAACAAGCTTACTGCAATGGAGGCTATGAGATATGTTTAATATCAGTAGACATCTTGCTTGGCTCAGTATCTGGAGACGTAAAACACGTTCTTTGATGGTGATCACGATGATCATGTTAAGTCTCTCTGGCCTTCTTGGTCTGCAAGGGTTGTATGATGGGATGATCAGCCATATGATCAATACAAGTATCCGTAGTGATGCTGGCGAGATATCTCTTTATGCCAAAGAGTATCGTTTACATAAAAGTCTTGATCAAAGGATCAGTACCGTTTCAAATTTTGAAAAGATACTCTCAGAGGTTGAAGGTATAGATGCTTATGCTATACGCTTGGAACAAGAAGGCCTAGCCGCTACAGCTCACAAATCACTTGGGGCTAAGCTCAAAGGTATCTCTTTGAAAAACGAAAAAGAATTTGGAGGGCTTGATACCTTTATCACACAGGGAGAATATAGTTTTGGTAAAGATGACAAGAAGGCTCTGATAGGTTCTGCATTAGCCAAAAAGTTTAATCTTACCATAGGCAACCGTTTGATATTTACAGCACAGGATGCCAGCGGTGAGATCAATTCTATCTCTTTTCGTATCTCAGGTATCCTCAAAACCGGTAATACTTCGCTTGATGAGCACACCGTTTTCATCTCAATGGAAAAAATAGTAAAGTTTTTAGATCTTCAACAGAGTGCTACACAAATAGCCCTGCGTGTTAAAGAAGGTGAAGATATAAAACAGGTACAAAAAGAGTTAAAAACAATGCTCCCAGACACAGAGGTACTTCGCTGGGATGAACTCTATCCTCTACTTATACAGATGCAAGAGTTGATGAATATTTTTAATCTTGCTTCTTATGCCATTGTCTTCATTGTAGCAGCTTTAGGTATCTTTGGCGTGATGCTTGTCTCTGTTCTAGAACGGATGCGTGAATTCAGCATCATGCTTGCCATAGGTACACCATACAAAACAGTAAGAAATCAGATCATCATGGAAGCATCTTTTTTAGGTCTCATTGGTTATATGGCAGGCGCTTTTTTAGGATGGCTCCTCCTTCTCTATATGTCCACTGAAGGTATTGATATGCGCTCTTTTGAAGCAGGATTGGAGCTCTATGGCTATAGTGCTGTGATGTATGCAAATATGCATCTTTACTACTTCTTTCAAGCTTTTTTTGCTGTATTTTTTGCTACGCTGCTTTCAGTGGTCTGGCCTCTGCTTAAACTTAAAAAGATCAAACCGATACAAGTCATACAAGGAAAAATGTTATGAAACTAAACCATGTCTATAAAACATTCTACCCTGATACACCCAAAGAGGTTAAAGCCCTTACAGATATCAATCTCACATTCGAAAAGGGAGAGTTCACTACGCTCAGTGGCGAATCTGGCTCAGGGAAAACCACCCTTTTAAATATCATAGGTGGTCTTGACTCTGCAACAAGCGGAGAGATATTTTTTGAGGGTGAAGAGATCACTGCTTATAGTGAAGAGAAGATGGCAAAACTGAGATTGCAGGATATCGGGTTTATTTTTCAGGCGTATAACCTCATACATGTACTTACTGTACGTGAGAACATAGGGTTCATCATGAAGCTGCTCAAGTTTGATGAGAAGGAGATCGAAGCGCGTACTTTGGAACTTGCTTCCATCTTACAGATAGAAGATCTTCTCGATAAACTTCCTGGGGAGATCAGCGGGGGACAACAACAGCGTGTTGCTGTAGCCAGAGCGGTTGCATCACGTCCTAAGCTCATCCTAGCAGATGAGCCCACAGCAAATTTAGACTCGAAGAACAGTGAACGCCTTATGAATATGTTACGCACACTGAATGAAAAAGAACATGTCACAGTGATCTTCGCGTCACATGACAAATATGTTTTAGAACTCTCAAAACGAGTTATCGTTTTGGATGATGGAGTTGTCATTGAAGATCGTTAGATACCTGATAGTATTGTGCTTTTCTCTACCGCTCATAGCAATAGAACATGATATAACTATAGAAAACACGAACTATACGATCTCTAAAACGCCTTATGGAGAAGGAGATAGAACCCTCTACAACTACAACAGACTGCGATTGACCGATAATATCAAAGAAGGAAACTGGTTTGTCAATATCATTGCTGATATAGATAACTATTATGGAGAAGAGTATATCGACAGTCTTGAGTACCAATTCTTGCGTAATATAAAAGCAGATACCCCCTTTGAGATAGAGACCAATGCTAAAAACTATGGAAAGGGTGAAGTGTTCGGACGGCTCCACCGTTTTTCTGTGGGTTATGCTGATGAAAAACATCATATGGTCTTTGGTCTGCAGAAAATCACTATGGGTGTAGGACGCATCTGGACACCTACAGACCTTTTTAACCCAAGAAACCCGCTTGCACTTGAACCTGATCAGGTCTATGGAAGTTATGCTTTCTCTTATACCTATGCATTAGGCTCTTTAAGTGAAGCAATGGGTGTGGTAGCCAAACGTCATGATGGAAGTTATAAATATGCCGGAAGAATTAAAGGTAATGTAGGTGTTGCAGATATCGCACTGGATCTCTTTTCAAGCAATGACGCACAGATGATCGCTTATGAGATAGAAGGTAATCTTTTTGATACCGGTATAGAGTGGCGAAGTGAAGGCGGATGGTTTAAAGACAAACTCTTAGATAAAGCGTTCTTCCAAACGATACTGGGACTTGATTATGGTTTTGTCAATGGTCTTACAGTGATGACAGAGTGGATACACTCTTCAAAAACCTACAGTTCTAATGAAATACTAAACCTCCAAGAGAGTACACTGAGTAACAATCGCTTTCTCTCCACTGATTATTTTGGGGCATCTGCTTTTTATGATTTCAATCTGCTTATCAGCGGTTCGGCAAGTATGATCTACAGTCCTGAAGACAAAAGTGTCTTTGTCGCACCTGTTCTAGAGTACAGCATCAGTGATGACAGCTCTATCGCTATAGGCGGACTACTTTATGGAGGCAATAATACTAGTGAATTTGGAAGAGCAGATAACACTTATTATATTCGTCTAAAAATGACATATTGACAGGGTATGCAGGTGGATTTAATCTAATAGAGCTTATTGGAGATGGGTAATGATCTTTTTACTAACAACGCTAAGATGCTATACGCACTAAATTTGATAAAATACAATTCATATATAAGTTTCAAGATCAAAAGGTTGAATAATAATGAGTGAGAGTAAAGATTTTTTACGTACAATAGTTGAAGAAGACTTAAAATCAGGTAAGTATAAAGAGGTTACAACAAGGTTTCCTCCAGAGCCTAATGGATTCCCACACATTGGACACGCTAAATCTATCTGTATTAATTTTGGTATTGCAAATGACTATAATGGTCACTGTAATCTTAGAATGGATGATACCAACCCGACTACAGAAGACACGAAATACGTTGAAGCTCTTAAAGATGCTGTAGAGTGGCTTGGATTTAACTGGGATGGCAATGTCCGTTATACTTCTGATTATTTTCCTGAACTATACGATTATGCTGTAGAGCTTATCAAAATGGGTAAGGCGTATGTTGATAGCCTAGATGAAGAGACAATGCGGGAATATCGTGGAACGGTTACAGAAGTGGGAAAACGCAGTAAGTATGCTGAACGTTCTATAGAAGAAAATTTAGACCTTTTTGAGAGAATGAAAAAGGGTGAGTTTCAAGATGGTGAACATGTTCTTCGAGCGAAGATCGATATGTCAGCTGCCAATATGAAAATGAGAGATCCACTTCTGTATCGTATCAGAAATGCACATCATTATAGATCAGGAGATGAGTGGCATGTGTACCCGATGTATGACTTTGGGCATTGTCTGTCTGATTATATTGAGGGTATTTCCCACTCTATTTGTACATTGGAATTTGAAAATAACCGTGATATCTATGATTGGGTATTAGAGACACTTGGACTTGGGGAAAAATCACCAAGACCTTACCAGCATGAGTTTGCGAGGCTTGGTATAAACTATACCGTGATGAGTAAAAGGAAACTTTTGGAGTTGGTTGAAGGTGGTCAGGTGAGTGGATGGGATGACCCTCGTTTGCCTACTATCGCCGGATATAAAAGAAGGGGCTATACGCCAGAATCTATCTTAAATTTTTGTGATGGCATAGGTATAGCAAAAGCAAATTCAATGGTAGATGTTGCACAACTTGAATTTTCTATAAGAGATGATCTAAACACGAAAGTACCAAGAGTGTTGGCTGTACTTGATCCACTCAAAGTAACGATCGAAAATTATGAAGGATCTGAAGAGATCGATGCGCCATACTATCCTCATGATGTGCCTAAAGAGGGATCAAGAAAGATCCCTTTCTCAAAAGAGATCTATATCGAGCGTGACGACTTTAGTCAGAATCCTCCTAAAGGCTACTACCGTCTTACACCAGATCAACCTGTGAGACTTAGACATGCTTATATTATCACCTGTAAAGAAGTGATCAAAGATTCTGATGGTAATATAGTAGAGATAAAAGCAGAGTATCACCCGGATTCTAAAAGCGGCTCAGATACAAGTGGTATCAAGGTGAAAAGTGCTATCCAGTGGGTAGATGCAAAGAAAGCTAAAACTGTAGAAGTAAGGCTCTATGACAGACTGTTCAAAGAGGAAGCCCCTGAAGGTTTGGAAGATATAAATCCTGACTCGCTTAAAGTGATCAAAAATGCGCTTATAGAGCCTGCCGTGATAATGGAAAAACCTGATGAGAGATTCCAATTTGAAAGACAAGGGTATTTTTACGCTGATCCTATCGACTACACAGATGAAAAACCGGTCTTCAATAAGATAGTGGGTCTAAAAGACTCTTATGCTAAAAAGAAAAAAACTACAGCACCAGCACCTAAGCCTGAAACTAAAAAAGTGCAAGTAGATGGTGAAGTAGCACCTATGAGTGAGGCCGAAGAAAAACTATTTGATAGATACATTAATGAACTAAAACTAAACAGTGAAGTGGCAAATACACTAGCGCGTGATCCAATACTTTCAGATTTTTATTCTGAATCTCTAAATTTATCTGTACCTAGTCCAAATCCAGTGGGTTTAGCGAATATTGTAACAAATGAAATAGCTAGAGAATTAAAAGAAAAGTCAGTAGATGAACTGAAATTTAATCCGATACAAATAGGTGAACTTGTGAAGATGGTTGATGATGAGACCATTTCAAGTAAAATTGCTAAACAAGTATTCGAAGAGATGGTTCAAACCGGAGAAAACCCAACACAAATAGTTGAAGCTAAAGGACTTGTGCAGATAAGTGACCCATCTAAAATTGCACCTATTATAGATGAGATCATTGCAAAAAATCCAGATAATGTCGCTAAGTTCAAAGCAGGAAATACAAAACTTTTAGGTTTCTTTGTAGGTCAAGTGTTAAAAACTACAGGGGGCAAAGCAAACCCAAAAGTGGTGAATGAACTTGTGGCTGAGAAGTTAAACTAATACGAGGAAAGTAACTCTTGAATTAGAGTTACTTGTATGTATTAAACATCGTTAGATTATAATTTTAGTAGACTTTTCTGTATCAGTATTTATTACTGTGCTTCATTTTTCATATCTTTGAATGGGTCTCCAAAGTTAAATTCAGATTCTTTCATATCTTTGAATGGGTCTCCAAAGTTAAATTCAGATTCTTTCATATCTTTG
>CAZBLM010000007.1:0-10187 GCA_964492675.1 uncultured Sulfurovum sp.
CGCAAAATCCATGTCCATGCGGTAACCTGTTATCCAAAGTAAAGTCATGTCGATGTACAGAGGTAGAGATAAAACGTTACGCTAACAAACTTTCTGACCCATTTTTAGACCGTATAGATCTTTTTGTAGTGATGCAGGAAGTAAACAGTGATGATAAGTCTGATATCACTTCAAAAGCGATGCATGAAGCAGTCATCAAGGCATTCAAAATGCAAAAACATAGAGAACAGGTCAGACTTAATGGCAAGTTGGCAGAAGATGAGATAGAGAAGTATTGTGTGTTAAATAATGATGCCAAGAAGATTCTCGAATCTGCTATTTCTAAATTTGCACTTTCACATCGAAGTATAGCATCCTTGAAAAAGATAGGACGGACCATTGCAGACTTGAACGAGAATGAGAAGATAGAGAAAAAAGATATTCTGGAAGCATTGAGCTACAGAAGAAGAAAATAGCTATTTGCTGGGGGTTATGAACAAATAAGCTTTGTGACTACAAACCCACCGATCACTAACCATACAAACATTACAGTTGCTGTATAGACAGGGGCCAACCCTAAACCTTTAAATTTAGAAAATACTGTACCCATACCCAATGCAGTCATAGCCATGGTAAGTAAAAAAGTATCGATCTCATTGATGATCTCAACGATGTTCTGTGGTATGAGTTGAAATGAGTTAAACCCTGCAACGCCAATGAAGTAAACTGCAAACCAAGGAATAACCAGTTTCATTTTACCTGATGTTTCTTTCTCTTCTTTTTTACTACTCCATGCAAGATACAGACCAAGAAAAATAAGCATAGGGGCTATCATGATAACTCTTGTCATTTTTACTATGACTGCAGCATTTGCCATCTCTTCAGGTGCATTAGGAATGGAAGCAGGCACGGCAACTACCTGTGCCACTTCGTGGATGGTTCCCCCTACATAAATACCAAACTCTCTTGCTGTCATATGTAAAAAACCTGTGGAGTTTTCAAAAACAGCAGTGTAAAGAACAGGGTATAGGAACATAGAAATGGTTCCAAAAAGTACGACCATGGAAACAGCAATAGCAGTTTTATACTCTTCTGCTTTCACTACAGGCTCTGTTGCAAGTACTGCAGCTGCACCACAGACAGATGCCCCTGATGCAGTAAGGATAGAAGTGTCTTTTTCCATTTTAAATACCTTGTAACCCAACCAAGAACCCAGAATAAGTGTTGTGGTAAGCATGATGAGGGATACAAGAAAACCATCCATACCCACTTCAGAGATCTCTTGAAAGGTAATTCTAAATCCATAAAAAACAATGGCAAAACGCAAGATCTTTTTTGCTGAAAAGGTAATGCCTGACTGCCATGCTTCAGGTGTCTGATTGTTCAGGGTATTTGCATAGAAGATTCCAATGACAATACCTATAACAAGAGGTGAAATGCCAAGAGCACGAATTGCAGTAAGGTCGGCAATGAACGTTGCCGCAGCCGCAAAGATGGCGACAAAAAATATACCAGAGAGAGTTCCATTACGTCTTGACGGTGAAAATGGCACCTTTTTACCCCTTTTTTAGAATATCTTCAGAAAATTTGATTAAAATTACAGAACTATACTATAATCTTGATATAATTTAGGTTATATATAATAGTATTAAATAATTTTTAAAAGTTTTAATTATAAAAGAGAGTAAATGAAATTAACATTAAGACAGATGCAAATATTTTTAAATGTTGTCAAGTCCGGCCATTTGACTAATGTAGCCAAAGAGATGAAGTTGAGTCAATCTGCAGTTTCAATGTCTATTAAAGAGTTGGAAAATATATTGGGTAGACCAGTCTTTGACCGAATCAATAAAAAGCTTGTACTCAATGAAGTAGGGCGGGCATTCCATAAAGAGGTATCACCTATCTTTAAAAAGCTTTCAGACATTGAGTATGAATTTAAAAACTCTGAAAACAAAGGTGTGATACGTGTAGGCGCCAGTACAACGATCGTTGATTATCTGATGCCGGCGATCATCTGTTCCTATATGAGTTCTTACCCTGATGTAAAGATCACGCTTAAAGAGGGTAACACCAAAGAGATCGCTGATATGATCAAAGAGGGAAGTATAGATATTGGTTTTGTGGAAGGTTTTATCTCCGGACCTGAGATCATTAGAGAGAAGATCTCTGTGGATGAATTGCTGGTTGTGACTGCTGATAAGAATTTATGTCAAGCAACAACTATTGATAAATGTGCAGACAAGAGATGGGTACTGCGTGAAGAGGGTTCAGGAACAAGAGAAGTATTTTTGGATTATATCAAAGAGAAGGTAGATGAACTCAATATCTTTTTGGAACTTGGACATACGGAGTCTATTAAAACGATATTGATGAACCGTGAATGTTTAACGTGTATCTCTAAGATCTCTGTACAAAGTGAACTTGAAGAGGGTAAACTTTTCCAGGTACCTGTTAAAGATTTTGAGTGTAAAAGAGATTTTTTAATGATCTACCACAAAGACAAATACAAAAGTGCACTCTTTGACAAGTTTGTCTTTTTCTCCCGAAAACTGATGACGCAAATGATCGAAGGCGGGGGATGTATGATCCTTCAGGATCCTCCTAGAAAAGAGAGTTAAGTGCCTTTTCATACTCATGTGGATGATTGAGATTTGTAAAAGGAAGGTCATCATTGAAGGTTACATAGTGTGTTTGGGAAAGTTCCAATAATGCTTGAAGTTTGTGATTATTATCTTCTATTTGACGGTATATCAGAGGTAAAATGGACTTTTTGTAGAGTCCACAGAGAGGCTGTGTACCAGAGGGACTTTTTGCAATAATCGCATCATAAGATGAATCATCGCTGCTTAAAATTTTTTCTATAACATCTTTATCTACAAAAGGTGCATCTACACTTAACACAAACACTTCATCTTCTTCAATACTTTCTAACATTGAGAGTAGTCCGATCAGGGGAGAACTTACAGGTGTATTGTCCTCGATACACTCGCAGGGGAAATCAAACTTATCTGTTTTTGCTGATATATAGACTTTTTTAAACCAGGGTTTGAGCCGTTCTTGTTGAAATTGGCTGAGTGTGGCATATCTGCCAAAAGGCAAAAGACTTTTGTCTTTTCCCATACGAGAACTTTTACCTCCTGCAAAGATCACGGCACTATAAGTATCTATCATGCAGGCATCTCACTTTCAGGTATTTTATTTTTACGTTTTTGATGTACAAGAAGCACAACAAATGCAGAGAAAGCAATAAAAGATTCGATCAAAAAGAGAGACTCTCCATAGAGCTCACCAGAGAGTACTGCTCCTACAGATCCTCCAAGACCAAAGGCTATTCCTAAGAAAAACTGTTGCGCCAGTTTTTTTTGTTTATAGAGTGAAAAAACATAGGTGATAGCAGCGGTATGGTATAGTGCAAAAGAGATCGCATGTAGAGACTGTGAAGCAAAGACCAAAGTTACAGAATCAGGAAAAAGGTAGAGTATCATCCACCTGGCAGCGGTGACCAGTGTTGCAAACTGTAAAATGTTAAGAAGATTACGTTGTAGTAGCGGACCTTGAAAATAGAGCATTACTATTTCACATATTACGCCAAAACTCCACATCCATGAGATGATCTCTAAAGAGACACCATGGTCTGTCTGATAGATAGTGAAGAAGTTGTAAAATCCGCCAAAGCCAACCTGCATAAGAAAGATGGAGGTCCAAAATGCCCAGTATTTAAGAAGAGAAAAAGAGGCATCATCTTGTGCTACAGGGTGGGACATATTATCATACTTGGTAAGTATGGCACCAAAAAGCAGTGTCAAGAATGCCATAGTACTCAAATAGTAGAGCGCTTCATAAGGTGAGCTGAGGACTTTTCCTAACCATAGGGCAATACCCGTAAACCCCAGTGACCCCCAAAGGCGTACTTTCCCATAGTGGTGTTTAGAAAGAGAATCAAGCGCAATAGTCTCTACATAAGGAAGAGAGATACCCATAGCAGCACCAAAGAGTAGGTTTGCTGCTAGATAGATCCAAAAACTATCAACTGTTTGTAAAAAGAGGAGTGTCCCTAAAAAAGTGAAAATTAAAGAGAGGTGATAGACTTTTGGTGTCAAAGAGAGATAATGCCTAAAAACAAAAGGAAGTAAAAAACGCATAAAAGGTGCAGCGGCATAAATGATACCTACTTCAATAGGTGTGTATCCAAGTTCCAGTAGTACTTTTGGCATAAAAATGACATAAACGCCCACGAGGGCAAAGTAAAAAAAGTAATATGCCCCCAAGATAGAGGAGAGAGGGGATAAAAGCTTTTTTGATTCGGTCATTTTTTATATACTATTGCAGTCGCAGAGAGAAGGTCATGCAGTGTTTTGTTATCTTTTCTGAAGAACATAAGTGCCCAGCCAAGTATCGTAAAAAGTGAAAGTACAGCAGAAGCATTTCTAAAAAGTATAATGAAGAAGGTAGGCTTTTCTTTAGTCTGTTCATCTATGAGCGTAATGTTATAGGCACGATATCCAGGAGTTTGTCCGGTGAAGTGCATAAAGAGTGTTTGTGCGATGATCAAGGGAACAAGTATATATACCCAGCCCAATACTTTTTCCTGTGCAAAGCCTTCTCTTCCATCCATAATAAGGTAGAAGACCACATACATAATGGGCATGACGAGCATAAAAGCATCAGTAAGAAAGGCTTTTATCTTTAATCCTACAGGTGCATAGTTGGACAATGTATTGTTGGTTTTTTTCACTTTTTTTTCTGCGACAGGTTTCTCTGTCATAGCTTTGCCTTGTTTTACATCTCTAAATCGTTGTTTTGCCATTAATAGTCCCAGATAGCGGTCGCGTATGGACCTGAAAAGTTTGCATTGACATTAAGTGTGTCAGTAAGTTCATCATTTTCCAGATGAAATGCTTTATACCCCATTTCTATGCCTAAGCCCATGTAAAATGTATATCTTGCACTTAGTTCATAGTCGTAAGCGTTAATACCTGAAAAAGAAATGGCATTTGCTTCAACCTGAAAAGAGAGATCAGTAGAAGGGATATTCGTACGAATTTTTCCATAAAGCATAGGGGTCAATGTTGAAAAATTTATCACTTGAGAAACCAGGTTTGTATCTACACGCATGTCTCCGCTTATGTATCTAAAAGTAAGTCCTGTATCAGCCTCTAGCCAATTATCAAGCAGTTCATAATAGAGCGTTGCATCTGTGACATCCAATGAGAGGCTGTTCTCAATATGGCCCGTAAAGTCAGTAATACTCCCCCAGTTAAAAAGTTCTACATTACTATCTCCCGTAGTAGAAAATGTTGTATATCCCAACTTAACATTAGGTAGAAGAGGAAGAGGGTGTTCAAGGTATCCTTTAAAAAAGAGATCTTGTGTTTCATTGAACCCAAAGGTGTTTTCAAAGTTTTGAGAAGATGACCTCTTATAAGAAGCATCTCCGCTTGGTGTGTGGCTAACTATACCAAAGGAGATTTCTCCTCCTATGATATCTGCATATCCATAGTGTAAAGTGAGTATTGTCAAAAGTATAATTTTTCGCATTTACTGTAATCCTTGTGTCATGGTAAAGATAGGTAATAACATTGCAGCAACGATGACACCCACAACAACACCGATAAAGAGCATCATGAAAGGTTCAAGCAGACCTAACAGCAGTTTAAGTTTATCTTCATTCTCTTCAGCATAAAGACCGGATATATTATCCAGTATCTCTGCAACTTCGCTGGATTCTTCTCCAAGGGCTAGAGATTGCATAAAGTTTCGTTTGAGTTTGACCCCTTTGACCATTTGTAGAGAGTTTGAGAGCTTGTTCCCTTCCAGTACTTTTGTAGAGGCTTTGTCAAAGAGATCACTTAATGCTTCGTTAGAGAAGGTAGCTTTTGCAAGTTGTACCGCTTGTGCATATGCCACACCTGAACCCAACATAAGTGAAAGGATGTAGGAAAACCTCCCTAATTCATGGTTCTGTATCAGCGTACCCAGAACAGGTAACTTTAATAACAGTGTATCGATGATACGACGAAATGTAAGTATTTTTGCATAGCCTACTTTAAAAAGGATGATAAAGAGAAGAGTACCAATGATCATAGCCATATAATGTGAAGTTAAAAAATCACTTAAGGCCAAAACAAATTGTGTGATAGGGGGTAACTCCTGTCCGGTGTCTTCAAATATCTCTGTGATCTTGGGGACGACAAAGGCGATGAGAAATGAGGTCATCCCTATGGCTACAGTAAATATAATAGCAGGGTAGGTCATCGCACCTTTCACCTGTTTTTTGACTTTATTTTGCGCAGAGAAGAAGTTCCCCATATTGGTAAGTACTTCAACCATTTTCCCGCTCTGACCTGCGACATTGAGACTTTGTAGATAAAAGTCCGGCATTGCATAGACTTTTTGTGCATTGAGTGCGTTAAAAAGAGATTTTCCTTCATCGATCATGGTTTTGATGGAGTTCAGAAACGAAACATAACGCTTCTCTCCTTCGTGTTGGTTCTCAAGGAGTTTGATGGCAGTGAGTATGGTCATACCGGAGTTGAGGTAAGAGGAGAGTTCTCTTGAAAAGGTACTGAGCATTTCTCCAGGCATTTGACGCTTGGAAAAAGCTTCAAGGGAAAACTCTTTGGTAGGAGTAAGGCCCTCATGGTAAATGTCCTGGGTACGAAGCTTTTGTCCAGCTTCTTCCACAGAACTTGCAGTTACCGTACCTTTTACCCTTTTACCGGTTTTGTCAAACCCTTTATACTTGAAAAGCATCTTATCTCACTGTCCTTACATTCATATATTGCATTATAACCTCTTTAACTTTGTTCTTTGGAAAGAGGATCCATGGAGTCTTTGATCTCATAATGCAGTTTCAAACCTTCTGAGGTCATTACAAAACCGGAAATAGTGATCTTCCCTTCATGTACCAAATGGTGATGTTTTTTACACAAAGGTATGAGGTTGTACTTATGGTTCTTATGGAAGTGGTTTATATTCCCATCTTCATCTGCCTTTTTTTGTTCTACGATGTGATGTACATCTTCCACATTTTCGTTACATAAAGCACACTTTTCGATGTAGAGGTTCTTGTTGTATTTGCTCCGTTTTTGTGTGGAGAGTTTTTTTGCAGCACTCTGTGTTTGTGAAAGCTCTTCTCTGATGGTCTTTGCCATGTTTAAGAAGCCTTTGTCCATATGCAGTGATTTTGCAAACTCCAGTCCGTAAAGGCTGTCACCCATACCAAGTTGCAGTACGCGGTTGTAGATCAGTGCATCATTGGTCTCATCATATCGGATGCCCAAATGTAAAAAGATAAGATGTTTCAGATCTTGTAACTGAGAGATGCTTCCTAACTGGTGCAAGTGTGTGGCAAAGATAAAGGTTGATCTCAGAGAGATAAGCTTTAGTATGGCAGAGGAGACGATGGCAAGGGCAGACTCTGTCTCCGTTCCCTGACTTATCTCATCTCCAAGTATGAGAGAGTGTGCATCTGCACGGTTAAAGATATTCTTAAGCTCCATCATTTCCACAGCAAAGGTTGACAATCCTTTATAGAGGTTGTCTTGTGAGACAATACGTGTAAAGAGTTTGTTGTAAATACCAAAACGAAGTTCGACAGCAGGCACGAAAAAACCTGCCTGTGCCATAACAACAGAAAGACCGATGCTTTTCATCAAAGAAGATTTTCCCGAAGAGTTGATGCCGTAGAGAAGCATCCCCAGAACATCTTCCCCGTTACTGGCATTGAGTGTAATGTGGTTATGGGGAGTAGCGTTGTTTTCTCCTAAAAAAACATCATTGGGGACATAGATACCCCGCTCATCATTGGCTTCGATGATAGGATGACGTAAAGCAATGGCTTCATAGAAGTTACCCTCTTCGATCAAGGGACGTGATAGGTTCATGCTTGTAGCGCATTTCGCATTGGAGATGGCTACATCTATGTTTGCGATGAAAGCGATGAGCTTGTCAAGCAGGAGGGAAAACCTGTTTTCAAGTACATCCAGACTCTCAACATAACGCTGCTTCACTAAAGAGACCAGTTTGACCTGTGCTGTCTCATAGCTTCGTGTGATCTCTTCAAAGAGAGGAGCTTGTACTTTGACGGCATTTTTAAGATACTTGTAATGAAAGTCTTTAAAGAAGTGGTGTTGATCATCGATGGTGACAAAAGAGTCTTTGAGAGATTTCTCTATGATACTAAATCTGTTTTTGGTAAGGTTTAGGTAATACCCCTCACTTTCCAAATAACTGACAGTTGCATATTTGGTGGTACCTTTAAAGAGCTTATCTGCTTCAAAGAGTGACTCTACATGCTGGGCAACAGAGTCCATTTTAGAGACCTCTTTTTTCTGCTTCTTGACAATAGTGTCAATGGCAGGGTAGACACCGTCCTTAAATATATTGTCATTGATCTGCTCTATGCGAAAACGTGCACAGATATCTAGTTCAAAGGTTTCTTGCAGTACACCAAGCATTTCCTTGGTTTCATCAAAGAGTTTAGACTCTATTTCAAGACCATGTTGCTCTGCATCTGAAAGCAGGTTTAAAACAGACTCTAATGACATTGCAATATAAGTTAGTTCGACAGGGTGTAACTTTCTTAGTTTGATACGTCTTGTGATACGCTCAAGGTCATAGATCTGTTTAAGGTGCGTCTCAAAACGGTTGATGTTGGGTAACAGAAGTTCTGTCAAATTGTAACGTTCTTCAAGTAGCTCTTTGTCACAGATAGGGTTAAGTAAACGCTCTTTAAGCAGCCGTTTCCCAAAGGCGGTTGATGTTTTGTCAATGAGGTCAAGCAGTGTCATGTCAGAAGGGTCACGAGAGATGACAGAGAGTTGTTCCATAGCATTATTACCTATGTACATATAGCGGTTGGAACCCAAAAAGAGAGGTTTATTCATCTTCTCTATGATACTCTCATCATGTTCAATGATAAAATCAATGAGTACTGTCAAAGCTTCTGTAGTGTAAGGGTGACGTTCAAGGTCTAAAAACTCTATGGCAGAGAGAAAAGAGTTGATCTCAAAGATACGTGTAAAGAGTTCATTTTGAAAGTTGATCTTAAAACGTTTTGTATTGATGCTGTGGTGCAAAGACTCTAACTCAAGATAATGTACGAGCCAGGCCTTATCTATCTCTTTACCTTCAAGGGTGATGATGACTTCTGAAGTAGTATAGGTCTGTAAAAGATTAAAGGCTTCATCCAAGGCATAGGTCTTATCATCACGGGTTGAGTGTATCTCATTGGTAATGGTCTTGCCTGTAGAGACATCTATAGCAGCATAGCCCACAGAGTAGATGCCTGCATTTTCATCGATGAGGAGGGAGACGATGTTGTTTTCACAGGGCTCAGAGAGATACTCAAAGTTTGTACCCGGAGAGATGATGTTTGCCACATAACGTTTGATATTTGGTATTTCACCTTTTTGTTTGACAACAATGATGGTATATTTCTTGGTGGCGATGAGACGTGCAAGATAACGGTCTAAAGAAACAGCAGGCACACCAGCTAAAAGTGGGTTGGAAACATTGTTTTCAAGGATGGCTTTGCTTTTTCTGGTGAGTTGGATGTTCAGCAGTTCAGCGATCTCTTTTGCTTTGCCGACTTTCATTTCATCATTATTGACTTCGTAGACTTCAAAAAAAGTCCCGATCTCCATGAGAACAAGAGCATCTTTACCGTATTTCTCTTCAAAATGGAGTTGTAGGTCAAAGTAAACTTCAGTAAGAAGTTTCTTTTTTTGGGAAAGAATTTCGGTGATTTTGTCCACTAAAGTGCCTCGTGTTTTATTGCTAAAGATTCTATCATAATTCGGATTAAAGGAATTGTGAAGAGAATAGTTTCACATTTTGCAGTGAAGGGATACTTTAAAATAAATGGCTTATAGAGTATACTTCTTAGATAATAAAATAGGAGTGATATATGAAAATTATCCTTTTGGTCATGATAAACGTTGTTTTTTCTTTGGCATCTGATGTTGTCATTGACAGTAAAACAGGACTAATGTGGCAGGATGACAGAGCTACAAAATATATGCAAAAGGATTGGCAGGGGGCATTGACTTTTTGTAGTGAATTACGTTTAGCAGGATATGATGACTGGAGACTGCCTACAATTAAAGAGTTAGAAACAATTGTAGGTGCAAGCCCTCGTAACATGGATATAAAAAAAGAGTTTAAAAATATTGGGGGGTCAGGTTACTACTGGTCTTCCGTTG
>CAZBLM010000007.1:10218-62102 GCA_964492675.1 uncultured Sulfurovum sp.
ATGAACTTTAAACGGGGTTATGAATACAAGAATTATAAGACTTATGAGCGTTATGTTCGCTGTGTGAGAGGAAGCCAATAAATTTTAGTTTGATTGAGTTTATACACTTTTTTCTTTTTACTTATTTTACTTGTGTTAGAATATTGTTATGAACCCTCCTGTTAACTTAAAGGTATTTAAAGGGTTCAATACTATGAAGGTCTATAACAGAATGAAATATCTGCTACATATTTTAACACTACTCCCTTTTACCATACTATTGATTGGATGTATGGATGACCCTAAAACACCTCAGACAACATCAAAAAAAGACCAGTACAGTCTTAAAGAGTGTAAAGAAGAGTTACTTGATGCGATGGATTATGCACAAGATGCCGGTATAGATAAAATACTTGTTGTGAAAAAAGATCGCAAGATGTATCTGTATAAAGAGGGTAAGGTAAATGATACTATCCCTGTCTCTTTGGGTAAAAATCCTGTGGGACATAAACAGGAACAAGGAGATAACAGAACACCGGAAGGAGAATTTTTTATACACAGAAAACTTTGTTCACCTAAGTACTTTCGCTCCCTCTGTATCTCGTATCCACGTCCTGAAGATATATCGAGTGCTCAGGCAAGAGGTGTGAACCCCGGAGGGGCAATCACGATACATGCACAACCCAAATGGAATGCAGCAGGTCATGCAGATGATTATACACTTGCCCGAAACTGGACCCAAGGGTGTGTAGCGGTGACGAATGACGCTATGAGTAAATTATGGTATGCTGTCAGGGAAGGTGTCCCTGTGACGATAAGGTAAAGGACTAGTTATCGCAAGGTATACACAGAAGCAGATCGATAAATTCAATCGGCAGAAATACATCACGGAACTTGAAAAGATATCTAAAAACCTTTTTCGTATGTTACGTGATGAGGGTGTACATGCAGAGAGTTTTATGCTAAAATTTGAAGGGCTCAAAAAGGGGTTTGATGAAAGGGAGACAACACAGTTGGACTCTGAATATCACAAGCAACTGAAATCCTATATCGAAAGACTCTATACTCAGACTTGTAAAAAGGAAGGGTTTGATGATGCAGCACTTGAAGATATCAGAGAGGCAGAGATGAGCAACCTTAATCGTTTGCAAAAACTAAAGAATGAAAGTACATATAAAAAAGACAAACATAAGTCAAAACATAAAAATGAAGACTGGGGATAAATACATAGACGTGTATTTCCCCTCACATTAAAAAAAAGGAAAAAAATGAAAACAAAACTAATCATCTTGGGTCTAGCAGCTGCACTGTTTTTGAGTGCGTGTAAAGAGAAGCCTGCTGTAGCATACGGAAAAGTAGATAAAAGCCCTTATGCAACCAAAGAGTGTATCAATGAGCTTTCACGTGGTGCGGAGTTGAACGGTGCTCGAATCGATAAAATCGTTGTGTACAAGAAAAAAAGAAGAATGTATACGTATAGAAATGGTAAATTGTTGAATGAATATCGTATCTCTTTAGGTGATAAAGGTGGTGCTAATGGTGGAGATAAAGTTAAAATGGGTGACTATAGAACACCAGAGGGAACTTATCGTATCGTAAGAAAAAAGTGTGATAACAGACTTTATAAATCTTTGATGATCTCTTATCCAAATGCAGCAGACAAAGCACAAGCGAGAAAAAGAGGCGTTAATCCGGGAGGATACATTACTATCCATGGACAACCTAAGTGGAACGCTGATGGAAGAGGTGATAACTTTACACTTTCTCGTGACTGGACGGAAGGATGTGTGGCAGTAACAAATGCTGCGATGGATAGTCTCTGGCAGGCAGTAGCGAATGGCGTAAAAATCGATATTCATGCATAATTGCATATAATTTAAAATAATATTCAAATTTTAGCTACATTTGATGTAGCTTATATTATCATATTGAATAATATTGAATAATATTGGATAATGAAGGAGATGAAATGAGAAAATTATTGATTCTGATGGTGACTTTGCTTTCTACCTCAGTGCTTATGGCTGGGGGTAATAAAAGTCCTGAGTTGTCACCTGTAAAAAGTATCGAAAAGAATTTATGTGATACCGATACTGTCTATGTAGACAATTCTGCCAAGCTTATGTGGCAGGATGCTGCATATACAGATGGCGAAGATGGAGCGTTTAAGCGTGATGGTTCTGTAGGAAAAGCAGGTACACATGCGTATGCTATGCATTATTGTTCCAGACTTAATTATGGGGGGCACTCTGATTGGAGATTGCCTACTTCTGATGAGTTAATAGCAGTGCATAGATTAAAAGGTCAGGTATTTGTTAACTTTAGACCAAGCCCTTTTTGGACTTCTACACCTACAACAGAAAATAGATATGAAGTTGTTTTCCCTGCAGATGCATATCCTTACCCGAGAAAACCTAACGATTCTAACTACATTAGATGTGTACGCTGTATAGTAAAATAAGTTAAAGTATTTTAACTTCTTCCTGAAGAGAGATATTAAATTTAGTCAAGACTTTTTCCTTGGCTAGGTCTATGAGAAACTTCGCTTCTTCAAAAGTGCCTCCTCCCAAATTTACTAAAAAATTGGCATGTACATTACTCCATTGCATAGCACCTTTTTGTATACCCTTTAATCCTGCTGCTTCTATAAGTCGTCCTGCATGATCACCTTTAGGATTTTTAAATGCCGATCCGGCACTGGGTTCATGGGGCTGATTGGAGCGTAGATCGCGTAGATGTTCTAACAGTAATGCATCAAAACCTCTTTTGATCTCAAATTTTGCATGTGTTACTATACCGTTCAAATGTGCAAAGCGGTAGCCATGTTCAATCTCTTCTGCCAAGACCCATTTTCCATTTATTTTCATAGAGTGTAAAATATTAAAGATCTCATACTCTTTTACACCGGCATTCATCGCAAGCATACCCCCAAGAGTACCGGGAAGTTTGGAACAAAATTCAAACCCTGCAATATCATGTTTTTTTGCATAAGAGACGATACGTCCTGTAGGCATAGCTGCACCGATGGTAAGCATGTTGTTTTCTTGGGTGATGGTTGCAAAGTCTTTTGAGAGCATCATCAGTGGTGGGGGGTGAGGTGAAACAAGAAGGTTATTAGCCCCTCCGATGAGGTATCTGTTATTTGAAATCTCATCATCTTTTTCTATCATAAGTACTTCTGTGGGTTGTCCCACTTTGATACTGGAATATTTGGAGAAATCAATGGTCTTAAAAAACATTAACTGTTCCGTAGCTCTTCGTACTCTTTAGGGATGAGATATGCTCCTGTTTTCATAGGAGCTTCCCATAACCCATGTTTAAATCCGATCTCATAGAGTGTATCAAGTGCTTTAAGTTGTAGGGGTGAGAGTTCTACAGATTCGTCTGAAGCATACATGTCGAGATACTTTGTAAGCATCTCATCAGAGATACGTACTAGATTGTCTGCTTCCAACTTTGCACAAAGTTCTTCTTTTCTATCATTGGCTACTTTCACACCATCGATGAGTATATTTTCTATATCTATAGCACGGTTAAGAGGCAAGCTTCTGCGTATGGCCATACCACCAAGAGGAAGAGGTAGATCTTTCCCTGCCAATTCTACCCAAATGTCCCAAACTTCTTTTTCAACTTCCAGGCTTTCATCAAAATCCAGGATAGACTCATGGATAAGTACACCGGCATCCACTCTCCCGCTTACCACAGCTTCTTCTATCTCAAGAAAATCCATATAGACGGGTCTTGCCTCAGGGTAGTAGATACGAAAGAGCATGGCATTGGTAGTGTACTTTCCTGAGAGAGCTACTTTAAAGTTGCGTTTGAGAGTTTTGTCTTTACGTTTGATCAGCTTTGGTCCATACCCTTCTCCAAAACTCACTGCAGTACGAAGCAGAGCATATTCATCTTTAATGAGAGGGTACATTCCAAAAGAGATGGCAGAGACATCATAAGTACCTTTAAGTGCCTCTACATTTAATGTTTCTATATCTAGCCCAATATTATTAAACGTATAATCTTTGGTATCAACCCAGCCAAATTTAATGGCATAGTACATAAAGATATCATCTGCATCTGGTGAGTGGGCTAGTTGGATGGTCTTAGGCATATTTTCTCTTTTATATAATGTAACTGTATTTTAGCATTGTTTGGATTTCTTTTGGTTTTTATGGTGATATTTAGTC
Source organism: uncultured Sulfurovum sp. (assembly GCA_964492675.1). Taxonomy (GTDB): domain Bacteria; phylum Campylobacterota; class Campylobacteria; order Campylobacterales; family Sulfurovaceae; genus Sulfurovum. The sequence goes on from CAZBLM010000007.1 coordinate 14,379, forward strand.
TTTTTTATAAAAAATATGTCAATTTGACATATTTTTGCCTTTTTTTTCAAATTTGTATTAAACTGACAACATGACTAAATAAAAAGACTTTATTTAGATAAAATTACTCCAACATAAAGGTTAAGGATATGACAATGGCAATGGACGCAAATAAACAAAAAGCACTGGATATGGCGATCAAGCAAATCGATAAGAGTTTCGGTAAAGGAACACTTATGAGACTTGGAGACAAAGAGTTTGAACCGATTGAGTCTATCTCTACAGGATCTTTGGGCCTAGATATGGCACTAGGGATCGGTGGTATTCCTCAAGGGCGTATTATAGAGATCTATGGACCGGAGTCATCGGGTAAAACAACACTGGCACTTCAGACCATTGCTTCAGGGCAGAAAAAAGAGATGGTATGTGCATTCATCGATGCAGAGCATGCCCTTGATGTTGTCTACGCCAAAAACCTTGGTGTTGACACGGATAACCTTCTTGTCTCTCAACCGGACTTTGGTGAGCAGGCATTGGATGTGTTGGAGACCCTAGCGCGTTCGGGTGCAGTTGACTTGATCATTGTGGATTCTGTAGCGGCATTGACACCTAAGACAGAGATAGAAGGAGACATGGGAGATACTCACGTAGGGCTTCAGGCAAGACTGATGTCGCAGGCCCTTCGTAAATTGACCGCTATTTTACATAAGACAAATACCACAGTGATATTTATCAACCAGATCCGTATGAAGATAGGTACGATGGGATACGGGAGTCCTGAGACAACCACAGGTGGTAATGCATTGAAGTTTTACTGTTCAGTACGTATAGATGTAAGACGTATCGCAACATTGAAGCAAGGGGAGTCGAGTATTGGTAACCGTGTAAAGGCAAAGGTAGTAAAAAACAAAGTGGCACCTCCTTTCAGACAGGCAGAGTTTGACATTATGTTCGGAGAGGGTATTTCATATATTGGTGAGCTGATTGATTATGGTATCAAGATGGATATCGTTGACAAGTCCGGTGCTTGGTTCTCCTATGGAGCAACAAAACTTGGACAAGGTAAAGAAAATGCAAAAATCACCATCAAAGAAGATCCTGAACTTCGTGAAGAGATAGAAGGAAAAGTAAAAGATGCACTTGGTTTTGGGGAGTCCCTGAGTGTAGATGAAAGTGAAATGAACAAGGATTAACCTTACTAATTTACCTAACCAAAATACACCTAAAATAGATAATTACTACGTTTACTAATCGAAGTCATGTTAGACTTCGGTTAGCTTTATATTAGGATATCTTAAATCATGACTGAACATTCCAAATTTTCTACTTTTCTGCGCGAACCACTTTTTCATTTCTTACTTATAGGTGCAGGGATCTTTTTTCTTTATGCAGAGCTTGCTAGTACACAAGAGGATGAGAAAGATAAAATCATCATCACAAAAGAGAAGATAGATACGCTCGCTTTAGCATTTTCTCAAGAAAACGGTAGACAGCCTGTAGGCGACGAGATACAAAAAAAACTTGACAATGATATCAAGGATGAAGTGTTGTACCGTGAAGCAATGGCGATAGAATTAGACAAAGATGATAGGATCATTCGTCGTCGTCTTATCGAAAAAATGAAGTACCTGTTTGAAGATCTTATGTTTATAGAGGATCCTAGTGATGAAGAGTTAAAGAGATACTTTCAAAATAATAGAGATACTTTTATGGAGTCTTCCGGTGTTCTTCCCGAATATAGTAAGATTAAAGATCATGTCAAACGTGAATGGACAAGTGAACAACAAAAAAAGTCTAATGAAACTTTTTATGAAGATATAAAAAGTCGCTATGAGATCATCATTAATGATGAGGTACGAAAAGATGCCAAAATAAATGTAGGTGTGGAATGAAGGTAAGAGTTTATATCTTCTTTATACTGTTTTTTTCTCTTTTTGTTAGAGCAGATGAGATCAGACCGGTATACTTAGAGATAAAAGAGAGTACAGTAGATCACTATGACATATTATTAAAAATACATGTTGAAGAGAATAAAAGACTGCCTATAAACGTGATCTTGCCAGAAATGTGTACCCCTACTTTGCCTAAAATGAGTCGTTTGGTCGGCGGGGCTTACTTAGATAAGTGGCAAATAAAGTGCGATAAAGGTCTAGTAGGGGAAACACTTGCTTTTGAGGGGTTAAAGAGTACTAGTACGGATGCACTTTTACGACTTGAATTTCTTAATGGTGTATCTCAGTCTAAATTATTAACACCTAATGAATCATCATATGCTATTCCTAAAGAGGCATCTACTTTGCAGATAGTACAAACTTATACATGGTTGGGGATAACACATATTTTACTAGGGTTTGACCATCTTCTCTTTGTTTTTGCACTTTTACTAATTGTGAAAAGTATGCGTCGCTTACTCTGGACTGTTACAGCATTTACTTTAGCCCACTCACTTACTATGGCAGGGGCAACACTGGGCATAGTGAATATGCCACAGGCACCAGTTGAAGCTATTATCGCATTAAGTATACTCTTTTTATCTATGGAAATTGTTCATGAAAAACAAGGGAAAGCTGGACTTACTTCACGTTATCCCTGGCTTATAGCATTCATCTTTGGGTTACTGCACGGTTTTGGTTTCGCGGGGGCACTTGCGGAGATAGGACTTCCACAGCAGGCTATTACTCTGGCACTTGTTTTCTTCAATATAGGGGTAGAACTTGGGCAGTTGATCTTTGTGGTCATAGTAGTATTTACCGGAGTGGTTTTAAAACAATTGGGACAGGACTATGCAGTGGCAAAAGTAGAAACAGTTGTGGTCTATATCATAGGAGGACTTTCTTCTTTTTGGTTTATAGAGAGAGTAAATTCTTTTTTAATATAAGTAGGGATATCTGATCTATCACCTATGCACTGACAAAATATCAGTGCATTACTTCGTCTCTGAAAGAGTACAGCTCTTACGCCCGTAAAACCATCCATTTTGATAATCAGCATCTTTTCTGAACAGTTTGCTCCGTTTAGTATAGGTCCCTTTAGATGTAGCGCAACCATCATGCTTGCCCTTTTTAAAGCTTGGTGAATCTGGGATTATTACAGGTGCAGCACTTTTGCATGCGGTTAATAGTAGTCCTAAAATAAGCATAGATACAATTCTTATTGTTTTTCTCATTTCTTTCCCTTTTATTTCATTCCTCACAGTATACCAAATGATAGATATATTACAATGAAACCGCATTATATGTTAAAGAGTCTATACTGAAGCAGAACTCATCGATATTTTCTCACTTTTAATCATACAAAGTCCGAAAATAATTGTATGAATCACTTGCTTAAGCAATACTCATTTAAGTATAGGGTAAATTTCGATAAAATAATAGATAAATGTTAATATTGAATTATATAATAAAGGAAGTAGATGATTTTTATCGATGAGATCGTAGCAACAGAGGTAATGGATTCCAGAGGGAACCCTACAGTACGTGCAACAGTAAGTTTAAGTGACGGTACAGTTGAGAGTGCGATTGTGCCAAGTGGTGCAAGTACAGGTAAGAGAGAAGCGCTGGAACTTCGTGACGGTGGAGACCGTTACATGGGTAAAGGGGTACTTCAGGCCGTTGAAAATGTAAATTCTGCGATCAATGATGCCCTTATAGGTCTCAGCCCATTCAACCAGGCTGAGGTAGACCTTACTATGAAAGAAGTAGATGGTACAGAAAACTATGGAAATCTGGGAGCAAATGCAGTTCTTGGTGTCTCTATGGCAGTAGCACGTGCAGCAGCAAAAAGTATGGGTATGCCACTTTATCGTTACCTTGGTGGTGCAAATGCAGTGGTCATGCCTGTGCCGATGCTTAACATTATTAATGGTGGTGAACATGCAAATAACTCTGTAGACTTTCAAGAGTATATGGTTATGCCTGTAGGTTTTGACAGATTCTCTGAAGGACTTAGAGCCTGTGCTGAAGTGTATCATAATCTTAAAAAGATCATTGATGGTATGGGTGAGAGTACAGCGGTAGGTGATGAAGGTGGATTTGCCCCAAACCTTAAAAGCAATGAAGAACCACTTCAAGTGATCATGCAAGCCATAGAGGCAGCTGGATACAAAGCAGGAGAGCAGATCGCTATTGCTCTTGATGTTGCAGCATCTGAGCTTATGAACGATGAAGGAAAGTACGTCCTTAAATCTGAGAATAGAGAACTGACTTCTGCGGAACTTACGGCTTACTATGCACATATGTGTGAAACTTACCCTATCGTTTCTATAGAAGATGGTTTGGATGAAGATGACTGGGACGGATGGAAATATTTAACTGAAGTACTTGGTGATAAAGTACAGTTGGTAGGTGATGATCTTTTTGTAACTAACGTAGCGATCCTGGCTGAAGGTATCGAAAAAAGTATCGCTAACTCTATCCTTATTAAACCAAATCAGATCGGTACGGTTTCTGAAACAATGCAGACAGTAAGACTTGCACAAAGAAATGGGTATAATTGTGTGATGTCTCACCGTTCAGGAGAAAGTGAAGATACATTCATCGCTGACTTTGCAGTGGCGTTAAACACAGGGCAGATCAAAACAGGATCAACAGCAAGATCGGACAGAATTGCGAAATACAACAGATTATTAGATATTCAGGCTGAGCTTGGACAGTTTGAGTATTTGGGTGCGGAGCCTTTCTCAAGATAAGATACATAGATGGTAGCGACGAAAGAGGAAGAGGAAGGAATAGCCGGTTTTTCACTAAAAACATTTTTAGTGACAACGATCGGGATCTTACTTTTTGGTATCTATATAGGTGTGTTGATGTACGGAGAAAATTCACTGACAGTTTTGACTCAGTTAAAAGAAAAAAAACAAAGTTTAGGTGAAGAAGAAAGAGCTTTAAAAGTTGAAAACCAAAGACTTCAAAAAGTCTATTTTGAATTAAAACAGTTAGAACCTAAAGAGTAACTACTAAAAGGAGTAAGAATGAAACGATATTTATGGACAGCAGTGGCATTATTATTTGTGAATGCGAATGCATCGGAGAACCCCTTTGCACTGAAAGAAAATCTTTTAAAGATCGATAACGATCAGGAAATGTTACTCTCCGAACTAGGTAAAATAGCTGAGGAAAGAGAAAATGAAGATTTGGTGAAGAATGAAGAAGAACCTGAAGATCAAGTAGTTGTAAGAGAAGAGGTTCAAGAAACAGTGTCTGAAGATGAGCCTGTAAAAATGGAAGACTCAGAAGAACAGTATAAGTTAACCAGTGCCATTGATGAACTGGTAGGTGACGGTGATAAAGAAGAATTTGATCTAACAGCAACACTTGATGGGTTAGTAGGAGAGACTGAGAAGGAAGAGCCGGTTTCCACTACTGCAGCTGATGAAGCACAAAAGAAGGCTGTGGCTCAGGCGGAAGCAGAAGCTAAAAAAGCTGAGGAAGCTAAAATAAAAATTGCACAGGCAGAAGAAAAAGCAAAACAAGAAGCAATGAAAAAAGAAGCACAAGAGAAGGCTGCTCAAGAACAAGCACAAAAAGAAGCAGATGAAAAAGCCAGACTGGCTGAAGAAGCACGTGAGGAAGAGAGACGTGAAGTTGCAGAATATGAAAAACAAAGAGCGGAAAAACTTGCGAAAGCTGCAGCGGAAAAAACTAAAAAAGAACAAGAAAAGTCTGTTGAAAAAGTAGTCGATATTGCAGCTGAACAAAAAGCAGCAGCAGAAGCAGCGGATAAAGGTTACGTAAACGCAGTAAATGAGATGGATACAGCAGAAGAAATTGTGAGATCAAAACCTGCAGTTGAAGTTGTTGAAACAGAAAAAACAAAGATAGCTGAAATAGAGTCTACTGAAAAAGAAGTACCGTTAGCTAAGGGTGACATTGATGTGGAAGCTGAAAAAAGAGCCGCTAAAAAAGCTGCAGATGCTGCTTACCTTGAAGCAGTAAGAGAGATGGACAGGGAAGAAGATTAATTTCTCTGCGCTTCTTTTATAGAGGTGCTTCTCTTCTCAAATCTTTTATTTAGATCTCTTTGGGTCTACGTGACTGTAAGATCTTTATGATAGTCATGGAGATCAATACTTCAAAAATACTTGCTAAAATGAGTTGATAATAAGTCAACAGGTCCAATAACTTCGTATCATATCCTATCGTTGCCACGGCAACAAGTAGTGTCAAAGGCATGGAGAGAGAAAGTGCTATAAGCAGGGCATCTCTTGAACCACTGATCCCCCTTAAGACAATGGCTGCAAGTAATCTTGATACCAACATTAATGTCGTAATAAGCAATGCTCCTGAGACAACGCCTTCTAATGGAAGTGCCCTAAGGTCAAAAGATGCTCCTACATGGAGAAAAAAGAGGGGTACAAGGAAACCAAAGCCAAGACTTGACATCTTCTCTTCCAGCTGTTTCTCATGATGGAAGAATGCAGAGATTGCTATCCCTGCGATGAAAGCACCCAAAGCAAGTTCAAGTTCCAAAGCCAGCATTACGGCGATGAGGATGAAAAAAAGTGCCATGGAAAGGCGAATATCTTGTGCAGATGTGTCTACTTTGGGAACAAGTATACTTTTGAGTTCAGGAAACCACCAGAAAAGTAAAAGTAACATTTTGTAAAGTGTATAGATGACGGAGATAAATAAAACAAGGTATGAGAGTTTTATAATCAGATCCGTCGTGGACCCTGTTGTGATGGCAGCATCAAATATGGTAAGTGCAGCAATACTCAAAATCTCTCCTAAAACACCGGCTATAAAAGCAAGACGTATCCATGATTCTTCTTTCCCGTATGTTTTAGACAAAGAAGCAAGTAAACCAATAGAGATAAGAGGCATTGATACGATGACTATGGCATGAAGATCAAAGATAAAACCAAAAGTCACAGAGAACATCACTAGAAATAGTAAGAAAAAGATAGACTTCTGTATAACTATTTTAGGGCCTTGGGTGATCTGTTTGAGATCAACTTCCATACCGGCCAAAAACATGAGATAGAGAAAGCCCACTTCTGCAATAAGGGTAAAATATTCATTATGGGAAATAAGACCCAAATAGGCAACAATGGATCCCAGAATGATCTCTACAGGTGTGGTAGGAAGTCGTAAAAATTTAGCAACAAAAGGAGTTCCCCATATCAGTAAAGAGAGGGTGAGTATTAGGGTGATATTATCGTGCATCACAACTCGTAGCCACTTCGTAGCCTAAACTGTCTAACATCTTTTTATCACTGTTGGCATTGATGCCTTCCGTGGTCAGGTAATTTCCAATGACCATGGCGTTTGCACCTGCTTCAAACATGAGATTCTCTTTACCTGTAAAAAGAAGTTCTCGTCCTCCTGCAACCATAAGGAGCTTTTCTTCTCCCAAAAGTCTACGGGCCTTTTTGATGATATTTACTGCTTCGTCCAGTTCTATGTTTCTTGTCTTGATGGGTAGTGCAGGGTTAGGGTGGTAAAAGTTAAGCGGTGTAGACTCGGGAGAGAGTGAAGCAATGGAAGATAAAAGTGACTCTCTGTCCTCTGCTGTCTCTCCCATACCAAAGATACCGCCTGAACAAAGTGCCAAGCCCACAGATTTGACATTTTCACAGGTCTCATAGCGTTCAGACCATGCATGTGTTTGACAAATATCTGCGTAGTAACGTTCTGAAGTTTCAAGGTTATGGTTGTAGCTGTCTATGCCATGCTCTTTAAGGTAAGCAAGTTGTTCTTTATTTGCTGTACCGTTACAGGCAATGAGATTAAGGCCATCTACTTCTGATTTGATCGCCTGTGCAGCACGTGCGACAAAGTCTACTTTTTTGTCATCAAGTCCTTTACCTGCAGTAACAAGACAGTAGCCTAAAGCACCATTTTGTTTGGCCCCTTTTGCTTCCTCAACGATCTTCTCTATCTTTTTATAATTGTATCGCTCGATGTCAGCATGGTAGCGCACAGACTGTGTACAAAACTTACAGTCCTCCAGGCAGGTACCTGAAAGGATGTTGTTAATGGCACATAAAAATATCTCTTTTTCCATGACTATTTATCACCTTTTGCTTCTACTTTTGTTTTACATTTAAAACACTCATAGACATCACCGGATTTCAGAGTTTTTTTACCCATGGTATAGTCACACTCAGGACATTTCTTATCTACTGGTTCAAAGTTGGCAATGAATTTACATTTAGGATAGTTGACACATCCAAAGAATTTTCCTCTTTTGCCCTCTCTTTCTTGGAGTTTACCTCCACATTCAGGACAAGGTACAGTGAGCTCCCTTGCAGGTTCAAGTGACTTAGCATTTTTACATTTAGGGTATGCAGAACAGGCAAGGAACTTTCCTCTTTTAGAGTTCTTGATAACCATCATAGAACCACACTTGTCACACTTCTCATCTGTCTCTTCAGGTTGAGGGATCTCTGTGCCATCAGGGTTTTTAGTGTATTTACACTTAGGGAAGTTTGAACATGCGATGAACTCTCCGTAGCGCCCCTTACGTAAAAGAAGTTCCGAATCACACTTTGGACAGTTCTCTCCTGTTGGGATGGCTACTTTGAGGCTTTTGATACTCTTTTTGCCCTCTTCGATCTTTTGAAGGAAAGGTGTATAAAACGCTTTTAGAATCGTTTGCCAATTAGTTGTTCCTTCTGCTACTTCATCAAGTTCCTCTTCCATACTTGCCGTAAATCCTGAGTCTACGATCTCAGGGAAGTGTTTTTCAAGCATCTCTGTAACAGTGAAAGCTACTTCTGTAGGATGGATACGTTTTTTTTCTAACTCAATGTATTTACGTGTTTGTAACGTTGTTACTGTAGGTGCATAAGTACTTGGACGGCCAATTCCCAGGGATTCAAGTTTTTTTATGAGACTGGCTTCATTATAGCGGGCAGGAGGTTCGGTGAAGTGCTGTTCCTGTTTGATATCATCCATGCTTACTGCTTGACCCTTAGTAAGTTCAGGAAGAAGTTTATCTTTGTCCCCATGTCCAGTGACTTTATAAAAACCGTCAAAAAGAAGTTTTCTTCCAGAGGCTTTAAAAGTACATTTATCCCCTTTGAACAAGATACTTTGTGACTCTAATTCCGCCTCTGTCATTTGACATGCTAAGAAGCGGTTATAGATGAGTCTATAGAGTTTCAGTTCATCTACAGAGAGATAGTCTGCTGCCATCCTCGCATCAAATTCAACCATCGTAGGACGGATAGCTTCGTGTGCTTCTTGTGCACCTTTTGACTTTGTTACATAAGATTTTGCCTTCTTTGGAAGGTATTTGTCTCCATAGTTGGATTTGATGTACTCTCTGGCAGATTCAACGGATTCTTTTGCAAGGTTCATGGAGTCAGTTCTCATATAGGTGATGACACCCATGTTCCCTTTGTCTGTTTTAACACCTTCGTAAAGTTTTTGTGCTACCATCATCGTTTTTTTGGGAGAAAAACCAAGCTGTGTTGAAGCCGCCTGCTGGAGGGTTGATGTCATGAAAGGAGGAGGGGTTTTAGTTTTTCTTTTAGTCTTTTCTATGGAGGCAACGATGTAAGACTCACCTTTTGCCGCAGTAGTGATCTCTGTAGCATCTGCTTCAGTATTGATGGTGAGTTTATCTATTTTTAGACCATTATAGTCATAGATAGAAGCATCAATGTTTTTTTCAAATAGTGCATCTATCGTCCAGTACTCTTCCGGTTTAAAGGCTTTGATCTCTCGTTCTCTTTCAACAACGATCTTCAGTGTTGAACTTTGTACTCTACCTGCACTTAAACCTTTTTGTATTTTGCTTGCAAGCAGTGGAGAGAGTTTGTATCCTACGATACGGTCAAGCAATCTTCTTGTCTGTTGTGCATCCACTGAATTCATGTCTACTTTACGCGGTGTTTCAAGTGCATGCTGAATGGCTGTCTTGGTGATCTCATGAAAAACGATACGTGGAAGTTCTGTTGGTTCTTTACCAATGGCTTTTGCAATATGGTACCCGATAGCCTCACCCTCACGGTCCTCATCGGTTGCGATAAAGACCGTTTCTGCTTCTTTTGCCAGTTTTTTCAGTTCTTTTACTGTGGCATTGACATCTCGAGGAATGGAGTACTTAGGGACAAGATCTCCTGTCTCATCATCTAAAGTGATCCCAAAAGTACTTTTAGGAAGGTCACGGATGTGCCCTTTAGAGGCAATGACTTTGTACTCTTTTCCTAAGAAGTTTGTAATGGTTCTTGCTTTAGCGGGTGATTCGACGATAATTAAATTTTTCATTTATACTTACTTTATATAAGGGATTTTTGGCATTGTATCATATAATCCGTTATAAGATATGAAAAAGGAATAAGTTTATCTGAATAAGAAAGAAGAAAAGATAAGAGTGTGGTGTAATACACCACACCTGGTTTTTAATGAATTATTGGTTCTTTAGAATTCTTGGAAGGGTGATCCCTGTCTGACTTTGGTATTTTCCTTTTCTATCAGAGTAAGTCGTTTCACACTGTTCATCACCCTGTAAAAAGAGTACCTGCGCGATGCCTTCATTTGCGTAGATCTTTGCAGGTAGAGGCGTTGTGTTAGAAATTTCTATGGTAATATGCCCCTCAAATCCCGGTTCAAAAGGAGTCACGTTTACGATGATCCCACAACGTGCATACGTACTTTTACCCAGACAGATAGCTAAAGTGTCAGAAGGCATTTTAAAGTACTCTACTGTACGAGCCAATGCAAAAGAGTTAGGCGGTACGATACAAACTTCACCTTTATGATCAACAACATTGTTGTGGTTGAAATCTTTTGGATCAACCACTTCTGCATTGATGTTCGTAAAGATCTTAAACTCATCAGAGACACGGATATCGTAACCGTAAGAGCTGAGCCCGTAACTTACTACCCCTTCTCCTACCAAACCTTCACAAAAAGGTGTGATCATCTCTTCCTCCAGAGACTTTTGACGTATCCATTTGTCAGATTTCAATCCCATTTTTCTGTCCTTATCTTATATATTGCACATCGGCATTTGTTTTGAGCTTTTCAAAATAATCTTTAAGTGCTTTACTTTGTTGTTTCTGTTTCCATCTTCCGGCTATAGCTCCTTTAGATGCCTCGTAAGGCATAGTGGCCTTACCTGACTTGGAAAGTACTTTATAGCTTATATATTTATCACCTGCATTGAACGGACGTGTAAATGATCCGTTTTGTGTCTGTAAAATAGTGCCTAAAAGTGTTGGGTTGAGGTCTTTTGTTCGTTTAGAAACAGAGCGGCTTTTTATGCCTTTTTTGTTTTTTGTTTGAAGAAAGTTTTTCATTGTTGTCTCTGTAGCTGCAGAATACTCGATCAGCTTAACAGAGGAAGGAATGAGAAAAGAGTCTTTGTTGTTTTCGTAAAAAAGTTTCAGTTGATCTTCTGTAGGGTCAGGGATAGTACTAACCACTTTTTCCCGATAGAACCTCTCTTTTTTCAGCGCCTCTCGTATACTTGAACGGTATTTACTCCAAGGGGTACCTTGCTCTTTTAGAACCTGTTGCATTTTTTTAATAGTAATATTGTTCTGTACAGCGATACTTTCGATCTTTGAGTCTATTGTATCTTCAGGTATCTCTATTGTTTTCATTGCAGACTTTTGCAGTCTATCCTGGATCAGCAGATCAATCGCTTCTTTTTTAGATATATTCATTTGCTGGCGTACTGCACGTATTTCAGCTGTGGTTACAGCTTCTCCTTCTACAATGACAGCGATAGCATCCAGCATCTTAGCCTGTGAAAATGTCACGCAGGTAAGCAAAGCAAGTATAACAAGTTTTTTCATATATGAATTCCATATTTATATTTTTGATGATTATATCATAATCGTTTAAATGTTGAATTATTTTATTTATAAGATATAATGGCTTACATGAAACAAATGCGGGAATTATGTTGAAAAATTTAGGCTTATTTTTAGTGTTAGGCATACTCTCTTTTGCACAGCTAAAATAAGAAAAGTTAAGTACAATAAAAAATAATTTAGGAGCAAATAATGACAATAACAAAAAGAGTGACATTCATAGCAAAAGATGATGCAGAAAGCATAGCAAAGATGAAAGAACTTCTCTCAGCGATGGTAGTACCAAGTAAAGCAGAAAAAGGGGTGATCTTTTATGAGATATTTCAGTATGAGAACAACCCTAGAAAATTTATGGCTTATGAGAGTTGGGAAAATGAGGAAGCACTGGATGGACATAAAGCCTCTGCACACTATGCCATCTACAAATCATCGTATGAACCTTACTGCGAAAAGAAATATTCAGACGAATTAGAAGTGTTGGGTTAGACTTTGAAGAACTTATGGAGTGATGAAGAAGCAAAGGCATTTAAGAGTGACTTGGAGATGAGAGTCTATACTTCAAACTTACTTGGAAGAAGTGATGAACTTGTACTTCACGGCGGGGGAAATACTTCTGTAAAAACGACTATAGAGGGTGAAGATATTTTGCTTGTCAAAGGATCAGGTTGGGATTTGATCTCTATCAAGGCAGAAGGTTTTGCTCCGGTAAAAATGAAGACGCTCCTGGAAATGGCCGAGTTAAAAGAATTGAGTGATTCAGACATGGTATCAGGACAAAAAGCGGCGATGATAGACAAGTCTGCACCAAATCCTTCTGTAGAAGCGATCTTACATGCGATCATTCCTTTTAAAGTGGTAGATCATACCCATGCAGATGCCATTGTAACGATCTCAAATTCCAAACAGGGGAAAGAACTTATCTCAAAGCTGTTCCCTAACTTTTTGATCGTTCCTTATATCATGCCGGGGTTTATTTTAGCTTCAAAGATCAATGAGATGATAAAAGAGTTGGACTGGTCCAAATGTGAAGGTATCATCTTGCATAATCATGGTATCTTTACCTTTGATAATGATGCGAAAAAGTCTTACGAAAAGATGATAGATGCCGTGACTTTAGCTGAAGAGTTTTTAGAAAAGAATGCACCTGTTACATTGAAAGAATTAGAAGCAAAAACATTTGATACAAGCCTTTTAGAGATAGATGAATTTATGCATATTAACCAAACACCTTTGGCACTGCACTATGCATCTCAAGAGAATTTAAGATCAAATGTGACGCGAGGTGTTTTAACACCGGAACATATTATACGTACTAAACGTGTTCCTTTGGTGCTGGAAGATAATGATGTAGACGATGCGCTTAAGCATTTTAAAATCGCGTATGAAACATACTTCAATGCTTATAAAAAAGATGAGGTTATGTTGGATATCAACCCAAAATATGCAGTGATCAAAGACTTTGGCGTAGTAAGTTTTGGGAAGACACAAAAAGAAGCAGATATCATCAATGATGTGGTCTCTCATACGATGATGGCAGTACTGCGTGCTGATAAACTTGGAGGCTATAAGAGTATTTCGATAGCTGATAGTTTTGATATGGAATATTGGGAACTAGAACAAGCAAAATTGAAAAAATAATAGAAGAGGAAATAATATGCAATACCTCATGGCGATAGATGCAGGCACAGGTTCTGTAAGAGCAGTGATCTTTGACACAGAGGGAAATCAAATTGCTGTCGCGCAAAAAGAGTGGATACACCTTGAAGTGGAAGGTGTAGTAAACTCTATGACCTTTGATACTGAAAAAAATTGGGATTTGACGGTGTGGTGTATACAGACAGCACTTTCAAACGCAGAGTTACAAGGGTCTGACATCTCTGCTGTATCTGCCACAAGTATGCGTGAGGGTATCGTACTGTATGACAAAGAGGGTGAAGCACTCTGGGGTGTGGCCAATGTGGATGCCAGAGCGGACAAAGAGGTACGGTATTTAAAAGAAAACTATGACGGTGTTGAAGAGGCATTTTATCAGGTATCAGGGCAAACTTTTGCATTGGGTGCATTGCCTCGCATCTTATGGCTTAAAAACAACAGACCGGAACTTTATGAAAAAGTAGCTTCTATTTCGATGATAGGAGATTGGATACTGGCAAAACTCTCAGGTATCATTGCTACAGACCCAAGTAATGGGGGGACAACAGGTATCTTCTCTCTGAAAGAAAGAGGCTGGGATGATTCTATGGCTAAACAAGTCGGTATCAAGGCAGATATTTTTCCTCCTGTGTTGGAGACAGGAACACTTATGGGGATGGTGAGAGAGGAAGCAGCAAAAGAGACTGGCCTGTCTACTTCCACAAAAGTGGTCATGGGTGGTGGAGATGTACAGCTTGGGGCAGCAGGACTGGGTGTCGTGAAAGAAGGGCAAGTTGCTATACTGGGAGGCTCTTTCTGGCAACAGGTCGTGAATATCAAGTCAGAGGTTGCGCCTCCTGAAGATATGAGTATAAGGGTCAACCCTCATGTGGTAGAAGGGCTCTCTCAAGCAGAGGGCATCACTTTTTTTTCCGGCTTGATCATGCGTTGGTTCAGAGATGCCTTTTGTGACCTGGAAAAACAGGAAGCCAAAGAGAGAGGGATGGATACCTACAGCATTTTGGAAGAAAAAGCTAAAAGTGTACCGGTTGGTTCACACGGTATACTTCCCATTTTCTCAGATACCATGAAATATGGAAGATGGTACCATGCAGCACCCAGCTTTCTAAACCTCTCCATAGATCCAAATATCTGCAATAAAGCTTCCATGTTCAGATCTTTGGAAGAGAATGCTTGCATCGTCTCAAAAATAAATCTGGACAAGATAGAAGCTTTTTCTACATTAGAAATAAAAGAGATCGTCTTTGCAGGAGGCGCAAGTAAAGGCGATCTTTGGTGTCAGATATTAGCAGATGTCACAGGATGTACCATAAAGGTACCTAAAGTAACAGAAGCCACAGCACTGGGAGCAGCGATAGCAGCAGGTGTGGGTGCAGGTGTCTATAAGAGCATGGTCAAGGCAGCTGAATCGTTAGTTGTATGGGATAAAAAGTATGTACCTCATAGTAAAAACTTTGATATATATGTAGGTATTAAAGAACAATGGCAAGAAGTTTACATAAAGCAGTTAGAGCTTGTGGATAGAGGTTTGACCCAATCTATGTGGAAGGCACCTGGAGTATGAACTATTGCCTCGCTCACTAAAATACCCAAATTTTTAATTTAGCTGACACTGCAATAATATTCTTTTAGATATAATAATTAAATTTTATTATTCAGGTTTTTATAATGACAAATATTATTTTGTGTGGGGGAAGCGGTACAAGACTATGGCCGATCTCACGCACACTTATGCCAAAACAATTTGTAAAATTATTTGAAGAGAAGTCTCTTTTTCAGCTTACTGTAGAGAGAAATAAAAAAGTATGTACCAGTCAATTTATTGTTTCAAATACAGAACAGTATTTTTTGGCACTAGATCAACTTGAAGAACTTCATACAACAAAAAACAGATATTTATTGGAACCTGTGGGTAGAAATACTGCACCTGCTATTGCTTTAGCCTGCTTTCCTCTTGATCCTGAAGAGCTAGTGCTTGTCACCCCTTCAGATCATCTTATCAAAAATGAAACAGCATATGGGCAAGTCCTTGAAAAAGCAAAAACTTTTGCATCTAAAAACAAATTGGTCACCTTTGGGATCACTCCGACATTTGCAGAGACAGGATTTGGGTATATTGAGGCAGATGGTTTTGATGTCAAAGCCTTTCATGAAAAACCGGATAGTGAAACAGCAACTGCTTACCTGGAAGCAGGGAATTATTATTGGAATTCGGGAATGTTCTGTTTTAAAGCCGGAGTATTTTTAGAAGAGCTTCAAAAGTATTCTCCTGAGATATACAACGCTGCTTTTCAAGCATATAGCAATGCTAATCAAGAAGAGATGATCCGTATTAAACACCAGGATATGATACGGATACCAGATGACAGTATTGATTATGCAGTGATGGAAAAGTCAAGTATCGTAAAAGTCATACCTTCAGATATTGAGTGGTCGGATGTAGGGAGTTTTGATGCTTTGGCAGAAGAGTTACCCAATGATAAGAATAATAACCTTATTATCTCAGACAAAATAGTCGAAACGATAGATATACAAGAGAGTATTATTATTGATACAGGAGATGCGTTATTGGTTGCCAAAAAAGGTTCTTCTCAAAAAGTAAAAGAGATAGTAAACAGGTTAAAGCAAGAAGATTCACTATTACCCAATATTCATCTTACGGGACATAGACCATGGGGAACATATACTGTACTAGAAGAGAGCGATGGGTACAAGATAAAACGTATAGAAGTGAAAGCAGGCAAAAGGTTATCGTTACAAAGACATAAGTACAGAAATGAACATTGGGTTGTGATTCATGGTAATGCGACTGTGACTATCAATAATGACACTTTTGTACTCAATCAAAATGAATCAACCTATATTAAAGCAGGGGATATCCATAGACTTTTAAATGATACCAATGAGCCCTTGGTTATAATAGAAGTCCAAGTTGGAAGCTATACGGGTGAAGATGATATAGAGAGATTAGAAGATGATTATAAAAGGGATTAAATAGATGTCAAGGAAAGTAGCACTGATCACAGGAATTACAGGGCAAGATGGTTCGTATCTTGCAGAGTTTTTACTCAAAAAAGGGTATGTCGTTCATGGTATCAAGAGAAGATCCTCTCTTTTTAATACAGACAGAATAGACCACCTCTATCAAGACCCTCATGTAGAAGATAGAAACCTCATTCTTCACTATGGAGATATGACAGACTCTATGAATCTAACACGTATCACACAAGAGGTACAACCAGATGAGATCTATAACTTGGCTGCTATGAGTCATGTCGCTGTATCTTTTGAGACACCAGAGTATGTAGCTAACGCAGATGGTACAGGGACGCTTCGTATCTTAGAAGCAGTCAAGCTTTTAGGTTTAGAGAAAAAAACAAGGATATACCAAGCTTCTACGTCAGAACTTTATGGAAAAGTACAAGAGACACCACAAAGTGAAACAACACCTTTTTACCCAAGAAGTCCTTATGCAGTAGCAAAGATGTATGCATACTGGATAACAGTAAATTATCGAGAAGCGTATGGTATGTTTGCATGTAATGGAATTTTATTTAATCATGAATCACCTGTACGGGGTGAAACGTTTGTTACAAGAAAGATCACCAGAGCAGCTTCTAAAATAGCGCTAGGCTTACAAGATAAGCTATATCTTGGAAACTTGGACGCAAAGAGAGACTGGGGACATGCAAAAGATTATGTGCAGATGATGTGGATGATCCTTCAAGCAGATGAGCCGGAAGATTGGGTCATTGCTACTGGTGAAACAACTACGGTAAGAGACTTTGTGAAAATGAGTTTTTCCTA
Organism: uncultured Sulfurovum sp.; assembly: GCA_964492675.1. Lineage (GTDB taxonomy): Bacteria > Campylobacterota > Campylobacteria > Campylobacterales > Sulfurovaceae > Sulfurovum. The sequence continues at coordinate 31,585 of CAZBLM010000007.1, forward strand.
TGCCGGAATAGAGCTGGAGTTTAGAGGAGAAGGTGTAGATGAAAAAGCGTATGTAAAATCATGTGCAAATCCTCAGTATCAAGTTGCTACGGGTACCAATGTCGTTGCCGTTGATCCTAAATACTTCAGACCGACAGAAGTGGACCTTCTTTTAGGTGATCCAAGTAAAGCAGAACAGAAGTTAGGATGGAAGAGAGAATACAAACTTCAAGAATTGGTAAATGATATGATGGCATCAGATCTTAAACTCATGACTAAAGACGTTTACCTGCAAGAGGGTGGATATAAAACGATGAGTTATTTCGAATAATGAAGCAAACAAGTAAGATCTATATAGCAGGGCATAACGGATTAGTTGGCTCTGCCATTGTAAACAATCTACAACAAAAAGGGTATACGAGTTTAATTTGTAAAACACGTGATGAATTAGATTTATTGAACCAGGCTAAAGTGGAAGCTTTTTTTCAGAAAGAGAAACCAGAGTATGTTATATTGGCAGCTGCGAAAGTAGGAGGTATTGTCGCGAATAACACCTACCGAGCAGATTTTATTTATGAAAACTTACAAATTCAAAACAACATTATCCATCAAAGTTACTTGAATGGTGTAAGAAAGCTACTATTTTTAGGGTCTACCTGCATATATCCCAAAAATGCACCGCAGCCTATGCCTGAAGACTGTCTGCTTAGTGATACACTTGAATACACCAATGAACCGTATGCTATAGCAAAGATAGCAGGTATTAAAATGTGTGAGAGTTACAATTTACAATATGGTACCAACTTTATCTCTGTTATGCCAACAAATCTCTACGGGCCTAATGACAATTTTGACTTGGAAACTTCTCATGTCCTTCCTGCGCTTTTACGAAAGATGCATGAAGCAAAACTGAACAACGAACCAAAAGTTGAGATATGGGGGAGCGGAAAGCCACGACGTGAGTTCTTATATAGTGAAGATATGGCTGATGCCTGTGTGTTTATCTTAGAAAATAGAGATTTTAAAGATACTTATGAAAGTATTCAAGGTAATAACGATACATGTACTCCCCATAGTGTAAAAAATACTGAAATACGAAATACACATATAAATATAGGTACAGGGGTGGATATATCTATAAAAGAGTTAGCAGAGACCATCAAAAAAATAGTTGATTATCAGGGGGAACTCTATTTTAATGACACAAAACCAGATGGAACGATGATAAAATTAACAGACCCATCAAAACTTCATGAACTGGGATGGAGACATACTGTGGAGCTAGAAGAAGGAATAAGAAAAATGTATGAGTGGTATAAAAAGGAGATAAGATGAAAGGTATAATATTAGCAGGGGGAAGCGGGACACGCCTCTATCCTATTACTAAAGGGATTTCTAAGCAGCTGGCCCCTATCTATGATAAACCGATGATCTATTATCCTCTTTCTGTTTTGATGCTATCTGGTATCACAGAAGTACTTATCATCTCTACGCCTCAGGACTTGCCTCGCTTTGAAGAGTTACTTGGTGATGGAGCTGACATTGGTATGAAATTTTCTTATAAAGTGCAACCTTCGCCAGATGGTCTTGCACAGGCTTTTATTTTGGGTGAAGAGTTTATAGGAAGTGATGATGTTTGTCTGGTGTTGGGAGATAACATCTTTTATGGTCAAGGGCTAAGTAACATGCTTGCATCTGCTGTACATAATGTAACAGAAGAGAAGAAAGCTACAGTATTTGGTTACTATGTAAAGGACCCTGAACGTTATGGTGTGGCTGCTTTTGATACAGAAGGAAATGTAACCAGTATAGAGGAAAAACCAGAAGATCCAGAAAGTAACTATGCAGTTGTAGGACTCTATTTCTATCCAAATTCTGTGGTTGATATCGCTAAAAATGTCAAACCTTCAGGTCGTGGTGAACTTGAAATTACCACAGTCAATCAAAACTATTTGTCATCAAATGATCTTAAAGTTGAATTGATGGGACGTGGATATGCTTGGCTTGATACTGGGACACATGAGAGTCTCCTTGAAGCATCGAATTTTATACAGACCATAGAAAACCGTCAAGGATTGAAAGTTGCTTGTATTGAAGAGATCGCTTATGAGATGGGATACATTACAAAAGAACAATTGGTTGAACTTGCTCAGCCACTTAAGAAAAATCAGTATGGACAATATTTACTACGCCGTGCCGAAGAGGGTATTATTTAGTTATGAATTTTATAAGAACAGAAATCCCTGATGTTGTTATCGTTGAACCTACTGTGCATGGAGATGATAGAGGGTACTTTGTAGAAACTTTTCGGCAGGATAAACTGGAAGCATTTTTAGGTTTTAAAGTAAACTTTTGTCAGGACAATGAATCAAAAAGTACAAAAGGTGTTTTGCGTGGACTTCATTATCAGCTTGCTCCTTTTGCACAAACAAAATTGGTTCGTGTCATTAGTGGTAGTGTGCTTGACATTGCCGTTGACATTCGTAAAGGAAGTCCAACATTTGGACAATATATTACTGTGGAGTTGAGTGAAAGTAATAAACGTCAAGTTTTTGTACCTAGAGGCTTTGCACATGGATTTGTTGTACTTGAGGATAATACAGTATTTTCATATAAAGTTGATAACTATTATTCTCCTGATCATGACCGAGGTATAGCTTTTGATGATCCTGAGATAGGGATTGATTGGGAAATAGATGAAGAGAAATTACAGCTTTCTGCTAAAGATACAAAACAGCCTTTACTAAAAGATGCAGAACAGTTTGAGTATGGGATGGAGCTTTATTAATGTTGAATGTTAAATGTTTAGTGTTTAGTGAAGAAATAAGATGAATGTATTGGTAACAGGTTCGAATGGTCAATTAGGAAGTGAATTAAAAGAACTCATTCAGCATTCAACATTTAACATTCAACATTTTAATTTTCACTTCACAGATAAAAATATTTTAGATATAACAAATAAAGATTCAATTGAGTCTTTTTGCCATACCAATACTATAGAAGTGATAATTAATTGTGCAGCATATACTGCTGTAGATAAAGCAGAAGAAGATACATTTAATGCTGATAAAGTTAATCATGTGGCAGTGAGATATTTAGCAGAGATTGCAAAAGAAAAAAATATTAAACTTATTCACATTTCTACAGATTATGTTTTTGACGGCACAAACTACAAACCTTATAATGAAATAGATAGTGTAAACCCTCAAGGGATCTATGGGAAAACCAAACTTGATGGTGAAAATGCGATGTTTCACGTGAATCTCAAAAACTCCATGATCATACGTACTTCATGGGTATATAGCAGTTTTGGAACAAATTTTGTTAAGACAATGTTAAAACTTGGAAGAGAACGTGAGGAACTTGGTGTTATCTTCGATCAGGTTGGTACCCCTACTTATGCGAGAGATTTGGCAAAAACCATTTTAGACATTCTCCCAAAACTAAACAATAGTCAAACAGAGGTATTTCACTATTCAAATGAAGGGGTATGCTCCTGGTATGATTTTGCAAAAGCTATCTTTGAGATAACGAATATAGATTGTGTAGTAAACCCTATAGAGACAATAGAATATCCTACACCCGCTAACAGACCACACTATAGCCTGCTTAATAAAGCAAAAATTAAAAATGAGTATAATATCACCATACCATATTGGCGAGATAGTTTGAAACAATGTTTAACAAACATGGGAGAAGAAAAATAATGGCATCCATTTTAGTCACAGGCTGTGCAGGTTTTATAGGTTCTAATTTTGTACCTTATTTTTTAGAGAAGTATGAGCAGTACAACATTGTCAACCTTGATTTTTTAACTTATGCAGGCGATTTGGAAAATCTTAAAGAAATAGAGGATCATTCTAGATATACATTTATCAAAGGTGATATTTGTGACCGTAACCTGATTGAGTCTATTTTTTCTGAGTATGATATTCGAGGTGTCATCCATTTTGCTGCAGAGAGCCATGTTGACAACTCTATTAAAAACCCGGGAGTGTTTATAGAGACAAATGTCAATGGAACGTTTACACTTTTAGATGTCGCTTACAAGCAATGGATGGAAAAACCTTTTAGCTATAAAAAAGGGTATGAAGGGTGTCGTTTTCATCACATCTCTACAGATGAGGTGTATGGAACACTCAATGAAACAGACCTCTTCACGGAGGAGACACCTTATGCTCCAAACTCACCTTACTCAGCATCAAAAGCAAGCTCAGATATGATCGTAAGGTCTTATCAGGAGACGTATGGGCTAAATACAGTCATTACAAATTGTTCAAATAACTATGGTCCAAAACAACACGATGAAAAACTCATCCCGACGATCATAAGAAAAGCACTTGCAGGAGAATCTATCCCCATTTATGGTGATGGTAAGAATATCCGTGACTGGCTCTACGTCTTGGATCATTGTAAAGGTGTTGATCTTGTATTTCATAATGGTAAAGAAGGCAATGTTTATAATATCGGTGGTCGTAATGAGAGAACGAATCTACAGATAGTAGATAGAATATGTTCAATTTTAGATGAAAAAGTACCTGCATCTAGGTCATATAAAGAACTCATTACTTTTGTAGAAGACAGGGCAGGACACGACAGACGTTATGCGATCGATGCAACCAAGTTAGAAAATGATCTAGGTTGGAAGGCTGATGAAAATTTTGATTCTGGGATCGTTAAGACTGTTGATTGGTATTTGGGAAAGTATAGTTATAACAGATGAAAACTACTATTAAAAAATTACGAAGCTTATTGACCCGAAGAGATAAACAGTTTTTATTGGGATTGTTGTTCTTTTCTATAGTTATATCTATTATAGAAACAGTTGGTATCTCCGTAATCATGCCTTTTATCACAGTAGCGACAGATTTTAGCCTTATACATACAAACGAATATTATTCCAAAGTCTATAACATGTTTAGTTTTGACAATGATGTAAAATTTGTCATTACTTTTGGGATAGTTCTTATTGTATTTTACATTTTTAGAAGTGTGATTAATTTACTTTACTTTTATCTGTTAAATAGATTTACACAAACCAGATATCATCTTTTGGCGTATAGACTTTTTGAAAACTATATGGGGTTGCCTTATAAAGATTTTATTACTAGAAATTCATCTACTATGACAAAGTCTATTGTAAGTGAAGCAACAAACCTTACAAGTCTTATCTCAGCAGTACTATTTATGATGAGTGAAGTTTTTATTATATTGTTTATATATTCGATGATGCTTTATGTGAATTATAAGATAACGTTTCTCCTTACAGTAGTATTGGTGTTAAATGCAGTTATGATGATTAAAACAGTTTCAGTAAAGATCAAAAAGGCAGGTAAGATAAGAGCCCAAATGCAAAAAAGATTTTTTGAGATCATAAACAGAAGTTTTGGTAATTTTAAACTAATTAAACTTCAGTCGAATGAGAAAGAAATACTAAAAGATTTTAGGGCTGCAAGTTTTAAATTTTCCCAAGCAAATATCACAAACTCAACTTTAGGGCATGTTCCAAGACTTTTTTTAGAGGCAGTTGGGTTTGGAATCATTGTCTTTATCATTACCTATCTTGTTTGGAAATATGAAACAAACATAGCAAATCAATTAGCACTTATCTCTATGTTTGTTTTGGCTCTTTATCGTCTCATGCCATCGGTTAACAGGATTATGACCAGTTACAATCAAATTCTTTTTAATTATAAAGCACTTGATATTGTACACAATGATTTAATGTATGATAGTGAAGCTTTAGGGCAAGAGAAAATTTTTTTTAATAAAGAGATTATCCTACAAGATCTCAACTTTGAGTATGAAGAAAATAAACCAGTCTTAAAAGATATAAATCTAATTATTAAAAAAGGTTCTAAAATTGCTTTTATAGGTGAAAGTGGCAGTGGAAAAAGTACTTTGGTAGATATCATTATAGGTTTATACAAACCAAAAAATGGTAAAATTTTCACCGATGATACAGAGATAAATGACTCTAATATAAAATCATGGAGATCAAAAATAGGGTATATTCCCCAAAGTGTTTATTTGTTTGATGGAACTGTAGGAGAAAATGTAGCGTTTGGTTCAGCGTATGATAAAGTGAAAATAGATGAAGTACTTAAAAAAGCTAAGATCTATAATTTTTTGAAGACTAAAGAGGGGCAATCTACTGTGGTTGGAGAAGGTGGAGTAATGTTAAGTGGAGGGCAGAAGCAACGTATTGCCATAGCCAGAGCACTCTACACCAATCCGGAGATACTGGTTCTTGATGAAGCAACAAGTGCATTGGATGATGAAACAGAAAAAGAGATAATGGATGAAATATATAGTATTAGTGATGATAAGACATTGATTATTATTGCACATCGCTTGAGTACTATTGATCGGTGTGAAAAAGTTTATAAATTAAACAATGAAGGATTAATTCATTTGGTTGAAACTATCTAAATCTTTTTGCTGAAATAGATGGTATATAAGTAAAGAAAGAATTTTGTATACTATTGCTTTATGGAGTATAGTATTTTAACTGTTGGATTGCAAGAATTTAATATTTTTTATGGACTCTATTGTCTAAATTAAAAAGGAGTATATATCAAGTGTTTTTTCCAGAGAGAATGACATCAATAAAACCAACAGACAGAGTCCTAGAAGTCGGTCCAGGGGGAACACCTTTTTGGAGGTCCAATGTTTTATTGGAAAAAATATTTGATACCGATGAAGCGTTAAAGCAAAGGGGACATACTGAAGCTTTAGAAACTGAACAAGAGATTGTATATTATTCAGATAAGAAGTTCCCCTTTAAAGATAATGAATTTGATTATGTTATTTGTTCCCATGTTCTTGAACATATTAGTGAAGACGATTTTGAATTTTTTGTTAAAGAATTGCAACGAGTAGCAAAAAGTGGGTACATAGAATACCCTACAATTTACTATGAGTATATGTATAATTTTAAAGTACATACAACATTTGTAAATTATAAAGATAATGTAATTTATTATATGGATAAGGCGAAAAGTAGTTTAAATAGTTTTTTCCCAATACAGATATTTTTTTATAAAACCTTAGAGAATGGATATGATGAGATCATAAGGAAAAATAAGGAATATTTTGTTCAAGGCTTTGAATGGCACAATAAAATAGATATTTTGAAGAGTGATGATATTCAAGAGTTCTTTTATATGGAGTTTGACCTTATAAGTATAAAAAAATTAACAAAAAAGAATAGTTTATTAAATCGTATTAAATTATTTTTAAGAAAGTTTTTAAAGTGAAAAAGTTTTTGAAAAAGCTAGGTTTTGGATATTGGAAGCAGGGAATTAATATATTCAAGAATTATCTAAACTATCAAAAAGAGTATAAAGTTTTCAAAGCTACAGATGGCACAAGGTTTTCAATCAAGAGTAAGGATAAACACCCTTGTCTAAACGATAAATATACGACTACAAGTTTTGATAAACATTATATATATCATACGGCCTGGGCAGCAAGAAAATTAAATGATATTGCACCAAAAGAACATATTGACATATCATCTTTAACTTATTTTTCAACATTGGTTTCGGCATTTATTCCAATACAGTTTTATGATTATCGCCCCGCAAAGATTGAGCTTGACAATCTTACATGTAAGCATGCAGACTTAGCGCAATTACCTTTTGAAGATCATACTGTTAACTCATTATCTTGTATGCATGTTGTTGAACATATAGGGCTTGGAAGATATGGCGACCCATTAGATGTTAATGGAGACTTAAAAGCTATAAATGAATTAAAGCGTGTGCTATCTGCTGGTGGGCATCTATTATTTGTTGTACCTATTGGTAAGGCAAGGATTATGTTTAATGCGCATCGGATTTATTCATATGATCAAATAATCTCATATTTTCAAGACTTTGAGATTAAAGAGTTTGCACTCATCCCCGATCAGTCAGATGAAGGATTGATTATTAATGCGACTAAAGAACAGTCAGATATGCAAAATTATGCTTGTGGATGTTTTCTATTACAAAAAAAGGATAACTAAAAATGGTTGGAACTACAAATGAAGCTACACGAAAGAATTGGCTAAAAAAAACCCTTGGGGATATTCCTTCTGGATTACGTTTGTTGGATGCAGGGGCAGGAGAATTAGCAAATAAAAAGTATTGTACTCATTTGGATTATGTGTCTCAAGATTTTTGTCAGTATGACGGTACAGGAGATACGAAAGGTCTTCAAAGAGGTTCATGGGATACGAGAAAGATTGATATAGTCGGAGATATTACAAATATCCCAGAAGATAAAGAGTCCTTTGATGTTATTTTGTGTACAGAAGTTTTAGAGCATTTACCTAATCCTATAAAGGCCCTTGAAGAGTTTCAGCGTTTGTTAAAAAAAGATGGAATACTTATTTTGACTGCGCCCTTTTGTAGTCTTACCCATTTTGCACCATATCATTATAGTTCAGGTTTTAATTGTTACTTTTATGAATTTCATTTAGAAAATCTTGGATTTAAAGTTGATGAAGTATCTAGGAATGGAAACTTTTTTGAATATTTAGGACAAGAAATACGCCGAGTTTCCTCAATGGCAGATAAATATTCTTCACAAAATGCTTCATACATTGAACGTTTTGCTATAAAAATTGTTTTAAATATGCTTGAAAGGTTTTCAAAAAATGATACTAATAGTAATGAGGTTCTTTGCTTCGGCTATCATGTGATCGCAAGGAAGAATTAAGTAATGGCAATAGTACATATATATGGTGGTCTTGGTAATCAAATGTTTCAATATGCATTTGCTTATGCACTTTCTAGAAAAAAGAATGAAGTTTTCAAATTAGATATAAATAGTTTTGAAGTTTATGACTTGCGAAATTATGGACTTGAAAAATTTAATATTCATCCTGTATTTGCTTCAAAAAAAGAAGTTGAAAAATTAAAATATAAAAATATTCATCTATTTTCAAAATTATTGCATAAGCTTAAAATAAAAATGATGACATTTTCAAATACATATTATAAAGAACAGTTTTCTACGTTTGATAAAAATGTATACGATACAACTGCTAATACTTATTTTGAAGGATATTGGCAGAGTGAAAAATATTTTAAAGAATATAGAGATGATCTTTTAAAACGATTTGTACTAAAAGAAAAAATTCATATATTAAGTCAACAGTACAAACAAGGGATTGAAAGTACTGAATCTATAAGTTTGCATGTAAGACGTGGAGACTATGTTACCAATATACAGACAAATAGTGTACATGGGACTTGTACTTTAGATTATTATAAGAATGCAGTACTAGAGATAGAAAAAAAAGTAAAAAAACCACATTTTTTTCTTTTTGGTGATGATCTTGATTGGGTAAAAGAAAACTTTGATTTTATGGAGAATGTCACATTCGTTGAACTTGATGAAAATATACCAGATCATGAAGAGATGTATCTTATGAGCCAATGTAAACATAATATTATTGCAAATAGTTCATTTAGCTGGTGGGGTGCATGGTTGAATCTCAATCCTGATAAAATTGTTATTGCTCCCCAGCGTTGGTTTGTAGATATGTCTCGAAATACGAATGATCTTATTCCTAAATCATGGATACGTTTATGAGTAGACCAATAATTTCAGTTGTTATGTCTGTGCACAATGGTGGAGACTACCTTCAAGAAGCTATTGAGAGTATTTTGAACCAAACATTTAATAGCTTTGAGTTTTTAATTGTCGATGATGGTTCAACGGATAAAAGTTTAGAAATTATTGCTAGTTATGATGACAAAAGGATTGTTCTGATAAAGAATGAAATGAACTTGGGGTTATCAATAAGTTTAAATAAAGGTATAAAACTTGCAAAGGGGAAATATATTGCACGAATGGATGCTGATGATATTAGTTTCCCTGAGCGGTTTGAAAAACAAGTAAAATTCTTAGAAGGTAATCCTGACATAGATCTTTGTGGAACATGGTTTAAGGTATTTGGTAAGAAAGAGTATACCCAGAAGCTGCCAATTCAGCATAATCAAATAAAATCTGACCTTCTCTTTTATACGCCTATTGCTCATCCAACAGTAATGATGAAAAGAACTATTTTTGATAAGCACAAATATTCGGAGAAATTCTTAAAAGCTCAGGATTATGCTTTATGGGTAGAGCTGATAAATAATTTTAAATTTGCAAATATATCAGAGCCTTTGCTTTATTATCGAATGCATCCGAGTCAAACTAGTTCTGCACAGAGTGATACTCAACAAAAATCAATGCTTAAAGCACTTTCACTTTTTTTAAAAAAAATGGATAGCACATTATCCGATACATCAAGAACCCTTCATGAACAACTTGTATTGCGGAATATAGTGTCATTGAATGAGACAGAAAAGTGGTTAAACTCTTTAATTCAACAGAATATAGAAACACAATTTTTTGAAAATACATCTTTGCAACGAAGTTTATTTGGTATATGGAAATCGCAAGCATTTGCACAAACTGTCTATGGTCTGTCAACATGGATGAAATTTTATTCATCATCTTTATACCTTCCAAAACAATTAACATTATCCATGCACATTAAATTTACAATAAAATGTTTATTTCATTATTCCCGAAAGCATTAAGGTAGTTAATATGAATAAAAATATTAAAAAGACGACTCCCCTGGTAACTGTAGTGATCACTACCTACAATCGAAGAGAATTATTACCTTATGCAATACAATCAGTATTAGATCAAACCTATACAAATTATGAAATCATTGTAGTAAATGATTGTGGCGAAGATGTTTGGGATGTAATAGAATCATTTAACTCTGATAAAATAATATATTTATCACATATAAAAAATTCGGGCTTACCTTTCGCTAGAAATACAGCCATTCGAGTTTCTCAGGGTGAGATTCTTTGTTACTTAGATGATGATGATTTATTTCTACCTAGTCACCTAGAAACTATTGTACATGAGTTTCAAAATGATGATATTGGCTTGGTATTTACAGATTCTTATTATGTTGAAGAAGAGTTGATAGAAGAGAAAAGAATTGAAATAAATAGAGCAAAACCATATGAGGATATTAATTTTTCAATGGAAAGGCTGCTTGTTTCAAATTTTATTCCTGTGAATGCGTGGACACATAGAAGTTTTTTGATAGAGAAAGTTGGATATTTTGATGAATCACTTTCATCTCTTGAAGATTGGGATATGTTAATTCGTCTTGCTCAGAATTGCAATGTGTCTCATATAAATAAAACAACTGTTGAAGTAAGATATCGTAAAAACATTGGAGATAATATGCTTTTTAGAGAAAAAGGAACTTTCTATCATGCACATAAACACATCTACAAACAATACCCTGTATCAAAATTAAAAATTTTGGAAGAGAGGAAATTCATTTTATGTTATCTTGCCATTAAAGAGTATAAATTAATGGAACTTTTTAAAGAAGTTTTTATGAATCCATTGAAGTTAATATCTTTTATTGTTTTTGCTATAAAGAAGACAAGGAACAAGTTTGTATCCAAATAATCTCAGAGAATTACCTTTGATTTCTGTTTCAATGGCAACATATAATTATGAAAGATAGATTTAATAAGATAAAAGCTTATTGGCTTGATATACAGAAAGAGGTTAAATGAAAAAAATATATTCAATACTTGTAGCATATAATCCAGAAGGCAATGAACTGGATCTAGCGGTAGAAAGAGTAAAAGCCCAAGCTGATATAGTTATCGTCTGCAATAACTCAGAGTATGATGTAAAATTTGATGATGAAAAAGTGAAGGTATTTAATTTTAGAGATAATCTTGGTATCGCAGCAGCGCAGAGTATAGGTATGAAGTGGGCTTTTGAAAATGGTGCTGATTTTATACTCCAAATGGATCAAGATAGTATACTAGAAGAGGGCACAGTTGTTGGGCTTTTGAAGAGTTATGATGAATTACTTAGAATGCATTATAAAGTTGGCGTGATTGGGCCAAGACATTATGATAAAATAACCAATGAAGTAGATGAAGCCAGACTTATAAAGGGTAATATCATAGAAAATACCCACTATACAATTATTAATGCTACAATTAGTTCTGCCAGTCTAATACCCAAAATAGCTTATGAGACTGTAGGTGGGATGGAAGACGGTTTATTTATAGATGCAGTTGATTTTGAATATTGTTGGAGACTCAAGACTAAAGGTTTTCTTACTGTTCGAGACAATGATATTTTATTAGGGCATAGGGTCGGAGACGGTAAAAAACAGATAGTAGGGAAGATAGATGCAAGAGTTCCCTCACCCATAAGACACTATTATCATATAAGGAACCTTTTTTTATTGATACCAAGAGGATATGTTCCATTATATTGGAAGTTATCGAATTTGGGTAAGCTAGCTATTAAACTGGTGATCTATCCATTTATATTTGATGATGGGAAAGTCAGGTTTTCATATATGGTTAGGGGAATCAAAGATGGGCTTTTACGAAAATATGGAAGAATTGATATTGCAAAAAGGATAAAAGAATGAAATTGCTCTTCTTAGGTGATATCTGTACGGATACATATTCTGATAAGAATATGGAGAGTTTCCAACATACGAAGTTATATAGATATTTGACCAATTACGATGGCTATATCATAGGTAATTTAGAAGCACCAATTTTAGAGAAGAACATTGTTGATAATCAGAATAAATTTTCTTTATTAAACAAACCTGGATTATTTGGTATGTATGATTTTTGTCATGCTTTTACATTAGCGAATAATCATATCTTTGATCAGGATATTGAAGGTTATAAAAGTACAATCGAGTATTTGGATCATCAGAATAAATTATATTTTGGTTCAGGTGTCAATTTAGCTGAATCAAGAAAACCGTTGATTTTAAATGTAGATAATAAGTCTATCTATGTCTTAGCCTATAATTGTTACTCAACCAATTCTGAATTTAATGCTAAGACATCTTCTTATGGCGTGTCACCCCTGGTATTTGAATATATAGAAGAAGATATAAAAAAAGCAAAACAGGATAAAGCCGATTATATATTTATTTTACCTCACTGGGGTATAGAAAATGAATTTTATCCAACTTATGAGCAAGTTGGATTTGCGAGAAGGGTAATCGACTTAGGTGCAGATGGTATATTTGGTTCACATACACATACGATACAATCATTTGAAAACTATGAGGGCAAAGCAATTTATTATAGTCTTGGTAATTTTTTATTCAATCATTTTAAAATTAAAGAAAATGAAACATATTTCCAACATAAATTTAATAAGGAAGGTTTATTAGTTGAAATTACTATAGGTGAAACAATTGAAGCTAAAGAAATATATATAAAATTTGATGATCATATGGTACCAGAGTTATCTGATAAGAATCACATTTCAACCAAGATAGATACTGTAAATGATGTTTTAAAAGAAAAAACAAAAAACTTAAAGCATAAAAATATGACTCCGAATCTTGCAATGTCATTAAAGTACAATGGTAAAAATATGCAACTGGTCTATGATGATAATTCTTTGGAGAAAGATATGAAAATAAAATATGAAAAAGTTAAGAGTCAAGTAAAAAGAGTTCTCATAAAAAAAATAAAGCAGTTGATATGAAGGTAATATATTTATTGACAAATAGTTGTGGGCTGATTCCTCAAAGAACTTATGAAAGAGAAAGTTTAGATCTGCAAGTTATGTCTAATGTATTAAGTAAGTATAATCTTAAAGTCATCATTTTAAGTTTTGATGAGTTTATAAATAATAAGTATGCAATAGAAGACAACTACTTCTTTTATGCAAGTTCCCAGTTCCCCGTTTATAAAGAATACATTCAAGATATTTTAATGTATATTCAAAGTAGTGGAGGCTGTATCATCCCAAATTTTAATGCTTTTCTTGCACATGAAAATAAAAATTTTCAAGTGCTAGAAATGAAAAGATTAAAAATAATATCACCAAAATCTTTTTTAACTGGTACCTATGAAGAAGGCACTGCATTTTTAAGCAAAGCAAATTTTCCGCTTGTAGCGAAAAAAAGTAGAGGATTTGGAAGTAAAACAGTTAAACAAATTAACTCTGTTAAAGAAGGAGAAGTCTTTTTAAGACAAAATTTGACAGATGGTTTTGTGTTAAATATAGATTATATAAAATGGCTTTATAAAAAATGGAAATTTACAGATCTTTATCCTCGAAAACATGGAAAAGTAATTTTTCAAGAGATGATTGAGGATCTTGAATATGATTGGAAGGTCTTAATTTTTGGAACTAAGTGTTTTGTATTAAAACGCTTTACAAAGAAAAATGATTTTAGAGCATCAGGGAGTGGGCTTTTTGACTATACTGCTGTACCCCCTGATACGGTATTGGACTTTGCACTAGACACGATAAAAAGACTCAATGTCCCTTTTGCTTCATTGGATATTGTTGAAAGTAATGGGAGATGTTTTTTAATAGAGTATCAAAGTGTTCATTTTGGACTACTAACAGCTTTAAATGCAAAAACATATTATAGATACACAGATACTGGATGGGTAGGGAATAATAAAGATAAAGAGGTAGATTATTTCTTTGCCAGTGCAATAGGTGATTTTATTGAGCTTGAGAATAATTAAAATAGTAGTATTAAACTATAAAGTGGGAGATAGATCATTGTGATGAAGTTTTCAGTCTTGATTTCAGTTTATGATAAAGAAAATGTTGAGTATTTTAATAGTGCTATGGAAAGCATTTGGGACAATCAAGTTTTAAAACCAAATGAAATTGTTTTGGTACAAGATGGTATCTTAACAGAAGCGCTCTATAATAGTATAGATCAATGGAAAATAAAATTAGATAATATTTTAAAAATAATTTCTTTAAAAAATAATGTTGGTTTGGGAAGCGCTCTAAATATTGGGCTTAAAGAATGTTCATATGAGTTGGTAGCGAGGATGGATACAGATGATATCTCATCTCCCCAAAGATTTAAAAAACAGATAGAAAATTTTTCTTCTCATGAACGACTTGATATTGTAGGTACATTTGCTACACTCATAGATGAAAATGGAGTAGTGGGTGATATGAGAAAAATGCCCATTGATCATAAAAGTATTTATGATAATCTATTTGCCTGCCCTTTTATTCATCCTTCGGTTATGTTTAAGAAGTCATCTATAGAACATGTTGGCGGATATAACCAAAATCTGATTCGTAGGCAGGACTATGATCTGTGGTTCAAGTGTGCTAAGGAGGATATGACGTTTCTCAATATTGCAGAGCCACTTATTTTATATCGATTTACGCCTAGTACACATCAAAGACAAACGTTTAATGTAATGGTACAGCAATCACTTATTGGCTACAGGGGGGTACTCTCTTTGGGCCAGCAATATTGGAAAGCCATAGCTTGTTTTCTGCCACTTTTTCGATCTCTTTTACCACAAAAATTTCAACATTATAGTTATCGTTTAATGAAAAGAATTGATCCGAGGCAAAGATAAGTAAAATGAAAAATATATTATTAACAGGTGCAAATGGGTTTATAGGAAGTTATTTTAGAAATAAATATAATACAAAATATAATATGAAATCCTTTTCATTCTTAAATGATAATTTTAATGAATTAAACTTGTTAGATAGGGATACCGTTGTTCACCTCTCTGCACTGGTTCATCAAATGGGTGGAGCGAGCAAAGTTGAATATGAAAAGGTAAATGTTACTCAAACAATAACGTTAGCAAAGAAAGCCAAAGAGAGTAGGGTGAAGCATTTTATATTTATGAGTAGCATTAAAGTTTATGGTGAAGAAACAGATATTGCCTATAATGAAAAAAGTGCGTGTAATCCAATGGATGATTATGGAAAAAGTAAGTTAAAAGCTGAACTTGAACTGAAAAAACTTGAAGATGAATATTTTACAGTTTCTATTATTCGTACACCTATAGTATATGGTTATGGGGTTAAAGCAAATATGAAAAGTTTAATAAACTTAGTCAATAATATCCCTATCCTACCGTTTGATAAAATAGATAATAGACGAAGTTTTGTGTATATAGGTAATGTAGCAGCACTTATAGATACTATTATTCAAAAACAAAAAGGCGGGGTGTTCTTAGCAAGTGATGATATGACTATTTCTACAACAGGGTTAATAGGTCTAATATCAAAGGAATTAGGCCGAAAACGGTATTTAATAAAAATTCCATTTTTTGAGGCATTAGTAAAAATACTAAAGCCAGAGTTACATAAAAGACTCTACCTAAATTTAGAAATAGACAATACAATGACTCAGAAATCTTTAAATTTTAAAAATAAATATACGCTGAGTGAAGGAATAAAATATATGATCATAGGAAAAGAGGGATGAGATATTTTTTATATGAGAAAATATTTTTTTGGGACTTGTTATGGAAAGAAGTGATATACTTATTTAAAAATGGTGTAAAAGGGATTTTGTGAATAACACATATAAAGAAGTGAGCAAAGGTCAATTATGGGGCTTGATATTATTGGCATATATATTTAGCTTTGTAATACGTTTGATTTGGGTATGGCAGTTTCATGAAAATCCAAATTTTTACTGGGATAGTCAGCTGATGATCAATACCAATGACGGTTATTTTTTTGCATCGGGAGCACAAGAGATATTGCGAGGACTCCATATAGATAAT
Source organism: uncultured Sulfurovum sp. (assembly GCA_964492675.1). Lineage (GTDB taxonomy): Bacteria > Campylobacterota > Campylobacteria > Campylobacterales > Sulfurovaceae > Sulfurovum. The sequence goes on from CAZBLM010000007.1 coordinate 48,165, forward strand.
CCTAGAGTCCCTGATATTTGGAGTTATGGGGTAGTCTTTTTTACAACATTGTTTGTAAAAATAACACCTTTTAGTTTAGAGACAGTTATTTTATATATGCCTGCAGTCATATCAAGTTTGGTCGTAATACCTATTATATTAATTACACGACTGTATGACAAAGCGCTGTGGGGCTTTTTTGCAGCACTTTTGGGAAGTATCGCTTGGAGCTATTATAATCGAACAATGGTAGGGTATTATGATACTGATATGTTCTCTGCTATGGCACCGATGTTTATCCTCTTTTTTCTTATGAAAAGTACTATTGATTTTAATCTTAAGTCTGCACTATATGCTGCTATAGCAATAGCCGTATATCCTTTTCTATATGATCAGGGGAAGTTAGTTGTCTATGCAATGGGAATGATGTATGCACTTTATATGATCTTTTACCATCGTAAGGATAATACAACGTATCTTTCTTTGATTTTGATATTTGTAGCGCTTATCCCGTTTCCTCTTATTGAACCTTTGAACTATATTATTAAGCTTATTGTTTTATTTGGCTTGTATATGGTTTTAAAAGGAACAACACTTGCACAGAAAAAAATGATATTTATTTCAGGAATACTCTTTATCTTATTCCTCATTTTTGGAAATATTTTTCAATTGATACTTATGAAGGTTACGGGCTATCTTTCGACAGGGACAAACGAAGAAGGGTTGCACTTTTATTCAGTATTGCAAACCGTAAGAGAAGCAGGGAAAATCCCCTTTGCCACTTTTGCAAATCGTATTTCTGGTTCTCAATTGGGGGTGATTGTCTCTTTGGTCGGATATGTGGTATTGGTTTTACGACATAGAGCGTTTATTTTAGCTTTGCCTTTGATTAGTATAGGTGTATTTGCTTTATGGGGAGGGCTCAGGTTTACGGTTTATGCTGTACCGATAGCAGCAGTGTCTGCGATTTTTTTACTTTTTATTTTGGGTGACTTTTTTAGAAATGGAAAATTGAAGTATAGTTTTATAGTGTTAGCTACGGTAGCTATGCTGTACCCTAATATCAATCATATTATAGGGTATAAAGTACCTACAGTTTTAAAGAAAGCAGAAGTAGAAGATCTCGTTAAATTAAAACAAATCTCCAATCACAAAGATTACACTTTATCATGGTGGGATTATGGGTATCCAATTTGGTATTACTCAGATACATCTACACTGATTGATGGCGGAAAACATAGCAACGACAATTTTATTATCTCTAAAATAATGCAAACATCTTCTCCCCAGTTGGCAGCTAATTTAAGTCGACTGGCTGTTGAGACTTATGTAGATTCCAATTATAAAGTAGTGGCTAATACTTTGTTTAAAAACAAACAAAAAGATCAACTTGATCCGAATTTGTTTCTTTCAGAACTGGAAAATAATGCATATAGTTTACCAAAGAAGACAAGAGACATCTTTCTTTATCTTCCTTTTAGGATGATGAATATTTTCCCAACAGTAGCAGTCTTTGGAAATCTAGACTTAACAACTGGAAAAGCAGAACGTAAAATAGCTTTTTATCCTACTCAAGCGGTGAGTAATAAAAATGGCATACTTACGTTTAGGAACGGGATCATGTTTGATGCCAAAAAAGGAGAGATCACTTTAGGGAAACAGAAACAACATGTAAAGTATTTTATAGCGACACAAAATACACAACAAGGGAAAGTACAACTACAATCACAGCTTTATCATGCAGATGGAAAGTTTGCCATTGTTTATATGAAAAGTTATGGTCGTTTTGTCATCATGGATACAGAGACATTCAATTCTACGTACGTACAAATGTTCATGCTTGAAAAGTATGATAAAAATCTCTTTGAATTGGTTGTCTCCTCTCCTTATAGTAAAATATATAAACTCAAAATTTAGATGATATATCTTGGTTTGGGTTTTCTCTCTGTACTGTTAACATACTTGATAAGGATGTATGCCCACAAAAAAGCAATTTTTGACATACCCAATGAAAGAAGCTCTCATACTATACCCACTCCCCGGGGAGGTGGTCTAGCTATAGTGATTGTTATTTTTATAGGGCTGTTTTATCTACAGGAGCACATTGAGAATAGATTATTTTATGCTTTACTTTGTGCTATTCCTATTACTCTTGTGGGTATCTTTGATGATCTCTTGATGCTCTCCTCCAAACTCCGACTTTTTATACAAAGTATTTCTGCTATAGGCGCACTCTATTTTTTAGGAGGTGTCTCCCATATAGATTTCGTTTTTTTTGAATTAGATGGACCTTGGCTTAATGTCATAGCGTTTATTTCGATAGTTTGGCTCACAAACCTTTATAATTTTTTAGATGGTATTGATGGTTATGCAGGGAGTGAGGCTGTAATGGTAGGATTGGGAATCTTTTTACTTTTCCAAAATCCTTTGGGACTGGTCATTGCTGTGGCTTCTTTGGGTTTTTTAGTTTTTAATTGGCATAAAGCATCTATATTTATGGGAGATGTTGGGAGTACAACTTTAGGCTTTATATTCGCGGTTCTTGTATTTTATGACACCAGTAGTTCCAATATCTATATATGGCTTATTTTGCTCTCTCTATTTTGGTTTGATGCGACACTAACGCTTATACGAAGGTATGTTAATGGGGAATCTATTACGCAGGCACATAAAAAGCATGCGTATCAAAGATTAACGCAAAGTGGCTGGGGACATGATAAAGTGGTAAGCTACTCTATAGTTTTTAATCTTATATTTATTGTGTTACTATACTTTGTCAAAGTGGCATGGGCTGTGTTCCTTTTGAATATACTTCTCCTGATGCTAATAATGAAATTAATTGATACTAAAAAGAGTTTTATATGATTACTCCCAGTTACTTGAATCGGGCATTATTTTTTATCTTTTTTGATATATTACTATCACTAACATCACTATATTTAGCATATTCTTTAAGATTTAACTTCAATATTCCAAGAGAATTTTTAGAGATGTTCTTAGCCGTTTTTATGCTTCTAACAGCATTGAAGATCACAAGTTTTTTTATATTTAGGATATACCATATAGCATGGAGGTTTTTCGGATTTAGCGAAGCGAAAAAACTATTTTTGGCACATATAGTTGCTTACAGCCTTTTTATATTGTTGTTTTTACTTTTTAGAGAATATTTTAGTCCATTTGCAAGAAGTGTACTCATCATAGATTTTGTGCTATCTTTATTGTTTATTGGTGTATTAAGAGTATTGAAACGATTGATCATAGAGCAGACATCTCAGGTGAGCTTAAAGCCCACACTTATTATTGGGGCGAACAGTAAAACAACAACGATTATAAAAAATGCAATGGCTGGTGAGATAGATTATCATCCTGAGGCTATCATTGGTTTTCATGAAGAAGTTAATCATACATATATCAATAATGTAAAAGTATATCCTCTGGATGAACTTAAAGATATTGTTGTCAAAAAGAAAATCGTGTCCGTAGTGATCGTGGAAGATCTGTCGCAGACTAGGCTGCAAAGCTTATTTAACGAATTAAATACCTTAGGTATTAAAGATATAAAAAAATATAAACTTCTTGGTTCTCAACATGATAAGTTGGAACGTTTATCGATCGAAGATCTTTTGGCAAGAGAACCCAAGGACCTGGATAAAGAGACCATTATAAGTTTTATAGAAGGTAAAAATATACTCATCACAGGGGCAGGCGGAAGTATAGGTTCGGAGATAGCGCGGCAGTGTGAAGAGTTTGGTGCAAAGTCCTTGACCTTGATAGACAATAGTGAATACAACCTTTATCAAATAGGAGAGCAGATAAAAAATGCCAAATTAAAACTTCTTTCCATTACAGATAAAATGAGATTGGAGAGAGTATTCTTGGAGAGTGACCCTGATATTGTGATCCATGCTGCAGCATACAAGCATGTACCGATCTGTGAAGAAAATCAAGAGATGGCAATTTTCAATAATGTGCTTGGTTCGAAGAATGTGATAGATGCCAGTATAGAACATAATGTTAAGAAAGTGGTACTTATCTCCACAGACAAAGCAGTTCGTCCTACAAATGTTATGGGCGCTACTAAAAGAATAGCAGAGCTCTATGCCAATAATGTACATGCAAAAGAGACAGAGATAGTTTCAGTACGTTTTGGTAATGTACTTGGTTCCAGCGGGTCGGTCATCCCAAAATTTAAGCATCAAATAGAGACAGGTGGTCCAGTGACTGTTACACATCCTGATATAACGCGTTACTTCATGTTGATTCCCGAGGCATGTCAGCTTGTGCTTCAGACCGCAGCGATTGCAAAGGGTGGAGAATTATTTGTATTAGATATGGGGAAACCTGTTAAGGTCATAGACCTGGCTAAGCAGATGATACGACTTTACGGGAAGGATGATGAAGTGGAGATCATATTTACAGGTTTACGACCGGGAGAGAAACTTTATGAAGAGTTACTGCTGGATGACAGTGAACAGGAAACACAATATAGTTCTATATTTATCGCAAAACCAACACCTTATGATATTGAAAAGTTAACGAAAGATATAGACACACTTTTAGTAACAGATGATAAAGTAAAAGCATTACAGCATATAGTCCCTGAGTTTACAAGAAAAGGTGCGTTATAATCATTTTTGTTATAGCTTTCTATAACAAAAAATAAACATCTAAAGGAAAAGAATGTTAAAAAAAGTAATGACAGGGGTTTTAATACTCGCTTCGACATCATTGTTCGCTATGAGTTTAAATCAACTCAATACTGCATCAAAAGCAGAGCTGATGGAGATTAATGGTATTGGTGAGGCTAAAGCAAGTGCGATCATAAAAGAGAGAAAAAAAGCTAAGTTCAAATCGTTTGAAGACGTTCAGCGGGTTGATGGGGTTGGTGAAAAGACTGCTACAAATATAAAAAATGATGTGAAGTCTTCTACTGGGAAAAAAGTAACTAAACATATAACAAAAAAAGAGACTAAAAAGAAAAGTTAAATCCTTGAAGAGCTTCGGCTCTTCTGTCTAATCCCTACGATATAATCCTCCTTAACCACATTTTCGCTACAATCACATAATTTATTTCAAGGTATTACTATGACAGTTACACGTTTTGCACCATCTCCAACTGGTTATCTTCATATTGGTGGGCTTAGAACAGCACTTTTTTCCTGGCTTACAGCGCAGCATGATAAAGGAGAATTTCTACTCCGTATAGAAGATACGGATATGGCACGTAACTCTGAAGAAGCTAAAGATGCAATACTCAAAGCATTTGAATGGGTCGGCATGAGTCATGATGGAGAGGTTGTGTATCAGTCAAAGCGTTTTGATCTGTATAAGAAGTTTATAGACCAACTGCTTGAAGAAGGAAAGGCCTATAAGTGTTACATGAGCAAAGAAGAACTTGATGCGCTCAGAGAAGAACAGATGGCAAAAAAAGAGCGTACACGTTATGATGGCCGTTACCGTGACTTTACAGGTACACCACCTGCTGGGATTGATCCGGTGATCCGCATAAAAGCACCTCAAGAGGGGACAATATCTTTTGTAGATGGTGTGAAAGGCGAGATGAATATTTCTGCAGATGAAGTGGATGACTTTGTCATCGCCAGAGCAGACGGTGCTCCGACCTACAACTTTGTTGTTGCTATAGATGATGCACTGATGGGACTAACTGAAGTGATCCGTGGGGATGACCACCTTTATAACACACCTAAACAGATAGTGGTCTATAATGCCTTAGGACTTGACCTGCCAAATTTCAACCATGTTGCGATGATCAACAATGAACAGGGTAAGAAACTCTCTAAAAGAGATGGTGCAACAGATGTAATGGCATATAAAGAGATGGGGTATCTGCCAGAAGCACTCTTGAACTTCCTTGTACGCTTAGGCTGGAGTCATGGTGACCAGGAGATATTTAGCATTGAAGAAATGATAGAACTGTTTGACCCTAAAAATATCAATAAGTCTTCATCAAACTATAATCTAGATAAGCTCTTGTGGTTGAATGCACACTACATCAAGAACATGTCTAATGAAAAGCTGGCTGAGATGCTTAAAGAGTTTGGTGTACATGTAGAAGGGCATGATAAGTTGGAGTTACTTCTTGATGCTACCAAAGAGAGAGGGAAAACACTTGTTGAACTTGCTGAGCAGATCAATCTCATTTTAACCACACCAACAGAGTATGATGCAAAAGCCTCTAAAAAAGCATTTAAAGGCGAAGCCAAAGAGATCTTGGCTGATTTTGCTGTGATGCTTCAAGGATGGGATAAGACTCTACATTTACCATGTGATTATCATGAAGTAATAGATAAGCTTGTAGCAGATAAAGAGATAGGTTTTGGAAAGATAGGTATGCCGCTTCGTGTTTCTCTACTTGGAAGTATGACTGGTTCAGGACTTGATGAGATCATGGCTATATTGGGTGTTGAAGAAACGGTAGCCCGTATCAATAAGGCAATAGAAACGATAGAGTAGAAGATTAAACCTTTTTACTCTGCTTTAAAAACAGTTTTAAAGATTTTTTTGCTTGATCATCCATCTCATAATATATATGCTCCAAATACCAGCTAAGTTGTTTGGGAGTAATACCTCTTTTTTTTGCTTCTTTTTTTAATATGTATTGTGGGATATTTACTTTAGTCTGTGAAAAATGTTTTGCTAATGTTTGTATTGAGTTGCCATGTTTGTTATAACAGAGTCTTGCAAAGACAAAAGGTAGGCCAGTTTTGCCGTACCATGCTTCTGCCAAGTCAATGCCTTCCCCTCCAGCTAAATAGTGCTTAAGTGCAGCATCTCCTATCAGCACTTTACCCTGAAGATTTAAAACTTTGGCCAATTGATTTGAAGTTGCAGAAGCAGGATCTTGTTCATTTTTACCTTTTAGAAGCAGAACAGAGTAGACTTTTTTATGTGCGATAATGCCTAAGTTAGTACATTGGCATTTGCGAGATTCTACAGAGGAGATAAAGGCTGCATTGATAGTTTTACGCTTTAGTGCTTTATTGATTTGTGAGGGAACAGCACGTTTATATCCAAAACTCATTTTAGTGGCATTGTGTGAGATAGAGCGCTTGATAAAGACTTGAAAAGGTAAAAGATTAAGATATGATATGGAACCAAATAACATGCATATCCTCTTTTTAAGCATGATTATACCAAACAAGATTTATAATCGCGGTAAGATAAAGGGCACTTCTACTAATAGGTGATGCTCACAATGTGCTTTGCAAATGTAAGATAGTGCAAGATACTTTCAAGTCCTAGCCTTAGCTAAGACGCAGTAAGTATCTTGTGCCATATTGCGTTTGCAAAACCCACCCTTCGGGCAGTTCTAGCTTTCGCCTATGCGTTGTTACTCTTTTTCGACTTAGCTAAGGCTAGGCCTGTAAAGAGTGCCTAGCCTAGACAAAAGCTAAAACTGTTGTGAGCATCACCTATTAGTAGAAGTGCCCTAAAGAGGATTTCTCATGATAAAAGTAGAATTTTTAGGTCCCATTGGTAAAGCACCTGTGGAGATGGAAGCGGTAACACTTGCAGATGTCTCTGCAAAGCTAAAAGAAGATGGCACATTAACAGAGTGGTTAGATAAATGTGCTGTAGCATTGAATGATACAATGGTCAATGACCTTAGTACAGCATTAAAAGATGGTGACAAGGTTTCCATCTTACCTCCAGTGTGTGGCGGCTAGATAGTGGAACTTTATGACGGACCACTTGATACCAAAGAGATATTTGGTCGTTGGCTAGATGAACAGGCTGAGTCAAACTATGGTGCGTATATCCCTTTTGTAGGAACCATACGCGCCGAAGATGACATAGAAGCATTGAGTTTTGATATTTATGAACCTGTACTCCAAAAATGGTTTGATGAGTGGCAGGCGAAAGCTAAGGCATTGGGTGCAGTGGTAAAAATGGCACACTCAATAGGAGATGTTCCTGTGCATACCTCTTCGTATGTCTCTGCAGTATTTTCTCCTAAGCGACGCGTTGCACTTGAACTCATAGATGAATTTGTAGAAGATTTTAAAGCCAATGCTCCTATATGGAAATATGATGTGAGAAATGGTGAACGTATTTATGCTGCTGATAGAAGTACCCCGATGGATGGGTCAGGATTACTTGCTTAATTATTGATGTAAGCTGCGTTTACTAACGCATCATAAGCTATATCTCAAAACAATGAAAAGGTACGTTATCAAACGTACCCCAAGATAGAAGGAAATATCATATGGCATTTCTCCACTTTGATGAATCAATACAAATCATACAAGATTTGGAAATAAATAATTACAAAACAAAAAAACTTTACCTTGTAGATGCTTTAGGGTATGTTTTGGCTGAAGATATCATAGCCGATCATAATTCCCCGGAGTTCCCTACCTCTGCGATGGATGGATATGCGATCATCCATGAAGATATGACATTAGGTACACTGAAGGTTGGGAGCATTAATCCTGCCGGCTCTGCACTCAAAGAAGAAGTGATAGGCGGAACATGTATAAAAACCTTTACAGGTTCACTTATGCCGCATGGTGCGGATACACTGATACCTATAGAGAATGTAACAGCACAGGGTGATGAGATCATCATCCATGAAGAAGTACCTCAAGGTTTTTCTGTTAGAGAAGTAGGTGAGAACTATGCCAAGGGGCAACTTCTCATCCCTAAAGGAACAAAGATAGACTTCCCTCAGATAGGTGTGATGGCATCCTTGAACATTGCAAATGTACTAGTCTATGAAAAACCGACAGTTGCCATACTCTCTACAGGTTCAGAATTGCTTGAATTGGGAGAAGAACAGACCAATGATTCTCAAATAAGATCTTCCAATAATTACATTTTAGAGGCCATTGTCAACAAGTATGATGGTATACCTATGCAGCTAGGGTGTATCAAGGACGATAAGGCGACTATCACAAAAGGTATCTCTGATGCACTGGAGAAGTCTGATATCGTTGTGACTACAGGTGGTGTTTCTGTGGGTGATTTTGACTTTGTCAAAGATGTCATCTATGAACTAGGCTGTGATGTTATCTTTAAAGGGGTTCGTGTAAAACCGGGGCAACACATCATGGTAGCACGTAAAGGTGATAAGTTCATTATAGGTCTTCCGGGCTTTGCATACTCTTCAACAGTTACGGCAATGCTTTATCTCATACCATTGATAGAGAAACTACAACAGGGGAAAAGTGCTTTACGTACAGTCAAAGCAAAGCTTAAAGAGCCATTTGTCAAACGTGCTAAAAAAGCAGAATTTACAGCCTGTAATATTTCTCTTACGCAAGGAGAATATTATGCTGACTTTAAAGGCAAAAAAGTCGGCTCCTCTGCTATCCTTACAAATATGCTTGGAGATGCAGCATTGCTAGTCACCTCAGAAGATGATACTTCTAAAGAGATCGGTGATGAAGTAAACGTATTACTCTTTGGATAATTCTAAAGGGTAAATATAGAACTTACTCCTATAATGATAGGATAGATTCTCTCGCTTTTAAAAACATTGCAAACTCTGCTGCCGTTTTACATCCCATTCTAATTGCATAACTTAATAACTCTTTGTCTCTTGTGTAGATCATTTTATATCCTTTAAGTTAAATATGTCAAATTGTACATAAAAATACAGAAATATATAAAAAATATGTCAAATTGTCATACTTTTAAGAAAAATATCATATAATTACCTATAAATATGTATAAAAGGAGTCAATATGTTAATGTTAGGTGATGTTATAGATAAGTTAAAAGATGTTCTTGCAGAAAGTACCTTGGGTAAAAAAGTATTTGACAAAGATGTGGCAGATGCTCTACATATACCTCAGGCAACGTTTGCAACGATGAAAAAAAGGAACTCTATCCCTTATGAAGAGATCTTAGAGTTTTGTGCACTTAAAAAGATCTCTGTGAATTGGCTCTTTTTTGATCAGGCAGTGGATATGCTTAAAGAAGAGACGGAAAAATTCTTTCAGGTGCGTTATTTCTCAGATCTACGTGCAAGTGCAGGTGGAGGAGCAGAAGTATTTGATGAAAATTATGAAAATATAAGTATAGATGAAAAGATCATGCATAATATGGTAGGTTTGGGAAATACAGAACTTGAAGCCATTCATGTAGATGGAGAATCGATGGAACCAACACTGCAGGATGGTAGTATCGTATTTTTAGATAGAACACAAACCAATATCAATAAAAACGGTATTTTCATCGCTTCAACAACAGGAGGGCTGTTTATTAAACGCATCCAACAGCGTGCAGATGGGATGATTGAGCTTATATCAGATAATAGTATGTACCCGCCTCAAGCAATTGATCCAAGTGAAGTAACCATTGTAGGTAAAGTGGTGGGAAATATAGAAAGTTTGTAGAGGACGCCTTTAACACATTTTAGATACTGTTGGCACACTCCACACATCTAACACTTTCAGGGCGTATACTCATGCGTCCAAACCCGATATCTTCTTCACACTCTATGCAGATACCAAACATTGGTTTATCTATACGCTGCAGAGCATTTTTTAATCTTGTAAGTCTTAGGCGGGACTCATCGAGTATTTTGTTATTGACATCCTGCTCTCCCATGGCTTCTAGCCGTGTGAGTCTACCTAGTCCACAGTCCGGAGAGATGGGTTTTACTTTCTCTTCAAGTGTACTGATCTGTCCGTTTAGCGTATCAATATCATTTTGTATTTTGTTTTGTATATCAATTTTTTCTTGAGTTGTAAGACTCGGCATTTAGTACCTCTCTGTAGTGTGCTTAGCACTTCTCATTTTGTATCACTTTATGCTATAGTGGCTTATTATACATAAAGTAATACAAATGAAGCAAATAATTTTTAGTAGCTTATTTTTTTATTAAATCTTTTATTTTAAGTAAAACACAAGAGAGTGATGAGTATCTTGCCTGTAAAAGCACAATGTGTTTTGCACATGATAAAAATATACGTAAGCTTATAGAGCAGATCAATAAGGCAGTTAAATAATGTTAGTAATGAATGAAGATTTAGAAGGCGCGTTAAAAGTCTATCTTGAACTTTTAGATAAAGAAGAATATTTTGAGGCACACGAAGTGATGGAAGAGGCATGGCATCCTTTACGCTTAAAGAAACATCCACTTGCGAATCTTGCCAAAGGGTTTATTAACGGGGCTATCACTTTTGAGCACATTAAACGAAATAGAAAAAATGTGAAAGGCAAAGCACAAAAAGTGATCGCCTCATATGAGAGACATAAACATATGTGTGTTGAGGGGATAGAACACTATAAATTATTTGAACAGGCTATGGGAAAAATAGAAGCTCTCAAAGTAAAACATGCTGAGATGTTTTAATGTTTTGGTACCTTATTATTATAGGACATATATTGAGCAAAGCTCACTATATTACGTTAACACTGGGTTTGCTTCAGCATCAGGCTCATGTGACTAGTCACATAAAAACTTGGGAGTTTGAATAATGTTTTGGTACCATGCTTCGACTAAACACTCCTATAATTCAGTGAGAACAAATCCTAATTATCTGTCTTGGGAAGATCAGCCCAGTACCTATAAGAACTATCCGGAGAGTTACAAAAAAGTTAAACTTGATTTGGAAGATGAAGAAGATAACTTTTTGTTTCACATTGCAGGATTGACGGCAAAGAAGTCCTACCCTAGTGGAGAGTATTATCTGCGTATCAATCCGAGTGCGGGAGCACTATACCCCAATGAACTCTATATGCAGATACGAGGGGTTGAAGGTAAAGAAGATGGGATATACCATTACGAGGTGAGTTCTTCTTCTTTGACCTTGTTACAGGCGATAAGTTCAGAGGAAGGTTTAGAACCATACTTAGGTTTTAAAACTGCCATGAGAGGGTACTTGTTTTTAGTCTCTGCTATCTATTACAGATCTTCATGGAAGTATAAGAACCGTGCATTGCGTTACTGCCTTTTAGATGCTGGACATCTACTTGGGAGTATAGAAGCCGCTGCATTACTGAAGCCTCATGCAGTACAAATCATCTACAGTATGGACAAAGAAAAGCTAAATCGTATGTTTGGTTTTGAAGATCGTGAATGGTTTTTGGCTGCTGCTTCTATGGCAATGCCTGTGCGAGACACGGAAGTGAAAGCTATAGAGTTTGAATTACCTTATGTGGATGGAAGCAGAACCTTTGAGAAAAATGAACTGATAGAACAAGCTTATCATGAGACTATGCAGATAGAAAAATGTCAACGCCAATTTAAAGCTCCCAAGTTTACATACAATACAAAGAAACTTCAAGAGACATTGTTTAACCGTCGTTCTCAAAGAGGTTTTGGTGGAGATGCCATGACTAAAGGACAGTTCAACTATATCATGGATGCCATACATCAACCCATACTTTCTGACTGTGATGAAGAAATAAATGTTTATGTAGTGGTAAACAAAGTAATTAATATGCCTTTAGGTCTATATAAAAATGGTGTATATGTAGAGTATGGAGACTTTGCAAAAAAAGCAGGCTATCTCTCGCTGGAACAGTACACTCTTTCTGAGCAAGGGGCTCTGGCCTTTTTCCTTACTTCCAAAGCAAAAAATTATCAGGCACTTTATCAAAAGGCAGGTATCATAGGACACAGACTGTACGTGTCTTCTGTTTATTTAGGACTGGGATGTTCAGGTATAGGTGCCTATTATGATGATGAAGTCAATACATTTGTAGGAAATGATGAAATGGTATTGTATGCCTTAGCTATAGGGAAATAAAAGTTTATTTTTTAAATCTATATCCCATCACTTCTAAATGTTTACGTATCTGCTCAGGGGTATCTCCTTGAAATTCTAGAGTATCTTCTTTGAGTGTACCTCCTGTTCCCAACTTCTTTTTTAATGTTTTGAGCAGCGCTTGCAGATCTTTTTTCTCCAAACAAAAAGGTTTGACGATGGTTACCACTTTCCCTCTTCGCTTCTCTTTAGCAAAATGAAGTTGGTGTTTATTGGGCTCTTTTATTTCTGTTGTGATCTTTTTAGAAGGTTTATCTTTATTATCTGAAGACCATTCATCACCAAAGTCAGCACCCATTTCAAATAGATTTTTTTTCATTGTCCCCTCTTAACTGTAATCTGTATCAAAAAGTATACCAAGTACTACCATGAACATAAGTAGAAATACTAATATTTTGTAAAGTGTCTTTTCATTTGGTAGTTTCATTTGCATGCCTTTGTAGTTTATAGTTATTTTAACATATTTATGCGGTATTAAATGTTTATTTAAGGTTATTATAATAGAATATGACAATCATTATCAATAAGGAATAAGAAATGACAGCCCCATTAAATGTTAAAAAGATAAAAATACAAAATGATGAAACAGTATTACAAGATATGAAGTACACTATGTTAGATGCTATAGATGAAGGTAATACTCAGAAGGTTGATGCAATAATGGATCAAATGTTAGATCATCAAGTCTCTACACAGTATCTCTATTCACTATGTCGTTATGCAAACAGTATACAAGAAGAAAAGGTATCTAACTATTTAAAGCAGATCTTAGTGACTACAAATAATATGTAGTTTTGTAAAAAAGCAAAGAGTATGGACTGTAGAAGTATATGAAATAAAGAGACTATATGTCTAGCATATATATGATCTCAGTTTTATTCTTCTTCGTCTGCATCTCATGGATAGTTAACCCTTCTATAGGAAGTTTTATAAAGTCTTCCATATTTTCGATACCCGCTTTGGCAATCTCACGTAAGACGATACCTCTGTAGGCTTTTGCCCAGTGGCTGACTACTTTACCATCTTTGATGAACTTTAAGGTGGTGTATGATTTTGTCGGCTTGTAGAACTTATCGTAAAAACCTGCACGCAGATCCAGGATCTCTTCATCTTTTAAGTACTCTTCCATAAGATGTGCAGCATGTTCATGGTAAAATTTTTCAGGTTTAATGTCAGAGACTGCCTCTCCTTGTTTTAATTTATATTCAGGGATGAGGTC
>CAZBLM010000008.1:0-55895 GCA_964492675.1 uncultured Sulfurovum sp.
AGGTTTCTCAGCATCAATAGGAAAAAAGTCGATGATATCCCCACGAAATGACACTTCACCACGACTCGCTGCGATATCAGTAAAATGGTATCCCCAATGATACAGTGTCTCTTTAAGTTCCTGAAGATTTAATGTATCTCCAAACTCTATTGTTCGAAAAGAGAAAAACGCTTGTTTTGGAAAAGGCACCAGAAGGGTACGCAACGGAGAGACAAGTACTTTTTTCTCCGTACTGCTATAGTAACGTGACAAGGTTATAAAAAAAGCTTGAATATCCTCATCATAAGCACGTAGATCCTCGCCTACCTGTACACGTAAGTCAGGTAATACAAATGTATCAAAGCCAAGAAGTACTGCAACATCTCGTATCTGTACGGCTTCTTTATCATCTTTACAGATGAGTAATTTTTCTGATTTTAATTCTTCCAAATATTGATAGGTATTACTTTGGTACATCTGTTTCTTTTTCCATATTTTTTAAAAATGCTTCAACGACATAAAATGAGCCAAAAACAAGATAGTTTTCATCTTTATTTATATTATTTTCAAAATAGCTGTATTCCAACTCTACTGTTTTTAACGCACTCTCTATTTTTTCTAACGTTGTTGCCCTTTGTGAATCGATCTTAATGATCTCAACACGTTTTACTTTAGGTTTTAACGTAGCCAATACTTGTATATAATCTTTATCATCCAAAGAATTATAAATAAGTACTACTTTACTATCCAAAGCTTTTTCTATAGCACGTGCGGCTAAAGGATTATGCCCTACATCTATACGTATATTATCTGTCAATGGATAAAAACGTCCAAAAAGTTCTAAGTTTTTTAAATCATTGATATCATAAGAAATATCTAATATCTCTAAAGCTTTTAACGCCACAGTGGCATTATCTATAAGATAATCACCCCAACCTTTTTTCTTTGCAATTTCATATAATCCGTAGGGGTACTCCTCGTGGGTACCTTTCATTTGCCCATCTTCCCCTAATTTTTGAGCAACCACAAGGGATGCCCCTACATCATTGACAAGTTTTTTAGCCACATCAATCACTTCATCATACACTTGAGGTGCCAACAACACTTTTTTCTGAATACTCCGTATCTTCGTTAGCGCGATCTCTTCTATGGTCTCACCTAAAAATGCCTGATGATCTATACCTATCGGGGTGATGATACTCAATTCCTTATCACAGACATTGGTAGCATCAAACTCACCACCAAGCCCAGCTTCAAGTACCATAAGGTCACAATTTTCAAACACCACAAATGCCAAAAGTGTGGTGTACTCAAAATAACTCAAAGCATCAGAGACTTCTTGACCTAAAATAGAAAAAAGTTTTTGATGTGCACTTTCAAGCACCTCATCAGAAATATCTGCACCATCTAACCAAATGCGTTCATTGAATTTTAAAATATGTGGAGAGGTATAGTGTCCTACTTTTATCCCTGACTTATATGCAAGGTGCGCGACCATACGTCCTGTAGAACCTTTACCATTCGTACCTACCACATGTACAGTTCTTGGCTGTATTATATGTGGTTTGAGAAGTGCATAAGCATCATGTACACGTTGATGGTCTATCTCTTTATAGTAGAGTGGCTTCTTAGCTAAAAACTCTGTTAACTGATCACTGATCACTACTTAGCATCCCTTTAGCTGTCACATAAGCTAAGAATTGATCCAAAGACTTTTCTAAACCTTTACGAATTGCCTCTGTTCTAAGTACTGAGGAGCTAAGTGAGGAAGCTTGAATATCTGATTCCACTCTGCTTAAAATACTTTTACTCAATTTACCCTTTTTTGTTAACATAGTAAAGTGAATTTTGATATTGGCACGGTAACGTGTAACATATCCGTCTTCATATGCAAGAGGATAAAAGCTACTCCCCGAATATGTTGCAATGATCTGATTTTCAGCATTCTCTTTACTGGTCACACGACCTTTAAATCGCGTATAGATCATACGGTTCAATTCATCTTTCACAAAAGGTGCATTTTCAGGTTCTACTCTGTCTACCATCACTTCCACATATACTGAATCTGAGAATATATTTTTGATCGCATGTGATGATGGTTTATACCCACAAGCGGTAAGTACAAATAACACAGCTATTGCTATAAATACATTCTTCATCTTCAATCCTTATTTATTGGGTTTTACTGCCAAGTTAACCAGCTTATTTGGTACCACTATCTCTTTTACGATAGTCATATTTTCAAGCCACTTTGCACCTTCTGTTTTTGCAGCTTCAAGTATCTCATCTTTAGAGGCTGATGGACTTACTTCCACTTCTGTACGTTTTTTACCGCCGATCATCACCATATACAAGATAGAATCTTGTACAAATACTTCTTCTTTCACCTCAAGTATAGCACCTAAATTCTCTCTGTTAAACAGCATCTCTGAGAGTTCTGTTGTCACATGCGGGATGATAGGCTCTAAAAGATTCAACATAATATACATTCCCTCTGTCCACACATCACCATCATCTTGTTTATCTAACGCATTGCTTGCTTCCATACATGCAGCGATGAGGGTATTGAATGCAAATGTTTTTTCATACACATCAGATGATTTCTGTAAGGCTTCATACACTTTGACACGTGCGAGTTTAGACTCTTTACTCAAAGATTCTTGATCTATATTTGGTAATGTCTTAGCATTTACTTTTTCATGTCTATCATAAAGTTTTTTAATAAATCTAAATGCACCTTCAACAGCAGAATCATTCCACTCCAGCTCTTTAGCCGGAGGTGCTGCAAAGAGTGTAAAAAGTCTTGCTGTATCAGCACCATACTTCTCTACAAGTGCATCAGGGTCAACGGTATTGCCTTTTGACTTGGACATCTTTGCACCATCCATCAGTACCATACCCTGTGTCAACAAGTTTTCAAAAGGCTCATCGATATCATGGTATCCAAGGTCACGAAGTACTTTCGTGAAGAAACGTGCATATAAGAGGTGTAAAATAGCATGTTCTATACCACCGATATACTGATCTACTCCAAGCCAATAGTTCGCTTCTTCTTTGTCGATTCCCGTGTCATTCCATTTTTTAGGATTGGTTGCATAACGGAACTGATACCAGCTTGACTGTACAAAAGTATCTAACGTATCTGTCTCACGCGTAGCCTCTTTCCCACATTTAGGACATACACAATGCTTCCAGGTCGGGTGGTTTTCAAGCGGGTTACCCTCACCTGTTATCTCCACATCTTCAGGAAGTGCCACAGGTAAATTCTCTATCTTCTCAGATACAAGTCCACACTCAGCACAATGTACAAAAGGGATAGGTGCACCCCAGTAACGTTGACGGCTTATACCCCAGTTTCTAAGCTTATAATTCGTTGTACCTTTACCCAGTCCACCCTCTTCAAACATTGCGATAATCTTCGCTTTGGCTTGAAAGTTATTTAGCCCGTTGAATGCGGCTGAGTCTACCAATTCACCTTCAAGTATATAAGGAAGTGCTTCTCCTCCACTTATCACTCTTTTGATAGGCAGTGCATACTTCGTTGCAAACTCAAAGTCTCTCTCATCATGTGCAGGCACTGCCATGACTGCTCCACCACCATATGATGCCAGTACGAAGTTTGCTGTCCATACAGGTATTTCTTTCCCTGTGAGTGGGTGAATGACGGTAATACCAAGATAATACCCCTCTTTACCCTCTTTTGCACGTTCTACTTCAGTCATATTAGATATAGCCGTAATTCTTTCAGCCACTTCTACTTCTAAAAGATCATGTTCAAGCAGATACTTTGTAATGTCATGTTCAGGAGCCAGTGCAGAGTATGTTACCCCATAAATGGTATCTGGACGTGTTGTAAAAACTGTATATTTGTCAAAGTTTCCACCAAGTTTTGCTTTGCTCTCTTCACTCAACTCAAATTCAAACTCAAGTCCTTGAGATTTGCCTATCCAATTGTCCTGCATAGTGAGAACCTGATTTGGCCATTTACCCTCAAGCTGCTTCAGATCATCTAACAGATCATCTGCATACTTAATGATGTCCAAGTAGTACCCTGGCATCTCTTTAAGCTCTACTTCATTGTCACAACGCCAACAGCATCCCTCTTCTACCTGCTCATTTGCAAGGACTGTATGACAATCTTCACACCAGTTTACCGTCGTAGACTCACGGTAAAGTAGTTTTTCTTCAAACATCTTGATAATGAACTCTTGTTCCCACTTTGTATAAAGCTCATCACAAGTAGCGAATTCACGTGTTTTTGAAAATGATAAACCAAGAGTATTTAACTCTTTTCTCATATAGTCTATGTTTGAGTACGTCCAGTCTTTAGGATGACGACCATGTTTGATAGCAGCATTCTCAGCAGGCATACCAAAAGCATCCCAACCGATAGGATGAAGTACATTAAAATCCTGCTTTCTGTAATAACGTGCAAAAGCATCACCGATCGCATAATTTCTTACATGTCCCATATGGAGTCTTCCACTAGGGAAAGGGAACATAGAGAGGATATATTTCTTTTTTCTATCTAATCCGTCATCAGGTTCAAAAGCTTTCTCATCATCCCATTTTTTTTGCCATTTGGCCTCAATCTCACTTGGATTGTAACTCATTAATATCTCGCTTATTGTATGTTTATTTAATTGAAAGGATTATATCTAATGTGTGGTTAATTGTAGCGGTGCCCCTCGTGGGTACCCTGAACAGAAAATTTATTTATGCATCCAAAGGCAACCACAAGGGATTACCCCTAGATTATTTAAACGTATTACAGACTCTCATATCACCACTTTCAAGCCCGCGTCTAAGCCACTCCATACGCTGTTTTGCAGACCCATGTGTAAAACCATCCGGGTTAACGTAGCGTCCTGCTTTTTTCTGCAAAGTATCATCTCCTATAGAACTTGCTGCTCTTAGTGCTTCTTCCACATCACCACGCTCCAAGATCCCGAACCTTTTATGTGCATGGTGTGCCCACACACCTGCGTAACAGTCTGCCTGTAGTTCTACTTTCACTTGCAAGGCATTAGACTTTGTACTGCTACCACCCCAACGCTGTTTTGCCTGGTGTACTTTATTGAGCGTGCCCTGTAGGTTTTGTATGTGGTGTCCTACTTCATGTGCAAGTACATACGCCTGTGCAAAGTCTCCCGGTGCTGAATGGTTTTTCGCCAACTCATCAAAAAAGCTCTGATCAAGATATACTTTAGAATCTCCAGGACAATAAAATGGACCCATAGCTGAAGAAGCAAAGCCACATCCGCTTTGAGTACCTCCTCTATAGAGCACCATCACAGGTTCTTTGTAACGCATACCATACTTTGGTAACACACTGCCCCATACCTCTTCGGTATACCCCAGTGTTGTTTTCATAAAGTCAGACATTTCATTGTCTTTTGCTTCATTGACTACTGTTGTTTTTCCCATCGGTGTACCCATGCCTATCAGCGATAGTGGATTAAACCCTGCCATATATGCTACCACACCCAAACCTATGACAGCCCAGCCAAATTTTGTCTTCAGCAACGCTCTTATCATAGGCCAAAGCATCATCATCGTTCTCATAGAAGGCGCACCGCCTCCCCTGCTTCCCGATGTTGACCTCCTGTCTTCTACATTGGAGCTTTTTCTTCCGCCTTTCCATTTCATAGCATTCCCTTAAACATTCAATTTTATTACTTAGATTATACCAACCAAAAGTAAAAATCCACTACAATAGTATCATTCAAATTTCTATTTTGTAGAAGTAATTTAGTAAAAAACAAGAGAGGATATCTGTGTCTTTAGCCTTAGCAAGAAAATACCGTCCAGCCACATTTGACGACCTCATTGGTCAAGAGACAGCATCACAAACACTCTCACTTGCACTGGATGGGAACAGACTCTCTCATGCTTACCTTTTCTCGGGATTAAGAGGATCTGGTAAAACCTCTACTGCACGTATATTTGCAAAAGCCCTGCTCTGTGAAGAGGGTGCCACATCACACCCTTGCGGTACCTGTACACACTGTACGATGGCCATAGAGAATTCTCATATGGATATCATAGAGATGGATGCAGCATCCAACCGTGGTATCGATGACATTAAAGATCTCATTGAACATACAAAGTACAAACCAAGTTCAGCGCGTTACAAGATATTTATCATCGATGAAGTCCATATGCTTACAAATCAAGCCTTTAATGCGCTGCTTAAAACACTGGAAGAACCCCCTGATTTTGTAAAGTTCATTTTAGCAACAACAGACCCATTGAAGTTGCCTGCAACTATCCTTTCACGTACCCAACATTACAGATTTAAAAAGATCCCTCAAAACCTTGTACTCAAACATCTAGAACATATTCTAAGCCTTGAGAACATTGAGTATGAAAGAGAAGCGCTGGACATCATCGCACGTTCAGGTGCAGGGTCATTAAGAGACTCTTTAACTCTGCTTGACCAGGCCATAGTCTACTCCAAGAACTTCGTAGATGTGAATACCGTTACAGGTATGCTTGGTATCATAGAACCCAGTCATTTGGAAACTTTACTTTCAAATATTCTTAAAAAAGATATCCCTGAAATACTGGCATTTATCAGGATGGCATCTGACTATGAAGCAGAGATGATACTTGATGAGCTTACACTCTATTTAAAAGAGCTTCTTTTGGGAGGAAACGGTAAATGTTCCCCTGTCAATATAGAACGTTTTTTCAGGGTTATCGCAGAGTCTAAAAACCTGCTTTCTCTTGGTTCTGATGGTGAATTCGTACTCTCCCTTGCACTTTTTAAAATGGTGGAATCTTTGGAGATCAAAGATATCGATACTATGATCAGAGGACTTGAAAAAGAACTCGGAGGCATTGAAGTATCTGAGATCATGGTTTCCAGTCCTGTAGCTGATCTTTCTGCACCGCCTAAAGTCATTACGATCACAGAAGAAGAGATCACAGCCTCTTTACCAAAAACAAGTGTTCAGCGTTCAACGTTAAGCGTTCAGGAAGAACAAAAAGATGAAATGCCCCTCCCAGTAGAAAGTTCAGAGATAAAAGAAGTAATCTCAGAAAAATCTGTTCGGGAAGAACCAACAACACCAATAGAGACACCTACACCTGAACCAAAACCCATACAAGAAGATACACCTCCTCAAATTATTGATGACCCACATCAAAAAACATTTGATGCACTTGTGAAAAAGATCTATGACAGAGACTATGACCTTGGTACATGTTTTGAACGAAATATCTCTTTTGAAAGTTTTGAAAATAATAAGCTTACATGGGGTTCCAGTGCTGAAGGTGATGATAAAAAGTCACTTATCACCCACTGGGGGCTCATCAATATGTTCGTTAAAGAGATCTTTGGGTTTGAGACCAAGATCGTTAATATCGCTAAAAAAAAAGTAGTTGATACTTCGACAAGTTCAGTAACTGAAGTACAAAAGACAAATGCTAAAATTGTTAATTCTCTCCCTGAGCCTGCCAAAGAGGTAAAAGCCCCACACTCTGATGCTGACTCTGCATCAATGATAGAAGATATTGAAATGAAAAGTTCATGTATCTCACCTGAAGCAGGTGACACCGAAGCCGCAAAAGAAAAAGACCCTTCTACGCTTCTTGAAGAGCCTATGATAAAAGAAGCCATCGCTCTTTTTGACCCTAAAAAAGTGAGAATAAAAAGGAATACTTAGTCCCTATTTATTTAAAATATTTTTGAGCAATAGGCTCATACAACTAGTTATATTTAATCAATCCATGCCTGCGTAACAATCTTAGGATTATCATCATATATCTTAACCTTTTCAGCACCTATACAACGTCCTTCATCATCCAGTTCAAAGACGATCATCTGAAAAAGTGTTTTACACTCTTCTTTGATATCATAATGTCCACTCAATGAAGTTAAAAAGCGTTTCATAGGCACAGTATCATCCATACCTATTACACCGTCACGGCACCCTGTAAGTCCCACATCTGATACATAGCAACAGCCATCAACCACTTGCAGGTCATCTGTTGCCACATGTGTATGTGTCCCCAATATGGCAGAGACATCATGTTTAAGGATTTGACGCAGGGCATTTTTTTCTGAAGTTGCTTCAGCATGTATGTCAATAATAATGTGTTTAATATCTTGAGTTCTAAGCTTTTTAATCTCTTCAACTATCATCGTAAAAGGGTTATCAACCATAGGCATGGTGTAGTGTCCCATAAGGTTTATGATCGCTATGTCATACCCAAGTAATTTCGTTTGATATAAACCTGTCCCCGGTGTCTCTTTAGGATAATTGATCGGCCTGATAAGCGGATAGGTATCAAACATAGAGAAGATCTCTTTTTTATCAAAAGAGTGGTTACCTCCTGTCATCATATCAACACCGTAACCAAGTAATTCTATACAATTTTTTTCTGTTAAGCCAAAACCATGAGAGGCATTTTCATAGTTGGCGATAGTAAAATCAATGAAATGTTCCTGCTGAAGTCTCTTAAGATGTCGTTTGAGCATTAAACGACCTGGTTTACCAACTATATCGCCAATAAATCCGATTTTCATACTTGCTCTTTCTGAACGCTGAACGCTCAGCGCTCAACACTTTTCCCTGAGAAGGGAAGTAAAGCAGATGCCCATGTCAATCCACCACCAAAAGTATCAAGCAACATAAGTTCACCCGTTTGCAATCTGCCAGACTCCCAGATATCATTAATTGCCATAGGGATAGAAGCTGCAGATGTATTCCCGTATTTCCCCACAGTCAATACCACTTGTTCCTCTTTCATCTTAAGTGCATCACCAACTGCCTTAATGATACGGTAATTTGCCTGATGTGGTATAAAATGAGGAATACTGTCAGAATCTATTTCATTCTTTGCCAAAATTTCTTTTACATCTTTTGTCAAGGTTTTAACTGCCAATTTAAAGGTTTCATTCCCTTTCATTTGCACATACTGAAGTCCCTCGTCAATCACTTTTTGACTCGCAGGATTTATAGCTCCAGGTGCAGGTGTGACCAAGAAGTCTGCATACTGTCCATCTGCTGAGGCATGAAGATCTACAAAACCTTCTTCTTTCTTTGTACTTGCAGAGATCATTGCTGCTCCTGCTCCATCACCAAACAAAATACAAGTACTTCGATCTGTATAATCTACAACAGAAGAAAACTTTTCAGCACCAACGACCAGTACATTTTTTTTCATACCCGACTCGATAAATGCTTTGGCTATAGAAAGAAGATAAACAAAACCGCTACATGCTGCTGAGATATCAAATGCCTGTACATCATGGATATCCAGTTTATCAGAAATAATACATGCGGTTGAAGGCATAGTGAAATAATCAGGTGTAGCCGTAGCACAAAGAACCAGATCTATATCCTCTTTAGCGATGCCTGAACGTTCTATAGCTAACTGAGCTGCTTGTGCACCCATGTCACTTGTCACTTCATTCTCTGCTGCTATATGACGTTCTTTGATACCTGTACGCTTGAGTATCCACTCATCTGTTGTATCTACCATCTTCTCAAGATCAGCATTACTTAAAATCTTCTCAGGTACATAAGCACCTATAGATCTAAATGAAGCATAAATTTGTGACATAGTCATCCTTACCTAATAATATATAGTCTACTATTTTACCATAAATTTGTAAGGTATATTCTAAAAAAGGAGGATTTGAGGGAACAAAATGTACTCTTGTTCCCATATACTGAAAAGGTATTTATTAACTTTCAGAAAGCAATTTTTCTATGCTTGCATTGACATCTGACTCTACGTAAGAGATAGCTTGAAATACTGCATTTTTGATGGCCTTAGGACTTGATGCACCATGGGAAATGATCGCACAACCTTTTAAACCAAGTAATGGTGCGCCACCATATTCATCTTTATCCACTTGTTTTTTCATGTTTCCGAAAACTTTTTTCTTCATCATAAGTGCACCGATTTTTGCAGGCAATGATTTTCTGATGTGTTGTTTCATAAGATCAAAAACAGTTGAAACCACACCTTCAGAGGTCTTTAACAAAATATTACCTGTAAAACCGTCACAAACGACTACATTTACCTTGCCATTGAAGATATCTTTTCCTTCGACATTTCCTATGAAACCATCTAGTGCTTTAAGCAGTGGGAAAGTGGCTTTTGTAAGTTCATTCCCTTTGCTCTCTTCTGAACCATTAGCCAACAATCCAACTTTTGGATCTTTGACCTTCATGATCTTTGCTGCATAGGCTTCACCCATAGCTCCAAATTGAAAAAGGTTTTCAGGTTTACAATCAGTTACAGACCCTACATCAAGTACCAAAGTTTTACTCTTCGTAACACTTGGCATCAAAGTAGCCAAAGCCGGTTTCTTGATCCCGGGTATTCTTCCTATACGCAGTGTTGCTGCTGTCATAGTGGCACCAGAATGTCCTGCTGACATCACAGCGTCTGCTTCACCTTCACGCACAAGTTCTACCGCTTTAAAAATAGAAGAGTCTTTACGCTTTAGAGCATCTGTTGCTGCATCACTCATGTCTATAACATCAGAAGCTTCAACAATTTGTACTTTATTGATATAGTATTGTGGGAGGTAAGAGAGTATCTCTTCTTTGTCACCTACTAAGATAGGGAGGAATTTTGCTTCATCAAGTGCTTGAGTAACACCTTCTATAATGGGCTCAGGACCAAAATCCCCACCCATTGCATCAATCGCGATTCTGATCATCGCACTTACGCTTTAGTTGTTTTGTACTCACCGGTAGTCATGTTCATGTGGTGAGGCATTCTCCATGTTCCATCTGCATCTTTAACTGGCATTGGTAATGTCAATTTGTAATGTGTTCTTCTTTTTGCTGCTCTTGTGTGACTCACACGTCTTTTAGGTACTGCCATTGTATATCCTTCGTTTTAATATTATTTATAAATGTCTTCTTGAAAATAAGCAAAGCTCATCTTTCAATTCATCTCACTAAAGTTTCGTTTAAAACTCAACTTCAAAGTCTTCGTCATCATCATCACACTTGTCACAATAATGATACGCACCTTTGAGTGCATTAATTTCACTTTCAAGTATGTACGTAAGATCTATTACGCCATCTAAAAACTCAATTATATCTAAATCATCTTTATCTTCACTCACTTGATCACTCAGTGATAACTTTAATGCATTATCCAGTTTATGTGTATAGGTGCTTCCGCATCTATCACAGTCCAGATCAATGCAGCCATCTACTTTTGCTTCTAGTGCAACACGATGATAACCGCTTTTTTGAAGTGTGCCCTCTAAAGAGACATCTTCTATTTTAAGTTCAAAAGGTTTAACTGTTGAACCAACTTTATCAAATACAATTTTCATAAGGATTCTCCTTAAATTGTATTAGTTAATCTCTCTTTGTGCAAAGAAAAAATTAATTTCATTGATTGCATTTTCAACAGAATCAGATCCGTGAACAGCATTTGCATCAATGCTATCAGCAAAATCAGCTCTAATTGTACCAGGCTCAGCTTCCTGTGGATTTGTTGCACCCATAAGGTCTCTATTTTTTGACATTGCATTGTCACCTTCAAGTACAGTAACTACTACCGGTCCTGAGATCATGAAATCAACAAGGTCTTTAAAGAAAGGTCTTTCAGCATGGATAGCATAAAATGCTTCAGCATCTACACGAGAAAGTCTAATTTTTTTAGTCGCTGCTATTCTAAGGTTTGCAGACTCAAATCTTGCAAGAATTTGTCCAACTACGTTTTTAGCTACTGCATCTGGTTTAATGATTGATAATGTTTGTTCCATCTTATATTCCTAAGAGATAATTTACTTCCAAATATGTACAATGGAGAGTATTCGGGCGGAATTTTATCTAAAATAGTATTAAAATAAGTTTAAGTTTAAGAGGTTTGTGGGTATAAAAAATATAGACTGCCAAGTGGCAGTCTAATAAGTAAAAGACTAGTCTTCTACTACTGGCTTTCTAGCAGCTCTGTCATCCATAGAGATATCATCTCTCATTGGCATAACCGCATCTGCATCATCCATCACATATGCTTGATTATCAATGTAGTTGTCTCCTGCAAAGAAATCTTTATTTTCAGCCGTAAATGGCATATCCCAAGTAATACAACCCTCAGTTGGACAAGCTGTAGCACAAGCTGGCTCGTCATGATGATCTACACACTCAACACATTTATCAGGATATACATAGTAGTACTCCTCACCCGTTGGGTTATCATCCTCATCTACGATTGCTTCTACTGGACATTCATCAATACATGCCGCACAGTTTATACAAGTATCACCAATAATTACTGCCATTTTTTATCCTTTTTATTTAATATACTCAAACTATAGCAAAAAATTTTAAATAAATCTTTAATCTGAAAGCCATTTAACATTAATTTACAAAATACGCTTCAATTCCCAACAGAGGGGAGCTAAAACAGTATTGATAATGAATATTATATTAAATATTCAGGTACTTTTTTATCTCTTCTATACGTGGTGTTTTTTCCCAGGTAAAATCTGTATCTTCTCGACCAAAGTGACCGTAGGCTGCAGTTTTTCTATAGATAGGTCTCAAAAGATCAAGCTCTTCCATAATGCCTTTTGGTGTGAGATCAAACAACTCTTCTACACATGCTCTGATATTCTCTTCATCTACATTTGCGGTACCTTCTGTATCTACATAGATAGAAACCGGTGCTGCAACACCAATGGCATAAGCGATCTGTATCGTAGCCTTTTCACAGGCCCCTGCTGCTACCAGGTTTTTAGCTACATAACGTGCTGCATACGCTGCTGAACGGTCCACTTTCGTAGGATCTTTTCCGGAGAATGCCCCTCCACCATGAGGACATGAGCCACCATAAGTGTCTACGATGATCTTTCTACCTGTAAGCCCTGCATCACCCTGCGGTCCGCCTATTACAAAACGCCCTGTAGGGTTAATGTGATAAATAATATCATCAGATAGCAAATCTGCAGGTATTACCGCTTTTATAACCTCTTCTAACACAGCCTTTTGAACTTGTCCCAAAGAGACGTTGTCATGATGTTGTGTTGACACGACAATAGTATCTATCGATACAGGCTTTCCATCAACATATTTCACAGAAACCTGTGCTTTACCATCTGGACGTAAAAATGGGACAGTACCGTTCTTACGTACTTCAGCAAGTTTTGAAGTAATCTTGTGTGCCAAAGAAATAGGTAGAGGCATCAGTTCAGGTGTCTCTTTACATGCATAACCAAACATTAATCCCTGGTCGCCTGCACCTATCTCACCGGAAGCCTTATCTACACCTTGATTGATGTCTGGACTCTGTTCTCCTATACCATTTAGTACACCTGCAGATCTATAGTCAAAACCATATTTTGCATCTGTATATCCTATATCTTTTACCACTTCGCGTGCGATCTCTTGCATCGGTGCATATGCTGTTGTTTTAAGTTCTCCTGCAATAACACAAAAACCATTGCTCACTAACGTCTCACAAGCCACGCGTGCTTGTGGATCTTTTTCGATGATATAGTCGAGTATAGCATCTGAGATCTGATCAGCCATTTTATCCGGATGACCCTCGGTTACCGATTCACTTGTAAAAATGTATTCGTTAGCCATTTTTAATTCCTTGAAAGTATTTTTGTTCACTGTCACTGAACTTAATAAAGAAATACATGTATTTCTTTATTAAATCCAATTTTTAGAGGTCAATTCCATCTCGACCCTTGGGCAGATATAGAATCTGCCTTACATAATTCGTTTTGCCAATTGCTCAGGTAAAATCCCTAAACTCTCTTCCACTAGTTTTGTGTTACCATGAGTAATGAATGCATCATCATATTCAAAAGAAGTTAATGAAACATCTTGTATCTTTTTCTCACTCAATAACTCTAATATAGCTGACCCTACGCCACCCATTTTTGCAGAGTCGGAGAAAACATACCATTTTTTATACTTTTTAGAAAGATCAATAAGTATCTCTTCATCTAAAGGCTTTACAAAACGCAAGTCTAAAACAGCCACTTTATTTTCTAATAGTGTTGCTGTCTGTTCTGCACGTCCTACTCCATTACCGTATCCTATAAAGAGTATATCTTCACCTTCTTGCAGTAATACAGATTTTCCAAGCTCATACGCCGGACTTTCTCTATCTTCAGCTAAAAATGCACCTCTTGGGTATCTAAATGCACAAGGATGATCATATTCCTTTGCAAACTTCATACAGAGTTTCATGGTCGCTACATTATACGGTGCAAGAAGTGTCATATTGGGTATGCCTCTTAGGTAAGAGATATCAAATGCTCCCTGATGTGTCTCTCCATCTTCACCGACGATCCCTGCTCTGTCAAGAGCAAATGCTACAGGCAGATCCATTAACGCAATATCATGAATCACCTGGTCAAAACCACGCTGTAAAAATGTCGAATAGATCGTACAAAATGGTTTAAACCCTTCTTTTGCCAAAGGTCCCATGGAAGTGACAGCATGTTGTTCTGCTATAGCAACATCCCAGAAACGTTCAGGATATTTTTCTATGGCTGAGGACATCCCTGTACCTGATGGCATAGCAGCAGTCACACCTACAACTTTTTCATCTTGACCGGCAAGTTCGACTAAGGTCTCAGAAAAGATAGCTGTTGCCGCTTTAGAGCCGGATTTTTTAGGTGCTATACCGGTTTTAAGATCAAAAGCACTGACTCCATGCCAATGTTCCTTAGTCCCTTCAGCGATCTCATACCCTTTACCCTTAGTAGTTTGCGCATGAATGAGCACCGGTTTCTGCAATGCTTTTGCTACTTCCATTGTCTCTATAAGTGCTTCAATATCGTGCCCGTCCACCGGACCAATATACTCTATACCCATCTCTTCAAACAAGATACCCGGTGTGATAAGCTTCAAAGACTCTTCAAATCTTTTTGCCATATAACTCGCACTTTCAGGTAAGTGATCCAATACTTTTTCAACACCGCCTTTAAACCTTTGATAAAAAGAACCTGCCATTGTTTGCGAGAGTAGCTTAGAAATAGCTCCTATAGGTTTGGCGATACTCATTTCATTATCATTCAGTATGATCACAACAGGATACTTTCTATCTCCAAGCTCATTAAGTGCTTCATAGACCATGCCTGCAGACATAGATCCATCACCGATGAATGCCACAGGCACACGATCTTCACCTTTAAGTGCTATAGCTTTTGCTGCACCCACTGCCAATGAAATGGAAGTAGAACTATGCCCTGCAACATAGTAGTCATATTGAGACTCTTTTGGCTTTGTATATCCGCAGATACCACCAAACTGTCTTAAAGTATCAAACGCTTCCCATCTATCTGTGATGAGCTTATGCGCATAAGCTTGATGACTTACATCAAAGATAAAAGGGTCTTTCTCAACATCAAAAACCTTATGCATCGCCACGATAAGATCAGTTGCACCCATAGTGGAAGAGAGATGCCCACCTGTTTTACTTACCGTATCCAATATCTTTTGTCGGATCTCTTCTGCTAAAGTATTGAGTTCTTCTATAGAGTGTGCTTGTATATTCATCTTATCTCTTTTCACTATACTTGTTATGATAGGCAATGATGAGTTTTTTTGCAAATCCGATCTGTTCCTCTGTATATTCCATGCCTAAACTTTCTGCTAAATTTTTTAACTCTTTTTTTGTTACTTTTTTCACACTCCGGTGTGTCTCTTTATCCTGGATAAAGTCTTTTATAAGAAAAGGTTTTACACTTACTTCTTCCGCCTTTACCACACTTACTCTTTTCAAGCGATCACTTCCGAAAAGTGTTTAAAGAACACATCGTTTTGTTTTTCAGTCCCTATGGTAATACGCATAGCGTTCATCCCATAAGATGCCAAGTTTCGTATGATCACTCCACGCTTAAGCAATGCATCTGCTATCTTGGTTGAATCCATGCTTTCATCAAACATATACGTAATGAAGTTCGTATAACTCTCTATATATTCAAAACCGTTTTCTCTTGCAAAGTTTTCATAACGCCCTATCTGCTCCTGATGTAAAGCGATGGAGTCTTCGACAAATTTCTCATCTTTACATGCCTCGATCGCTGCTGCGAGTGAAAGTGTAGAGATGTTAAACGGCGGGCGCATTTTATAAAGCTGGTCTATAAGTTCTTTTTGAGCTATACCATACCCTACTCTCATACCACCCAGACCGTAAGCTTTTGAAAATGTTCCCAAATAGATCACATTAGAAAATTCCATAAGGTCATTTGGCGTGATCTCATACGCTTTATCTTTAGCAGCAGCATACTCCATGTATGCTCCATCTACTACTACAATAGTTTCAGAACCAATGGCTCTAATGAGTTTTAGAACCTCATCTCTACTGGTAGCATCTCCTGTAGGATTATTAGGTGTACAGATATACACGATCTTAGGTCTACGCATTTCATACGCTTCCATAAATTCATCATACTTATGTTCAAAACTCATGGTACGCAATACCTTTGCACCCATCTGTTTCGCATAGATCTCATACATCGCAAACGTCACTGCAGACATCAATACAGAGGAGTTTTCATCCAATACAGCCCGAGAGATGAATTCCAGTACCTGGTCAGACCCTGCACCTATAATGATATTCTCATCTTTGACAGCGTACTTTGAAGCAAGTGCGTTCTTTAATTCAAACATAGAGTCATCAGGGTAAAGATGCGCCTTGTCTGCATTTTCTACTATCGCTTTTGCAACAGCAGGACTTGTACCTATCGGATTCTCATTAGAAGCAAGTTTTACCACATCTTCCGGTGCGATACCAAACTCACGTACCACCAACTCAATAGGTTTACCCGCTTCATAGATCTTAATATCTTTCAGTACTTTATTAAATTTTATCATGTTTCTTCCCTACTACTTACTATCTACTGCCTGGTTAGACATCATCGGTCTCTTTGACATAAGAACCCAATACCTTGATCTCACTTTTCATCTTTTCTAAAATAGGTTTTACATTTGCATCATCTTTATGCCCGTGAAACTCTATGAAAAAGATAGATTTACCCTCTACGATATGTGACTTGATCTTTGTAAGATTCACTTTGGCCTTTTCAAAATAATTTAAAAATTCAACCAGTGAACCAGGCTTATTTGAAAGCTTTACAAGTAACGATGTTTTATCATTACCAGAAGGTGCATTTTCAAAATTAGAAATGATAAAAAAACGCGTTCTGTTATTGGCATTGTCTTCAATGTTCTCAAAACGTACAGGCAAATTATTGATCTTCGCTGCAACGGAGGGACAGAGTGCTGCTGCATTGTCATCCTTCATTGCTAATTTTGCGGCCTTTGCCGTAGACTCTACAGGAATAAGCTCAACATCATCAAAACCAAGATCATCTAAAAAGTTACGACACTGTCCAAAGGCAATATCTTTGGAATATATCTTTGTGATCTTTTTCATATCTTCATTTAACGTTGCGAATGCCAAATGCACATCTATCATTACTTCTGCAATGATCTTTAAGTCATAGGTATCCAAGCAGTTAATGGTATCACTGACAATACCATTTGAAGAATTTTCTATAGGTATCACGCCAAACTTTGCGGTACCTTTGTCTACCTCACGAAAAATACCCTGTATAGAGTTCATAGGCAAATAAGCAGACATAGCCCCAAACTTAAGCTCTGCCGCTTGATGGGTAAAAGAGGCTTCAGGTCCTAAATATGCCACAGCTTCAGGGAGTTCTAGGTTTCTTGCCACTGCAAACATTTCTAAAAAAAGTGCATCAATGGCAGCATCGGTCAGCTTACCTGTATTTTGCTGTTTAAGCCTATTTAATATTGCCTGCTCACGTTCAGGACGATAAATAGGTGCACCTGTAGTATTTTTGAGTTCTCCTACCTGATGTACTAACTCCATACGTTCATTATAGAGTTTTAAAAGTGTATTATCTATTGTATCGATCTTTACTCTTAATTCATCAAGTGTCATCTATGCTACCTTTACCTGTCTATGTTTATTTTAAATACTCAAGTTCTAAACGTACCTGATCTTCATACGTTTCACGACCACGTATCAATCTGTCTTCTCCACCTTGCAGAGCTACCTCAGCAGACTTCCCGCGTGTATTATAATTACTTGCCATTGTAAATCCGTATGCCCCGGCAGAATGTACCACTACAAGGTCATTATGTTTCAAGGGAGGCAATGGTACATTTTTACCAAAGAAGTCTCCACTTTCACATACTGGTCCTACCACGTCTGCTTCTGTCTTTTCACCTTCTACAAGTACTGCTTCTATCTTATGGTAAGCATTGTAAAGACTTGGTCTAAGCAAGTCATTCATAGCTCCGTCAACGATCACAAAACGTTTGCCATCATTCACTTTTTCATACAGTACTTTTGTGAAGAATGCTCCGGCATTGGCAACCATGTAACGGCCCGGTTCACAAAGAAGTGTAACATCCAATCCTTTTGTAGCATCAAATATAGCCTGTGTATACGCCTCAGCTGCTATGGTAACTTCATCATCATACACTACACCGATTCCTCCACCCACATCAAAGAACTTTATGTCGATCTTGATCGCTTTAAGTGAACGCACCAAGTCTGCCACGATCTGCGCTGATTCTCTGATAGGAGGAAGTTTTGTCAACTGTGAACCTATGTGAAAGTGTATGCCTATCGGATTTAAATATTCTGATTTGTTTGCATAGATAT
The DNA here is from genome assembly GCA_964492675.1 of uncultured Sulfurovum sp. Taxonomy (GTDB): domain Bacteria; phylum Campylobacterota; class Campylobacteria; order Campylobacterales; family Sulfurovaceae; genus Sulfurovum. The sequence continues at coordinate 18,625 of CAZBLM010000008.1, forward strand.
ACATACGTTTTGCCATATCTATCTCTACACCAAACTTATTTTCATGTAAACCTGTTGAGATGTACGGGTGTGTTTGAGGGTCAATGTTTGGATTCACCCTAATAGAGATACGCGCTTCTTTACCAAGTTCTTCCGCGATCATTTCAACACGTTTCATCTCTGCTTCAGACTCAAGGTTGATGAGTAAAATGTCATACTCAAGTGCCGTTCTTATCTCATCATCACGTTTACCAACACCTGAAAAAATGATCTTATATTTATCTACACCTGCAGTGAGTGCTCTTTTCACTTCACCGATACTCACACAGTCAGCCCCAGCTCCAAGTTTAGCTAAGTGTGAGATCACCGAGAGGTTTGAGTTTGCTTTGACGGCATAATTGATAAGAGATTTTTTACCCGCAAAAGCATCTTTTAACGTAGTGTATCTGTTTTCTATATAATCAAAATCATAAATATACAATGGCGTACCATATTTGTTTGCCAATGCTTTATAATCAATATTCATCTCTACTATTCCTAAGTTCATCCAATACGGACGCTATTTTAGGATGATTCTATCTAAAAATCACTAAGAAACGGATGTTGGGAAATCAAGCTATAGATTTTTCATCTGTAATGTAGACATACCCTGCATAAAACCATAAGAGTACAATAGGTAAAATAGCCGTAAGTTCAGGGATCAAGACAGCATTGGCACCCACTTGCCCAAGCCCAAACAATATCCCCCATATCACAAACGTAGCTCCCAAAGAAAGTGCTATCACCCCTCCAATATTCATCATTCTTGCATGAAAAGGAAGTTTGAAGAAGAGGATCAAAAGTAAGGCTAGCGAAAAGAGAGGTACAAAAATTTTATCATAAAGTAGTGCCCTGATCTTATCTGATTTTAAATGCTGTTTCTGAAGTAATTTCCAAGTATTGTATGCATCAATAATATTTAACGCTTTCCCCTCATAAAGTGACTCTATGATCTTAGGTTTATACCCTTCTAAAGTCTCTATACTCTCCTTATATTCCATCTTATATCTTTGTAGCTTTCCATTCTCATAAATGTGCGTTTTTACTGTAGCATTTTTTGCAGTCCACTTTTCACCATCAAAAGTAGCAAGGGGTGCATTGATCGTATATTTTACCTGATATCCCGAAACTTTAAAAATAGTAATATCTTCAAGCTCTTTGGCTATTGGATCAAGATTACTAATATACACAAAAGTATCATTATATTTAAAGAAAAGATCGTTCACATCATAAGCATTTATTTCATTTTTTAAAAGAGAAGCAGCTTTGTCCTTGGCATAGGCAAATTCAGTAGTATTGAGTACTAAAAAGAGTAAATAAACCAAGAATGCAACAAAAAACAACGGAGTAAAAAGTCTTTTTTTGTTGTAGCCAAAAGCATGAAATGCACCCATAGTGTTACTCTTTACCAATGAAAATTTTGTTATTATAAGTGCAAAAACAATGGCAAGAGGGTAGAGCAAGCCTAAGGCTTCTTGCCACATATAAAAAATATAAAGAATTTTATAACTTGAAGAAACCTCAAGCCTTTGTATATGCTGAAAATAGTCTATGGCTGCAAATGCAAAAGAGAGACCGAACAAGATCGCCAAAAGATTTTTAATGTAATGTCCTGCCAAATATCTAAAATGTAATGAAGGATTTAAGAGACTCATATGTTCTTCAAACCTTCAATCGATTTCAAGCTATATTTTGATTTTACTTCATTTAACTCTTCTCTAAGTAGCATTTCACAGGCCTTCGAAACATGAGAGATCAGATCATTCAGGTCTGCACGTTCTTCCAAAGAGAAATCATGTAGGACATAGTCAGCTACCTGGGATTTATGTTCTGGTTTTCCTACTCCTACACGTACACGTATATACTCTTTCGTAAGATTTGCATCAATTGACCTAAGCCCGTTATGACCACCATGCCCTCCACCCTTTTTAAAACGTACTGCACCAAAAGGAATATCTATGTCATCATGTATCACGATCACATCTTCAAGTTCTACTTTAAAAAAATGTTTCACAGGCTGCACGCTTTTACCCGATAGATTCATAAATGTGGTAGGTTTTAAAAAAAGTGTATTGGAAGTACGGTAGAGTTTACCGTGAAAAGAAGTTTTAGAAATATCTCTAGCCTTAAGATCATCAACGAGTTTGTCGATGATCTTAAAACCGATATTATGGCGTGTCTCTTCGTATTGTGATCCCGGATTACCTAGACCTACGAATAATATCATAATGACTCCTTAAAAGTGACTAGTCACTTGAGCCCTCTGATGAAGAGAACACAGCGTTAGCGTAGCACATGGAGCTTTGCTTTATGTGCGTTCTAATTAATGCTACTTAGCTTTAATTACACCACAGATAGCAACATTAGCTCTATCCATAAATTTACAGTTAGCAGGTGCTTCTAAATCTCTTACAAGAATTGAAGCATCTCTGTCAAGTGGTTCTACATCAAGATCAAAGTTTGCAGGCATATCTTCGATAGCCCCTCTTACTTTTAATCTCTTTTTAGACATAACAAGTACACCTTTGTTTTTAAGACCAATTGGTGTTCCGTGAGTGATCACAGGTACAAGGAAGTTTGTTACTTGACCCGGTACTGTTACTCTAAGGTCAACATGTTTAACATCGCCATTCACTGGGTGTAGTTGATACTCTTGGATCACTACATTTAATTCATTTTCACCCACTTTTACTGCGAATGCCAGGTTCTCCTTATTTCTCACTGCTCTTACAAAATCACCACGTTTAAACGCAGCTTGAATGTTCTCTACACCATTTGCATAGAGGTTTGCAGTCAGATAACCATCTCTTCTAAGCTGTTTTGCTGTACGCTTGCCGATACTCTCTCTAACGATACCTTCTAACATTTCTGTTCCTTTAAAATAATTCTTTTCCTACTGGATGTAGAAATTAGACGCGAATTATACCGAAATTAAATTAAAGTTTTCTCGGGTACGCATTTACGTATCGCCTTCTTTAAACTCAAAGACATCCGCTTCTTTTTCATCTGCATATTCATCCACAAGTGCCCCTTTACCTACACCTTGCATTTTAAGTTTCATATCTGCAGGGTTCGTTGCATATTCAAGAGCAGTTTCATTAGTGATCTCCCCATTACGGATCAGATCTAAAAGTGCCTGATCAAAAGTCTGTGTACCGTAGATCTCTTTACCTTCAAAAAGTGCATCAGGTATTTCACTATCTCTATTTTCAGCGATAAGCTGTTCAATTCTCGCTGTTTTCTTCAATATCTCTATAGCTGCGATTCTTCCACCTTTTTTTGTGGGGATCAGTCTTTGAGAAATAACCCCTTCAAGTACAGAAGCCAGTGACATACGGATACGATTCTGCTCTTCATTCCCGAACATACCAACGATCCGATCTATGGTCTCCTTAGCATCAAGTGTGTGCAGTGTTGAGAAAACAAGGTGTCCGGTATTGGCTGCATGCAATGCAATATCTATCGTCTCCAAGTCTCTCATTTCCCCAACAAGGATAATATCCGGGTCTTCTCTTAATGCAGCTCTCAAGGCATCTGAAAATGAATGTGCATCCTGTCCTATAGCTCTTTGATTGACCAAACACCCTCTGTCTTTATGTACAAATTCTATAGGGTCTTCAACCGTAATAATATGCTTTTTTACCTCTCTGTTGATCTTGTCCATGAGTGCTGCCAAGGTGGTAGACTTACCTGAACCGGTTACCCCTGTTACCAATACCAACCCTCTTTGGATCTCTGTAAAAGTTTTAAGTGAAGGAGGCAACCTCAATTCATCCAGAGATAATATCTCAACTGGAATGATACGCAGTACAGCAGATAATCCATCCATTTGATAGAAGAAATTCACACGAAATCTATTATCACTTCCCAATACATACGAAAAATCCAGGCTTCTGTCGGTCAAGAGTTTTTCATACTGATCAGCCGTCATGATATCTTGTGCCAGCTTATCCATCATCTCAGCTGTCATAGTATCTTTACCCAGTATTTTCATCACACCATCTATACGTATACGAATCTGAGAACCTGATTTTAAATGGAGATCACTCCCTTTGTTGCTTATCATTGTTCTTAGATATAACTTGAGTTTTTCTTCCATCTCAGATCCTCTGTAGTATTTAATTTAGTGTATCAAGCATCTCTTGAAATGCATTTTCAAAAGCTTCTAATCCTTCTTTTAAAAGTTGTGCATAGACTTCATCCATATCAAAACCATTATCAGCTAATTTAGTGAAGTATCCATTGATCTCACTCTCTTCTATTGGAAGTTTTGCTGCAGATGCTTCAGTTGCTATATAAGATTCTATGGTTGCCAAAGGTGCAGTGTTTACAGAGTGTGGAGCAAGTAACTCTCTCATATAATGATCTGACGGCAGATCATCACCTTTTACGCCTGTACTTGCAAAAAGTGTACGCACTGACGGTGTATGATTTGCCTCTATAAGATTATATATCTTTGCAGCATTGTAAATACCTGTTTTAGCTACATCAATCCCTTCTTTTTCCAAATCGCTATCTAACATTCTGTCAAAACGACTTACAAATACAGAAATAACAGCTTCACAGCGTCCACCGCCACTTGCTTCAAATTCATCCATACCTTTTTTCATCGCTTTTAAACATTTCTGTGCCTGTTTCGGAGAAAATATAAGTGTAGCATTGACTGAAATACCGTTACATAAAAGCTCTGTCATAGCACCATATCCGGCTTCTGTTGCAGGTACTTTTACCATGACGTTTGGCTCACCAATAGCAGCAAAAAGTCTTTTCCCTTCTGCTATAGTCCCTTCTGTATCATTAGAGAGGAATGGGTCAACTTCTATAGAGATATATCCATCATTACCTACATCATAAGAGTTACGTAATGCCTGTGCTGCTGTACGTATATCTTCTATGGCTAAAGCTTCGTATTTCTCTTTTGCAGATTTGCCTTCAAGGCTTTTCAATTGCTCTACATAAGCAGGAGAAGTAGTAATCGCTGAAGCGAAGATCGAAGGGTTAGAAGTTGCCCCATTAATAATACCTTTTTCGATCAAAGAGCCGAACTCATTTTTCAAATAATCTCTCTCTACAAAATCCAACCATAAAGAGAACCCTATATCTCTATTTACCATTGTCATACTCCCAAGTAAAATGTTGCCATGAACCTATATCTGTAGGCTTTTTGATGGTCAGCTCAAGTGAATCAAGAAATAAATCTCTTTTAACTACTTCAGCACCTAAACCTATCATATGATCTGTTTTCATCTGACAGTCTATAAAATCATAACCTCTGCTACCTAAAACATCACTTAGTGCTTTAAATGCCACTTTTGATGCATCAGACACTAAAGAAAATTTAGACTCGCCAAAAAAAGCTTTTCCATATGCTACACCATAAAGTCCACCTACTAATTTTCCTTCTTTGTGTACCTCAACAGAGTGTGCAAAACCCTCCTCATGCAGGCGTGTATAGGCATCTATCATCTCATCAACGATCCATGTAGCTTCCTGTCCTTCTCTCTCAACCGTAGCACAATTTCTAATAACCTCTAAAAACTGTTGATCAAAAGTTACTGAAAATTTTCCAGAACGTAACACCCTTCTAAATGATTTTCTTACTTTGAATTTATCAGGGTAAAGAAGAAGACGTGGGTTAGGTGACCACCAAAGTATAGGATCACCTTTGCTGAACCAGGGGAATATCCCTTTTTTATACGCAAGAAGAAGCCGCTCTACAGAGAGATCACCCCCATAAGCAAGCAGACCTTCATCTGAAGCAAGCCTAGGATCAGGAAATGCTGATAAAGAGTCTTCTAATGGCTGTATATAATAATGATCCTCTTCAGACATGGAGGCCATAAGCCCTATTTCCCCTCAAATGAAAACGTTAGTTTTTCATTTTTATAGTCCACTTTCACCGAACCACCTTTTTTAAGCTTCCCAAAGAGAATTTCATCAGTCAATGATTCTTTTACTTTTTCATCTATCACACGGGCAATATGTCTTGCACCGTAACGTTCATCATACCCTTCATTGGCAAGGTACTCTTTGGCTTTTTTGTTCAAACTTACTTTTACTTTTTTAGGTTTTAAAAGACTATTTAACTTGGCTAACTCTCTGTCTACTATAGTTACTAAGGCTTCCAGATCAAGTGCATTAAACTCTATAGTCCCTGAGAGACGGTTTCTGAACTCCGGAGAGAAGAAGGCTTGAAGTGCTTTGTCTGTCTTCATAGAATTGTCTTTGTTGAAGCCCATTACATTGGCTTCTTTTGTACCAATGTTCGAAGTCATGATGAGTATGACATTTTTAAAGTCAGAGACCACACCATTATTGTCTGTCAGTTTGGCGCCATCCATCACTTGAAGCAAGATATTCATGATGTCTGGGTGTGCTTTTTCTATCTCATCTAAAAGCAATACTGTATGCGGATGTTTTTTGATCATTTCTGTGAGTAATCCACCCTGTTCATAGCCTACATACCCCGGAGGTGCACCTACTAAACGAGAAATGGTATGCGGCTCCATGTATTCAGACATATCAAGTCTCTCAAAATGTACATGCATCGTTTCTGCCAACTGTGTTGCCAATGCTGTTTTACCCACACCGGTTGGTCCAACAAACAAAAAGCTTCCTATTGGCCTGTCTCCTGCATTCAACCCCGCATAAGAACGTTTAATAGCCGTAGAAAGTGCTTTGATAGCTTCATTTTGTCCGATAATATGAGAAGAGAGATCTTTCTCTAAAGATTTCAGTTTTTTAGTATCATCTGTACCTATCACTGTTGAAGGCAGTTTCATGATCTTAGCCACAGACTCTTGAATGTCTTTTGGCTTGACAGTCACATCACTCTGACCTCTAAGCATAAAGTGCGCACCCACCTCATCGATGATATCCATCGCTTTGTCCGGGAGAAATCTATCATGCAGATACTTCACAGAAAGATCGATAGCAGATTGTAAGGCTGCATCTGTAAAATTAATATTATGATAATCTTCATACTTATGCTGTATACCTTTTAAAATAGTAAAAGTATCTTCTTTACTTGGCTCTTCTACATCTATCTTTGCAAATCTACGGCTCAGAGCTTTATCTTTATCAAAAAAGTTTCTAAATTCCTGATACGTCGTGGCCCCTATACATTTAAGATCACCACGTGCAAGTGCAGGCTTCAACAGGTTGGAAGCATCCATACTTCCTCCAGATGTAGCCCCTGCACCTACCATCGTATGTATCTCATCGATGAACATGATGGCATCTTTCTGTGCGGTCAGTTCTGAAATGATCCCTTTGAGACGTTTTTCAAAATCACCTCTGTATTTTGTGCCTGCTACCAAAGCACCCATATCTAAAGCAAATACTTTTGCACTTTGAAGTATTTCAGGTACTTCTCCCTCTGAAATTTTGAGGGCCAAACCTTCAGCAATGGCAGTTTTACCCACCCCAGGTTCACCCACAAGCAGCGGATTATTCTTTTTACGGCGGCAAAGCGTCTGCATGACACGTTCTATCTCATCCACACGCCCTACTACAGGATCTATCTTTCCTGTTTTAGCCAATGCTACTAACTCCATAGTAAACTGCTCTAAAAGCGTCTCTTCTTCTTTTGGTTTTTTCGTCTCTTCAATTTTACTATGACTATGCGAGATCACTTCAAGCACATCTACACGGGAAAGCCCCTCTTTTTTCATAAGGTACACAGCATACGAATGTTCCTGCATAAAAATAGAAGCTATCATATCTCCTATGCTGGCTTCTGTTCTTCCTGAAGAGTGTATGTGTGTCATCATATCATTGATCGCACGGGAAAGTGCTACGGTCTCAAAAGGCTCAACTGCTTCCTGAAGTGAAGGGATCGTCTTTTCGATATGATCGATGATACCCCTTTCCAGTATTTCAAGGTTTGCATCAAGTACTGAGAATACTTCTATCCCCTCTTCACTTCTCACTACAGATAAAAAAACATGTTCAACCGTAAGGTATTCATGTCTGTTCTCTTTAGCATAGGCTACTGCATTTTTAAATACATCATTTAGGGCAATACTTATCATTTAACTATCCTCCTCAATTGTGGCTAATAATGGAAACTCATTCTGTTTAGCTTTTTGTTTAACCTGTTGTGCTTTGGTCTGTGCTATCTCGAAGCTGTACACACCAACGATCGCTTTACCTTTTTCATGTATCTGCAACATGATCTGCTCTGCCTGCGCATGTGTTTTATGAAAAATACCTGTAAGTACATCCACTACAAAGTCCATACTGGTATAATCATCATTGTGTAAAAGTACTTTAAAGAGTTGTGGCTCGTGTAACTCTAGTGCATAATCTAATTCTTCTTCTATCTTTGGCATATTATGTTAAAATTCCTACATATTTTTTATTTATATCTATTATACTGAAATTTAAGGAAAATGCAAGTGCAATCACTTTTCATCACAGCTACCGGTACCAATGTAGGCAAAACACACACAACACTCAAACTCATCGAATCTTTAGCTGAGAAAGGCTTTAAGGTAGGCGTATTTAAACCCATTGAGACTGGCGTAATAGACACAGCACTTGATGCTAGTATACTCCTTGAAACTTGCCAAAAGGTAAATGAAAATTTCATCGGTCTTAACACGGACGATATCACAGCATACACTTTCCCTCTACCTGCGGCACCTTTTTGTGCAGATGTAAAACAAGAGATCAAACTTGAGAAGATCTTTGAAAAATACAACGAGCTCTCCAAACTCTGTGATATTCTCTTAGTAGAAGGTGCTGGTGGTCTTATGGTTCCTATCACGGAAAAGTACATGATAATGGACCTCATTAAAGAATTAAATATCAAAACTCTTCTGGTCACACCGAGCCGTTTAGGATGCATTAACGATACACTGCTCTCCATGGAAGCATTAAAGTCTCGTGATATTGACTTTGACTGGTGTGTAAATGTCTATGAAGATAAAGACAGCTTCCAGGAGGTAACACAACCTTACTATGATACTGCATTCCCTGGGTGGTGGAGTGTGGATGAGGGATTAAAAAGATTTATTAGCACCTATTAGCTATAATACCAAACTAAATCCTAAGGATATGCATGCAACACCTAGTAGACACGAACGACTTAACTGACCAGCAGATACAAAACCTACTAGATGATGCTAAAGCTTTTAAAACACAACGTCCTCCACAACTTTTAAATGACAAACTTCTCATCACCCTTTTCTTTGAAGCTTCTACGCGGACAAGGTCTTCTTTTGAAGTAGCTGCCAAAAGACTTGGAGCGGCAGTGGTGCATCTTGACCCTTCCCGTTCTTCAGCTAAAAAAGGTGAGAGTTTAGAAGATACTTTTGCCAATCTGTGTGCGATGGATCCTGATGGTGTCATCATCCGTCACTCTGAAAATGAAACACCAAGACTCTTAGCAGATATGCAAACAACTCCCGTTATTAACGCCGGTGCGGGGAACTACGCCCACCCTACACAAGCACTGCTTGACCTCTTTACGATGGTAGAACATTTTGAAGGAGATGTTAAAGGTAAGACCATTGCCATCGTTGGAGACATTGTAAGTTCACGTGTGGCATCTTCGGGTATCCGTTTGCTTACACGTATGGGGATGCATGTACTGCTTGTTGCACCCAAACCTTTTATGCCAGACTCTGACCTGCCTCAGTATGACAAACTTGAAGATGTCATAAATAAAGTTGATGTCATTATGTCACTTAGAGCACAGCTTGAACGCCATGAAACAGAACTGTTTGAAGATTATGATGACTATGCCAAGCAATATTGCATCACCAAAGAGCGTATAAAAAACAGACACATTTTACTCTTGCACCCAGGGCCGGTGATGAGAAACATAGACATCTCTGATGAGATGCTTGAAGATAGTCGCTGTAAAGTGCTTACTCAGGTAAAAAATGGTGTCTATATGCGTATGGCTATCTTAAAACTACTACTGTTAGATTCATAAACTAGACAATGAATTGGCAAAATAAGGAAGAAGGATTTGAGTCTATAAACTCCCTAGGGCAGAACCGCACTCCCTTTCTTTTCATCATCTCTTATGACACTAACAAGATCTTTGCTAAAGCACTTGATGACTTAGATGATGACATCTTTTACAAGTTGGAAGATTGGCGTAATTACCCTGTTCAAAAACGTACAAAAGAGGTTACTTTTTCCAAGTCCCCTGTAGCATTTTCCACCTATCAAAAAGCCTTAAATGAAGTACTCGAACAGATACGTTCCGGTAATACCTACCTACTGAACCTCACTTTTAAAACAGCCATAGAGACAAACTACTCCCTCAAAGAGATCTTCACTTATGCACGTGCAAAGTTCAAACTTTACTATAAAGATGAGTTTACCTGTTTTTCCCCTGAACGTTTTGTCCAAATGCAAGGTGACCACATAGCTACATACCCTATGAAAGGAACGATAGATGCAAATCTTCCTGATGCTAAAGAGCGTATATTGACAGATGAAAAAGAGATGGCTGAACATGTGATGATAGTAGACCTCATGCGTAATGACCTTGGCATCATCGGATCTGATGTGAAGGTAGAAAAGTTTCGTTATATAGAAAAGATAAAAGCCGGTAAAAAAGAGCTCTTGCAGGTTAGCTCCAAGATCACTGCAAAACTACCGGAGAGATGGCAAGACAAGATAGGCACATTACTGTCTCAGATCCTTCCTGCAGGCTCCATTACGGGTACACCTAAAAAAAGTACCTTGCAGATTATCCACAATGTAGAAGATTTTGACAGAGAGTTTTATACAGGTGTCTTTGGTATCTTTGACGGTACATCTTTACGTTCAGGAGTGATGATACGCTTCATCGAAAAAGAGAAGAATGGTAAGCTCTTCTATAAAAGTGGTGGAGGAATTACTATTGATTCAGATGCCAAAAGTGAATATGAAGAACTTATAGATAAGATCTATCTTCCCTTTTAAAAACTAATCTGTGCATATTCGCTTGAGAGTCTTGCCACAATGATAAACATCACTAACACCATAGCAGAGTTATAAAGCATAAAGAACTTAGGACTTTTAGAAAGTAAAAAGCCTCCTACTGCCCCTACCACAAGACCACCTATATGTGCAGAGACATCTACCGCTTCTATAGAAAACCCTATCACAAGGTTTATTCCTATGATGATAGAAAAGTCTTTCATAAATGCTTTACTATGTGCAGCAATTTTATCTCTATGGGCTAAAAAGAAACCTGCCAATGCGCCAAAGATACCAAAAATGGCACCCGATGCACCTACACCAACAGATACAGGATGTACATAGAGAGAAACCAGTCCGCCTATGAGGCCGGAAAAAAGATAGATACTCACATACGACTTAGTATCAAAGTACATCTCTGCCGCACGTCCCATTAAATAAAGTGAAAACATATTCATAAGAAGATGCGTCATACCGCCATGAAGGAACATCGCTGTAAAAAGTCTCCACCACTGTTCATCCAACACAGTAAAAGGACCAAAAAGTGCACCCATATTGACAAGTGTCTCCAGATCCATATCTACAAGACTCCCACTTAAAAATGCAGAGATCACATAGATGGAAATATTGAGTATAATAATGCTATACGTTAATGTATACTGCTTAAGATCTTTTACCATAGATGATTATTAATTGATAATAGCCTCAGAAAAAACCACACCATCTATATGCCCTCTTGCGATCTTAGATATCTCTTTTTCACTATGAATATGTACTAAAATGCGTGTATCAAAAAGATATTCGTTTGCTATAGGCTGTATCATTAACGCAGCATCTTCTTCACAGATGATATATTTTGCACCTAAAGCGTTGGCATAAAGTGCATCATCCAAAGTATTTACTACCACAGCAAAAGGTATGGCGTTTACCTGACAATGTTCTGCATAAGTATGAGAATCTACCAATGGTTCAAGTAAAACGATGTCATCTGGCTGACTCTTTTCAATACCTTTTATAGAAAAAACTTTAAAAAAACGATTACTTTTTATCCATGGGTGACCGATAATTATCATGATGATTCCTTTATATGAATTGGTTTTATTTATATACGATATTTTAACACACTAGGGTGCACACTCTGTTGAACAGTAATATTTTCCATTTACAATGAGACTCTCTTTTACTGTAACAAAAGTCCCACATTTCTCACACTCTACCAGAGTATCATCATCTAGTTTCTTTTCGTGGGCACTCTTCCCAAATGAAGGAAGTTTACCTCCAAAAAATTTATAGATGAGCAGAGCTACGACAGCAAATACAATTAGTTTTAAGATCATTGTTCATTCTTCTTTATATAGAGATAATTTCTTTGATTTTTTTGTACTATATCATATCTTAGCTGATGTTGTACATCTGCAACTTCATCAAAAACACGAGATCCTTTATAGAAAAGATACTCTGTTTCATTATCACTGATCTTTTTGGTCAGGTCTAAAAGTAATTTGGTATTAGTTACGGCACGTGAGCTTATCATTTCAAAAGGTACATGTTCTACTTTTTCTACCCTTTTAGCTTCTACACTCACATTTTTCAGTTCTAGATCTATAGCTGCATATTTAAGAAAAGAGACACGTTTTTTAAGTGGTTCTGCAAGTACAACTTTGGTTTGAGGCAATGCAATAGCCAAGACAAGTCCGGGAAACCCTGCACCTGTTCCTACATCTAAAAGTGTTTTGGGCTCTTCTATGAACGTCAAAGGGTAAAGCGAATCCACAATATTTATATAGATCGCATCGATATTTTTAGCCCCAGTCAGATTATGTATCTGATTCCATTCATCTAGCAAAGAAGCAAAGTTTTCAAGCTTTATGATGATCTCATCTGTTAATACTATATTTTCAACATTTAAATATTGCGATAGGTTCAAAGTGCTTCTACCCTCACAAGTCCATTTTCCTGAAGTTTTTCTACAAAAACCTTCAGATCATTTTCCAATACTTCTTCTACCACATCATACTGAACCAATAAACTTTTAAAGACCTCACTTAGATCTGTATTTTCCTGTATCGACTGCCAGATAGAAGTACCCACTTCATCCAATCCAAAGTAGTTTTCAGAGTTCATATCAAGCAGTACCATCTCTCCATCTACCTCTTGCGCGAATACTGTATCTGCAAAGGTTATTTTTTGATCAAGATTCATTAGTCATTCTTTTTTAAAAGATTATAGCATTTATTTATATAAGATATCTCTTTTAATAAAATGGTTTGATAAACATTTAAAATTATGTTATAGTAGTAAATAAAGTTATACTCTTTAAAAATCAAGCTTATTGTGAAGTAAAGACGAAAAGCTATAGAGCTTAAAAAAGATAGCTGTGTTGCTAATGTTGTATGTATATAGATATATTAAGTATTTATATATGTAACAAAAGGAATTGTAATGCTCACACAAAATAATCATACCTATAAATTCATTGTTGCAGATGATCATGCTATTGTCCGTAGTGGCGTCAGGTTTATTTTAGAGTCTCGCGAGAATTTTTATATTGAAGATGAAGCTTCTTCATTCAGTGAACTCATGGAACTTCTTTCCAAAAAAAGCTATGACTTTTTGATTTTAGATCTAAACCTTGGTGATAAAAACGGCATACACTCTGTACGTGAGATCAGTGATTTATTCCGTGGTTTACCTATATTGGTCTTAAGTATGTTTCCTGAAGACCCTTATGCTTTACATGCTATTGAAGCTGGTGCTTTAGGGTATTTAAATAAAAAAATGGTATCAGAAGATTTACTACATGCGATAAACTGTATCATAAAAAAAGAGATATATCTTGACCAAGCATATTACGAAACGCTTCCTCATGGAACCTCTTTAAGTAAAACATCCAAAAGTTCGATAGAGTCTTTATCCAAACGAGAATTTGAAGTATACTCTCTAATTACCTCAGGGAACACCTCTAAAGAGATCGCAGAAAAACTTGAATTAAGTCCAAAAACCGTATCTACCTATCGTAAACGTATACTGGAAAAACTATCACTCTCCAATACCAATCAACTTATTCACTTTTCCCTGCATGACTTTTAGATCAGGAGAAGAATATGCATCTAAATAAAAAGAAACCTGCACTCCCTATGAAAAGTCTGCATCTTTCCATATGCCATTGTAGGAATAGTCCTATATATTTTTCTATATACACTTTGTTATATACTCTTGATAAAACGCTATGGTTTAAAATATTCCACAATACATTTTCTCAATTTAATGAAGAAAGGTGAATCATGAAAACAAGAATTCTTATTGTTGATGATATTGAGTTTAATCTTGAACTTGAAGAAAAAGTGATCAAATCTCTCGAAAAAGAGCTTGAGGTTGATATAGAGATCAACAAAGCTCATACAGTTGCAGAAGCATTAACCGATATAACTGAAAATGATGCGTATGATGCTATGATAATTGACATGTGTTTACCTGATGGTTCCGGAGTCGATATAGCCAAAGCTGCATTGAAAAAAAGTACAAAGACCCGTATAGCAGCACTCACCATCTATCCGAATAAATATCGCCATCAAGGGGATTTTTTTCACTTTTTTTGGAAAAAGCCAATTATGCCTTATCCATTCAAAGAAAACCTGATACAACTTTTAAGAATTAAATAAAAGGTCATATCCATACGGAGATAAAATTGATATCTTCTATGAAATATGTAAGATTTGTCCTACATACAATTTAGGGTAAAAACGTTATCCTATATCATGCTTTTAAAATTACAATTTATTGTAAAAAAGGAAAGACAATGCATCTTTTGCAATTTAAACAACTTTTGGTTTCTTTCAATGTTACAAATAGATAATAAAGATCAGCTCAATGCTAATCGACCACATAAAAAGCTATTACAATATGATCATTTTATAGATTTTCTTAATCAAATATTTTCTTCTGACACTACTTCACAAAAAACATATATAGCCTTTCTCTTCATTGAATTTGACAATCCAGTACACTTTAATGATATGCTTGATTTTGATACAGATGATAAACTGATGGCACAAATAGTTGAAAAAGTCAACTTACTTTTAAGACATAAAGATATTTTGGCAAAAGCAAGTGACAACCAATATATCATTATGCAGGACCTATCAGAGTCTTCAGGTCCCGGCGTCTTGGCAAAAGACATTATCCATATGCTTTCTGAACCATTTGTTATTGGTGAAAACATGTTGTATATCAATGCATCTATCGGTATTAGTTATTATCCTCTTGATGGAGATAAAGCTTATAGAGTCATCAAAAAAGCAAAGAACAGTATGGGACGTGCTAAAAAATATGGTAAAAACAATATTGCGTTTGCTAAACAAAAAGAGACTTTATCCTCTTATAAAAAAAGTGTCCGTATTATGGCCGATCTACCAACTGCTATTGAAAATGGAGATATATATTTTGTTTATCAGCCTCAATACTCCTACAATAAAAAATGTTTTGTTGGTGCAGAAATGCTAGCCAGATGGGAACATCCTGTGTATCAAGAGGTGTCTCCAGAATTTTTTATACCGCTTGCGGAAAAAAACGGTATGATTGTACCGCTAACTCTAAAAGCAATCATCGACGCTTCAAAAACTTTTGCTATATTAGAAAATGAGGGGATGAATGACTTTTCACTCTCCGTCAATATCTCACCTGTTTTTCTTATGAGAAATACTTTTTATGAGACGATTGAATTTTTAATAGAACAGTATCCTCTCAAAGGGAAAAATCTAAACTTTGAAATTACAGAAGAAGTACTGCTCACTAATTCAAAATACCTGCAGCAAGTACTTGAAAAAATAAATACTCTGAATGTCAACATTGAACTTGATGATTTTGGAACAGGGTATACATCATTGCAACACCTTGCCCATCTACCGATCAACACTTTAAAAGTAGATAAATCATTTATAAGAAATATTGATCAAGATACAAAAAAAAGAGCTATTTTCAAAGCCATTACAGATATGGCTCATGCACTAAATATCGATATAGTTGCAGAAGGAGTTGAAAACAGTGCAGAAGATAAAATTGTGAGTACTTTTAAGTCAACAAAAGTGCAAGGGTTCTTTTATTCTATGCCTCTACCTAGAGATGTACTGATTGAAAAAATGAAACAATTAAAAAGGTGATATATGAAAAAAATAATTTCTGAGACAGAAACCATAGCATATGAACATCTAAAGGCATTTGGGTTTTCTCAAGAACAGATAATCCCATTGATTGATCAAGCTAAAAAAGACCTACAGGAAAATTTGACGAAGTTAGAGATATTATTTCAAGAAGATCCGATTTCCATTGATGAGATCAATAATAATTTACATGCAATAAAAGGACTATTATTCAATATGGGAAATCATGAGCTTTCAGAAAAGATAAATGAAATAAGATCTCATCTTGAAAGTGACGCAGCATTAAAAGAAATTTCAGAATTATTATTTGGTGAAAGATAAATTAACCATGCTAAATAAAAAACTTCAAGTTTTAATAGAGTCTAATAAAGATTTAAACGTTTTATATATAGAAGACAATGATTTTGTTCGAAAGAGTACTCTAAATATGATGGAAGATTTTTTTTCACATGTTGATGGTGCCAAGGATGGAGAAGAAGGTCTTGAAAAATATGCACAATACTACCGTGAAAATAATGAGAATTATGATATTGTCTTTACTGATATAAATATGCCAAATATGAATGGTATAGAGATGTCTAAATCGATCCTGGCACTTAATGAAGAGCAAATAATTGTCATCATTTCGGCGCACAATGACTCGGATTATCTCCTAGAGTTGATCAATATGGGCATTTCCAACTTTATATTAAAACCCATAGATATTACACAATTTCAAAAAATAATCTTCCGTATTATAAGCTATCTTCAAAATAAAAAAATGGTAAAAAAACAATTTGAAGAGATCCAGAAGATGAATTTTAATTTAATATCAGCAAAAAAGAACTTGGAAGAGGCTTCACGTGAGAAAAGCATATTTTTGGCAAATATGTCGCATGAAATTCGTACACCACTTAATGCAATTACTGGTTTTATTTCCCTTCTTCACGAAAAAGAAACGGATACTGAAAAGATCAAATATCTCAAAATCATCAAAAGCTCTTCTGATTCACTTCTGCAGATCATCAGCGATATTTTAGATATCTCTAAGATAGAGAGTGGAAAAGTCGAGATTGAGAACATCAATTTTCATCCTTATGAAAATTTAATCACCGTGGCAGAACTTTTTCAAACAAAAGCATCCCAAAAGGGTATTGAGTTTAAAATTTATTATAATCATAAAGTACCCGAAGTACTTTTCTCTGATGTGTATAAAATCAAACAGATCCTTTCAAATCTTCTCTCTAACGCTGTCAAGTTTACGCCAAAAGGTTCAGCTATAAAGTGCATAGTATGCTATATGAACGGCAACTTATATATACGGGTAAGAGACTCTGGTATCGGTATTCCCAAAGACAAACAAAAAAGTATATTTGAACCTTTTTCCCAAGCAGAGAATTCAACAAGCCGAAAGTATGGTGGTACAGGACTGGGGTTAACTATCAGTAATAGACTGGCAGAACAACTTGGTGGCACTTTAACGCTTAAAAGTAAAGAGGGAATAGGAAGCATTTTTACACTTGCCATTAAAGAAGAGTGACTGTTGTAACATAAGTGCTACATTTTCCCGTACTACAGGCAGTCCAATCTGTTCTATGGGGACATTATCATAGAGTATCTCTCCGCTGTGAGAAGGGTAAAACCCTACCATCATCTGGGCGATCGTTGTTTTTCCGCTTCCGCTGGGACCGATAAGCGCGATCTTCTCTCCAGCTTTTGCTTTAATGGAAATGTTGTGTAAAACCTCTTTACCTTTTTTGTAAGAAAAATGTATATTTTTAAGTTCGACAGACGTACTTTTACGCTCTGTAAACGGGTCTTTTTTATGCATATAATGCGGTTCCTGTTCCAAAGAGAGCAAGGTGTTGATACGCTCAAGTGCAGGCTTTGTATTTTGGTAAGAGATGATCACCCCCATCAACTGTTGCATCGGTGCTACAAGTGTAGAGAGATAAAAAAGAAAAGCGATCATCATACCGATGCTCAAATCTGAATAAGCCACTGCGGCGATGCCTAAAGCTCTAAATATATCAACTACCGTGTTTGTGAGAAGCAAGGATGAATTTTGTGCTACAGAAGCTTTGTAACCATAATCCAATGAAGCATTTTCTATCTCTTTTGCTCTACCTTGAAGCAAAGAGAAGAAAGAGCGTTCCTGATTACTGGCACGTACTTGGATGAAGAGCTCCATCGTTTCGTTCAGAAACTCATGGTAAAGTTCATAGGCTTCATACTGACGACGTAAAAGTGCACCTGTTTTTCGTCCTAAAAGTTTGGAGAAAGCAAGAAAAAAAGGATTCATAAAAAAGACCAGAAGTGCGAGTATCCAATTCATCCAAAGCATGACTGCTGCGATACCTACCAACATAAGTGTAGCACTCACAACAGTTGTCACGGCCTGCCCTGAAAAAGCACTCACTCCTTCAACATCCTGCACAGTTTTTGAAGCAATACCTCCGGACTTCAACATTTCATATTCGGAAAGTGACACACGCTCCAGGTGATGTAAAATGCGGTGACGAAGTGTATAACTGATCTTTTGGGTGATCTTAGTAGCATAAAAACTCTTTTTGTTGTTCATAAAAAAAGCCATAAAACGCAAAAATAGAACGGTCACAAGCATCACTGTTATGTAAAGCCATGTCTCAGAAGTACCGAAAATAGCAGAGATAGTCTCTATCATTTTCCCAGGATGTTCTAACAGTACCTCATCGATAAGAAGTGGTATTAGCATAGGTATAGGTAAGAGAAGAAGTGTTGCCAGGACACCATAAAGGTTGGTGAGCCAAAAATCACTTTTTTGAGTTTTTATCTGACGGAAAAGGGCGCTAAATGTATAATGGTTTGTCATAATGGTTTACATTATACCTAAAGCTATAACAGATGCCCCATCTGATCTTTTTTAACTTTCAAGTACCCTTCATTATGTGGGTTTGATTCTATTTTAATCGGAAGGCGTTCTATGATCTTTATGTCACCAAGGCTTTCTATTTTTCTTGGATTATTTGTGAGCAGTTTAAGTTTAGAGATGCCAAAGTATTTTAAAATGAATTCTACCACTTCATACGTACGTTCATCTGCTTTAAAACCAAGTTGGTGGTTTGCTTCGATAGTGTCGAACCCTCTATCTTGTAAAGCGTAGGCATTAACCTTGTTAAGCAAACCAATGTTACGTCCCTCTTGACGGTGATAAATTATCATCCCGCCCTCTTTGGCGATCAGTGCCTGAGCATAGGCAAGTTGTTCACCACAGTCACACTTCACTGAACCAATGGCATCACCGGTAAGACACTCAGAATGTATACGTACGATGGGTTCATCTCGAAGATCATCAGTGTAAATAGCCAAATGTTCTTTTCCGTCAGCATCTTTAAATGCCTGGATATTAAATGTACCATATTTGGTTGGTAAGGTAGCGACTTGTGATATTTCTATATTGTTCATGACAAAATTATACTTGAAAATTAGAAATTAGAAATTAGAAATGGGAAATTAATAGTGAATTTCTCTTAATTAGTGTAAAATACCATTAAATGTAACGCAAAAGGAACTCAGTCCCTCTTTGCTACGCTAACACTAGGTTTCCTTACGATTCAGCATTTAGTGCTTCACTTGCACTGCATTTTAATGCTTGTCAGCAGGAGACTCACGTGACTAGTCACTATAACAACCAAGGAAAGTAAACAATGTTCGCACGTTTTAGAAGAAAAAGAATCAACCCTGTCCTCCGTGATCTGCTCCAAGAGACACAACTTAGCGTCAATGACTTTATCTACCCTCTCTTTGCTAAAAGCGGTACAGGCATAAAAGAAGAAGTAAACTCTATGCCTGGCGTTTTTCAAATGAGTATAGATGAGATCATCAAGGAGTGTGGTGTGATCAAGAAACTTGGTATCAAGTCGATCATCCTTTTTGGTATTCCTGACACAAAGGATTCAATAGGTAGTGACGCAATGTGCGAACATGGTATCATCGCACAGACAGTACGTGAAGTAAAAGCTGCACACCCGGACATGTTCGTAACTACTGACCTCTGTTTTTGTGAATATACAGACCATGGGCACTGCGGTGTCATCGACCCTGTACTGGAAACTGTAGACAATGACATTACTCTAGACAACCTGGCAAAACAAGCCGTAGTACATGCCAAAGCAGGTGTCGATATGATAGCACCTAGCGGCATGATGGATGGTATGATACAGGCAATAAGAGGAGGACTGGACGCTGCAGGGTTTGAGAACTTACCAGTAATGTCATACTCTACCAAATTTGCTTCTGCTTACTATGGACCATTTAGAGATGTTGCAGAATCAAGCCCGGGGAAAGGTGACAGAAAAAGCTACCAAATGAACCCGGCAAACCGGGAAGAAGCAATACAGGAGAGTGTTTCAGATGAAAAGGAAGGTGCAGACATACTTATGGTCAAACCTGCCCTTGCCTACATGGATGTGATCCGTGATGTAAAGAACAATACTTCATTGCCACTTGCTGTTTACAATGTAAGTGGTGAGTACTCTATGCTGAAAATGGCTGCAAAAGCAGGTGTTATAGACTATGATGCGGTGATGATGGAAACACTGCTTGGATTTAAACGAGCAGGCGCTGATATCATCATCACCTACCATGCTAAAGAAGCGGCAGAGTTACTTCAAAAATAACAGCTCATGCATGTTAAAAATAAAGCAGCAAGTTTTTTTGCCATTCTGATCATTCTTCTCATCGTGTTTGTTCTCTATATGGGGATACGCACAACAGAAGTCGTGATACAAGCAGGACATGAGGGTAGAAAAACAGGCAATACCGGTGCCCAGACCAAACAATATAGAGAAGTTGACTGGAACATCTTGGTTGCTGATGAAGTTACAAAGCATCTTCAGGCATGGGATATAGAAGTTAAACGTGTACCTGCAAAACTTCCTTTAATGCGAGCGAATATCGCAGTATCTATACATTTTGATTCTGCGGAGACTGTGTGCTCTTCCGGCGCTTCTGTAGGGTATGAGAACAATGCTTCTCAAGCCTATGCTCAAAAATGGAAAAAAATATATAAAGAGTATTTTCCTTTTAAGTGGCATAAAGACAACTTTACAGAGACCCTAAGTGACTATTATGGTTACAAATGGGTACGTGCCGAAAAATTTCTTGTCCTTGAGCTGGGAGAACTTACCTGTAAGAAACAGACAAAATGGCTCAAGCCAAGACTGAAAAAGATAGCCCACCTCATAGCCTATAGTATAGCTACAGAGTTAGGAAAAGAAGTAAAAAAGCCTAAAGTATAAGCCCTTCAAGCATTTTATGGTAAAATATTCCCTTTTAATTTTTACATTTATATATTAAATGTTTTAGGAGCGTCCGATGAGACACTTTTTAACACTCAAAGATTTCAATAAAAAAGAACTCTTAGAGATGATCGCTTTGGCACAAAAGATCAAAGCACAGACTAAACAACGTAAGTTTGTACCCTATTTGGAACACCAGACCCTTGGTATGATATTTGAAAAGTCTTCTACACGCACACGTGTGAGTTTTGAGACAGGTATCTACCAACTTGGCGGAGTGGGACTTTTCCTTTCATCCAATGACATACAGTTGGGTCGCGGTGAGCCTATGAAAGATACTGCACGTGTGATCAGCCGTATGGTGGATATGGTGATGATACGTACTTTTGAACAAACGAAACTTGAAGAGTTTGCGAAATACTCTAAAGTACCGGTTATCAATGGACTTACAGACTCTTACCACCCTGTACAACTTATGACCGACTACCTGACAATGATAGAGTTCGGTAAAGACAAAGACCCTGTAGTAGCTTATGTTGGTGATGGAAACAATATGACCCACTCATGGCTCATGCTTGCAGCCAAACTCGGTTTTGAACTGAGAGTTGCTACACCACAAGGGTATGAGTGTGATGCTGCTATCGTCTCAGAAGCTCTTGAAATGGCTAAAGAGAGCGGTGCAAAAATCACTTTTGGATCTGACCCTAAAGAAGCGGTTAAAGACTGTGATGTAGTGACAACAGATACTTGGGTCTCCATGGGGCAAGAAGATGAAAAAGAAGTACGGATGAAAGCCTTTGACGGCTACATTGTGGATGAAAACCTCATGGGTTTAGCAAAAGAAGATGCTATCTTCCTCCACTGTCTCCCTGCCTACAGAGGTTACGAAGTAAGTGAAGAGACTTTCGAAAAACACGAAGAGGTCATCTTCTCAGAAGCAGAGAACAGACTACACGCCCAAAAAGGCATCATGGTCTGGCTTGACAGTCAAAGAGACAAATAACTCGTAGATCTATATTTAAATACAAACGAGTCAGTAATTAGCAAACATTAAAAAGTAACAGAAGAACCCAAAGAAACAAAAGAAAATCATTGACTTTTGTCAACAGAATAGATATAACAATAAAAAAACAGAAAGAAAAAGATGAGCAAAGAACCAGAAGATATCTTTAACTTCTCAGCTACAAGCGATGACTGTATCAAGTGTGGTAAGTGTATTCCTGTATGTACAATCCACCAGGTAAATCCAGATGAGACTACCTCTCCGCGTGGCTTCATAGACCTTCTTGGTGCGTATGAAAAAGGTCATTTAGAACTGGATAAAAATGCTAAAAATATCTTCGAGTCCTGTTTTCTCTGTACTAACTGTGTAGATGTTTGTCCTAACTCCTTAGCAACTGATATGGTCATAGAAGAGGTTCGTGCGGATATTGCTGATAAGTTTGGTATCGCTTGGTTTAAAAAAATAGCATTTTATCTGTTGGAACATCGTAAAGTGATGGATATCGTGATGAAGTTTGGTTTTATGTTTAAGACTTGTGCCTTCAAAGTAGATGAAAAGAAAGGTGGACTTTTAGCGCGCTTTAGAATGCCAATGGTCAAAAAAGGAAGACTCATACCATCTCTTTCTAAAATCTCATTTCTTAACTCTTATCCAGAAGAAATACCTGCAGAAAAGCAAGAAAATAAAAACCAACGTGTTGCACTTTTTATAGGCTGTTTAGCCAACTACAACTATGTTGGTATTGGTGATAGTCTTGTTGACATTCTTAAAGAACTCAACATTGATATCTTTATCCCAAAAGAGCAACTTTGCTGTGGCGCACCTGCGTATTTTACAGGGGCTATTGATTCTGTAGAGCGTATGACCAAAGCAAATATTGAGTACTTTGAAAGTTTTATGGATGAGTGTGATGCTATGCTCATACCGGAAGCTACTTGTTCTGCTATGATCACACATGACTGGCAAACATTTTTCAAGAACCATAATATGCCTGAATGGGAAGAGCGGGCAAAGAAAGTAACCCAAAAAGTTCACATGGCAACAGCCTGGCTGGATGATAACACCGCTTTACAACAACTACTTAAAGATAAAGGTAAAAAGTTTGATGAAGCAGTCACCTACCATGATCCTTGTCATGCTAGAAAAGTACAAGGTATTTATGAGCAACCTCGTAATCTTCTTGCACCAAACTACCCCATGGTAGAGATGTCAGACCCGAACAGATGTTGTGGATTTGGTGGAGTAACGATGCAAACTGAAAAGTTCCACTTTGCAGAAGCCGCAGGTAAACCAAAAGCAGCAATGATCAAAGAGACCAAGGCACATTATGTCAGTGCAGAATGTTCAGCCTGCAGAGTACAACTCTCTGAAGCGCTGAATAATGCAGAGGTCGAGACAATATTTAAAAATCCTTTAGAACTCATCGCAGAAGCATTACACGAGAAAAAATAAGGTTTCTAAGTGAACCTTCTGCATAATCGGTTTTACAGAGGGTTCAATGCTGTTTAGGAACGATCATAAAAATATTACTTCCATCTTCATGTTTATACTGCAATGTATACCCTAGTTTTTCTAAAATACTATATACAATATAAAGTCCCAATCCAAACCCGGAACTCCTTTTTTCTTCTTGAGAAAAAGGTTCTGTATAATACGATAACGGATGTTGTAGTTCATCTCCTACTGAAATGATCTCGATCTGATTGCCTTTCGTACGTAAAAGGACACTCTTTCCCTTACTGTATTTTATCCCATTATCAAGTAAATTTTTAATGGCTAAGGTCATCAGTCTTATGTCTGTCGTCAATGCTCTGTTCTCTACTTCCAACCTCACAAGACCTCTCTCCACCATTAATAACTCTTGACTCTCTTCTATGATTTCATCAAGCATGACATATTCAAAATTAGGTTCAAAACTCTGTGTGGTGACACGCTCGATCTCAGCAAGTTCGGAGATCAGTTCATTCATACGTTCAAATGCGCGTACCAATACTTTTTTAGTACCTTCATCTTCCAGCATTTCAACTACGATACGTCCTTTAGTAATAGGTGTCTTCAGTTCATGCATCAAGTTGCGCATAAAAAGGTTTTTAGAAGCACTCAGTTCATTAATATGAATAATAGCATCATCAAAACTCTTCGCGATCTTACCAATTTCATCATCATACTTATAACTGATCCGTGTCTGCATATCTCCCTGCGCAAACTTTTGTATCTGTGTATGCAAGGTTCTTAAAGGGTAAAGCTTTTTAAGTACAGCAAGATAAAGTAAAAGAAGTACCCCAATGAGAAACACACCCAATGCTACAGCGATCTCAAAATAGTAGTTTTCAGGTCTGGCGTCTTCCAGCATAAGATTATGTTCCATACGCTGTACATAGATATAGTGTTTTCCTTCTATCTTAAACACTCTTACCTGTCCCAACGATGAACCACCGGTAAAGACTGTCTCACCATGGGTTTCTATCGCCTTTTTTACTTCAATAACACGTGCTTTTGAAACTGCTTTCACACTTAACTCTTTATAAAGTTTGGCTATCTCTTCTTCGTTGGACTGCTGTTCGAGATTTGAGAGGAAGGTAATGGAAATAAGCTGATACCGTTTATACTCTTCGATCTTATGCCGGTCCTTGTCCCAAGAGAGAAAAAGCAAAAATGTAGCGATCAAGATCGCGATCGCTACAGAAAAAAGTATATGGATAAAAGTCGTTACAGATAAGTTTTTCATGATCTATCTTACCATCTACATACGGTCGGTTAAAAGGTACCCTACACCACGGATCGGTTTAATATAAATGTTATCCGGGTCTATCTTCGCGATCTTATGTCGTATACGTGAAATGATCACATCAATATTTTTAATAGATGAGTCATCATCGATATGTTCACTTTCATACAAGAGTTGTTCTCTTGAGACTGAGCCGTTTTTATGCTGTAGTAACATACCCAAAATATCATACTCTGCAGCGGTAAGTGATAATGATTTACCTTTAAAATAAATCTCTCTTGCTTTATCATCTGCAACAAATATCTCTTCTACTTCTGCTACTCTTTCATCTACTGCGTGTGTACGTCTTAAAATCGTTTTAATACGTGTCACAAGCTCTCTTGGGTCATAAGGTTTTGGCATATAGTCATCTGCACCACGCTCCATTCCTATCACTTTATCAGTGATATCATCTCTTGCTGAAGAGATAATAATAGGAATATTGCTTATCTCACGTATCTTAGGTATCACTTCCAAACCATCCATACCCGGTAAAGTCAGATCCAAAATGATCAGATCAAACTGGTGTTGGGTAAGGAGTGAAAGCCCTATGTAAGGATCTTCTGCACCTATAACTTCCATATCATACTTGGTAAGGTAATTGGTTAAGATGAGTGCTAACTCCGGGTCATCTTCTATAATAAGTATTTTGATCATATTTTATCCTTTTTATACACACTATTTTTCATTATAGTCCAAATAGACTTTTGTGATCGCTATCAAAAATGAAGTAATAGCCGGTCCTAAGATCATACCCCAAAAACCATACGTACTCATACCTGCAATGATAGAAAAGAAGATCACCAGTGAATTGATCTGTATCGTACTCTTTAAGAAGTCTACTTTAATAACACTAATGATCATAGGTTTGATGAACGTATCTGCAATAATTGAGATCATGATAACAGAATACCCTGCTATGATGAGTGCAGTATTGGTGTCCATCTTTGTCCAGGCATAAAGAGAGACCGGTGCCCAAACCACTATACCTCCAACTACTGGGATCAGTGATGCAAACCCGTAGATAACCCCAAAAAAGAGCCCGTTAAAACCAAAATAACTCATAATGATACCAAAAAGGAAACCTTCGAAGATCGCTGTTACGATCACCGAATAAAAAACGATCTCCATGGTTGAAGAGATCTCTTGCATCATCTTTGAGCCTTTTGCTGTTGAAACAGGCAGAAGCTCCAAGATCGTATCAAAAAAACGGGTACCGTAAAAGTTGATAAAAAAATAAAAGACCACAACAAAAAACATATTTTTCATAAACCCCAAACCTGCCCCTCCTGCAACGGTCAAGTAAGTTGTGGATTCATGTATGTATGAAGCGATTTTTTCATCATTGAGATACTGTTCAGATAGACCATTAAGAAAAGGTATATCTGCCACCAACACCTTCACTGTATTGACAGTATCTGTGATGATAGTATCATCTAGTTTGGAAATATACTCTGCACCGATCGTTGCCAAATAAACAATAGGGGCAAAAAGAAGCAAAGACAACAGTATGGTGGAAATTGTTGCAGAAAAATATGCTGAGTTTGTATAGTCAACCAGTTTTTTTGTAAGGTTAAATGTTGCCATACTCAAGAGTACCGCAACCATCAGAGAGAGTAAAAAAGGTTGATAGACAGAATAGGCTGCAATAAGAGCCAGTACGAAGAGGGCTGTAATAATGAGATTGCTTTTACTCATTAAACAATCCTTTATCCATGCCGCCAAGCTTAAAATGTTCGTAAGACTTTTGTGTAGCTATACGTCCACGTGCGGTTCTCTCTATGTAACCATTTGCGATCAAATACGGTTCTAATACATCTTCTATGGTTCCTTCATCTTCAGAGAGAGCAGCGCCTATCGTACTAAGTCCCATAGGTTTGTTCTTAGCAGATACAAGAAGTTCAAGCAGTTGAATATCCTGTTCATCAAAACCAAGGTTATTGACACCTAATTCATCCAAGGCAAATTTTGCACGTTCCAATGTAATTTCAAGTTCATCTTCCACCTCAGCAAAATCTCTAACCCTTTTAAGTAATCTCAACGCTATTCTTGGTGTTCCACGACTACGCCCTGCTACTTCAGAAGCAGCATCATTTTGTGTGACCTTCTCTAATTTATGTGAAGCCTGTGTCACGATCTTAGCAAGCTCATCAGGCGTATAGAATTGCATTCTAAAGTGCATACCAAAACGTTCACGCAGAGGATTTGAAAGCATCCCTGCTCTTGTTGTTGCACCTATAAGTGTAAATCGTGGCAGGTCTATCTTCACTGTTTGTGCCGCGGGACCAGAGCCTATGATGATATCCAAACGAAAGTCTTCCATCGCTGGATAAAGTATCTCTTCTATCGCAGGAGACATACGATGTATCTCATCAATAAACAAAATATCTCCCTCTTCTATATTGGTTAAAAGAGCCGCGAGATCCCCTGCTTTTTCTATCATCGGTGCTGCTGTTGTTTTGATATTTGCACCCATCTCTGTAGAGATGATGTTTGCAATGGTTGTTTTACCTAACCCCGGAGGTCCGAAAAAAAGTATATGGTCTAACGCTTCTTCTCTTTTTTTACTCGCTGCGATAAATACTTTAAGGTTCTTTTTTATCTTCTCTTGTCCAATGTACTCATCCCATGAAGAGGGGCGCAGTGTAACTTCATACGAAGCCTCTTCATCGAAACGTTCTATTTCAACCATACGTTCCATTAATATTGCTCCGCATTAAGTGAATAGTAAATTGTGAATAATAAATAGTGAATATTTTTCATTTAATACGTATGTGCCTCACCTGGGAATTCTCTCCCCTTCACTTCATTTCTATAAGCTTCTAATCCGGCACGCACTTGTTTTGCTCCATCAAAATACTCTTTGACAAACTTTGGTTTAAAGGCTTCAAAAAAACCAAACATATCTGACCATACAAGTACTTGTCCATCTGTAGCATTTCCTGCACCTATTCCTATGGTTGGTATGGAGATGGAATCTGTAATTGCTTTGGCTGCCTCAGGCTTTACACCTTCAACTACTACGGCAAATGCTCCTGCCGCTTCTAAAGCTTTTGCATCCTCAACCAATGTTACGATATCTTCTGCATCTTTACCACGTACTTTATAGCCACCCTCACTTCGTAAGAATTGTGGCATAAGCCCAATATGTCCAAGCACAGCAATAGAGTTTTTGGTCAAAGCCTCTACAATATGTGCTCTCTCTTTACCACCTTCTATTTTTACAGCTTGTGCAGCAGTTTCCTGATAGACTCGTGTTGCATTTTTCACAGCGATCTCTTCACTTGTATAGGTACCAAAAGGCATATCAAGTACGATCATTGGAAGTTTTGCACCGTTACATACAGCCTGTGTATGGTAGATCATTTGATCCATAGTTGCAGATAGTGTATCCTCTTTTCCAAAAAAACTCATATTGAGGCTGTCACCCACAAGTATCATCTCAACTTCTCCATCAAAGAGCTGTGCAAAAAGTGCATCATATGCTGTAACCATAGTGATTGGTTCTACACCTTTCATCTTAGCAATTGTTGTTAACGTAACTTTTTTTTCTATTTTAGGGGTATGAATACTCATAATTCTTTTCTAATCCTGATGTATAAATCTATATTTTTACTCATTTTATCATATAATGTTGAAACTATATAGATAAAAAGAGTCCCATTGAAAAATTTAGTCGCATATATCACCACAGGTTTTCCTTCTTTGGATTTTACAGTAGATGCTGCACTTGCATTAGCTGAAGCGGGTGTAGACACTTTAGAGCTTGGTATGCCTTTCTCTGACCCTGTTGCTGACGGTCCCGTTATCGAAAAAGCAAACCTAAAAGCCCTGCAAAACGGTTTTAAACTTGACCACCTTTTTGAAGCTTCTGCCAAGATAGCTCCTCATATAGACACACTATGGATGGGCTATTTTAACCCCTTCTATCATAAAGGCATGGACTACTTCATCGCTGAAGCGAACAAAACAGGTGTCAATGGATTCATTATCCCTGATCTTCCTCTCGAAGAAGCAAAACCCTATAAACCTGCAGTTGAAGCAGCTGGACTGAGTCTTATAGACTTCATCGCTCCCACTGATACAGAAGCACGTATCAAAGAGATCGTTACTGATGCTAAAAAATTCATTTATCTGGTTGCTTATGCGGGAATTACCGGTGCGGGAAAAAGTGAAGATCTACAGCCGATCATTACAGATATCAAAAAATATACTCAAACACCTGTGTACGTAGGATTTGGTGTCGATGAAAATACTGCTCAAGAGAAAGCAAAAGGTGTAGATGGTGTCATTGTAGGTTCAGCTTTTGTGAAAGTTTTACTGGATGACACACTGACAGACACACAAAAGATAACCAAGATCTCTGCTATAGCCAGAGAGATCAAAGAAAAGATCAATATGTAGTTACATTATATCTTTTCTCAAAATGAGAAAAGATATATTTAAAATCTATACCCCACACCAAAATTCAAGTGTAAAGCTTTATTGTCCAGATCTGAAATATTACCAGCTTCATCTTCTGCTTCAGCAGTGGCATAAGTGACTTTAGTTTCAAGAGATAAAAACCAGTCTTCAGATATGTTAAATTGTTTTTCTACTGCAGCTTGACACACAAATCCGGAGAGATCATACCCGCCTCCATACGTAATAGCACCATTACCATTTCCTGTATATCTTACACCGTCATACGTAATATCCGGGTGGGTGATAACAACTCCTGCCCCTACTCTCACAATAATATTTTGCCATGATTCATCAAGCTTCCATGCTTTATTTATATAAAAAAAGTTAAATCCGTCTGTCATTTCCCAGTGTTCAAGTGGTGCAACAAGATCAGAATTCTCTATATAAAGCTTTTGATGTGTATGTTCTATCTCCCAGGCAGTATTGTCTGTATCCCACATTGAAATTCTTATTCCATAATAATTTGGTGTTGTAAACGGTTTTGTGTCCAATTCAACATCTTTCATTACAATGTCATCTTCACCACTTACTTTATAAGTGACATCTTCATTCATATTCGTTACCCAACCACCATATACCTGTAAAGTATAATCATAAGCGTATAATGTCGATGTGAGACCAAGACTGGCTATCAATAAGATCATTTTTTTCATTTATATATCCTTTAAATTTAGAATTTTTTACTAACGTTAACACCATATGTACCATTATTATTTACAGTTGGTTTTACTGTATAACCTTGATACTCTGTGGTAAAATAGAAACTACTTAATGTTCCTATAACAGCACCTGCTATGACATCACTGGTATAATGTTTATCTGCATCAACTCTACTGTATCCTACAAAAGCTGCTCCTAAATATGCAGGAATAGCATAATTTATACCGTATCGCTTATGTATAAATGCTGCCCCTTGAAATGCAGCAGATGTATGTCCTGAGGGGAACGAATGATCACCTCCATTTGGTCTTTCTCTATTCACAGCGTATTTTAATCCATATGTCACAGCTAAGTTTGTTCCAAATGATTTATAAAACTGATTTCTACCCTCTTCATCATCAAGGTAAAATGTTGTTCCATAGGCTATCGATGGTATTAAAACCTGAATGATGTCTCCCGCTTTCTCTGTACTATTTGCATATAAACTTTGCTGAACTATAAACCAAGATAAAACCAATATAATTCTCTTTTTCAAATGCTAATCTCCCTACTAGTTATTTAATGTATTAGCATGCATTATACAAAAAGGATACATTGGTATACATTAAATTGATGATTCTAACTAAGAATTTAATACATAAAAGCTGATTAAATAAATTAGAGTATAATACTCCTAATTATACAAGGAAACTATTTGATGGAACACTTTATCTGGAACGTTGATCCTATACTTTTAGAACTTGGACCACTGCAACTGCGTTGGTATGGACTTCTTTTTGTAGGGTCCTTTTTTCTTGCTGCTATCATACTCACATGGATATATAAACGAGAAGGTAAAGACCCTGTAGTAGTGGACAATATGATCCTCTATCTTATGTTAGGCGCAGTTATCGGTGCCAGACTCATGCACTGCTTGGCATATGAACCTGAATTTTATCTCAGTAACCCACTTGAGATACTCAAAGTATGGAAAGGTGGACTTGCCAGTCACGGAGGACTTCTTGGATGTATGGTTGCCCTCTATATTTTTGCTAAACGTTATAATGAATCCTATATGTGGTTACTCTCACGGGTTGCTATCCCAGGTACTCTCACTGCAGCATTCGTGCGTTTTGGAAACCTCTTTAACTCTGAGATACTTGGTCTACCCAGCGATAAACCATGGGCGATCATCTTTGAACGTGTAGATATGGTTCCGCGACACCCTGTACAACTCTATGAGGCATTTGCCTATCTTACACTTCTAATCATACTTGTAAGTATTTACCGTAAAGTGTCATTCTCTTTTGCTACGAAAATACTTCCAGGGATCTTTTTAGCCTATATGTTTACACTTCGTTTTTTACTCGAATACACTAAGACCAAACAGGCACACTACACCACTGAACTTGACTTTACTACAGGTCAAATGTTGAGTGTACCTTTTGTTATCATAGGGCTTTTATGGATACTATGGGCATTTACAAGTAAGAAAAAAGAAACATTATGAATAAAATGATGTTGGAGAAATATAGTCTAGGCATTGATATAGGTTCAACAACAGTCAAATATGTGCTATGTGATGTAGACTTCAACATTTTAGCTAAAGCCTATACGCCACATGATACCAAGCAGGCACCTACACTCTTAAAACTTTTAGAAACACTTTCACAAACCCACCCAAATTACTATAACAAGATAGACAAAGTCTACATTACAGGTTCCGGTGCTTCACGTATCGCACCTACTCTTAACGCCCGTTTTGTGCAGGAAGTCAATGCCGTGGTCCTGGCTGTTGAGCATCACCATCCTGACGTAAGAGCTGTGGTCGAACTGGGTGGTCAAGATGCAAAGATCATCCACTTTAAACAGAGTGAAGATGGCAAAAAATCTGTTTTAACCTCTATGAATGATAAGTGTGCTTCAGGTACAGGTGCCACTATAGAAAAATGTACTATGAAGGTAGGTATGGAGAGTGAAGATATACAAAAACTCTCTTTTCAAACAGACAAACTGCACCATGTAGCAGCCAAGTGTGGTGTATTTGCAGAGACTGATATCGTTAATCTTGTGAAGACTTCTGTACCTTCAAATGAGATCATGAACTCTTTGGCAGATGCCATTGTGATGCAGAATCTTACTGTATTAACACGCGGAAACACGCTCATGCCTAAAGTACTGCTTCTTGGAGGGCCAAACACCTATCTTCCCTTTTTACAAGAGTGTTGGCGTATGCGTATTACCGAACTTTGGGATGAACGTGAAATAGCTTATGACAAATCCAACATAAATGAACTCATAAACGTGCCTGATAATGCCCAGTATTATGCTGCATTGGGTGCGGTTATCTTTGGTGAGGGTGAGGCCAACCATGATAAATCATTTACGGGTCTCATACAACTAAAAACCCTTGTAGATACAGGTGGTACTACACAAAACGAGAATAATGACAGCCCGCTTATACAAAGTGAAGAAGAGTTGGTAGCGTTTAAACATGACTATGCTATCAAACCTTTCATCTCACCGGTACTTACAGAAAAGACAACCTGTTTCATGGGTATAGACGGAGGTTCAACCTCTTCCAAAGCCGTACTTTGTGATGAAAAGGGAGAGCTTCTTTTAAAGGTCTATCAACTCTCCAAAGGGAACCCCATTGCAGATACCCTGGAACTACTTGAGAAAATACAGGAACAAGATCCTCATGGTTATTACGAGATAAAAGGTTTGGGAGTGACAGGTTACGCTGCAGATGTACTTGAAGGTGCGTTAAAAGCAGATGCAAACATCATTGAGACCATTGCTCATATGAAATCTGCACAAAAAGCATTTGGAGAGAGTATCAATGTTATTTGCGACATTGGTGGTCAGGATATTAAAGTACTTTTTATGGAAAATGGTATGATGAAGAACTTCCGTCTTTCCAACCAGTGCTCTGCAGGGAACGGTACCTTGCTTCAATCTATGGCAAAACAGTTCGGCGTGCCAGTGGAAGGCTTTGCAGAAGTTGCTTTTAAAGCCAAGCAAGCACCCATGTTCAACTACGGATGTGCAGTATTTCTCGACACTGACAGAGTAAATTTCCAAAAAGAGGGTTACAGTAAAGAGGAGCTCTTTGCAGGTATTTCAAAAGTGTTACCCAAAAATGTATGGCAGTATGTGGTACAAGCTCCAAACCTTGCGGCCTTTGGAGACCACTTTGTACTCCAAGGAGGGACACAGTATAACCAAGCAGCACTCAAAGCACAGGTAGATTACATTAAAGAAAAAGTCCCTCATGCAAAAGTAGATGTGCATCCTCATCCAGGAGAGGCAGGTGCATACGGTGCAGCCATAGAAGCTAGAGATGTAGTGGCACAAAAAGGAAAAGCTACTTTTGTAGGCTTGCAAGAATCCCTGCAAATGACCTATACTTCAAAAACTGATGAAAGTACTCGCTGCCACTTCTGCAACATTAACTGTTCTCGCACATTTATAGATACACAGACCCCAAGTTCTGATACGGTACGTTACATTGCAGGGTTCTCTTGTGAAGAGGGAACGGTAGAATCACATGAAGCGCTCAAAATACTAAAAGACTCTAGAAGATCTTTACAAGAAAACACACCAAATCTGGTCAAAAAAGAGTCTGTAGATCTTTTTAAATCCAATTACACTTTAGAAGCAAGTCCAACAACTAAAACAAAAATATCTGAACAACAAATAAGAGTGACACTTGGAGGTTGGGGACCAACACTCAGAAAACAGGTGCAAAGAAACTTTGAAGTCTCTGATATACATGATAAAAACTATAGACGTAATGTTAAAATAGCTATCCCTAAAGTACTTAATATTTACTCATTGGCACCCTTTTTACGAACCTATCTTGAAGCACTGGACATTAGCGAAACCAATATACACTTCTCAGACTTTTCCAATGAAGATATGTTTCTGGAAGGTGCTAAGTATGGATCTGTTGACTCATGTTACCCTGCAAAAGTAGCACAATCTCATGTCTATGCCCTGCTCTATGAGAAAAAATTTGCCAGAAAGAACTTTGACTATATGTGGTTTCCTGCCGTAACAGAACTACCGGGGTATGTGAAACATACGATGGGTCAAACTTCATGTCCCATCATCTCCGGTACTCCCAAAGTAGTTTACTCTGCTTTTACAAAAGAGCGTGACCTTTTTAAAGAAAAAAATATCGATTATGTAGAAGATGCACTTAACTTTGACAGACATGACCTGCTCAAGAAACAACTCTTCAAAACATGGGGAACAAGACTACATATTACAGAAGATGAAAACAACTGGGCAGTAGATCAGGCATGGAAATCACTCAAAGAAAATGATGAAGAGATCATGAGAGAGGGACGTAAAATACTCGATGATGCTATACTTAATGATGAAGTTGTTATCTTGCTTCTTGGACGTCCTTACCATACTGACCCGGGTCTTAACCATGAAGTACTGGATGAGTTTCAATCACTTGGGTTCAAAACACTCTCTATGCGTGCCATACCTAAGGATGAAGCTTATCTTTCTAGCTATTTTGACAAAGAGATCAATGAAGGAATTGTTGAGTCTGCTTATGACATACGTGATGTATGGGAAGAAAACTACTCTACCAACTCCACGCAAAAAGTTTGGGCAGCGAAGTTTGCAGCACGTCATCCAAATGTAGCTGTACTTGACCTAAGCTCTTTCAAGTGTGGACATGATGCTCCAACCTACTCTATCATAGACAAGATACTTGGTGCTTCACGTACACCTCATCTGACCTTACATGATATAGATGCGAACAAACCCGGAGGATCCATTAAAATACGGGTAAAAACATTTGCCTATACACTTGATCAATACAAACGGCAACTAACAAAGCTAGAAGAAAACAATCATCTTGAATCCGAAGGAGTATTAGTATGAGTATCGCATGTAGTACAGTAAAAATGACAGAAAAAAACGGTGATCTTTCTTTCATCAATCAAAGTGCAACACAATGGAGAGATATCCCTAAAGAACCCATAGTTTATGCAGAGAAAAAAGACACGATTATGCTCGTAGGTGGTCTCACCATCCTTCAAGATAAACTTATACAGGCAGCCTTACAGTCTATAGGTGAGAACTTCATTGCTCTTCCTAACCCAACCTTTGAATCGTTCCAAAAAGGAAAAGAATTTGGTAACCGCGGGCAGTGCAACCCTACCTATTTTACAGTGGGAAACCTGGTGAAATACCTTCAAACTTTACGTGATGAAAAAGGTATACCTACAGAAGAGATAGTCAAAAACTATATTTTTATCACTGCTGCAGGGTGTGGTCCCTGTCGTTTTGGTATGTATATTACAGAGTATAAAAAAGCTTTGAGAGATGCAGGATTTGATGGTTTTCGAGTGGCTAGTTTTGAACATGACAAAGGTATTAACCAGGAAGATGCTTCCAATGATGTGGTAAATTTCTCCCCTTCATTTTTCATACCGCCGCTAAAAGCCGTACTCATAGGTGACATACTCAATCTTTTAGGCTATAAAATGCGTCCTTATGAAGTAGAAAAAGGAAGTGTAGACGCTGCCATAGAGAAGTGTAGGGTACTTGTATCAGATGCTTTTATGGAGAAAAAAAGCCTTTTAAAAACACTTTGGAAATGTAGAAGTCTCTTAGAAAAAGTAGAATTGGACCGTCTACAACCCAAAGCCAAAGTGATGGTCATAGGAGAATTCTGGGCAGCGATGACAGAAGGAGACGGGAACTATAATTTACATAAATTTTTAGAAGCAGAAGGCGCAGAGTGTATTCCTCAACCTCTCATAAATCGTTTTATGTTAAGTATTTGGGAAGCAGAATTCAAACTCAAAAAAGAAGAAGAGTTGGCAGATGAAAATGCAAAAAAAGTAGATTTTTCCAATCTCAAAACACGTATACTGATAAAACTTACTAAATTTGCTTTCAAAACACATTTTAAACTCTATGCCAAAGCTATCGGTCTACATGACTATGAGATACCAGATATTGATAAACTGGCATCTTTAGCAAAAGAATACTATACGCTTGAATGTGAAGGCGGGGAAGGACACTTGGAGGTGGCCCATCTCATAGAGTCTGTGAAACATAACCTTTCACACCTTGTCATCTCGGTGAAACCTTTTGGGTGTATGCCTTCTTCTTCTGTGTCAGATGGGGTACAGTCGTTAGTTACCAACCGTTTCCCTGAAGCAAACTTTTTAAGCATTGAGACTTCGGGAGAAGGAGCAGCCAACTTCTATTCACGCGTACAAATGGCCCTCTTTAAGGCAAAACAATTGGCAAAAGAGGAATTTGAAGCACTAGATATCCCAAATAATGTACCTAGTAAAGTACATAACTATCTCTATCAACCTAATAACGATAAGACAGGCTCTGCCGCTGCTTTGGTGGTAAGTTTGGATAATTAAGAGGATGCTTTCTTAATCTATTGACAAAAAAACCTAAAAGTGTTAAAATCCGCGCACATGGGGGTGACTTGGTTTCGACTGGAGTAGTCGGGGCTATGTGCATGTCGGACTGAGCAATTCCGTTACGCGGCTCACACGCATTTAAACGCAAACAACACAGATTACCGTCCAGCTTACGCAGTAGCGTAAGTCATTAACCCCGCTAACGCGGAGGACTGCCCTGCCTGGGAGTGTCATCTTAACAGGATTTTTGGGTATCACATCTGATGACTATGCCCCGTGGAAGCTATGCCACAGGGTGAGAACCTTAGCTCGTCTAGCAAAGTTTTGAGTGTAGTACAAAACTAGATTAAAATTAACAACACTGACTAAGCATGTAGAGTCATGGTTCTATCTATTTTAGGACAGGGGTTCAATTCCCCTCACCTCCACCAAACTATAATTCAATACAATCTAAATAAATCTAAATAAACCCCTAAATTACGATATTTAAAGTATATTTCCAATCTAACCTGATACAATGGATATTAACAAAATCTAAGGTTTTTAGGGGGATTTTTAGGGAGTTTTATAAAATATATCCATAAACCAGATATAAATGTCAACCGCGGAGTTAAATTAGGCAGTTTT